>URDU01000029.1 GCA_900546625.1 uncultured Lachnobacterium sp. | reverse complement strand
GTTTAAATAAAAAGTCCAAAAATCAATGATTTAGGGCTTGAAATTATAGGAAGGATAAATCAGACAATGAACGAATTAAGACCAAAGCTCTTTGATGTGATGAAGGGCTACTCAAAGGCGCAGCTGATAAAGGATATCATAGCCGGAATCATTGTAGCCATCATCGCACTGCCGCTATCTATAGCATTGGCGATTGCCTCAGGTGTCGGACCTGAGCAGGGACTTTACACAGCTATAATAGCAGGCTTTTTCATCTCATTTTTCGGCGGAAGCCGTGTGCAGATTGGCGGACCGACCGCTGCATTTGTAGTCATCATATACGGAATAGTTGCCGAATACGGCACTGACGGACTGATTGTGGCAACAATACTTGCCGGAATAATACTTGTTATCATGGGTATATGTCGTTTCGGCTCTCTGATTAAATACATTCCATACACAATCACTACAGGATTCACATGTGGTATCGCTGTGACACTTTTTGTCGGACAGCTAAAGGATTTCTTCGGACTTCAGATGAAATCCGTACCATCCGAATTTTGGGACAAAATAATCGCCTATGGAAAAAACATAGGCACTATCAATGTAACCGCAACAGTTATCGGATTGGTGGCTGTTGCAATCATGCTTATCTGGCCTAAGGTGACCGACAAAATCCCGGGTTCACTCGTTGCGATAATTGTCACAACGGCAATTGTGTATTTTGCAAAGCTTGATGTAAATACCATAGGAAGTGTATATGGTCAGCTTGACTCGTCATTTCCCAAATTCCATGTACCGGCTATATCTATGAAGCTCGTACAGCAGATGCTCTCACCGGCATTTACCATAGCCGTACTTGCTGCAATTGAGTCGCTGCTTTCGGCTGTTGTTTCCGATGGAATGATTGGAGATACACATAAATCAAATGCAGAGCTTATAGGCCAAGGACTTGGAAATATCTTCTCGGGACTGTTCGGTGGAATCCCTGCGACCGGTGCTATTGCAAGAACTGCTGCAAACGTGCGAAACGGCGGCCGCACACCTATAGCAGGAATCACACACTGCGTGACGCTTACAGTGATACTGCTCGTACTCATGCCTCTTGCTGCACTCATCCCTATGACAACACTTGCTGCTGTTCTGCTCGTTGTTGCTGCAAATATGGCTGACTGGGAATCATTTTTCCGCCTGTGCAAGAGTGCGCCAAAGAGCGATATCATCGTACTCGTTGCAACATTTTTCCTGACAGTATTTTTCGACCTCGTGGTAGCTATCGAGATTGGCGTTGTACTTGCAGCACTGCTTTTCATGAAGCGTATGGCTGAAACTGCCGATATCAAAGCATGGAAATACACCGACTCGCCTGATATCACACCGGGAGAGGCTGAAAAACTCCGCGATATCCCACACTCTATCAGTGTTTTTGAGATATGCGGACCTATGTTTTTTGCGGCAGCAGACCAGATACTTAACATCAACAGTCATCATCACACAAAGGCTGTTGTCATCCGTATGAGAAGTGTTCCTGCGATTGATGCCAGCGCCATGAAATCGCTCCATGAGCTTTTTAACCGTGCCAAGCGCAAGAATATCACACTCATTTTTTCGCATGTCAATGAACAGCCTATGCATGTCATGGAAAAGGATGGTTTTATCGAGCTGGTCGGTAAAGAGAATTTCCATGAGAATATCGTGGATGCACTTGATTATGCGGAAAAGCTGGTCAGGTAAACCTTTAATAGCTTCTTAGCAAATATCTCTACTAATGCTTTGAAAAGAAATCAAGCAAATATCTGGCAGCCCCATCGCGGTCATTATCAATGGTCACATGGGCTGCTTTCTTTTTTATATCGTCTCTCGCATTTCCCATCGCAACAGAGATTCCCGCCTCCTCAAACATCTCAACATCATTTTCGTTGTCACCGATTGCAATTATGTGACTTTTATCTATACCCAGGTGCTTTCTCAGATAAGCTATGCCTGTGCCCTTATTCACATTTGCAGCAGTAAACTCTACATTGCCTCCAACGGATGTGGTCACGCATATTCCCGGAATGTTTCCCCAGTATCTCCTGACCTCTGCGGCTATATCACGGTTTTCAAAGTATAGATTTATCTTCTCTGCCTTCTGGAGGATATCCACACGCTCATGAATATCCTCAATATATTCATGATTTGAGAGCATATATTCTTCAAAATTGCCGCCAAAGCACTCCTTGGCGAATAAAGGCCTGTCATTTGCCTGTGCACAGACAATTCCACCTGCGATGAGCTCTGTAACATACTTTTCATCCGGATAAGCTTCCTTTACTTTTTTCAAAATGCTCTGTGCTACTGCATCCGGCATCAGCTTCACAAATAGTGGCAATTTTTTTGCCCAATCCCATATAACCGCTCCGTTTTCAAGTATCGCGTACTGTATCCCTGAAAGGCTTTTAATCTCCTCCGGCAATATAGGAAAAGCCCTCCCGGATGCGGGCACCACATAGTGACCTGCATCCAGAAGGGTCTTAAGAGTATCAAGTGTCCTCTCTGTTATTTTTCCTTTACTGTTTAGAAGAGTGCCATCCATATCGACCGCTATCATATATTTTTCTGTCATAATGTATTCACCCTTTCATAAAGCTGTGGCTACCTGTTTGAACCGGTAGCTTAAACCGAAACCTTCATCATAAAAGCTTCGTATGGTCTAAGCTTTGCATCCAAATCATCCCTGTCAGGATAATTTGCAATTTTAACCTCTGCTGTTGATTTCACAAGTGCTTTCAGCCTGTCTGCTGATATCTCTTCCTCAGACATGTTTGCAGCAACAAGCCAGGTCTCTTTGTCTGTTTTTCTGAAATATGCAAATATCTGCTCATCCTCCGGCAAAATCAGCTCATAGCTTCCTTCTGTCATAAGAGGCTCTGTATGCCTTAACTCAATCAGCTTTTTATAGTAATAAAAGATTGAATCCTTGTCGGCAAGCGCTTCCTTTACATTGATTTCTTTGTATCTATCTGAAACGGCAAACCACGGCTGTCCTGTTGTAAAGCCTGCATTCTCACTGTCATCCCACTGCATAGCTGTTCTGGCATTGTCTCGGCTTTTATTCCATACGGCCTTCTTAAAGTCCTCTTCTGAAATAGAGCCTGATTCCTTTACCAGCTCCTTGTAGGCATTACGCACCTCTATATCCTCATATTCATCAAGTGGCAGATGTACGTTAGTCATTCCTATCTCCTCACCCTGATATACGTAAGGAGTTCCCTGCATACCATGCAAAATCGTGGCATATGCCTTCGCACATTCTTTTCTGTATGTGGTGTCATTGCCCCAGCGCGAGATGATACGCGGCTGGTCATGATTCTCAAAATAAAGTGCATTCCAGCCCTGTCCGCTTAGCTTATCCTGCCATACTGACATGACGCGCTTTAATTCCTTCAGGTCAAATGGCTTTAGCGCCCACTTTCTGTTCACTGAGCCCGGAATCCTGTCGATATTCATGTGCTCAAACGTGAATATCATATCAAGCTCTTTTCTTGCCGGATCTGTGAAAAGTCTTGCCACCTCAGGTGTTGAGCCCGGTGCCTCGCCGACAGTCATGCAGTCATATTTTGACAGCACCTCTCTGTTCATCTCCTGAATAAACTCATGGAGTCTTGGGCCATTGCTGTGATACTTTCCAGTGTAGTATTTTCTGCCCGGCTCTTCCTCATAATCCGGGAAATTCTGGTCCTTTGAAATAGATGCGATAACATCCATACGCCAACCGTCTGCGCCCTTATCCATCCAAAATTTCATAAGATCATATACTTCCTGTCTCACCTTTTCGTTTTCCCAGTTCAAATCAGGCTGCTTTTTGCTGTAAAAATGCAGATAGTACTGTCCTCTTTCCTCACAATACTCCCATGCGCTTCCACAGAAGCTTGAGCCCCAGTTGTTTGGCTCACTTCCATCCGGCTTTGGATCCTTCCAGATATAGTAATCGCTGTACTTGTTGTCCCTTGACTTTTTGCTCCAGATAAACCATTCATGCTCATCCGATGTATGGTTTACCACAAGGTCAAGCACTATCTTAATGCCTCTTTCATGCGCCTTACTGATGAGCTCCTCCATATCAGCGTTGCTGCCAAAGCCCTCGTATATGCTTCTGTAGTCCCTGATATCATAGCCGTTATCATCCTGTGGCGAATCAAAAACAGGGCTTAGCCATATGACATCTATTCCGAGATCTTTTAAATAATCAAGTTTTTCAATTACACCCTGAAGATCACCAAATCCATCGCCGTTTGAATCCTTAAAGCTTCTCGGATAAATCTGGTAAACTACGGAGTTTTTCCACCAGTCCTTCATATTAAGCAATACTCCTTTTCTATGCAATTCCTAAAACAGATAATAAAATACTTAAAATAATCACGCCGATAATCAAAACTGTCACGCTGACATTTTTCTTTTTCAAAAGATAATAGCAGAGCAGTGTCAGTCCAAGAGGAACAATTCCGACAAAAATCTGGTCAAGCATGGACTGCAGATTCAATATTGATTCACCCTTTAAGCTAAGCTCAAAGGTGGATTTGAATGTAACCATGCTGGCAGTCATTCCTCCGACCATGATGAGTCCGACTATACTTGCAGCCTTTGTAAGTATGTTCATCAGTCCACTCTCGTACATCTTCTGAATGTACTCCGAGCCAAGCTTATATCCCAAAAATGTTCCGTAATATTTCACAAACAGTGAAGGAATATTAAACAGCAGCAGGAAAATAATCGGTGCAAGCACGTTTCCTGACATTCCCATACCTACTGCAATTCCTGCAGCAATCACACGAAGCACTCCCCAGAAAAGTGAATCACCTATTCCCGCAAGAGGTCCCATAAGGCTGGATTTGACAGCATTTATTGAGCTTGCGTCAAAATCCTTCTGCTCACTGTTTTTCTTTTCCATTGATGCAACAAGCCCCATAATAAATGTGGAGCAGGTGATGGTTGTGTTGAAGTATGACATGCTTCTGACGAGCGAATCCTTTTTACCCTTCTCATCATTTTTATAAAATTTATTGATAAACGGCGTCATTGCATAGCTGAAGCCTGATGCGCCCTGCTTTGCCGGACTGACTGCAGCGTATAATGTAAATGATCTCCAGAATGCTTTTTTGAGCATTTTTCTTTCGTCTGCCGGGATTGATTTTGTCAGTTTACTCATGCTAAAAATTCCTCCTCTTCCTCATCAAACTTTGTATTACTGTTTCCTGCCGGTAAGGCCACCTTCATCGACTCAAGCTTATTAAACTTCAAATCGTTCATTCCTACCGAAATGGCTACTATCACGCCAACAACCGCAATAGCTATCAGTGGGAGATTCATATATGCCGAAAGGACAAATCCAAGGAAATAAAACATACATATTTTGTTGTCCCAGAGCATCTTCATAAGCATTGCCATACCTACTGCCGGAAGTAATCCGCCACATACCGTAAGTCCGTTCATTACAACATCCGGAATAGCCTTAAGCAGAGCACTGACTGCATCTGAACCAAAAAGTATTCCAAAGAACGCTACCAGTGAATAAAGTATCCAGTTTATAGCCCACAGACCATAGTGTAAAAATACAATCTGCTTTTCCTTGCCCTCTGCTGCAAGCACATCAAACTTCTTTGCAAACATACCGACAATGAAAATATATAATACTGTCTTAATCTGAAGTCCAAGTATACCGATCGGAAGTGCAAGTGTCAGCGCAACCTCGCTTCCCTTGCCGAGCATAATGGCAAATGCCGTTCCTACTGCGGTTGCAATTCCGGGCTCTGCCGCTGATGCTCCACCGATATTTACAACTCCCATGAATACTGCTTCAAGAGAGGCTCCAACCATGACTCCTGTGTGGATATCTCCTAAAAACAGACCTACCAACGGTCCGATTACTATAGGACGGTTCAACATGGTAAAACCAATTAACTCTGCTCCGCCGACACATATAAAAACTGCCAGCGCAACTAAAAATGCATTCAACATAATTTCTTTTCTCCTTGTGTTTATTCTTATTTTTTATCTCAAAGTGCCTATCACATCTTTAATCAGCTTCTTCTCATCGTTTGGCACCTGCTGCATACATGTTTTAGGATCAATTTCTGCAAGCTCTCTGAGATACTTCACCTCGTCATCTGTCAGCATGATCGTAGGAGACAAAAGCTGTTTTTCCGACACATCAACTCCGTCAAATCTGCCCACATTTCCAATATTTAAAAACTCAATCTCTCCAATTTGTTTTCTGACTGTCAGTGCATCCTTTACGTTTCTTGTAAGTACAAGTATTCTCATTTTTGAAGCTCGCGGGTCATTTAATACCTGTATAGCTCTGTCAACCGGCTTTATGAGCACCTTGATTCCTGCAGGAACTGCCATCTTGAGCGCCATCTTCTGAGTATTGTCGTTTGCAGCCTCATCATTTGCCACAACAATTCCGTTTACCTTAAGGTGCTTTGTCCAGGTCATGGCTACCTGTCCGTGAATCAGTCTGTCATCAACTCGAAGCGCTGCTATTTTTGCATTGGAATTTTCGTAAGAGATTGTTTCCATCTGATTGTCATTTTTGTCAGCTTCGCCTGATGCATTTTCTTTTTCAGACTTATCATTGGCTTTCTTTGGCTTTTCATATGCAAGCTTAAGCTCATTTCTGGACTCCTCTATATAGCCCTTGATTTCCTCGTCTGTCACGTCGTCCTTAGCAAGCATCACTGATAAAAGCACCGGCAGATTGGTTCCTGTTATGAGTGTCACATTATCTTTCTTTGCGAATTCCATAAGCTTCTGGTTTACGCTGCCGCCCATCATATCTGTAAAGGCTATAATACGCTCACCCTCGTGCCGGCTGAAAAAATCATTGAACTGTTCAACAATATTGTCATCCGGATTAACGTAAGCGTCTATTGTTGTGATATTTGGCATCTTTCCCACGATAAGCTCCGCTGTATAACGGATGCCCGATGCCATCTTTCCATGTGTAGCAATTAAAATCTGTTTCATGGTTCCTCCTGATTCTTTATCCTATAATAACTGCATTAGGTTATGTACATAACTTACTATGAGCAGACTATAGCATGAGAAGCTGTATATGTAAATAGGTTATGTAGATAACCGTATTTTTTCACAAGGTTATAAGGCTGATTTTAGTGTAATGTGTACAAAAAAACAGGTACCGGTTCACCTATGTGAAACCATACCTGATTTAAATGCTTTGTATATCTTTGTGTGAGCGTCAGTGTTTAATTTCATAAGCCTGTCATTGTGGCACCACCGAATCTCTCTTTACGAGCACGACAGGAAGAAGTATATCCTTTTCTTCCGGCATCACTCCATCATCAATCCATTTCATGACAAGCTCCACTGCAAGCTTTGCCTTGCGCTCCACATCCTGCTTAATGGTAGTCAGACGCGGTGTTGAATACTGTGCATAGCTGATATCATCATAGCCTGCCACTCCGATTTCATCCGGAACTGAAAGCTTCTTGTCCGAGTAAAATCTGATTGCCTCAAGCGCATACATATCCGAGAGGAAAAATAATGCTGTCTTTGGCTTTTTCCTCATATTTAGCCAGTCATAGCCGGCTTTGCGCTTTTCGTAGTTCATTCCAAGCGCAACAAACTGCAGCTTCTGGCTGTCTGTTGCACTCTCACTCATAGCCTTTTGCGCACCAAGGTACCTCAGATGATCCACTCCACTGTCACGGCCGGCGCAAATCTTGATTTCCTCATAGCCACATTCGAGAAGATATTTTGTCATCTGATAGCCGCCGTCCTCATCATCCAGCCCGATATTGACCACATGTGCCGGGTCTGTCTCATCCGGCTCCCCGTATGCATCTATTGCAACTATCGGCTTTTTGATGAGCTGATATATCTTCTCACAGTTGCGCCTGCTGAAGGATATCGCAATGACACCATCCACATCCCAGCCTGCGACCATCTGGAATATTTTGTCCACATCCTTTGTGGAGCATATCATCATGTAATAACCCTGCTTTTGTATATATTCCTCGATAAAGCCTATTATCTTTCCATAAAACGGATCACCTAATATAGAGTCCTTGAAGTCCTTATGATAATTAACAACCACCGCTATGAGCTGGGACTTTTCATTATTCAGCACTCGAAGTCCCATTTTCTGGACATATCCCAGCTCCGTTATAAGCGATTCAATCCTGTCGATTGTCGCCGGGGATACCTTTTTGGTCTTTCCGTGTATCACGTTTGAGACAGTTGTTGTGCTAACTCCTGCTTTTTGTGCAATTTCCTTGATTGTTGCCAATTTATTTTCTCCTGTCTATGCCGCTGCCACTGTAATAATATGCCTTACTTGCATACATTCTCCTGTCAGCTTCCTTCGCAATATCGTATATATGCCCCCACTCCTCCTCCAGACTGCTTACACATCCGTATGAGATGGTCATGGAATCGACGATTTCCCCTTTCCATCCTGCTACGCTGCTGTCGAAATGCTTTGTCATTGCATCAAGCTCGTCCGGCTTTTTTGTGACTATCACCGCAAACTCATCTCCGCCTATTCTGTACACCCTGCCAAACTCACCAAAGCTTGCCATCATACATGCTGCGGCTGCGCAAATCATCTCATCGCCGGCAGCATGTCCATATGTATCGTTTACATGCTTTAGGCTGTTTAAATCCAGTGATATATATATCCACTCTTTTTTCAAATCTAGCTTATTGATATCTGTCTCATAGGCATGTCTGTTCAGGCAGCCGGTAAGCTCATCGGTATTTGATGTATAAAGCAGCTTTTCTTTCTCATATTTTTCCTTCATAATCTTTGAAAACATATACACCATGCAACACGATGCGAGTATCAGATATATACCCACTACAAGCATTGCCACTACGCTGTTCGTCATATAAAAGGATCTTTCAATGGTGACGGCCACTATATATTTGTCATCTCTTCTGATTGCACATCTGCAGCCGGTTCCGTTTACACTCACATGCCTTACTGTTGGCTTATTACCTTCTTTAATATCTGTCGGAATGCCTAAATTATTAAAGGTTTTTCCTATTTTATCACAATCTGTTGCTCCTTTAACCAGTCCTGTGTCTGCATCTGCCACATATATTTCCATTCCCTTGTATACAGGCATATCAGAAACCACTGTGGAAATCTCATTCTGCTTCAATTCATCTAAGAGTCTCTGCGGCTTTAAACCCACCTGTACCATCATTGTACCTGCCTCATTCCAGGTGATGGCATACATCATCGCCTTGCCCTCTGCTGTATTCGGTGTGACATCCTGACACATCGTAAGACTCTTATCGGTGAGCATCGGTTTAAAATATGACATCTGCTCCCCTGAATCAAAGCTGTAGCCAAAGTATTGGGGCAAACTGCCGCTGGTTATACGGCCGGTTTCATCAAACAGATGTATCTCATCTACCGACATCAGCTTTGCTATCTTTTGCAGTTCCTCCACATCATTTTCTACCTGTGGCTTTGCATCTACGATATATGACACTGCCTTTGCCCTGACTATATAATCGTCCTTTAACGATTCTATAAGCTCCTCCTCACTCTGATCATTTTTATCGAGCACAGTGACAACACGATCTAAAAGCACCTTTGATACCCTATATGCATTTGCGTCATTGACATATTTCAAAATTCCCGCCTCGAGGAGCAGTGCTACTACGATTACTGCAACTGAGACCATTGCAAATCTTCGCTTATTCTTCATATTCAAATTATACCAAACTTGTGCTGATTACGCTATATTTTTCTATAAAATTTGGACCGCATTGCCCCGGCTGGCGGTGACCTGCGGTCCTTACTCTGTGTCAGAATATACGAAACATTTATTGCGGTTTTGGTATCTGGCAGTCCACGTACAGGATATGGTTTATCAGCCAGTCTGTGAGATATTTGAGGATTCCCATAATCTGCTCATCCTGATCTATCTCCTCATCACTGTGATGCTCAATGAACTCATCCAGCTTTTGTACAAATTCCATATGCTGAACCTTCTGTGTAAACATCTTCTTGTAATGGATTGATTCCATATACTGCTCCTCGTCAGCAAAGTGTTTTACTGTGTAGTCGCGCAGCTTCTCCAATATGATATCCATCTTATCATATTTATCCGGTGTAAACTCATCATGCAGCAGTTCATATGCTTCATCTGCATATTTAAATAACTGCTTGTGCTCCTCATCAATCATATCTATTCCGATATAATATTCTGGTTTCATTTCATACATAATTTCATCCTTCTTTCTTATATAGTAATATATCAACTTTACTAAATATACTTTGTCATATGCACCATAGCCTGACTTCGTAGCATCAAACCCGCATCCGGACAATTAAAATTATATCATTATCTATCATATAATTGCAATTTATATGTTACTGTTTTATCATTAGCAACACTTTGACATCCCAACCAAAATGACTTATGATGTATAACATAAACAGGTTGCCGGGCGCATTGATGTTTGAACAGTAACCGGGCAATTATTCCAGGCACCAAAACCATAAAATATGGTTAAACAAATAAGGGGGGGGCAAATCACATGCAAAATTCCAAAGAACAGACTCTTTCACAAAGGATTGCAGATAGAATTATCAAATACATACTGGAGGAAAACCTGCAGCCGGGTGACAAGCTTCCGAACGAAACCGTAATGTGTGAACAGCTGAATGTGGGAAGAAGCTCTCTGCGTGAAGCCATGCGGGCACTCGTCTCTCGTAATGTAATCACCATACGTCAGGGCTCCGGCTCATATGTTTCCGCCACTCCCGGGATGATTGATGATCCCCTCGGCCTGACCTTTGTTGAAGATAAGCAGAAGATGATTAAAGATCTGATGGAAATCAGATTTTTAATCGAGCCATCCATAGCTGCCATGGCCGCTATCCGTGCAGATGAGACAGATATCAAAAACATACTTACTGCATGTGAAAATACCGAAAAGCTCCTTCTTGCAAATAAAAATCACACTGAAAAGGATATAACATTTCATACTGCTATTGCCTTAAGCAGCAAAAATACAGTTGTTCCAAAGCTGGTTCCTATCATCAACAGTTCAATTCCTCTGATCAGTGAGTCTGCAGAATTCACCCTGCGGGATGAAGCCATCGAAACTCATCGTGAAATTGCAGATGCAATTGCAGCCCACGATGCCGTCCGTGCCCACGATGCGATGTATCTGCATCTGATCTACAACCGAAAGTATATTAAATCCATAAATTAATGACTGTCCGGTTATCTCCGGTCACACTGTGATGTGACCGGCAGTACTTTACGGCTCATATATTGTGGCACAAAAGCCTTTATTTTTCTTACTTTTATACATTGCCTCATCCGCTTTGCAATAAAGTGAATCATAGCTGATATCTGCTATTCCGTCGTAGAAGCAGGCACCAAGGCTTAGTGTTATTCTCCTGTCGCCCAGTGCCTTGATGTTTAGCTTTTCTGTACGTTTAAATATTCTTTCAAATATTTCATTGGCATTCTTTTTGTCTGTAACTCCCGGAAAATACATAGCAAACTCATCACCGCCAAGACGCATGATAATATCATTTTTTCTGCAGACATTCTGCAGTGTATGGGCGATTGCAATAATCACATCATCTCCCACTGAATGTCCATAGGTATCGTTGATTGACTTAAATTTATCGCAGTCGATAATACACATCATGCCCTTTACCTTATTATGCAAGGATTGTTCTAT
Source organism: uncultured Lachnobacterium sp. (assembly GCA_900546625.1). Lineage (GTDB taxonomy): Bacteria > Bacillota > Clostridia > Lachnospirales > Lachnospiraceae > Roseburia. The sequence goes on along the minus strand of URDU01000029.1, from coordinate 24,298 downwards.
AAGGCTTTCCCCATGTCCACGATTATAAATTCCTGTCATAAGGTCTGTCTGTGCCATGCTTAAGAGACTGTTTTCTCTTTCCTTCTGCTCGTCAATACTCTCTATACAGTAGATGACATGAAGCAATCTGCCTTCATTGTCGTAATCGACCGGTATAAATCTGCCACGGCACCAGCCAAATGCTGTTCCGTAAAATTCACTGACTATCGATGCCCTTCCGTCTAGCCTTTCCTCTACAGTATCTATATCCGCGAATGCAAGCTCCTTCGACAGATATTCATTTGCGCAACAATTTTTTAACAGCTTTTTTATATGTATTTCAAAGCTGCCATCTGTAGTGTCCTCAAATCCATTATCAGCATTTTTAATCACCTCATATCGATGTGTCTGAACGTTGATGTAATGAATAAACATGTAAATCTGCGCAAATGCAACATATCCCATAAATCTTGCCATGCGGTTTGTTTTGTTGTGTGTATCACGTATTTTAATCATCGAAATGATCAGAGTGGACATCATATCCAGAAACAGTGTAAGACCAATACTGTCGGTATCAGGCGGATTATCCACGCCAAAAAAGCCCCTTATTCCATCCTCATATCTGAATGGAGCAACAACGAGCCTGTGTATATTCTGTCCACTGAGCAGCTCATACGATTCCGGATGTGTTTCCTTTATATCCTCCATGTCATCTATTATGACATTTTTTTCCTGATCAAAGAGATCATACCACCATCCTATAAGCTCCATCGGCACGCTCTGCAGATTATCAATCTCAGGATTAACACCCTCAGCGCACCATTCGTATGTATTAATCGTAATATTTTTCTCAGGACAGTCCTCAAAAATATATATTCTGTCTGCGCCTATATGCCTGCCCAGATAACTGATAAACTCATTAAGCTGTTCATCAGGTGTGCCATAGCTGAGTGCTGACCTTATAGCTTTGTTAATAGTCAGTTCGTATTTAATAACTGTTTTCATTCATTATATTCCTTTAAAAACACGCCTTTTGAGCATGGTCTGCCATACAGATATCCCTGCATATAATCTACATGGATTTCTTTCATTGCGTAAGCCCACTCTTCCTTCTCAATTCCTTCAATGCAGATTTTTACATTTACACTGTGAACCATCTCTATAATTTTTCTGAACAGCTCATAGTCCTTTTCACTGCTCATCGCTCTTGCCGTAAAATCCTTGTCTATCTTTACATAGTCCGGGTTCATTTCACTGATATAGCGGAGATTTGAGTAACCGGTTCCGAAATCATCGATTATAAACTGGATTTTATTCTCCTCAAGTCTTTTTCTAAACCTGCAAAAACATGGTGTCATATCCATGAATCCACTCTCTGTCATTTCGATACAGACAGATTCCGGTCTCAGATGGTTTGCTTCGATAGCTGAGAGAATTTTATTTGCCATCCTTCCACACACAATCTGTATATATGATACATTGATATTTACCCTGAAATCAGCAATATACTGCTGCATTTCACGGCACATTTTTGCTGCCTCATTCAATACAAACTCTCCAACCGGAATGATAAGCCTGCTCTCCTCCAGTAAAGGAATAAACTCAACCGGAGAAATCATTTCATCGCCCTCATCCGAATGCATGAAAAACCGTAAAAGTGCCTCTGCACCGATTATCCGGTCACCATTGCTATCTAAGATAGGCTGATAATATACCTCAAAGCCTTCAAAATCATTTACAATTGCGCTGCGAAGCGCACTCAGGATGGTATTTTTGCGCAATGACGCCTTATAATCCTCATCATCAAAGAAATATATGCTTCCTCTGCCTCTTTTTTTTGCACTTTTCAAAGAAAAGTCCGACTTTTTCCTGCACTCTTCCGCGCCCTCTGCCAGTGTAGATATATCGGTCACTCCGGCAGAAACCGAAAAGATTGATTTATAGTTTTCATCTACTATAAACTCATCAATCTTTTCACCTATCCTGTTGAACAGCTGCACCACATCATCCTGTGATTTGCTAAGCATATCCACAAGCATATACTGGTCAGCTACCAGATGATATATTCTCTGACCGCTTGAGAGACATTCTGCTATGCATTCTGCCACTCTTTTGAGTATGTAGTTGCCATATATCTGTCCCTGAACATTATTGATTGTCCCAAAATCATCAATTCCAAACTGAATGAAATAGCCTGACAGCTTCTCTTTGGGCTGTGAATAGAGATACGCTGCCATCTCCTTTTCGCCCAACAGCCCACTGATATTGTCAGCTCTCTGCCTGGTTCCTGTCTCGTTCATGCAGCCGATAATATAATGAGGTCTACCCTCATCATCACTGATAACCTCTCCTCTGCAGTTAATCCATACCGGGAGATTCTTCCTGTTCATCAGACGGCAGAGCAGATTGTACTTTTTTTCGTTTCCATCATATATTTTATGCTTGTGATTTTCTAACAGCTTACGGTCTCTCTCATAAACCAGCTTGCGCAGGTGCGCTATTGCATTATTCACAAACTTATCCGGAAGCATAAACCGCTCTGCTGCCGACTGTGATGTTCTCAGTGTATCATTCTTCAAGTCTATGATATATAGATAGTCATCCATACAAGGTGCAATTAGGTCAATCAGACTTCCTGTTTCTATCTCGTCAAGTATTTTATATGCATCAAAAGCCATCATTAAAATTCACCTTCTATTATGTTACTCTTCAATGTCTGAGATTTTGAATTTTGCTATCATTTCACTCAGATTTTCAGACTCACTGCTCATCTGCTGGCTGGCTGCCGCACACTCCTGTGATGTTGCTGAATTGGTCTGTACAACATCATTGATCTGCTCAATTCCTTCGTTAATCTGCTTGATCTCACTGGTCTGTGTCTCCAGTGTCTCAGCTATATTAATCACCTCTTTTGTAATCACCTTAGAGTTCTCTGCTACTTCTTCAAGCTGTGAGGCTGTCTGCTCTGCAATATTCATGCCTTTTTCAACAGCTTGCACAGATGTCTCTATAAGCGCAGCTGATTCCTTTGCAGCCTGTGCACTTTGATCGGCAAGCATATTTACCTGATTTGCCACAACCGCAAAGCCTTTTCCTGCCTCCCCTGCTCTTGCTGCCTCAATAGAAGCATTTAATGCAAGCAGGTTTGTCTGTGATGCAATCTCATTAATGGTTGATATAATCTGGTCAATCTGTTTAGAAGCTTCGTTGATTTCATGCATAGATGTAACCATCTCCTGCATCTTTCCGTTGCTTTCCCAAATTGCCTCTCCAAGCTCATCCACTCTTCCGCTGATTTTCTTTGCACTCTCTGAATTCTGCTCTACCTGCTCTGAAACTCCCGCAACTGTCGCTGTCAGCTCCTCTACAACTGCAGCCTGATTTGTTGCACCGTCTGCAAGGTCATTTGAGCTTGCAGCTACCTGCTCTGCTGCACCTGAAACCTCGCTTGATACATTCTGGATTCCTTTTATGGTGACTGCCATACTTTTTTCAAATTCCATAAACGAATGTAAAATACCTACAAAATCGCCCTTCCACTCTACTTCAGGCTGTACATCAAAATGTCCCTCCGCAAAGAGCTTCATCGCCCTGTCTATATCATCCACATATGAGCCGAGAATACGGATAGACTTTCTCATACTGTGTGCCAATCTACCGATTTCATCCTCTGAACGGTACTCAAGTGCGCTGTGAAGATTTCCTTCTGTCAGCTCCTTTGCCACATCCTCGATTGCATGTAACGGTTCAAGGATTGTATCAAGCACGATCTTCCCTGTTCTCTTTGTCAACTGCCATGCACATGTCAGACAGACAATTATGACTATGAGTCCGACTGCAGCACATACGTATGTACTTACAACTGCCTGATGGCTTCTTTCGTCAGTCAGCTTACCGAGTTCCTTTGCAAGCTCAACAGTTTTATTTAACTTTGGTGTACACTCATTGATAATCTGATCAACAGCCTCATCCTTCTGTCCGGCTTTAATCTTATCCATGATTGAGTATCCGGTATTTGCCCAGTCAGAAAGAGCCTTTGAATATTCATTATACTGGTTCTCAGGAACGACACCTGTTCTTTTTATTGTTTTTAACTGTACGTCAACATCCTCGAGCTTTTCTTTTGCGCCATGCTCATAGCTTTCATATGTAGACTCGTCAGGATTAAGTGCCATCTCTCTTACATTTCTTGCCGCTGCAGTTACATTTATTCTGCATACCTTAACCGCCTGGTCGGCTGCATTTACCTTGTTTACATAGTTTAACATATTGAAAAACAACACACCAATGACCGCAATCGAAAGCAGTCCCGAAATAAGCATCATGGTAATAACCATTTTGTAGCCATAGTTAATCCTTTCACCCAAATGCATGTTTTCCAATTTTTCTTTCATCACACTTTTTTTCGAAGACATAGTTTGTTACTTCCTTCCTATATTATTTGTACTACCCTAAATGTTAATTCATCTGATGAATTTAATATAGTACTTTTTTTCCAAAGACGCAATATTGTATACTTAATAGTTTTTTAAGCATATTTCCCGTCAAATATGTGTTTTTGCACAAAATGTGGGCCTTTTTTCGTAATTCCCTCAAAATACGTATGATGATTTTTATCTTGTTTTATGTAATGATGTAAGCCCCGGCTGCCCGACCGACACACACAGCTTTCCCGCGTGCGAATAACGAAGCTACTTAGATAATGTAGAAATTATGCCATGAAGCACAGAAACGCTCCTGCATGGACGCAGGGGCGAGGAGAACCGCGCCACGGACGGCGCGTTTCGACGGTTTCGTCAGGCATAGAAACCCTTCAAACATAATTTCGTACAGTATCTTAGCAGTGCAGCGTAGCACGTGGGGAAGCTGTGTGTGCCGGTCGGGCAGCCGGGGCTTACAGTTATATATTCAAGAAAAATCAGCTCAGAAGTGAAAATGCAAATACCACGATGCCAAGTATTACAAGCACAATACCTGTGGCACGGTTTAAGGTTTTTGCGGATGCCTTGTTTGCAAAGACCGCTGCAATTCTCGCCCAAAGGAGTGTAAATGCAATACATAAAAGCATCACAAACCAGTCCGGCTTTCCACCGATGGCAAAGTGCGAGGCAGCTCCTGTAAAGGCTGTAAATGCCATGATAAATACGCTCGTTCCGACTGCAGTCTTAAGCTCATAGCCAAGCACTGATGTGAGGATGAGGAGCATCATCATACCGCCTCCCGCACCTATGAAGCCACAGATAAATCCGATAAGCACACCGCAGATGATTGACTGGACAGCTCTCTTTTTTGCTGAAACTCCCTGCATGGCCTCCTTTGTTGTCATAACAGGACGGACTATAAACTTGATTCCGAGTAAAAATGTCATAAATACCGAAAAGCTGCCCATTGTTGCTGACGGCACAAGGCTTGATACATAGCTTCCGACAACCGTGAAGCATAAAACCATGACCATCATTATGAGCCCGTTTTTTACATCAAGGTTCTTGTTCTTTCCATATGTATAGGCTGACACTGCGCTGGCAAGTACATCAGACGACAGGGCTATTCCCACTGCCATATACGGGTCCATTCCCAAAAATGTAATGAGCATAGGGCTTATTACTGCTGCTGCGCTTAGTCCCGCAAAGCCGGTTCCAAGGCCTGCGCCCATACCGGCAAAAAATGTTACTATTATAGTTATTAATGTGCTCATTTGTGTGATTTCCTCCTGATTATTTCATCCATATTATTCTCAAGCTGTTCCATAACAATCGTCAGCTGCTTTTTCTGCTCCTCATCTATCCCTGCAAACAGATTTGCTGTAAACTGCTGCTGTATACGCCTTCCTCTTTCAATGACAGTCCCGGCCTTTTTTGTACAGACAAGCTCCGTCTTCCTCCTATCATTTTCTACAGGTTTTCTCTCCAGATAGCCCTCATTCACAAGCTTGTCAACATTTACAGACACAAGATTTGCCTTGATTTTTCTTATTTCTACTATATCCCTTGCCGTCTTATATTCCGGATTATTTGCCAGAAACATGAGTATATCAAATGCTGTCTGTGGGAGCTTTAGTTCATGGCACAGCGGTCTGCACTCATCACTGTAGGTTCGCGAAATTTTCTCTGCAAACTCAAAGTTAAATTTCATATGTGATATTCCTTCTTTCCTATTGGTATTTTGATACTATGTTTTACATTTTTGAATTATTCAATTTTGAACTAATTATATATCCCTGTGTCATTTTGTCAAGCGCTTATTGTCATTTATATCCGGCAATGCTATACTTTTTGAGGCATTTTTCCATTAACTATTATGATATGATTTAACATTTTTACGAACACCTTGAAAGTATTCTGCGGTCATGGTAATATATGTAATTGGCGCTTTGTTGCACATTTTAAACACCGGCTAATCTACCGGTGATTTTAATTTTAATAACTAAAGCTTCCTACATATATAATATAGGAGTTTTAAATTAACAATCATTTACAATAGGAGGAATTATGAGTCAGGAAACAAATTCAGCCCCTGTAACAGAGAACAAGATGGGAACCATGCCTATCGGCAAGCTTGTATTTAACATGTCTTTGCCTATGATGATTTCCATGCTCGTACAGGCTCTATACAACATCGTGGACAGTATTTTCGTTGCAAAGCTGTCCGAAAACGCACTCACAGCAGTTTCACTTGCCTTCCCTTTGCAGACACTCATCATCGCTGTCGCAACCGGTACAGGTGTAGGTGTAAACGCGCTGCTGTCAAAGTCTCTCGGCGCCCATAAATACGACGAGGCCAACAAAATCGGCATCAACGGTGCCGTACTATATGCATTCAGCTACGTAATATTTCTGATTCTCGGACTTACAATCGTAAAGCCTTTTTACATGAGTCAGATTGGAAATGCTGATGTCGAAATCATGGATATGGGTGTGAGCTACCTGAGTACTGTTATGATTTTTTCATTTGGTATTTTTGCCGAAATCTATTTTGAGAGGGTACTTACCTCGACAGGAAGAACTATTTTCAGCATGACCTCACAGCTTTGTGGTGCCATCACAAATATCGTTCTGGATCCTATCATGATCTTTGGACTGCTTGGCTTCCCTAAGCTCGGCGCTACCGGTGCCGCTGTGGCAACCGTTGTTGGTCAGTGCGTGGCAGCTGTTGTTGCTTTTGCCTGCAACCACAAATTCAATCATGAGATCAAGCTGAGCTTCAAGGGCTACAGCCCTGATTTCAAAATCATGGGAACCATTTATGCTATCGGTATTCCATCGATCATCATGCAGTCTATAGGCTCAGTAATGACATATGCCATGAACAGAATACTTATCGGCTTTTCATCGACTGCCGCTGCGGTTTTCGGTGTTTATTTCAAGCTGCAGAGCTTCTTCTTTATGCCTGTATTCGGACTGAACAACGGAATCACACCTATCATTGCCTTCAACTACGGTGCACAGAACAGGAAGCGTATGGTTAAGACAATAAAGGTCAGCCTGATAACAGCATTCTGCCTGCTCTTCGTTGGCTTTGCCTGCTTTGAGTTCATACCACAGGTGCTTCTTGGAATGTTCAGCGCCTCTGACGATATGCTCAAAATCGGAGTTCCGGCGCTCAGAATAATCGGTGTGCATTTCCTCATCGCATGGTTTTGTATTATCGTCGGCACAGTATTCCAGGCTTTGGGAAAGGCTGTCTTTTCTATGATCGTATCAATCATGCGTCAGCTTGTGGTTTTAATTCCGGCAGCTTACATCCTTTCAAAGCTTGGTGGACTCCACGCAGTATGGTGGGCTTTCCCGATAGCAGAGGTTATATCCTTTACTGTTTCGACATTATTCTTAATCAGGATTAACCGAACTATTATCTCAAAGATTCCTGATGGAAGCGATGTGCTGTAAGAAAACAATTTTACTTGAGTTTTAAAATGATTAACAATAAAATCCGCTGCATTATATCATGTGCGTAATCATCTGATATAGTGTAGCGGATTTATTATATTTATGTCATATTTTCACATATTTCTGATTTCTTCGCCAGCTTGGTGCAGCTTATGAACCGACTCCATCTTGCGTATTATCTTGCGTATTTTCTTCCTCTATCATACGTATTTTATGTTGCTGGTCACACTGTTCGGTGTGAACAGTAACGATTTTATATAAAAAATGTAATCCACAGATTCAAACCTCTTTTAAAAAATGCGATTTTGTGGTAAAATAGCAAAAAAGAAAATGCGATTTTGTAGTAAAACATCAAAATAAAAAATGCGATTTTGTAATTTTATTAGGAGAATGTCATGTTTAAGAGAAAAATATATGATAAATTATTGCAATGGAAAAGAGACTCCGATGGTAAAACAGCACTCCTTATTGAAGGAGCCCGTCGTATAGGCAAGTCAACCATCGTAGAGTCATTTGGACGAAATGAATACAAAAGTTATATAATCATTGATTTCTCAACCGTCTCAAAAAATATACGTGAACTGTTTGAGGATATTTCAGATCTGAATTATCTGTTTTTGCAGTTACAGCTCCAATACAAGGTCGATCTCTATGAGAGAGAGTCTTTGATTATTTTTGACGAAGTACAATTATGCCCACGCGCAAGACAGGCTATCAAATCGCTTGTAAAAGATCACAGATATGATTATATAGAAACCGGTTCTCTGATTTCTATCAAAAAAAATGTACAGGATATACTTATTCCAAGCGAAGAAAGAAAGCTAAGCATGTATCCTATGGATTATGAAGAATTTTTATGGGCTTTGAATGATGAAACAACCATCCCCCTAATCCATAAGCTATTTGATTCACAAAAATCCTTCGGAGAAGAGATTAATCGCAAATTGATGCGTGATTTCCGTCTTTACATGCTTGTCGGGGGAATGCCGCAAGCAGTTGATGAATATATCAAAACCAATAACTTCCGTAAGGTTGACGACGTAAAGCGTGATATTCTGAATCTTTATGAAGACGATTTCAAAAAAATAGATGCTACCGGAAAAATATCTATGCTTTTTGATGCAATTCCTGCGCAACTAAATAAAAATGCTTCGCGATATCAGGTATCAAGCGTACTGACAAACAATCGCGCCGATACTACACTTGAACTGATTGCAGAATTAAAAGACTCGAAAACTGTTTTGGTATCATACCATGCAAATGACCCAAGTGCCGGTATGTCAACCAACAAAGACTTAACCAGGTTTAAACTATTTTTATGTGATACCGGGCTGTTTACTACATTGATGTTTAAAGACAAAGATTTCACAGAAAACATAATTTATGAAAAATTGTTAAATGACAAGCTAGGAACTAATCTAGGCTATCTTTACGAAAATGTAGTTGCACAGCTTTTAACATGTAATGGCAACGAATTATTTTACTATACTTTTTTTAATGAAAGTTCTCGCCATAATTACGAAATAGATTTTCTTATTGCCAAAAAAAATAAGGTTTGCCCTATTGAAGTAAAATCTAGTGGCTATAAAACCCATAAGTCCCTGGATGAATTTTCAATAAAATTTTCAAACCGTATTCTTCAAAAATATCTCGTATATACAAAGGATTTCTCAAAAGACAAAGACATACTCTGTCTGCCTGCTTATATGATTTCGTTTTTGTAAAAAGAATACTTTTTAAATATGATTTTAATACACACACTTATATGGAGGATTAAGACATGAAATTTATATCGTGGAATGTAAACGGACTGCGTGCATGCGTCCAGAAAGGTTTCCTTGATTTTTTCAACAGTATAGATGCGGATTTCTTTTGTATACAGGAGTCCAAGCTACAGGCAAGGCAGATTGACCTTGACCTGCCGGGCTATCACCAGTATTGGAATTACGCCGAGAAAAAAGGCTATTCCGGCACAGCCATTTTCGCCAAAAATGAACCATTATCTGTGTCTTACGGTATAGGCATTGAGGAGCATGATAAGGAAGGACGCGTCATCACACTTGAATATGACAATTTCTATCTCGTAACCTGCTATACTCCAAACTCACAGAATGAGCTGAAAAGGCTGCCGTACCGTATGCAGTGGGAGGATGATTTCAGAGAATATCTTAAGACACTCGATACTAAAAAACCTGTCGTACTGTGCGGTGATCTGAATGTCGCACACAATGAGATTGACCTGAAAAATCCAAAAACAAACCGCAAGAATGCAGGTTTTTCAGACGAGGAACGTGCTAAAATGACAGAGCTTTTAGGTTCCGGTTTTACCGATACCTTCAGATATTTTTATCCGGATGCCGAGGGTATATATTCCTGGTGGTCATACCGTTTTAAGGCCCGCGAGAAGAACGCAGGCTGGCGTATCGACTACTTTATCACATCAAAACGCATCAATGATAAGCTGCAAAAGGCAGCGATCCATACCGATGTGCTCGGTTCAGACCACTGCCCTGTAGAGGTTGATATTGAATTTTAAAATGGCAAATCCCGCTCTTGAGAAAAATCCGCTACACTAAATATATCAATAGTATAGCGGATTGATTTATAAAAGACAATTTTATTCTATTATCCTTAATTTATGCCACTTTGTCTGAATAATGTACAACAGCAATTTCTGTCATTGCATTTTTCATCTTGTCAACAATTTTCTCTAATTGCTCGGCAACTTCATTGCTGTACGATACCTCTCCACATTGAGTGCATACCTGAGATGGAACATCCTTCACAATAATAATGCAGTTTCCCATATCAGCAATAAAATTTGTTAGTTTATTTTCCAACGTTCCTTTACACATAAAGCACTTCATATTAGGACTCCTTTCTTGTCTTAAAGTCTGATGACCACCTTGTCATATCAGGATAGTATGCAGTTATCAGCCATACTTCATTCTCTCCAATACCGCATACCACATGGATAATTTTGTCTCCAACAGTATATCCTATGATCAAGCAGCTTGGATAAGGATAATCATCCGGATAATCTTCTATTATCTCACCGCTCATAATTGCATTCATAACATCTTGCATACTAATATTTCGCTGAATAAGTCTTACAAACATATGATTTGTCCATCGCAACGCTTTTTTATTACATAACTCCTGCACCCTTTTTATATCCATATATATATCTTCTCCTTAATATTATACCAAACTTTTTATACAATGGAGCCTTTAATATAAAATAACTTACAAAATTAAAGTCCCTTATGCACTACCTTTTTCTCGAGCTTATCCCCATCCAGGGTATACTCAACAGCATTGTACGCACCGTCTCTGTATGCGAACGTCTCATTGTCATCCTGATAATGCACGAAGCTGCCCTTGCCCGGATATGTCAGTATGCTGATTTTATCCTCTGTGATGTCCTCTGTGGAGCGGATTTCTCCGTCTGCAACAGGGATAATGGCTCCTGCTTTTATGAAGACAGGTACTTTATCAAGTGGTGCATCTGCTAAAATGTATCTGCCGCCACTGTATTTTTCGCCTGTGTAGTAATCATACCAGTCGCCATCCGGCAGATATACCTCTCTTGCCTCCTTGCCCGGTGCTATTACAGGTGCAACCAGCACAAAGCTTCCGAGCATATATTCATCGGAAATATTTCTCACGTGCCTGTCTGCAGGATACTCGTATACGAGCGGGCGCACGATAGGTGCCCCTGTCTTTTCACACTCATGTGCCAGATCATAGATATATGGGATAAATCTGTATCTGAGCTTTACTGTCTTTCTGACTGCATCTATCGTAGTCTCGTCAAACTGCCAAGGCTCCTGCCTGCGTGTTCCCATCGCTGAATGGTTTCTAAAAAACGGCACAAATACTGCTGCCTCATAAAATCTGACAAGTAGTTCCGGTGTAGTATCACTTCCGAAACCGCCTATATCGCTGCCACACATGGCAAGTCCGCTGACTGACAGATTGCACACCTGCTCAAGTGAAAGCGCTATATGCGCCCAGATGCTGTGATTATCTCCGGTCCAGCCACCGCAGTATTTCTGGCTTCCGGCATATGCAGCCCTTGTAAGTACAAACGGACGTTTTCCTCCATCATTTTTCGCAAGTCCCTCATATGTGGCTTTTGCCATAAAATGTCCGTAAATATTGTGAACCTTTTCATGTGCTCCATACTCAAACTGCACATCATCCGGCAGTGGTCCGTTGAAACTTGCAGGCTCATTCATATCATTCCATATGCCGCTGATACCGTTCTCGAGAAGTATCTTTGTCTTGTCTCCCCACCAGCTTCTGACACTTTGCTTTGTGAAGTCCGGAAATACCGATGTGCCCGGCCAGACAGCATTTTCGTATACACTGCCATCTGTATCATGTGCAAATGCATCCATGTCCATGCCCTCTTTGTACATGAAATAGTCCTCATCCTTTTTCACGCCCGGGTCAATGATGGATATGAGCTTTACACCTCTGTCAGCAAGCTTCTCTGAAAGCCCCTTTACATCCGGGAATTTCTTGTCATCAAAGGTGAATACCCTGTAGCCGTTCATGTAATCGATATCCATATGGATTACATCGCATGGGATATCAAGTTCACGGAATTTGTCAGCTATATCAAGCACCTCATCCTGCGTGTAATAGCCCCAGCGGCTCTGATGGCTGCCGTATATCCATCTCTGATAAAGCGGTGTGGTGCCTGTCAGTGATGTATAAAGTCCTACCACCTCTGCCATATCTTTTCCCGGCATAAAATAGTAGTCCAGCTCACCCTTCTCATGCTCGATGAAATAGTAATCTGTATTCTCATAACCGAAATCAAAGGTTGTCTTGTAGGTATTATCCGCAAAGATTCCATAGCAATATTCATCGCCCAGCACGATAAAAAAAGGTATGGATTTGTACAGCGATTTGAAGCTGTCCACATGTGGCGCAGGATCATCCGTGTTCCAGTTTACATATGAATATCCACGCTTGTTGAGACAGCCCGGCTTATCTCCCAGACCGTAAATAGCATCATCCCTTCCAAGCTTTTTGATGATGGTAACAGAGTCAGTTTTTTCTTCGTCTTTTCCGACAGTATGTCCCTCAAGCTCTGCGATGGCAAGATCCTCGTACGGATTCTTCTCACTCTTTTTGCGTGCTTTTTCATAATCCGAAAGCACAAGCTTACCTTTATAATAAATATCAAGCTTCTCGTTATCCTTTACATTTACAGTAATATTCCTTGCGCTGATGACTGCTTTAACTGCTACATCGCTTGCATCGGCTTCTGCCACTGTCTCCTTAGCATCTGACGTATCCATGCAAGTCACGCTTGGTGTGGCAGCCTTCGGAATAAAGCCATCCTCGATTGCAACACTTTCGATGCCGGGTTTTTGCGCAACATGTACTATGTTGTTTTCAAATATGGTAACAAACAGACTGCCGTTTTCGTATATCAGCTCTGCTGTGTTGTCCTGTATTTTACAGTTCTTATATGAGTTTCCCATTGCGTAATCCTCCCTTGAATTATATAGTTTCGAGTCGTTTCGTTGTTATTACTATAGTACCATTCATCGGTATGATGGTCAATAACTACCTCGCTTTATCCCTCTGTGACAATGGCACCTCGTTTTTCATGTAGGTGTCCCACACATTCATGCGATCCTGCTCGTCAAGCTTGCGCAACACCCTTGCCGGCACACCTGCTGCGATACAGTTGTCGGGAATATCGCGGTTTACGACTGCACCTGCTGCCACGATGCAGTTCTTTCCGATTGTAACGCCACCACAGATTGTAGCGCTAGAGCATATCCAGCTTCCATCGCCAATCCTAATAGGCTTTGCATATTCCAGGTCATGGAAGCCGTCCGGATATTCCTGTGGCAGGCGTTCCTCTGATAAAAACGGATGGCAAGGTGTCGCAACAGTGACATTTGCTCCAATCCAGACTCCGTCACCGAGCTCAATCGGTGCGCAATCCAGAAATGTACATTTGTAGTTTACAAAGCAGCCCTTTCCAAAGTGGATATTCACACCATACTCACAGTAAAATGGTGCAAAAATGAATGCACCGCCATCCTTTGCGGATGGTATCATTTTCTCCAAAATACGCTGCTTACGCTTCTTCATCCAAATCGGTGTGCGGTTGAATTTGTCACACAGACCCATTCCTCTTTCATGGTAGCCTGCTATGTCTGCGCTGTCTGCATTGTAGAGCTTTCCCGCTCTCATTCTGTCCCAATTGTTCATGTTGTTTCTCCTGATGTTTCCTATAAAATACTTCAACTTACTATAATAGTATCATCCATTTTTACTTTTTACAACAAAGAAAGTCACCGGTCACACCTAACAGTGCAACCAGCAACCTTCTATAAAAACCAATTTAAAAATCAATAGCCTCAGGCCGTAAGTATCTCTGTCAAAGCACCATACAGCTCTGTATCAAGTTCCTTTGCCTTAAGCTCCGATAAAATCACTGTGGTTTTCTTTCCCGATGTAACGAGACCATAGATTTCATCCTTTAGCCTAAAGCCTATCTCTGCCTGATTCAGGAAATCAAAGCATCTTTTTTCGAGTTGATTATCAAACGCTACTGTGTCTTTCGATATTGCAACGCTTATTTCGCTTGCTGTCGATGCATTTACAGTGACAGTAAGCTTTCTGTTTTCTTTATCATATTTAATCTTTGCCCAGACATCTTTTCCGTCCACAAAGACCTTTACATTACCGGCGGCTGCTTCGGTTCTTCTCTCAAACACGAGCTTATAGGTTCTGTTTTCAGGTATTAATGATGTATCGCCCTCCGCCGGAGAAATAACGAACGTGTCTTTATCCGCATAATATTTCATAGCTGTAGTCACGCAGCTGCCATCTACATATCCGCAGGATTCATTGTCATCCTCGTACAGCTCAAACTCTCCATCAGCCTCCGGGAATACCCTGACACATAACACATCAGGATTTTTGATAACAGACCTTGCATCAAGCTCATCCATATCCGCGCACACAAGTATGCCTCCTGCCTTCGCAAACACCGGTATGCTGCTCAAATCCCTGTAGGTCTCCAGCATCCTTCCACCATCATAGCGCATGCCTGTATATATATCATACCAGATGCCATCTGGGAACCATACTTTGGTTTTTGCCACATTGAGTCCCTTAATGCGTGGAGTTGTAACAGGCGCTGCCATAAGCTGGCTTCCAAAGAAATACTGATTCTTCACCTCGTAAGCCTCTGCATTCTCAGGATACTCATAATACATAGGCTCAATCAGCGGCATATTCTCTGCATAGCTGCGATAGTTCATGGTATACAGATACGGAATCATACAATGTCTCTGTCTGAGAGCATCCTCCATCGCTTCCTCAGTCTCTTTTTTGAATCTCCACGGCTCCTTGCCGTTAAATTCGCTGCATGAGCTGTGCAGACGCATTATCGGAGAGAATATACCGTATTGTGTCCATCTGGCTGTAAGCTCATCATCCTTGTAGCCCAGCATATGTCCGCCAATATCATGGCTCCACCATCCATATCCGATATTTGTCGCTGTCGTTGTAAAATACGGCTGGAAATCAAGCGACTCCCATGTAATATGCGTATCTCCCGAAAATCCAATCGGATATCTATGGCTTCCCGGACCTGCATAGCGCGAGAATGTCATTGGACGCTTGCCGCCTCTTTTATTATCGAGATAATGAAAATGATTAAAAATCCATAGCGGATCCAGTCCTTCAACCTTGCAGTTGCTGCCCTGCTGCCAGTCAATCCACCAGAAATCCACGCCCTCAGCCTCTCTCGGATGATGAAGATACTTAAAATATGCCTCCAAAAACTTAGGACTCGCCGGATCACATACAACCGGATCCTCTTTTTCATAGTCCACGCCCATTTCCTTTGCCATATCAACATACATCTCTTCACAGCCCTGCACACCATCCGCAGGGTGCACATTCAAGGTAGTATGCATTCCTCTGTCATGGAGCTTTCCAAGAAAGCGCTTCGGATCCGGGAAAAGCTTTTTGTTCCATGTATATCCTGTCCAGCCGCTTCCGTATTTAGGGTCCACATCAACCTGATGCCAGTCCATATCTATTACGGCTACCGTGAACGGGATATTCTTTTCATCGAATCTGTCCATCAGCTCCATATAGCTATCTTCTGAATATTTATAATATCTGCTCCACCAGTTTCCCAGTGCGTATCGCGGAAGCATCGGAGTCTTGCCGCAAAGCCTGTAAAAATCATTAAGTGCCTGCTTGTATTCATGTCCGTATCCAAAGAAATACAAATCCGACACGCCTTTTTTTCTTGGCTCAATCCATCCATCATCAAGTAAAATCTGTGATTTACTGTCATCAAGAATTGAATATCCAAAGCGCGAAACGATACCGTGTCCAAGCTCAGTTTCTCCGTTTACGTCATCGAGTGTACGCGCTGTGCCCTGCAGATCATCCACCTTCTCGCCATAATGCCAGATGCTGTGATATGCGCTCAGGTTTCCCTTGATCTGTATGCTCAGTCCGTGTGATGAGAACTCCTTCTCATTATATATCAGGTGAAGCATTGATGTATGAACCTCAATTCCATCAGCGCCTCGCACCACATGATAGTCGGTCTTTGGAAAATCCCTGAACAATACTGTCTGTGTTGCCCTGTCCTCGAACACACCATCTTCACTGTATTCCAGACGTACAAGCGCCTCTGTCAGAAAAGTAATCCTGTATTTTTCACCTGTTATCATATTGTCCGATAATGCCACCGGACTTGTCTTTACTCTGTATATTTCCTGCATGAAATACTCCCTCTCATATAAATTACGTTATCCCTTGACAGCCGATGCCGCAATTCCTGCGATAAACTGCTTCTGGAAGAACAGATATATCAGTAAAACCGGTATGATAGATATTGCCGTTGCCGCAAAAAGTGCACCATAATCTGTTGAATACTGTCCGTTAAACATCTTAAGACCAACTGCCAACAGCTGCTTTTCCTTGGTATTGATTACAAGGTAAGGCCACAGATAGTCCTCCCAGGTCCACAGGAACTGGAAAATTGCTATACTTGAAATTCCGTTTTTCGCCATCGGAAATATAATCCTGTGAAAGATATAAAACTCATTGGCGCCATCCATTCTGGCTGCCTCAATAATCTCGTCAGGGATGGTCTCAATGTGCTGCTTCATCATAAATATTCCAAATCCGCTGAACATAGCCGGAATAATAAGTGCCTTATAGCTGTCCATCCATCCGAATTTCTGAATCATCGTGTATTTCGGAATAATTGTTACGCACCATGGAATCATCATAGTAGCCAATACAAAGCCAAAAAGGATATTTCTGCCCTTAAACTTATATTTGCTTAAGACAAAACCACAGATTGTACTGGTGTATACTACAAGGAGTGTTACAACAATAGTGATAAACAAACTGTTTCCAAAGAATCTCATGAAATTGAAATGCGAATTCATGCTGATGTAATTGTCTATTGTAAACTCTTGTGGAAGCAGATGCTGCTGCAATGCCATTATTTCCTTATTCTGCTTAAATGATGAGCAAAGCATCCATATAAACGGATAAACTGTGACAATACCCAATAAAAGAAGGAATACATTTAAAACTATACTGCTTACTTTTTTTCTCATGATATTTTCCTCCTACTCTTCCTTGCCCGATACTTTGAAAGAAAGTACGGTAAGCACTGCGGTAATCACAAAAAGCACAAATGAAAGTGCTGATGCATATCCAAAGTTGTATTTGACAAAGGCCTCATCGTAAATAATGTAAGAAGCCAGATATGTTGATGTTCCCGGTCCTCCCTCTGTCATGATGAGTATCTGAACATAAGCCTGGATATACGAAATAATTGATGTAATGACTACAAAAAGTGTCATAGGCTTAAGCAATGGCAATGTAATGTATCTGAATTTCTGCCAGCCGCTCGCTCCGTCAACCTGCGCTGCCTCCATGACATCTGCAGGAAGTGAGTACAGGCCTGCCATATACATAACAACCGCATATCCGAAATCCTTCCAGATGGTCATTATGATTACTGCGATCAGAGCAGTTTTGGGATTCATCAGCCAGTTGATATCAAGCCCGAATATTTTGTTGATGGTTCCAATCTGTGGATTGTACATGAATTTCCATACAAATGCCACTGCAACCATAGGTGTCACTACAGGCATATAGTAAACTGCCCTGAAAAAGCTCTTATGCTTTATAAGTGTTGAATAAATTGCATACGCGATTCCCAGTCCCAGACCAACTCTGAAAACAATTACAACTGCCGAAAAAATTACGGTATTGAACATTGATTTGCCGAACAATTTGCTCGTGAACACCTGCTTATAATTTTCCAGTCCCAAAAACTTGTATGTTCCGCTTAGCGGATTCCACTCGTGAAAGCTTCCTGCAAATGCTATACCGATTGGTATTATCAAAAATATTGTAAAGAAAGCTACCATAGCTACAACAACTATGTTTCTTAAAATTATTTCACTCTTACTTTGTAATGGATGTGATTTTTTAAACATTAATAATCCTCCGTAGTGAATCTTTACCTGTTATTTTGCAAACTCATATAGATTCTCGACTGATTGGAACGAACTGCTCTTCATATCCTTTATAATATCAGCCTGTGCCTTGTCTAAAGCTGTATCAATATCCACTCCATTGTAAAATATGTCCTCTCCGGCCTTTTTCATATTATCCTCAACACATGAAGGCATCGGGCCCGGCCAGATGTAGTGGTCAATGTGCTCTGAAAGTACCTTAAGCGATGGGTTTTTAAGTATTTCCTCATTGTCTGCAAGGGATTTCTTTGCAGGGAATGTACTCATAGCAAGATTGAAAGCTACCTGAGACTCATCATCGCAGAGGAAGAACTTTACAAAATCCTGTGCCACTGCCTGCTGATCCTTTGGTGCATTTTTGTTTACACCGAATGTTGACTCACCGTTATATCTATTGTATGCATATGGATTTCCGTCAAATGTAGGAATTTCAAATACACCAAAATCTATATCGCTCCATGTGGTCTTAAGTGTATTGTAATAATGTCCCCACTGAATAACCATTGCCGACTGTCCCTGTCCAAAGCTGTCTGCACAGTTCTCGCCAAAATCCTTTGAACCAATCTGATCCTTGTCGTACATATCAACAAGCATCTGCATTACCTTCTTCATGGCATCTGAATTGACATTAGGTGTCTTTCCATCCTCCTTAAAGAGGTTCTCACCAAGCTGATAATTAAGACCAAGCAGGTAATTCTGGTGGAAATCATTATTGAAATTGAGTCCGGCCTGGACTATTTTGTCTCCGTCCTTGATTGTGAGCTTCTTTGCCACCTCAATCATTTCATCCCAGGTCTTTGGAATATCATCATCTGTAAGTCCGGCTTCCTTCCACATCTCCTTGTTGTAATAAACAGAGCCTGTCATCATTCCGTAATCAATGTAATAAACCTTGCCGTCAATCACATGAGCGCTTACTCCATTGAAGTCCTGCTCCAAATCCTCAACAGGAATATCAAGTGGTGCCATATAGTTGATAAGATTCTCATGATAGCTGTTGTGCACATTAAAGAGTGCCGGTCCGTTCTCACCGTCGAGTGCCAGAGGAAGCTTGGTCCAGTAATCATCCCATGGATTATCCACAAGGTTTATCGTTACATTAGGATGAATTGCTGTGTATCTGTCAATAATCTCCTGAAATAACTCATCACTTCCCCACTCCCACATGTCAATTGAGATATCCTTGCCATCATTAATCTCAACCGAAGGGTCATACTTCACTGTATCACCAAATGGCTCTGTTGGTACCTTTATATCCTTTTTTGCTGATGAAGCCGATGAGCTGCCACAGCCTGTAAGCGCTGTCACTGCCATTGTAGCTGCCATAACTGTTGCAATAAGTTTCTTTTTCATAGAAATCCTCACTTTCGTAATTCAATATCCTTTTTTCGTTCAAATTAGTTTAGCGCTAAATCTAACTATAATCTAACACCACCATGTGTATTCGTCAACAGTTTTTTGCCTTTTCATCACTTTTCATATTATTTTCATATATTTTTTGTGCATTTTTCACACACGAATTAGGCTTTTGTATAATTATTTGCAAAACAGATTGCTATTTACTCAATAAAAATGTATACTTAAGGTAATTTATAAACCTATATTTCGAATCGTATTCAGTTTATATATAAACCTCTCATTTTTTATATATAAACTTCTTATGTTCAGACTTATTGTGGTTTATGTATAAACTTTATAGTAAAAAATTGTAATACCGAATGAAATGGAGTTTAATATGACACTTAAGGATATTGCTGAAATGGCAGGCGTGAGCACGATGACCGTCTCAAACGTAATCAACGGAAAGACAAGCCGTGTTTCACAGAAAACAAGGGATAAAATCAATTCAATTATAGAGGAATATAATTACGTTCCGAATATGAATGCAAGAAGTCTTTCAAACAATTCCTCACACATTATCGGAGTTGTTACATTTCTGGAGGATAAGGAGTATGCTTCAGGATACAATTATTTTGAGAACCCATATGTCAGTACTATGATTGGTACAATAGAGACAGCGCTTCACAAAAACGGATATTTCACCATGCTTCAATCAGTATCCAGAAGCTCTGACATATTATCTTTGGTTAAGAACTGGAATGTTGATGGGATGATTCTGCTTTTCCCCACCTCCACTGAAAACCTTGAAAAGCTGATGGATGCTGCCAACTGTCCTATTGCTACCTTTGACAGCAATTACTCACACCCTAATCTCATAAATGTGATATCTGATGATGAAAAGGGCTTATATTTGTCAACCAAATATATGATAAATCACGGTCACACCGAGATTGCCTTTGTCGCTGATTATGAGGGAAATATTGTCCTCACCAAACGTTTTAACGGATACAAAAAAGCACTTGAGGACAGTCATATTCCTTTCCGTCCGGAATATATTTTCAGCTATTCACCTTCATATGAGGGCGGTATCGAAGCCGGCCGTGCCATTGCAAGCGGCAAGGCACCAATCACAGCAGCGGTAACAACTGCCGACATATGTGCTATCGGCATCATGGAGGGTGCGCGTCTTGGCGGTTACCGTGTCCCGATTGATTTATCTGTCATAGGCTATGATAATTTGAATCTATGCCAGTACACCGTACCGAAGCTGACATCGGTATCACAAAATGTGCAAAAAAAAGCCCGGCTTGCAACCGAGCTTCTTCTAAAAAAAATACAAAAAAATGAGTCCGAAAATAATTTGTGTGAAACTATGGATGTTGAGATTGTTGACAGGCAATCTGTTATCTCGCTTTATTAATCCGATAACCTCCCTACTCCCTGCGCACACGCTTGTTTTCATACATTTTCTCATCTGCCACACAGATAATCTCACTGATATCGGCGTATCTGCCGCAGGCATAGCCTACTGACGCGGAAATTGGGATTTTGCTGTCCTTCTGGATTGGTTCCATCAGCTTATTCCATCTGTCAATAAAGCTAAGCGCATCATCCTCAGTACCATCCGGTATGATCATGATAAACTCATCGCCACCATAGCGGTATGTTCTAACATTATCATTATCATTTGCTGCAGCAAGTCTGATGGTTCCCGCTATTTTTGCTATAAGACGGTCTCCCTTCTCATGTCCGTATGTATCGTTCACAAACTTAAGCTGATTTACATCCCAATATATGACAGCCACCTTTCTGTCAGGCTCCTGTGGCTTTTCAAGGTCATCTAGGAGCTTATTTTTATTGTAAAGGCCTGTCATATCGTCCATTGCTGCCTCTCGCTTGATACGGTGCGCTTTTTCCATTGTTCTTCGAAGCATTTTGTTAACACCATTGCTGACACTGTAAAATCCGGTTGCTATAAGTGAACGTGGAAAAACATAATACATAAAAAGAGTAAGTCCGGGATTTTTATTCACCTCATTCAGCAAAAATACTCCATCCTTTTGAAGATGCTTAAGTGATGTCGTAGTAAGCAATACCATATTTGCATCACATACTCCAAAATAATAGCCCACATATGTGCTAAGCGCTATATTAAAAAGTGTACAAACAAATGCAAATCTTGACAGGTACTTTGACGAATATACACCTGCAATCACAATCGGCAGCATCGCAACTATTATCATATGATATGTAAGCGATGAGCTCGTTATCAGCACTATAAAACCGGCATCTGAAATACACAGATACTTTGCACAGGCATGATCCGGTCCAACTATCGTCAGCAGTGCAATAAACACCACCAGCAGAACACATGATAAAAAATATCCTGTGGCAAAAATATGCTTATCAACAATAAATATATCCAGGCAATTGAGTATGAATACAAATGTATATAGCAAGTGCCATATCAAAAGCATACGAAGCACAAATATATTTTCCACAACATCCTTCTTCTCATATATAGGATCATCATCTGTAATTTTAGAAAACAACAGCTTTAATGTCTGCATTATCCTCATCCTTTTCCTTTATCTGGTCAAATCCTTTACCCACTTGTACTTCTTAAAATGTATGAGTGTCCACGGAATCTTTCCTACCTCATCCACGCAGGTGCACGCATACACCACAACCACCGGCCAGTTCAAAAAATACGTACCTGCAACTGCAAGCGGTATCGCTATGCCCCACATCGTAACAGCTAGAGAGTACATATCAAACATCGTATCTCCACCCGAACCAAAGACACCGTTTATGATGATTTCATTTACCGAGCGTCCAATCATGTAGAGGGCGAGTACACCGAATAACTGCTTCAAATACTCTGCAGCCTGCGGAGTGAGCTTTACAAAATGTAAAATCACCGGTGCCGAAACCGCCATAAGCACTGTCATAACAGCGCCACACAAAAATGACAGCTTTGCCATTCTGATACCATATGCTTTTCCACGCTTTAAATTTCCTGCGCCCAGCTCATTTCCTATCATGATGCCTGCAGCGCTTGATATACCTGCACTGAGACAGCATATGATATCACGCACAACCGCTGCGACTGAGTTGGCTGCTGCCGCGTCTGTTCCCATGTGTCCCATAAATGTAGAGTACGATGTAAAGCCTATGCCCCATACAAGGCTCGCCCCGAGAATCGGTCCGGAGCATTTCATGAAATCTGCTGACAGCTCCTTGTTTCTCACAAAAAGCTCTCTGATTTTAAGCCTGATATATCCCGGTCTGTAAGAAAATGTGATTGAAAGCATAAGCTCCAGCACTCTTGATATGAGCGTGGCAAGTGCCGCTCCCCTCACATTCATGCTCTCGATGCCAAATGCACCATAGATAAACACGGCATTCAGCACGATATTTATTAGCACTGTAATCGAGCTGACTGCCGCCGCAGTCCCTGCATGCTCTGATATCTTCATCATGACTATATAACACTGCGAAAAGCCTGTCAACAGATATGAAAAAGAGGCTATTTTCAGATAGCTTACACCATAATCTATAAGCACCGGCTCGTTTGTGAAAATGAGCATCAGATATCGCGGAAAGAATGCACATGCCACGAAAAACATCACCGATACTACACCGCATATTCTGATTGCAAGAGCAAATATATCATCGAGCGCCTTTATATCCTGCTTGCCCCAATACTGCGCTCCGAGTATTGCAAGGCCCGCTGTCGCCGCTGACAGAAACATGTTCTGGATGAACTGTATCTGTGTGGCAAGCGAGACTGCTGACATATAGTTCTGGTCCAGTCCTCCAAGCATAAAGGCATCAGCCACCGCCACCAGCGCCAGCATCAGATTCTGCACCATTATCGGGACCATGAGTGTCCACAGCTTTTTGTAGAAATGTGTATCAAATTCTATTGTTTTCATGTATCTTTTATACCCCTTGATTACTGATTATTATCCCAATTAATATACTAGTACAACTATTTCTAAATAACTAGACCATTCACGCAGAATATTTTTTCGAGAGTGCGTGTCAAAAAACGTAGGCGTAGCGGGCTACGCTGAGGATTTTTGACATGTGCTATCGGGAAAATAGGCAAGTGATATGGTGTAGTTAATTTAAAATAGTTGTACTAATCTCACAGATACAAACAATTATATATGGTTGCATTGGCATATGTCAAATATATACATAATATTCTGCATATCAACTACTCATGCGCTTTCACTGTATGAATGCGTTTTACATATTCAGGATCAAAGTGATTATTGATCTCACTTTTTCCTGTATCAAGTGCCGCTATTTTTCGCATATCTTCTTCGTTCAACTTAAAGTTCCATATATCCATATTCTGCTCCATTCTTTCCTTATGAACCGATTTCGGAATTATTACAACACCTCTGTCCACATTCCAACGTAACGCTACCTGTGCTGCGGTTTTTCCATATTTGTTTCCAATCTCTGTCAAAACAGGATGTGAAAAAATACCATGCCCGCCTTCTGCAAAAGGTC
>URDU01000028.1 GCA_900546625.1 uncultured Lachnobacterium sp. | reverse complement strand
CAGCAAAAATGAAGCTGCCGCTTCACGATTTATTAATCGTTAAAGCGACAGCCCCCTATCATACATTTATCTTATTCGCAAACGTATGGCATAAGAGCAAGATGACGTGCTCTCTTGATTGCTACTGTAAGAGCTCTCTGGTGCTTTGCACAGTTTCCTGTGATACGGCGTGGAAGGATTTTTCCTCTCTCAGAGATGTATCTCTTTAATTTGTTTGTATCTTTGTAATCAATGACATTGTCTTTTCCACAGAATACGCAGACTTTTTTTCTTCTACGCATTGGTCTTCTCTTCATTGATGAACCATCAGCTGATTTATTGTAAGCCATTTTTGTTACCTCCTTGAATATTTGTCCTCGTGGACACTACTAATTGAATGGAAGCTCCTCGTCGATTCCGTCCGGAATGTTCATGAAGCCATCCCCAGCAGCCTGGCTAGGTGCAGGTCTGTCTGCCGGTGCAAATCCGCCTGCATTTCCTGATGCGGCTGATTTAGACTCTGCAAACTCTGCATTCTCAACCACGACGTCAGTGGTGTATACCTTCTGTCCGTCCTTGTTTGTATAGCTGCCGGTCTGGATTCGGCCTTCAACAACAAATTTTGTTCCTTTACGGCCAAATCTCTCAAAAAATTCTGCTATCTTTCCAAAAGCTACGCAGTTGATGAAATCCGTTGACTGCTCCTCTGCATTCTTGCTGTATCGTCTGTCTACCGCAAGTGAAAATCTTGCTATTGCAAGTGAGTTGTCCCCCTGGGCATAGCGGATTTCTGCGTCTCTGGTTAATCTACCCATAAGTATTACTTTGTTCATAATACAATCTCCTATTTTCTTATACTATGCCTCGTCTTTTCTAACGCATAAGAAACGAAGAACATTGTCCATGATACGAACGTCCTGCTCGATTTCTGCTGGGACTGTTCCCTCAGCATCGAACTGGATGAAGTAATAAAAGGCCTCAGTCATGTGCTGAATCTCGTAAGCTAATCTCTTCTTACCAGCCTCCTCAACTTCTGTAACAGTACCGCCGGCACGTGTGATGTACTCTTTTGCCTTCTCGACTACTGCTGTTCTCGCATCATCCTCGATCTTTGCACTAACGACGAGTGCTAATTCATATTTGTTCATGCGAATGTTACCTCCTTTTGGTCTCTGGCTCATAAATCTGATTATGAGCAAGGAATTTTATATCACGAGTCTAGATAATAACATGAATCGTGGCACTTTTCAAGGGGTTTTTGCATTTTTTCTTTATTTTTTATTAGGCCGGGACGTGAGGCCTCGGTCATTTTTCTCGACCAGCTTTCTCGGCACCATAACCTGATGCCCGCAGCCCATACATTTCAGGCGGAAGTCTGCGCCGACACGCATGATTTCCCACTCGCTGCTGCCGCACGGATGCGGTTTTTTCAGTTTTACGATATCTCCTACTGCGTATTTATCCATTCTATATTCCTTCTCTACCTATATCTGCCATATTATATAATACTATGATATGAGGGTCAAAAGGTATTTTGCCCCTCATTTATGATTAATCCGATTACTACATGCTACGCATTCCCGTAATCTGACTACACCTCTATCTGCTCAAATACCGAGCCCAGTCCCTGCTGTATCAGAAGGTCTGCTCTTGCGTCCATCGGTGTGGTGGACTTGTTGATAAGCACGAGCTTATTTCCGTTGTAATAGTCTATGAGGCCTGCCGCCGGATATACCGCAAGTGATGTACCGCCTACTATGAGCACATCGGCATGACTGATGTAGTAGATTGCATCCTCAAGCGTTTTCTGATTTAAGCCCTCCTCGTACAATACAACATCAGGCTTTACCGGACCGCCGCACTTTGGGCATTTTGGCACGCCTGTTGAATGGAGGATTTCCTCTGCGCTTACAAACTGCAAGCACCTCTCACAGTAATTTCTCAGCACACTGCCGTGCAGTTCCATCACATTTTTGCTGCCTGCCTTCTGGTGCAGTCCGTCTATGTTCTGCGTCACAACACCCTTAAGCTTTCCTGCTTTTTCAAGCTCTGCCAGCTTGTAATGCGTGATGTTCGGCTCTGCATCAAGGCAGAGCATCTTGTCACGGTAGAATCGGTAAAACTCCTGCGGATGCTTCCTGTAAAATGTATGGCTCAGGATGGTCTCTGGCGGGTAGTCATACTTCTGATTGTAAAGTCCGTCAACGCTTCTGAAATCAGGTATGCCACTCTCGGTTGATACACCTGCTCCGCCGAAAAATACAATATTGTCCGAAGCCTTTATCCACTGCAAAAATGTTTCTACATTGCTGTCATTGTTACCCATATGTATCCATCCTTTCTTCTTTTCTTCTTTAAATTGCTGCCTATTATTTTTTGAGCCACACTTTTATAGCTTTCGCACCAGCTTGTCCACATCTGCATTCAGTCCAAGCACCATCACTGCATCGTCTGCCTTGAACACGTAGTCCGGCAGCGGAAGCACGCGATTCTTTCCGGCTTCCTTTACTGTAACGATATTTACATTGTATTTCTGGCGCACATTATTTTCCCTGATGCTCTTTCCTACCCAGCCTTCAGGTGGATTTATCTCGTAGATTGAGTAATCATCGTTTAATGCCACATAATCAAGCACATGGTTGGCGCTGTATTTCTTTGCCACTCTCTCTGCCATGTCGCGGTCAGGGTAGATAACCTCATCCGCACCGTTTCGAAGCAGGAACTTGGCATGCACATCCCTGTTTGCCTTGCTGATGACGTATTTTCCGCCCATCTCCTTCACGAGACTTGTTATCTCAAGCGAGCTCTGGAAATTGGTGCCGATGCATACAAAAATCAAATCGAAATTGTTGATTCCGAGTGCTTTTACTACCTGTGGGTCGGTACAGTCACCTATCTGCACCTTGGTCACGTCATAGATTAAATCCCTGACCTTGGCCTCGTCCTTGTCCATCACCATAATGTCATTTCCGTTTTTTATCAAATCCGCACACAGATGGTGTCCGAATTTACCCATTCCAATAATTAAAATTGATTTCATTGCGTTTCTCCTTATCCTATGATAACTTTTTCCTCCGGAAGCTCTATATTGGCTTTATCCGGTCTATGCACAAACGAAAGCACAAAGGTCATGCTTCCGATTCTTCCACAATACATCATAATTATGATAATTATGCGTCCTACTGTATTTAAATCTCTTGTGATGCCTGTTGTCATGCCGACCGTACTGATTGCAGAGTATACCTCAAACAGTACATCGTCCATCTTCATATTGGATGTGGCAAGTATAGCTATCACCGCTGTAAGTCCAAGCACCAGATTGATGATAAGCACCATTCCGGCCTTTTTGATTACCTCACTGCTTATTTTCCTGCCAAACACATTGCAGCCGTTGCTTCCTCTCAGATACGAAACAATATAGATTATCATGACCGCCATGGTTGTGGTTTTGATTCCGCCGGCTGTCGAGCCCGGGCTTCCTCCGATGAACATGAGCACTATAGTCAAAAGCTTGCTCTCCGGTGTCAGTACTGCTGTGTCTACTGTATTAAAGCCTGCCGTTCTCGCCGTAACCGAACCGAATAACGATGCAAATATGGCACACGGTGTGTCCATGCCTGCTATGGTATTACTTTTTTCAAAAATATACATAAACAGTCCGCCGCCGAAGACAAGTATCAGTGTGGTTGATATTACTATCTTGGCGTGGAGCGAGTATCTGCTAAACTTAAGCTTTTTGATTCTGACCTCATTCCATATGGTAAAACCGATACCACCTATGATGATAAGCAGCATAATTGTGATATTGACTAACGGATCTGCGACATATTTTGTAAACGATGAGTACTCCTCGTTGATGCCCATCAGGTCAAAGCCCGCATTGCAAAATGCAGATATCGAGTGGAACACCGAGAAATATATGCCTCTTAATATGCCAAAATCCGGTATGAAGCGGATTGCTAAAAGCACCGCTCCTATGCCTTCGATAAGGAAGGTTCCCCTTATTATCACGCTGAAAAGCCTTACTATTCCACCAATCTCGAGTGCATTGACGCTCTCCTGCATCAAATCCCTCTGTCTAAGTCCGATTTTTTTGTGCAGAAGCATGGAAAATGCCACACCGATTGAGATGAAACCCATGCCGCCTATCTGTATCAACACGAGAATCACGAGCTGTCCTATGATGCTCCAGTGTGTGAAGGTGTCAAACACAACAAGACCTGTCACGCAGGTTGCGCTTGTTGCCGTAAAAAATGAGTCCAGAAAATTGGTCCACTGTCCGTCTCTTGAAGAAAACGGAAGGCTGAGCATTATAGCCCCTGATAATATTATCAGAAAAAAGCCAATTGCGATGTATCTGAACTCTGTCAGGTTTTTATGTCGTTTTTTTATGTCATGTTTTATATCGTTCATATCCAATCCTAACTATTTGCTGCAGAATGTATTATTGTCAGCTTACAGAAGCTGTTTGTATATATCCCTCTTGCTGACACCTCTGTCCTTTGCCACAAGCTTCATGGCTTCCTTCCTGTCGATGCCCTGTGACTCATAGTGTACCATATGCTCTTCAAGCGGCATGGCTTCCCAGCTTTCCTGCTGCTCCTTTGCTATTTCAGCCACATTTCTGCCACAGATTACAAGCACATACTCGCCTCTTGGCTCTTTCGTCCTTGAACGCTCCAAAAGCTCCGAAAATGTAGTCTGCACCTTTTCCTCGTGCTTTTTCGTAAGCTCCCTGCACACGGTAAGCTCTCTGTCTCCGAGCGCATTGTAAAGCTCTGTGACTGTCTTTATAAGATGATGAGGCGCTTCGTAGATGATGATTGTCCGGGTCTCGTTTTTAAGCTCCTCAATGACGCGCGCGCGTTCCTTTTTATCCCTCGGCAAAAATGCCTCAAACGCAAACCTCCTGGTCGGCCTGCCCGACATAGTGAGCGCTGTAATGCACGCTGCTGCCCCGGGAAGCGAGGTCACAGGCACGCCCTCCTCGTAGCAGATGCGCACAATATCCTCACCCGGGTCAGAAATGCCGGGTGTTCCTGCATCGGTGATGAGGGCTATATTTTTGCCCTCCTTAAGCTTTGCTACAAGCTGGTAGGCTTTATCTATCTTGTTAAACTCATGATAGCTCGTCATGGGTGTCTTTATCTCAAAATGATTGAGCAGCTTTATGGAGTTTCTCGTATCCTCCGCTGCGATGAGGTCTACCTCCTTAAGTGTGCGCAGCACACGGAATGTGATATCCTCCAGATTTCCTATCGGAGTTGCGCACAGATACAGTGTTCCTGTCATATGATTCTCCTGTTATTTTCCGTTATTCCGGGGCTTATCTCCGTATATCTCATATATCTCATCCGTGTATACATTAGGCTCCTTGTATACAACCAGCGGTTTTTCTATGGTGATACGGCTTTTGCCGCCCTTGAGTCCCTCTATAAGCACCATGTTTGGCTCCCTGTCCGCGTAGGGATGTACAAGACGCATGCGCTTTGGCTCGATATGATATTTCATCATCGTGCTAAAGATCTCTGCCAGCCTGAATGGTCTGTGAACCATGTAAAAACGCCCGTTGAATTTGAGCATTTTTGCGCTCTCCCTGACTATATCGTCAAGTGTACACCTGACCTCGTGGCGCGCTATCGTCATGGCATCGTCTGCATTTTTGATGCCGTGCTGACCTATCATATACGGCGGATTTACCGTCACCACCTCCACGGACTCGCGCCCGAAAATCTCTGATGCATTGCACACATCGCCCTCTTCTATGGTCACCTTGTCCTCGAGATGATTATATTTCACACTTCTTCTTGCGAGGTCTGCGCACTGCGGCTGAAGCTCAAGCCCGCTGTAATGCTCTCCGCTATTCTTTGCCTCAAGAAGTATCGGAATCACACCGTTTCCGGTGCACAAATCCACAGCACGCTCGCCGCGCTTTACCTTTGCATAGTCAGATAAAAGCACGGCGTCTATGCCGAAGCAGAACAGCTTTGGATCCTGTATGAGCCTGTAGCCCTTGCGGCACAAATCGTCGAGGCGCTCATTACTGTGTATCAGTGCTTCCATGGTCTTTGTCCCTGCTATAGTCCTTATTGTAATCTTTGTTATAATTTTTGTTCTTGTAATCCTTGTTGCGGTTGTATTTCTGCTTGTTTGGCCTGTTCTTGCCGCCCTTGTACGGCTTTTTGTAGCCATCCTTGTTTTCTCTGCCGGCATTTGCAGCATTTGCTTCATTTACTTCATTTGCAGAAGCTTCCGCAGCCTCTATGTCCGCCCTGTACGGACGTCTTTCTCTGTTGTCACGCTTGTCGCGGCGCTCGCGATATTCATTTTTGTTGTCCCTGTAATCACGATAGTCACGATTTTCTCTATTGTCGCGGTTTTCTCTATAATCGCGGTTGTCGCGGCGTCCACGGTTTCTCTGTGGTTTCTCCTGAGGCTCATCCTCCATCGTCTCGTCTCCGTTGTCCTCGAGATCCTTGAGCTCGCGAAGCTCCTCCTCTGTGAGCTTTACATCCTTTTTCTGGCGTGGCTTTAAGCGCAGATCATCTACAGTGTACTCACGAAGCTCCTTCTCCTCGCCATTGTCGATAACAACACGCACGAGCTGCCTGAGCACGCTGACTGACTTAACCTCTCCGATGATTCCCTCAGGTGTCTTGACCTTTTCTCCTACCGACGGCATTCTGCTGTTCAGATACTCATATGTATCCTGCTCATACTTGAGGCAGCACATAAGCCTTCCGCACACACCGGATATCTTGGTCGGATTGAGTGAGAGATTCTGCTCCTTTGCCATCTTGATGGAAACCGGCACAAAATCTGCCATATAGGAATGACAGCAGAGCGGTCTGCCGCAGATTCCAATGCCTCCCATCATCTTGGTCTCATCCCTGACACCGATCTGACGCAGCTCGATTCTCGTGCGGAATACCGCTGCCAGGTCCTTTACCAGCTCACGGAAGTCAATTCTGCCGTCCGCTGTAAAGTAAAACAGCAGCTTGTTTCCGTCAAAGGTATACTCTGCATCCACCAGCTTCATCTCAAGGCCGTGCTTGATGATTTTCTCCTTGCAGATGGCAAATGCCTCTTTTTCCTTTTCCTTATTTCTCTCAACCGTTTTCTCATCCTCGTCGGTTGCCACTCTGATGACAGGCTTAAGCGGTGAAACCACCTGGTCATCCTCCACCTCCTTCGGTGGAATGAGGACAGTTCCCATCTCTATGCCTCTTGCTGTCTCCACGATAACATGCATTGCCATGTCAAGGTCGAAATCAGCCGGGTCAAAGTAATATATTTTGCCTGCTGTCCTGAATCTTATACCAACTATTTTTGTCATGTGATTAGTTCTCCTTTATGGTCATAAGCAGCAGCTCAATTACGAGGTCAAAATTGACGTTTGCGTTAATTCGTATCTTCGCCTTCTCAAGCGCCTCAAGTATCGCCTCGATTCCATGGTAGGAATGCCTTGCTGCCTGTTTCTTTATATCATAGACCTCATCCTTGAATATGAGTCCGTTAACATCGTTTGTTGCCTTCATATACAGCACATCTCTGTACCACACCATAATCAGGTCAAAATAATCCTGCACCTTAAGCTTGTACTCAGCTATCTGCTTTACTGCTGCGCCCAGCTCGTACAAATCTATGTCATCGAGGCGCTTTATAAGCGACAGTGCCGACTCCTTTAGCTCGTTGAACTCGTCCGATGAGGCGAGCTTAACTGCTTTTCCCACGATGCCCTGCGCAAATGCGGCACTGATGTCTGCCTGATAATCCGGAATATGCTTTTCGTTCATCAGATATGCCTTTATCACCTCGTCCTTTACCGACTTCATATTGAGTGTGATGCAGCGCGACCTGATGGTCTGCAGAAAGCTGTCTGCATTGGTGGTAAGAAGCATGATGACCGCATATGCCGGCGGCTCCTCGATTGTCTTTAAAAGTGCGTTCTGCGCCTGCTGGTTCATTTTTTCAGCCTCATCAACAATGTAAATCTTGTATTTGCTGCTGTACGGCTTTATCACTATATCGTTGTTGAGCTGTGTCCTGATGTCGTCAACCGATATATTGTTGGGCTTTTCATGACTGACGTATATGATATCAGGATGATTGTGGTCATCTGCCTGATGGCACGATTTGCACTCTCCACAACCGTCTGTGCCCTTACTCTCACACTGCAGTGCCCTGGCAAATGCCTCGGCTATCATCATCTTGCCGGACAACTGTGGTCCGTTTATTATATATGCATGTGAGACCTTTCCCATTGATATGGCATTTTGCAGATGCTCTATTATCTGCTCATTTCCTACTATATCCTTAAATCCTGCCATAGCTGCTGCCTCCGTTTTAGTCTTTAAATGAACTGTTATAGCTTTTATCTCCTACGTGAGTATATCAAGCAACAGTCCACGTATCTCTCCTATTCTTGCAAGTATGGACAGATGATCCTTCTCATCCTCCACCAGCTCTGATGCCAGCTCGTCCAGATTGCTGTCTATCAGTCTTATTATACCATAAACTCTGTGCCTTCCTCTCCTGTCGAGGAAATTTTCTCTGGAAAATTTATGGGATCTGTAGACCACCTCATTTAAAAAATCCTTTATGAGCCCGCGATATCTCTTCATATCCCTGATATCCATATGCTCGGCTATCCTGTTGCCCTGTGCTGTGATATCCTGCATCAGTGCATCTACCTTTGCCTGGAGATCAGCGTCTGTTATGGCGCTGGCCAGTGTGAATTTGAATGAGCCGTCTCCGGCCTGTGTTTTTTGTGCATCAGGAACCTGCGTCACCTGATTTACTTCATTTACTCTGACTGCCATGAGGCTGCCTCCTTATTCGTTTCATGTTACACTTATGTGCAAGCCGTAGCCATTATCTTACTCTGCAATTAGGAGTTCTGTCGTATGTATGCTGAAATCTCGGCAAGCACAGTGTCCATATCATCATTTATGAAGCGTCGTGTGATACCCGCCTCATGCAGCTTCTCCTCGGAAAAATCTGCCGCGTCTGCCAGAAAGCGGCGGCACATCTCCTCATATTTAGGCACCTGCTGCCCCTTTTCCCGGTGAATGGCGCGTATCAGACGGGCGCCGTCCTCCACCTCCACATAGATTGGCAGCACCTTGTCACTGCCAAAATAATCGCGTATCTTTGTGTAGGACTCGAGTGTTCCGACCGTCAGATAGCTTTTGCAACGAAGGTCTATATCATCATCGTTTACCGTGAAATATTTCCACACACCGTACACCGTATTGTACTCGCGAAGCTCTATGATGCGCCCCTGTGCACTGAGCCTTTTTACATCCTCTTCATTGCAGAAATGATAGTCCTTATCCCGTGTCTCTCCGTCCCTTATCGGGCGAGTGGTATACGGGATAATCCTGCTAAGCATGAGGGAATCATCCTGCAGTATTTTGTTGTATATAGTGTCCTTGCCTGATGCGCTTTTTCCCATCACGCAGAAAATCTTACCCATCTGTAAACCTCTTATATTGTAATTAGTATAAATATGATTGTTTGCTATGTCAAACTGTTACTTGTCATGCTGCGTGGCCATGGTGTTAATTACCGCCTGCTTACAGCACCGCAACAAACTTCCACATATGCGCATCCGGATCAAAGTACAGCCCCTCCACTTCAAGAGCTGAATTTACAGCCTTTATGACATCATCTATGAGCTTGTCGTTCATTATCTCTCCCGGCACCACAAGCGGTATCCCCGGTGGATATATATTTATAAAAGCGCCGCTCACCTTTCCGCTTGCCTTAAAGGCATAGACCGCCTGATGGTCTGCATCATATGCATCATACATTTCCATTACGGCCGGCAGCTTTTGATATATATCTGTGTCCATTTTGACCGGAAAGTAAAATTGATGTACCACACCCTCCTGTTTTAATATATCATAAAACGCTTCAAAATCAGCCTTATATTTTTCGAGCTGGCTGTCTATTTCAAGCAAAGCATCCGCAAGCCTGTCAAAGCCCTCATCCGTATCCATGACAGATGCCAGAGCCAGTACATAATTGCCTGCCGCCATCTCAAGCTGCAGCTCATATTTTTTGAGCAGAAGCTCAAGCAGCGTATGTCCGTTCATAGCCTCTTTTGTAAATATAATAATTTTTGACTCGTCAAAATCATATGCCTCGTCAGCAGAAAAATCACTTTTTCTGACCACGCTCAGATGCGAAAGTCCGCTGACCTTCTGATAAAATCTGTCAAGCCTGCTCCTAAGCTGTGCAAAGGCTGTCTCTTTGTTATCGCGCACATAGTGTATGCAGCGCTCTATGCCTGTCATAAGCACATATGACGGCGAGCTTGTCTCATAAATACCGAGAAATTTCTCCACTGCAGCTTCTCGCATCCCACCCAACAGCAAAAGTGCCGTCTGTGTAAATGCCGGAAGCGTCTTGTGCAGGCTCACTATGACTGCATCTGCCCCGAGCGCTATGGCATTTTGAGGGAAGCCTCCTCCAAAGCCAAAGTGTGCGCCATGTGCCTCGTCAACTATGAGCAAAGCGCCATGCGCATGTGCCACAGAGGCGATTGCCTCCACATCGGAAACCACACCATCGTATGTAGGCGAGGTTATCACGACCACCTTTATGTCCGGATTTTCATCAAAGGCCTCCCTTATCTGTGCCTCGGTTATCTGTCCCTGCAGCCCTGTCCTTGTAATTTCAGGATATGTAAACACCGGGTGAAGCTGTCTTAGGTAAAGTGCATGATACACCGCCTTGTGACAGTTCCTCGCTATAAGCACCTTGTCTCCCCTTTTTGTGGCCGCAGAGATTGCCGCCAGTATGCCGCAGGTGCTTCCGTTTATGAGAAAATATGCACGCTTTGCACCGTAAAGTGCCGCCGCCTCAGCCTGTGCATCCTTTA
The DNA here is from genome assembly GCA_900546625.1 of uncultured Lachnobacterium sp. GTDB lineage: Bacteria > Bacillota > Clostridia > Lachnospirales > Lachnospiraceae > Roseburia. The sequence continues at coordinate 25,283 of URDU01000028.1, read as the reverse complement.
TAATGCCCTCAGCGTGGTGCAGATTGTCAAAATTATCTATCTCTGTGATATCAATAGCATACGGGTCCAGCCCTGCACCTATATCACTGCCGCGGCGCTTATGCCCCGGCATGTGAAACGGATAAATATTTGATTGTGAATTATTTATCAGTTCTTTTTCCATTTAAGTACCTATATATCCTTTTTAGCCCAGAAATCTTCCAAGCTCCGGCATCCAGTCGTCATAAAATATTTCATCATTGCAGAATGCACTCCAGACCGGCGTGAGGAAATCGAGTATCAAATCAAGCGTCTCCTCCCAGCCGGCATTCACATATTCTTTCTGATGTCCTGTCAGCCTCTTACAATACTGCTCCCAGCGCTTTTTCATATACGCATAGCTGCGATAGCCATACACCTGCTCAAGCCTGTGCATGCTCACTGCTTTCGGCTTTTTTTCCGCCTTTACCTTAAAAATATCAATTATCTGCCTTCCACTGACAGAATACCTCTTAAGTATCTCATATGCAACTCCAAAAGGTTTCATGTCACTAACCAGCTCAAGTCTGTCCATTATCTCAAACAGCTGTTCTCCGAGCCTGGACTCAGGGGAAAAAATACAGATATCGGCATCTCCGTAGAAGCTGTTCATAAAAACAATATTTTTAGTCGTGGGAACTCCTGCATCCGCTTCATTTAGCCGCTCCAGCCTCACTGCAAACGGCACTTCCTCACCATCACACATAGCGCTTAGATTCCACGTGTGTATAAGCGGCTGTATATCACTGCCATCCGGTGCATTGCCTGATAGCGCTGCAGCCAGCTTAGATGCTGCTGCATCCGTCCATACCACATCACTGTGGCTGTTAAGCCCTGCGTTGCCTATGATGATATTGCGCAGTACATCAAACGGTGTACCGTTGTCCTCTGCCCTGCCGCCTGGGCTGCCATACACATAATAAAATGCGAGCTTTTCTCCTGTTGCAAAATACGGCTTTTGAAGCCACAGCACCTTTCCCAGACCGGCATTATTTATGCGCCAGAGAAAATCCTGTCTCACGTACTGCCATAACACATCGCTGTACGGTATTTTTTTCTCATTGCTTATATGTCTTAAATCTACCCTCACTACAACCATACTCCTATGAAGCTTTGCACCTTCTTCACTACACGCCTCGCCCTTGCGTAATCCATGAGCACGGAAATATCCTTATCCGGATCAGCTATGTACGACTGTATGGCTGCCTTGAAATCATTGCGGTCCATCCTCGTCTCATACTTTAAGCAGTCGCATATCACACGCTCCTTATCATAAATGCCAAAGGTATTACCGCCAAGCTCAATGGTTGAGGCACCAAGCATAAGCGCATCCGGCTCCGTATAAAACGGGATAATTCTTGGATAGTCCATCTTAAAGCGTGATTTTGATGTATTTTTGTCCACAGCAAGCGTCCATCCGTAAGGCTTTTCCTTTATATAGCCATAGGCATATAGTGCACTTTCCATGCAAAGCATTGCATCCGGAAAGAGCGCTGCGACGAGCGCGTCCTCAGAAAAGCCCTCCACACGGTCTGTGTAATAGCCGTTTCTGACGCGTGAAAGCTTTCCATCCTTAACAAGCGCATCAATGCGTCTGTAGTCTATTCCAAGCTTCGTGAGCTCTTCCTTTTTCACTATTCCGTTGTGCTTTTCCATGGCCTCAGCTATGAGGCTTTGTACCTGTTGTATATTCATTACCGATTCTCCATACATCATATCACATTGTGGTGTGAGCGATGACCTTATTGTCCGGTGTCACCCTGCCGTAATCATCCTTCCAGAAATTTCTCCGCATCACGTATACCAAGCTGGTACAGACTCTCCAGCTTATCCGGATTCTTCTCCACCTTGCTTATTTTAATGTGCTCCGACGGCCTTAGCACCTTGGCAACGCCCTGCCTTTCAAGCTCCTTTAAATGCTCAAGCTGTGCATTATACATAATATATCTGTTTGAAAACGCCTCATAGAACCTCGGAAAACGCTTTTTGTATACAGATGTAAAAAGTCTTGGCATAGGCTTTTTTACATAATCGGCAGGCTTTGTCAGCACGACAACCACTCTGTCATAGCCCATATCAAGCATATGCTCATATGGGATGCTGTCCGTCACCGCACCATCCAGATACCACTCATGCCCCAGCTTCACTGGCTTTGACACTACAGGCATGGAGCCCGATGCCCTGAGCACATCCATCTGTTCAAAGACGCTCTTTATCTGCACATATTCAGGCTTACCAGTCCTGATATTCGTCACAACCGCATAAAAAGGAATATCCGACTTCTTGTATTCCTCATCATCAAACGGGTCAAGCTCTCTTGGTACTGTATCGTAGGCATATTTCGTGCTCACTATGTTTTTCTCACGAAGCAGTGGCCTGATACCCATATAATTTTTGTCACTGTTAAACCTTTTATTGTATCGTATAACCCTGCCGCGCTGCTTTGACAGCAGATTCACTCCAAAAAGTGCTCCCGCTGAAACCCCGATAACAGCATCAAAGCTAATATCATGATCCATAAAACAATCGAGTACTCCGGCTGTGTACATGCCTCTCATGGCTCCGCCTTCAAGCACGAGGGCGCATCTTTCATCACTCATTTCTGCCTCCATCTATAATGTCATAAAAAATACTAATATTTGTGTCGTCCGCTGAACTTCAGATTGTCTCTCCTTCTGCGCCGTTTTCTCTCAAGCTTGTGCTCCCTGAAGCGCTCACGCTGCTTCTTCTTCATGCTCCATCTGTGTTTCAGCACGTAGATATTGTCTGACACTCTTCTAAGCATGAAAATGCTCAAAATAACCACTGCGATAAATATAAGCACCCATAGGAAATATACCGGCTTTATCCTTATTATATCACTGTCCCTGTTCTGTCTGCTGTCCTCATCAAAATACGACAGATCTACCTTGGCTCCGGATTTCAGCAGATCCACACAGCCTACCACATGATCCCCGTACTTGTATCTGACAGTAGCAAGAGCATCCGCGTTGTCAGACTTCATGTCTGCCGCTTCCCTTTTAACACTTGAAAAATCTGCGTTGTTTGGCAAAACAACATAATTTTCCGATACCTTTGCATACATGCCGTGCTCATTCATCACACCCAGATCCGGTGTATCATCAGCTGCTGCGCTGTTTTCATTTTCAGCTATGCTTAGTGCCTTGAAGTTACTGAAATAGTAATTGAGCAGCGTGTTTGTGTCTGCATACTGGTCAGGCGACTGCGCATTCATAATAACCACGCACAGCGTCAGGCCATCCTTCTCTGCATAAGTGACAAGCGTGCTGTTAGCCACTGAAGTGTAGCCGGTCTTGCCGCCGGTACAATCCTGATTTACAAACTGTGAATACGACTTAAATGGATGCAGCATCGCATGATGATTGTACAGCGGGGTATCCTCGGTATGCTTGTTTGTAGGTGGTATGATATAGGTCTTTGTGCCTGTAATCTTTCGAAACTCGTCATTCCTGTATGCCGCACACGCGATAAGCCCCATATCGTATGCGCTTGTCCAGTGATTTTCATCTGGCAGACCATTTGCATTGTTGAAATGTGTATCTGTACAGCCTAATTCTTTGGCTTCCTTGTTCATCAGATCAATAAATGTGCTGTAATCTCCCCCAAGCTTTTTGCCTGTATGCTCTGCTGCAGCATATGCGCACTCGTTTGCCGACTCAAGCATAACTCCATATAGTGTCTGCTCCATGGTCATCTCCTCGCCCACATCCCTCTTGATGCTCGACGAACCATCACTGCTCTCCTTCACCGCCTCTTTTGAGAATGTAACCTTCTCATCCATCTTGCAGTTGAGTATAGCCAGATATGTGGTGAGAATCTTTGTGATACTTGCAGGATAATGCTTTTCGTGTGAATTTTTCTCATATAGCACCGTACCTGTATTGACCTCCATCACCACGGCGCACGGTGAATTTATCTGCGGTCCCTCCGGCCAGTACGTGTCATCACCATCCGCAAATGCCACAAGCGGTCTCGCACAAAGCGTCGTGACCATAGCAAACACTGCCATTATTAGTATTCCTGTTTTTTTTAAATTTATAATTTTATGCTTCATATCTGTTCCTGTTGATTCTAAAATTTGAGTAACTGTTCAGTACCATAATCTAAAATATACTATGATATGAGGGTCAAAAGGTATTTTGCCACTCATTTATGATTATAATGTATGAAAAACATGTTATCAAGGGCATGTGCAACGTATTTTGCCATTTTATTTTGACACCCGCACAATTGTAGGGTATTATCTATATAAAATTTTACGTTTTATAAGGAGATTCACATGAGACTTAGAAATATCCCGGGCGCCGGTGAAGTCATCGACAACAGCCCTTATTGCATAAAGGAGCCTGTAGAATTAAAAGGAAAATGGCATGATTTTTTAGGAAACGAAAATCCGATTCATATAGAGGTTGGTATGGGAAAGGGCAGATTTCTGATGGATCTGGCAAGGCTTCATCCCGAGATTAACTATGTGGGCATCGAGCGCTACACCAGTGTACTGCTTCGTGCCGTACAAAAGATGCAGGAGGACGAGCTGCCAAACGTGCACTTCCTGTGCATTGATGCCGCAACTCTTCCGGATATTTTTGACAGTAATGAGGTTGACCGCATTTACCTGAACTTTTCCGATCCATGGCCGAAGGACAGGCATGCAAGAAGACGACTCACATCAAGCGAATTTCTGGCCAGATATGATTTGTTTCTCGCACCTGACGGTCGCATAGAGTTCAAGACTGACAACCAGGATCTCTTCACCTTCTCTCTGGAAGAGATTGAAGGCTCCGATAAATGGCACCTCGACGCCAGTACACGCGACCTGCATCATGATGCTGTGATGAACGAGGGCAACATCATGACAGAATACGAGGAGAAATTCTCTGCTGCCGGAAACCCTATCTGCAAGCTTATTGCTTCAAGATAATGCGACATATCTGTCGTTAATCGCATGATTTATATAGTCAAACATAACCCAGCTTTTATGACATTCTTCAGATTTTTCTGAAGAACTGTCATATTCGTCCCTGGCATCATTGAAATATCTCTGCGCTTCCTCATCTCTTCCCATCTTGCTATAGCTTGAACCTATATTGCTGTAAACCATAGCCTTAAGATCTCTCGATCGGATAAGCTCCGCCGTGGCAAGACTCTCCAGATAACATTCAAAGGCATTTGCCTCATCATTTTCCAGCTCATAGACCAATCCCAGAATATTGAGATACTCTGCATATTTTTCCACGTGGCCTGTGCTCTTTAAGCGCACAAGTGCTTTCTTTATACGCTCAACCGCACGGTCATAATCCTTATTCACCACATAATCTACTGCGATTATCATTTCGTTGTCTGCTATATTGTCTGTTGAATATTTGTCTGCTGTGTTCATCATATTTTACTCCGACCAAAACATCTTCCCAAATGTTACTTTTGTCCTATTCAACAGTATAAACTCTTTATTTCAAAATTTCAATATTAATTTCACTTTTTATGGGACTATTAGACTACCCGAAAATTATGCAATAAAAAAGCACCAACCCTATGGCTCATACGTCCATAAAACCGGTACCTTTGAGTGCGCCTCCAGGGGCTCGAACCCTGCACACCCTGATTAAGAGTCAGGTGCTCTACCAAATGAGCTAGAGGCGCGTTTTTTAATTTTGTTTGCGTTTTCCTTAACGCGAAATTTATTATATAGTATAGTTTATAGAAATGCAACACTTTTTTTTAATTTTTTTAAATTTTTTTTAGATTTTTTGTAAAACAGTTGATTTTACACCGTTTTAAGCTATATTATTTTCTATATAAAGAGACTTTTTATACCCGTTTTCCATTAAAGGTCTCTCAGAAAGGATTTACAGATAATGAAGGTTGAAGAAAGATTATTAAAATATGTGGGCTATCACACCACATCAGATGAAGACAGTGATAATATACCAAGCAGCGACAGGGAATTTGCCCTCGCAAGGGAGCTTGAGTCCGAGCTTAAGGATCTTGGCTTATCTAAGGTTGTGCTTACTGACCACTGCTACGTGTATGGTCTGCTGCCTGCCACTGCCGGCATGGAGCATAAAAAGGCAGTTGGATTTATTGCACATATGGATACCGCACCTGATTTTTCCGGGGAAAATGTCAAGCCACAGCTTCTGCGCCACTATGACGGAAGCGATGTGCTACTTAGAGGCTCCGGAGATTATCTGCGTGTAAGCGATTTTCCTGAGCTTAAAGACCTCGCCGGACGCACTCTCATCACCACCGACGGCACTACCTTGCTTGGTGCCGATGATAAAGCCGGTGTGGCTGAAATTATGACTGCCTTAGAGCAGATTATCGCAGAGGGTACTCCTCACGGCGATATCTGGGTTGGCTTTACCCCGGATGAGGAGGTCGGAAAGGGTGCGGATTTGTTTGATCTGGACTATTTTGAGGCCGATTTTGCCTACACCGTGGACGGTGATTACGAGGGCGAGGTGGCCTATGAGAACTTTAATGCCGCAAGCGCTGAGTTTACCATAAAGGGCGTCAACGTGCATCCGGGCGAGGCAAAGGATATCATGGTCAATGCTGCTTTGGTCGGCTGCGAAATTGCCGCAGCGCTGCCTGCAAACGAGACTCCTGCCACCACCGAGGGCAGAGAAGGCTTTTACCATCTGTGCAATATGAGCGGTGATGTAGCTTCGGCTCATCTGTCATATATTGTGCGTGACCACGACAAGGCTATTTTTGCCAAAAGGCTTGATTCTCTCCGCTCTCTTGAGATAGAGATGAACAAAAAATATGGTGAGGGCACTGTTTCTCTTACTATCACCCATTCCTACGAGAATATGCTTTCAATCATAAAGGACAATATGTACATTATCGATCTGGCCAAGGCCGCCATAGAGGAAAACGGTTTAAAGCCGTTCTCACGCCCTGTCCGCGGCGGTACAGACGGTGCACGTTTATCCTTCATGGGACTTCCTTGTCCAAACCTCGGTACCGGCGGCTACGGCTTCCATGGTCCATTTGAGCACATATCAGTGGAGGGCATGGAAACCGCGGTTAATGTAATTAAATCAATTGTGAAGCATGTGCTGATGCTGGCTGACGCATGATTTCGTGACCAGCAACGATTACAGCCCATTTAAAATGCCTCTACGAGGCAGGGGCTGTAATTCACTCAATAATTAACACTATGGCGCATAGCTTGACATCGAGGTGTCAAGCTTGCGTCTGACCAGCAGCCTGACCACGCTGTAGCGTAAACAATAGCTGATTTATGTATTGACTTATCTGACAATTTTGTTATAATGATAGCAACCAATTATTTTTCGTTTATTTTCGAACGAATAATTACAATGTTTTTTGAAACCGACGGATGTTTCGGAAGGGAGACCATATGGTAGTACTTGCAGCACTTATCATTTTTGCAGTTGTGGGTGGAATATTTGTAAATTATCTTCGCAGAAATCAGAATGATATCGGCGGTGGAATGGGAAAGGATTACATGAAAGAGCATTGGGGAATCGATGACGACAAGTAATCAAAAATACCGGGCAACACATTTTGTGTCCCGGTATTTTTTTATACAGCCATCGTATATCCAATTGTAAATCTAGCGTGAATTTGCAGGCTCCATGTTCACAGAGCGGCCCTTTATCTTTGCATTCTTCATGGCATTGAGCACTTCCTTGCCATACTCAGCCGGCACCTCAACGAATGTATACTTATCGTACATATCAATTGCACCGACAAGCCTGCCCGGCATGCCTGACTCGCCTGCAATGGCACCTAAAATATCGCCCGGCTTTATCTTATCCTTCTTTCCGACGTTGATAAACAGGCGGACCATGCCATCCTCAGCCCCTGTATTGTGGAAATCATAGTCATCCTTTGATTCAGCTGTGGATATCTCAGATGCGCCCATAGCCTGGTATAAAAATGCCGCTGCAATATCCATTGCTGTGTAATCTGACTCATTTATCTGATTCTCTATAATATCAATGACACTTGTGAGATTTTCCTCATCTATAATGGTAGAAATCTGATCCATGATTTTTTCTGCCCTGATTTTGGCAACATCGTCAGATGAAGGGATTGGCTGTGCATAGATTTTTGTCTTGCAGTAGCGCTGGATGTCCTTTAGCTTGTAGACCTCCTTGCCCTTTACAAAGGAGAATGCCTTTCCGCAGCGGCCTGCTCTTCCTGTACGACCGATTCTATGTACATAATACTCGTCATCCTGAGGCAGATCATAATTGAAAACAGCCTCCACATCATCCACATCAATTCCGCGCGCTGCAACATCTGTGGCAATAAGAATATCTGTCTTTCCGTTTCTGAAATTCTTCATGACACGATCCCTCTGCACCTGCTTCATATCGCCATGAAGTCCCTCTGCACTGTAGCCGCGTCCGCAAAGCTCATATGCCAGCTCGTCAACCATCTTCTTGGTGTTGCAGAACACAAGTGAAAGCTTTGGATTATAGTAATCCAACAGTCTTGTGAGCACATCTATCTTGTCCTTGCGCTTCACATCATAGTAATACTGGTCGATATTGGCAACTGTCAGCTCTTTTTTCACAATCTTGATGTTGATGGCATCATGCTGATATTTTCTTGTGATTTCCAAAATAGGCTTTGGCATTGTTGCTGAGAAAAGTACTGTCTGATGCTCCTGTGGCAGGTATTCGAGCACTGTCTCAATGTCCTCCCTGAAGCCCATGTTGAGCATCTCATCTGCCTCGTCGAGCACGATTGTTTTTACATGGTCAGGCCTGATTGTCTTTCTCCTGAGATGATCCATCAGACGGCCCGGGGTTCCGATGATAATCTGCACTCCGCCCTTAAGTGCCTTAATCTGGCGGCTGATATCCTGTCCTCCGTATACCGGAAGCACCTTCACTCCATGCATATATTTTGCAAGCTTCCTGATTTCATCCGCCACCTGAATGGCAAGCTCCCTAGTAGGAGAGAGGATGATAACCTGTGTCTTGTGGCTTGATGCATCGGCACTCTCAAGCACCGGAATACCAAAGGCTGCTGTCTTTCCGGTTCCGGTCTGTGCCTGACCGATTACATCCCTGCCCGAAAGCACTGCCGGTATTCCCTGAGCCTGTATTGGAGTCGCCTCCTCAAAGCCCATGTCCTTGATGCCTCGCAAAATATTAGGGTTTAGTTCTAATTCATCAAATCTGATTGTTTCCATATATTCTTTTATATTTCCTTTCAAAAATAAAGTGTGCATATTTTTATAACATGCACACTTTAACATATTTGTGAGATAATTACAAAATATTATTTCTTCATTTCTTTACTGAATAGTTACCAAAATACTACATACTGCTAAATAAAGCTGCAATCTCATCCGGTGTAAGATTACGATTTGTATTATTCAAATCTACAACCGGAGGCTTGGCAGGCTCCTCTTTTACCTCCGGAACCGGTTCTGTAACTGCTTCTGCAAGCGGCTCTGATTTAGCTTCACCGGTACCTCCGTTTGCACTTGCAAAAAGAGCTGCTATCTCATCTGCACTCAGCTGGCGGTTCGGGTCACTGTTTGTCGTATCTGCAACAGCTTCCTCTGCTACAGGCTCTGTAACTGCTTCTTCTGCCGCAGGGCTTGGCTCTACTACAGGCTCAGGTGCCTCTGTGACCGGCTCCGGCTCGATTACCGCAACAGGCTCAGCTGTCGTAGCTTCCTCTACGACCGGTTCAGGTATCATCTCTACGACCGGTTCGGGTATCGGCTCCATGACCGGTGCTGCTTGTGGTGCGTCAGTCGGTTGCTTAGGCATCTCAACATTTGCCGTAAACTGAATAGGATTTGCTGTGATTGCCTGGCTCAGACGGATTTCCATATCCTTTATGCTGTCAGATAGAGCCTGCTGTTTTTCCATAATATCCTTGAGGTTCTCATAAATCACATTTTTCTGGCTCTCAATAATAAAATCATTGCTCTCCTTGAGCCGGTTCTCAAGCTGCTCAAATGTCTCCACAAGCTGTTCATTAGAGCTCATAATCGCATCAGCATTTTCCTTATTCCTGTTGATGACAACCTTTGCGATTGCCTTCTGCGCATTGATGATATCCTCAGTCGGAATCCTTGACTCCTTCTGCAGCATCTCAATCTTTTCCTCTATCTCATCAAAGTACTTCCTGAGCATGAGATAAGATGCCTTTTCAGACTTGAAAATACTGTCATACTGTTCCTCTCTCCTGTCCTCCTTTAGCGCATTCAGTGAGAAAAATCCACTTATTACTCCCCACAAGCAAACCACAAAGATAACTGTGATTGCTGCAATGAGCATGTATTCCTCTGGATAATTAATTATCGCATAAAAATCCGCCAAAAGAACAAGCGTGGAAATAAGAATTAGAAATATAACCTGTATTTTTGCCTTTTTTTGCTTTTTATCCTGCATATAATTCCCCTTCCCGGAGCCTGACACTATCCGCAACAGCCGTACCGCGTGATGGCTGTGGATTATACAAGTTCCAGTACATTTATCCTAATATATCTATTATAGCGTTTATTGGCTGTAATGTCGATTGTTTTTAATTATTTTTCAGACATCACACAGCTTAATGTATTACGAGGCAGCACGCCCATATAAGTAAAGTGCTTTGCATAGATTTCGAAGCTGTATATCATCCCCCTGTACAGCCCTTCGGATATAGGAATACGGACTCACAACTCCATAACTGCTTATGTCACTGTTTGAGAATGTAATTGTATAATCAGTTGACAGAAGCTTCGGCAAAATTGACTTTACTCTGATACAAAACAGCGTTCCATCAAGCTCAGCTGAAAATTCGCTGCTGTCAAGTCTGCCGGTTTTTTCATTAGTCACATCTATATTATATTTCTGCAGTATTTCATCGAGTGCAAGTGAGTTTTTATTAATGAAATACAGCTTAATATCAGTTCCGTTTCTGCATACAAGCGATGAGCCTATATACTCCAAATCGCCATTACTCATTGATGCAGTATTTCCATCCACTGTCATTTTAAGGATTTCCTCAGTCGATAAAGCACCCACTGCATCATCTGTCAGTTCCTTATTCGCCAGATCAGATGCATCCACATTGAAATATAACTGTGCATATGCTCCATAATCCAAAAGTGCCTTTGCTATATTTTTCGAAGCAGAATCAGAATCTGTTTTGATTAAATCATTCAGATAATCTGCCGGCGCGAAGGCAAAACCATTGCTTTTCGTTCCATCACTCTTTATGACACTGATTTCAACCATTTCCGTAAGCTTCGCAGGAACAGCCTCGTATGTGATTTTCTTTACCTGAGTATTATCGTACTCTGTTGTCTCAAACGCTGACAAAAGCTCCTCTGTGAAAGTGCCATCCGGGTATGCAAACCTAACCATTGCTCCTGCATCATCAATAATATCTGTCGAAACAGCAGCATATAGATTTGCACGTATCAGCGTTGTCAAATCTACAGAATAGCCCTTTGCCGTAAGCTCATTTTCCGGCTCTGCATGCCTGGTTTCATCTGACGTAAAAGCTTTAATACAGAAATTGCCATATGGATATACTGTGTATCCGCCACTGCTATAATACAAGCTCTTTCCGTTTCCCCGGCTCACCTGTCTGTCCCAGATGAGAGTGTCACCGGTTGCTATCTTTGTCGCCTGCTCATAATCCAGGGCACTCTTATCAACCGATACCACTACAGCAAAGGTACTTCCCGGCTTAAGCTCCACCGGTTCTGCCAGCTCCACACTGTATATGCCCGCAAAAGCTGTATTGCCTGTCGTTGTAGCCTGAGTCTGTTTCTCTCCGCTTAATGGATCAGACGGATCCGTAAGATCTGTATACACATCTATTGTATAGCCTACATCCGCTATTCTGGTAAATGACAGCGATACCTCTCTTAGCTTCTCATACTCTCCATCTGCCTTCTTCGGTACCGTAAATACGTTTGCCAGCCTGTTGGTCAGATTAGTATTGTATACCTCAATCCCACCATCCAGCTGATAGTTGTGGTCTAATCCGTCATCATCTGAGAAATCAAATACCCACGCTGTATCTAACAGTGATTCATTATCATACGACATCCAGAAATAATCACAATATGTTCCCCAGCTGTTTCGCACAAGCCAGGCTCCATCATTTTCCGGTCTCAATGACTCAGGGAAGTTCTCTTTTGAAAAATTATCATCCCATCCAACAAGTATCACTGCATGTCCTAAACCTCTTCTTGCAGTATCATAGTAGGTATAATGCCCTGCACTGTCAAATGAATAAAACCTCATGACACTGTCATTATGATAATACATCACACCAGCAGCTCCATGCTCCATAATATTAGCCTTCACCTCATCAGCATTTTCATGGATATTTATCTCATAAGCATTTTTCAGATGGGCCTTACTGTAAGAGTATGCATATTTATCATCCAGACCGCTATCCAGTGTACTGTCAGCCTGAGAATATGGCACCACGGCCTCATCAACCGGACCTATCCACTGTGCCAGACGCCTTGAGCTGTATTCAAAATTGCCACCTCGTTGCAGGTATGAGAGTCCATTCTCATTATAGTATTTAGCCACATCCCCTGCAGTACCTCCCAGCGGATCTGTCACAAAATTGTACGCAAAATACGCAAGCTGAAGCTCACTGAAGTCGACATTCTTATCCACAGTTCCATCGTTTATCAGGTCATACTCTGCAAGTCCCATACTGGCAAATGACCAGCAGGTACCATATGGATTCTGGTCTCGCGTCTGTGGATACATGGTATCAAACACCGAAGCATCATCCGGAAAAGCCAAAGGCAGCTCTGCAAAGGTTGAAATTCCCGAGTCATATACAGGAGTATTGCTGTCTAGCTCACTCTCTATATATCCTCCCTGATATGACTGCAACAGATTTTGGGTCTGTGTCATCTCAGTTCTTCTTCCGTCCTCATTTATTACAGACTCCGTTGCTGCCACCGGTGTGGTTGATATAAGCAGTGCCGCCACCATAGCTGAACCGGTTATTCTTGTCAAATGTTTATTAAATACCATTCACCTTCCTCGCCATCTCAGAATACATATACAACGCATTCATCAGATTCTTTAATTCTATTGATGAGTCTTTATCGTTTGCAACGCTGTATGCATAGCTTAACGGGCCATAATCAAGCTCTATGATTTGTGAGCTGTCCATACCTGTAACCCTGCATACATAGTTCTTATCTAGGCCGCATGCCATTATTCCGCTTATATCTACACAGTATACCCCGCCGTCTGAGGCTTTTTTAGGTGTCAGACTGACCTCATAGCCATCTGCGTCAATATAGCTAAACTTATAATTATTAATATCACTGCCATTATCTAAAATAAAATAATGTCTTACCGTCATCTCAGACTTACATATCAGGGAGCTTCCGTAATATGACAGTCCATCGTTCTGACCATTTGCACTATCCGCTTTAATAACAGCCTTATATGCATCAAAATCAGCCGCATCTACAGCCTTATCGGCATCGCTTAAAATACCATTTGCCGGCTTGTCAGTGTTATATTTAAAGAAGGTCTGCGCTGCTGTTCCATAGTTTAAGAGCGCCTTCACGAGCTTAACTGTTTCTGCCGGATACTCGTTTGATTTTGACAGGAGCTCGCTTGCATATTCCTTTACACTGTAGGAATACTCTTGCTCGGTATTGTTATCAATCACTATTCTTGTCTCAATGGTATCAGACATCTGTGCCGCATTCACCGGACATGAGAACTTGTATAAGATTTTACCGTTCTCATTTACCTCAGTGGCATCATACGCATTAATCTTATATGTCTGACCACCGATTTTAAATTCCAGATAAGCATCATGCTCAAACACCGAATCAGACATTTCCATGTAATAGTTTACATCGATGTTGTCTTTAAGGGTTATGCTTCTGCCATACAAGCTGACCGCAGGACTCTCTGAAGCGTATTCGGCTGTAAATGTAAAGCTCTTTGCATTTCCCGTAGCATTTAATGTTACCGCTGCCTTGTCTGTCGTCCATGTCAGCTGATTTATCGCATACGCTATAATACCATTTTGAATACCTGAAATACTCTGCGGATAAGAAGAATTGTCTGCTGCTATTTCAAACTCGGTCTTTTCTGCATCCAGATTTTTCTGAATCCTGTCTGAGTATGCTTTTGCCCACTTTGCGGCATCTCCTGTCCTGACAAAATAGTTGTCGGCAAGGCTTGTTGAACGTGTTTTATAGTTAGCTGCGGTATAAATTTCGTTATGGCCAGGATGTGCTATGGCCATCAGCTCATCCGTCAGCCCAAAATACAAATGTCTCTGATCAAAGCTATACCAATTATCGCTGCTGTCATCCCAGGTGCAGTCTGTCTGATACCACTGTCCGTCCAGCTTCATGGCATTCCAGGTGTGTCCATCATATTTATCCCTTGTCTCGCTGTTTTCTATTCCTGCTGCAGTAAGGAGCTTTGCATATGCACTCTCATACGACTGACATGTGCCAAGTTTTCTGGTCAGCGCACTCTCAGCCGAAGACCATTTCAGGGTTTTATCATACTCAAGCTGGTCAAGCAGCCAGTCATGCAGCCACAGGGCTTTTGCATACTCTGAGCCATCAGTTTTGCTGTTGCACTCAGCTACTGCAGACTTGACAATTGCGTCAACACTCGGATATTTACTATCAGATACGCCTATATTGAAGCTCAAACGCAGATAATATACATTTGCAGCTGTATCCATCACATAAAACCTAAAGTTATAGGTACCGGTAGCAGTCATGGTAAATGTATAATCGTTTGAAGCACACTCTGATGTATAATTCAACCACTCACCGCGGCTTGGATCCGCTACTGATTCGAATGCCCATTGATTTGGGCTCGAATAGCTCGGTGCATCCATTCTGAATAAATAGTTTCCTGATCCGCCTGTTGCAGAAACATGGAATGTGGTCGGCTGTCCCAGTACGGGATCATTCCATTGTGCTTTTAGTGTTACCGCACCTGACGTAGCCTCCTCGCTATGCGCATATGTAGTTTCATCCGACTCCTCCCAGGATTTTTCAGTCATAGGATACTGCGCGTTAAACTCAGCTGACGTATAGTATAGATAATGGCTGCCTGCCACTTTCCATGACTTGCGGGTATGGTCTGTAAAGTCAGCCTCTGATTTCAACAGGAACTCATTATAGGTGGCTTCATCCTGTCCATCCCAGGTACAGTCCACGTTATAGTATTTGCTGCCGATTCGCACTATGTTCCATGCATGCGCTCCTCCATTTCCGGTACCACTGATAATCCTGACCGACAGCCCTGCTTCCTTGCACAGTCTGTAGAAAAGCACAGCATATCCCTGACAGACAGCTTTTCCGGTGCAAAGAGCGCCATATGCTGTATATATCTGCTCCTCGGTTGAATTGTATGCATAATCGACATGATTGCAGATATAATCATGAATCTTTATAATTTTTTTGGCTTCGCTCAGCCCATTAAGCTGCAGTGTTGTCATTGCCTCAGCCACAGCTGCTGTCAGCTTCGCTTCCTGCTCTGCATCAGAATGGTATAACATGGCATATTGTATATATCCTGCTTTACTGTATGAAACATCACAGCCTGCATATCCATATATGAGAGCATCTCCTTCCTGACCTGTAGAGCTTTCGTCGCATTTTATTGCATCATATAATAAATCCCAATATAGCCCATCTTTGTGAGAATCAAACCAGGATGCAGGAAAATTCAAGGCTATTTCCGTTTCTCTGCTAACCATCTGCTTTCTGAGATATGAAACGGCACTGTCATAATCCGAAAAATACTGTCCTGTGGATGCACCAAACAGCTGCTCATCATTTGAGGAGTCAAGCTTTTTCTTTAAATCATCAATGCTGATAACATCCTCATACAGCGGATTTACCATGTAGATAATATTTTCATCCGATTTATCAACCTCAGACCGGTTGCTTTCAGATTGGTTGCTCGAAGCTTCAACACCTTCCATTGTCCGAACTTCACTTGCTGCCACAATAGTCGATGGAACCATTGTAATCAGCATAATAAGTGTTAAAATAAG
Organism: uncultured Lachnobacterium sp.; assembly: GCA_900546625.1. Classification (GTDB taxonomy): domain Bacteria; phylum Bacillota; class Clostridia; order Lachnospirales; family Lachnospiraceae; genus Roseburia. Next base: position 9,224 of record URDU01000028.1, on the reverse strand, counting down.
GCTAACTATTCTTTTGTGCATACATAATCCTCCCGGCATGTTCTATTGTTAATAAATACTCTATCCCACAATGTAAAACTACATGGTAACCTATTAATTAATCTATCGGTATAATCGGAAGCTCTATCACTCCGTTATCTGATTTATTATTATCATCGCTGCCGGTTCCTGAATTGTCACCATTTGAGTCACTGTCTCCGGAACCATTAGCGTCTGTATTGTCTGTTACAGAACTATTATCCTTTTTATTATCAGATTTATTACTATTTTTATTATCGGATTTAGTATCGGTTTTATTTACATCATCTGTAGCAGCTGATTCATCATTTTTCATGATATCGGTCTCGTATGTATCTTTTGAAGAACTATCTTTATTTACATCAGATGAGTTCTTTGAATCTGTTGAGCTGCTGTCAGATTTCTTTTTATTATCGGATTTGTCTTTCTTACCGGCTACTGCTGCATCATCTTTTTGGGAATCAGCTGACTTCTTAGACGTATCATCAGTATCTGCAGCTTCTGTATCAGATCCTGTACCCGCAGCTGACACTGCCTCTGTGGCTGTTGCAGAATCAATTTTCTTTTTTTCATTTGCTCCCAAATTCTTTGCAGATAGTGCTGATACCGTAATTATTGCTCCAAATATTAAAATAACTACTATGTTTATTATATGTTTTTTCATTTCATTTCTCCTTAAATACGAAGCACTGCTATCCCCATGTCTCCCTGTTTAATTGATATCACAGCGCTTTTATAGTTCTATATTACTATCTCTCTTTTAATTATGCAATATACAAAATGAATATGTTCTCTCATTTTTTCTACAAAAAATCCGCTAACCACAGCGTCACAGCCATAGTTAACGGATTCTTATTGAACTGCATTTATTTAATTGACTGATTTAACTGACTATCGTCCCAAATACTCCAATGCTGCTCTATTGTACAGGTACATTGCCTTGCACAGATTCTGCTGCTTTGTATCTGAGCTCTGAACTCCCTTTCTGACATATGCCATCGGGCAGATGTCACCAGAAATAGTTCCATTTGCTCCATTAATTACGATTGTATACTTAGCAGACAGGTTTCCAGGATAAACATTGTTTATTCTGATGCACAGCATGCCCTCATCAAGTGTGATGTCGTACGCATCAAGTGCATATTTGATTTTAAGCTGCTCAAGTGTAAGATTGTTCTTATTCTTGAAATAAAGCTTCATGTCTGTTCCACTCTTACATACCAAAGCTGAGCCGATGTACTCTATATCCTCATTATTTAATGCTGCTGCATCATCTGCAGGTGCGTTCTTAAGCACTGTATCTACACTGAGTGCTGCAACCGCATCGTCTGTGAGCTTCTTATTAGCCAGGTCAGATGTATTTATACCGAAATACAGCTGTGCATATGCACCATAGTTGAGCAATGCCTTTGCCAGGTTAGCTTCCGGCAGCTTCTGCTCTATACACTTGTACAGATAATCTGTCGGTGCAAATGAGAAGCTATTGCTTGTTGCTCCGTTGCTTCTGACTGCGCAGATGCTTATGCGCGATGTCAGCTCTGCCGGAACTGTCTCATATGTAATCTTCTTTACATCTTCATTGTTATATTTCACAGTGCTGTAATCACTTACCAGCTTCTCCTTAGAAGATCCATCAGGATATGTGATTCTAAGCTTTGCGCCTGTATCTGCCATGATATCCGATGACAGTGATACATAGATATTAGCCTTTATATTCTCTGCAAGTGTCAATGAATAGCTCTTTGCAGTAAGTACATTTTTATTTACTATTTCACCGCCCTCACCTGTAAACTGCTTGCTGACAGTTACCTTATGTCCTTGTGAATCGGTTACAACTACCTGCAGTGTGTGGGCGCCTTTGGCTGCCTTCCATGAGTATGTAGCACTTGAACCACTCTGTACCTCTGTGTTATCAATCTTAAACTGATACTTGTAGCTTCCAACTCCGCCGGCAGCAACAGCCTTAAGAGTCAGTGCTGTTCCTGTAGCCTGTGGTGCACTTCGGTCTGCTCCGAAGTTGACTGTCATACGGTTGTCAGGCTGTGGGGTAGGATCATCTCCACCCTCTGCTCCGAGTCTTGCAAGAGGAGCAGTAATTATATCAGTGTCCTCTTTTTCCTTAGATGTAGATGCGTCAGCACTGTATTCCTCTGTTGCGTTATCAACCATTGACATATCCATAGGAGTAGAAGCAATACCACTCTCTCCAAATGTAGAGATATGCATTACACCAATACCGTTCTTCTCAAGCTTGGCCTTTGTCAGGTTGAGCGCTGACATAGGAATTGTCATTGTGTAGAAGGTATCCATTGATGTCTTGTGACCAAGGCTTAGGAAATCTACCCAGTTTGACGATGTGCTTGTAAGCTGGTCAACGGTCAGGCCTGTATATCCATTGGCATTGATACCAATCAGTGATTTTCCAAAGAATCCATCCTCTGCCTTGAATGAGATGCCTGCCTTTTTAAAGCCTGTGCAGTATGGTTCATCATAACTAAACTCTCCTGATTTATTTGTAGTAAACAAAGCAGGCTGTCCAACGCCACTCTTACTTGAGAAGCAGAGCATTGCATCAATCGGTGTATCATATTTAACCTTTAAGCCCCAGATATTTCCACCATTGTCAAGTGTACCGTCTCCTGTCTTTCCGGTTCCAAGGTTAAGTGCGATAATCTGTGGTATATCACCATTGGTAGGCTTGCCATTATCAGAATTTACATATGTCTGCTCAGGTGATGTAATATCAGCCACGTTTACAAACTGCCAGCCGAGATAAATATTCTCATCATCCCATGCTCCGTAAAGTGCATAGCTGTCGTATACAGGTCCCTCATGGGTCCCTCTGAAATTACGTGCGTCATCATTTGCTACACCCTGTGCAATAATCATTGAGTCATCAAAATCCGCTGCACTCTTGATAGTCTTATTCTTTCCAAGCTGCTTGTCAGGGTTTGTCGCATATTTGCCTCCAACTGCCTGTCTTGCTGTGCCTGATGCCTTTGCGAGTGTCTCACCCTCGTAATCAACATATCCACCATTCTTTTCTGCATCAAATTTCTTCTTGAAGGTGAATGTCTCAGTTTTTGAATCCTTGTCGTTAGACGCTACAACCTTAAGTGTTACATCGCTGTCTGCAATCTTTCCTGTTCCGAGAGTAACTGTTGCGCTGCCTGTAAATTCCTTCACAGGACCATTGTCCACACTGTAGCTTCCCTTTGTTGCATTCTTTAAGGTGATGGTCGTTGTTGTACTGTCAGTATTGAAGCTGCTTCCATTAGCAAGAGAAGAAGTAATCTTGATATCATCTGTATGCTTCTCTACCTTTGTCCAGCTGCCATTGATATATGCCATTGACTGACCCTTTGTAAACTCGAGTCCCGCCTGCTGTGCTGCCGGATACTGTGAAACACCATCATTGAAAATAACGCTTGCGGTCTTGAAATCATCCGGTAAATTGTATGCATACACGCCCTCGCCCAGATATTTCATCTCTACGCCAGGCCATTCTCCGTTGTTTGTCTTCACGTCAACGTATGCATAGCAGTTTATCTTGTCTCCCCATCCGTCAGGCTTCTTGATGTATACATCATAGCTTCCATCAATATACTTAAGATATGGGTCTTTCTCTGTCTTTTTGAACACAGCGCTGTCAGTGACCTCGCCCTTTGTTCCTGTACCCTTTACTGTTACAGTGATTGTATCACCAATCTGGCTCTTTGCACCAACTGCGATAACCTCTCCGTCTGTGTAGCTTCCTGAAGCTCCCTCAGATGTTGTGTATGTAGCGTTCTGCACATTTTTAGCAGAAAGCTTTACATCAAGTGTATCTGTTGAAAAGCTGTTTGAGCCTGTTGTAGATGAAACCCCTACGCTTTCCTGATCCTTGTTATAAATAACAGCAACCTTTCTCTTGTCAAGAGTACCTGAAATCTTGCCGTTTGATACTGTAAAGAATCTGCCTGAAACCTGATCCTTGTAGGTTCCGTCCTTCATATTGGTATCTGAATTGATCTTTACACTATCTTCTTTTAAGTTGATGATAACAGTTCCCTCGTTACCACGGTCAATCTGAAGAATCTGTGAATCTTTACCAGGATTGCGTAAATACTCCGACTTGCCGGCCATGGCATTACGGAAGAGATTTACTTCCCTGACTTCAGCAGACTTAAACTCATCATTTCCCTTGGCACCGAGTACATTGTTGCCCCAACGGTTGCCACTGGCTCCATTTGATCCATCCGGACGGCTGTAGAATAACGGAGTTCCATCTTTTCTTGCTGCAATGACAGCCCATGCCAGACGAAGCTGCTCATCTGTCATCCTTGATGAAACACCTGCATTACAGTATGTGTCATGAGACTCTACCCATGTAACAAGTCTGCCCGGTGAAGCATGTCTCCAGTTTGAAATATTATCTACTTTGAAGGAATTACCGGTAACGGCTCCTCTTAAGGTCTCACCGTAGCTGCTGGCTGTCATACGCATATACTTGGCATACTCTGACTCAGGTACATTGTCACCCTGTAATACCTCACCATATGTAAATACATTCTTATCGCTCAGTGTAACACCATTTGCTGACTCCTCGCCTGTCACAACAGGCCAGAAATTGTTTCTGGTGCTCTTTGCATCAAGAGGATCTGATGGCACACCGATATGCTTGGCTGTATCATAACGGAAGCCGTCAGCACCACATGCAATCAGGTCATTTAAATACTTAAGGAAATATGCCTGAAAATCCGGATTCTCTGTATTTACATCCGGAAGTCCACCCATCTGTCCTGTGGTACACTCATAACGGTTGCCCCACTGTGTAATCTCCTTAAAACCATTTGCATGATACAGATTGTCCTTGCCACCCACTGCATTGTAAAGATTCTGAGATACCTTTGGTAAATCAGGTGTGGTATGGTTTGGAATTACATCAACAATAACCTTGATTCCATACTTGTCAGCCTCAGCACACATTGCCTTAAAATCATCTCTTGTGCCCAGCTGATAGTTACCAATCTTCCAGTCAGTCGGCTGATACTGCCACCACCAGCAGCCGTCTGTACCATTTACCTCATCATTTCCCATAAGCTTCATATTTGAATAAGTGTCCTTGCACTCATTCGCAGGAGAGGTCTGGACTGTTGTAAAGCCTGCCGCTGCTATGTCCTTCATATTCTCCTTAATTGTGTTGAAGCTCCAACACCAGGCGTGCAGTATAGCACCATCCTGAATGTCATCCGCCAGTCCATACTTTGCAGCCTGTGAAGCTGTAGCTAAAGTACTTTCTGACGCTGTTTCTGCTGCCTGCACCTGTGTAATCTGATACAGACTGCTTGCCGGTGTACCTGTAAAAGCGACTCCGAAGGCCAGACACGCGGCTGCCAATCGCTTAAGCAGATATGTTGTACGTTTTTTCATACTTTTTTTCCTTTCCCTTTGATTTTTCTTTAAACTAACATTTTATATATTCATTATAACGACTTTAAAGCGATTTACAATATCATTATTATCAGAAATGTATAGTTATTATCATATTTTCGCATGTTTTCGATAATTTTTTATATGGTTTCCGAAATTGAGCGAAATTATTTTTTTAATTTTATAGGCTATTGTAAACCTTTATCACATACACGGTTGACAATTAACCTCTTTTCATGTTAATGTGTTAATCGTACAAAAATTACTATGAAATTTACAACAAAGGAGATTTTATCATGAACCAGACAGAAACTATAGACTACAAGCATGGGAAGACCTATGCCATAACGGTAACAGCGCTCATGACTGCTGTCACATGTATTCTTGCACCATTATCTATCCCGATTGGACCGGTACCGATTTCGTTGACAAACCTGGCTATATATATTTCATTATATCTGCTCGGATGGAAACGTGGAACAATCAGCTACCTCATTTACCTGCTTATCGGACTCGTCGGAATCCCTGTATTTTCAGGCTTCACCGGTGGTCCTGCTAAGCTTGCCGGCCCTACAGGCGGATACATCATCGGTTTTATCGCCATGGCAATCATTGCAGGACTTGTAATCGATAATTTCCACCAGCCTTGGCTCCAGCTCATCGGTATGATTGTCGGAACTATCATATGCTATGTGCTCGGTACAGCATGGTTCTGCTTTGAGGCAAAGAGTACAGTCAGCGGTGCACTGTCAATATGCGTGTTCCCATTTATTCCGGGTGACCTGATAAAAATGGTAATTGCCATGCTTATCGGACCGGCTATTAAAAAAAGACTTCGCTAAATATCAACTCCAAGCTTTCTAAGCTCCTGATACAGGCGCGCTACCGGAAGCCCTACTACATTATTGTAATCACCTTGTATTCCCTTAATGTGGATGGCAAAGCGTCCCTGTATCCCGTAGCTTCCCGCTTTATCCATAGGATCTCCGCTTGAAATATAGCGGTCAATTTCATCTTTCGTCAACGTATACATGCTGACATCCGTCTTCTCATAAAAGCAGTGTTCTCCGGTTCTTCCATCCTTGTCAATAAACACAAACGTTACGCCTGTATAGACACTGTGCGTTTTTCCCGAAAGCATCGAAAGCATACGCCTTGCATCTTCTTCATTCTTTGGCTTCCCAAGAATCTGATTTTCATAAGCCACTACCGTATCTGCTCCGATCACAAGTATATCCTGTGGTGTCACAAGCTCTGCGTGCTGTTCATTGTAGGTAAGCACTCCGGACGCTACCTCCTCTGCCTTTTGACGGGATAGCTCCATGACAACCGCAGACGGCTCTTTCTCCGTGATTATCTCCTCTCCCTTTGCAGGACAGACAACAAACTCTGCCCCTATCTGTTCTAACAATTCCTTTCGGCGCGGTGATGCCGACGCCAATATTATCTGACTCATATTTATTTACCTTTTCTTTCAATTCTGATTTTGGGGTTGCTTCATCGCACGCTTTGCCCCATACATTCTACAATCAGCAATTCTATGTGCTTTATTTACCAAATTTTTCTTTTCTCATCTTAACACACAAAAACAGTTTAAAAAAGACAAATTAATCCCGAATGGCTTATATATCTATTAAAAACCATTCGGGATTATTATTAAGACTTTAAATGTCCATTACAGATACTATTAAATCTTACTCTTCGATTTTCATCATAACCTTACACTGTTTTTTATAGCATACGATTCCGTATTTTATAATCTTGTGGATTCCTTCCTGCTCCAAAGCGTCTTGGATTTGCATCCCCTTTCAACCTAAAACAGGATCCATGCTATCGTTGTTTTTAATGATAACATGAATCCTGTTTTCTGCCAAGTAAGGATATTAATACGCTGTCCATTCTGCGGAAAAAATATATGTTTGTTTGCTTATTTATTTCCATATTCCCTTACTTTTTCTGACATAATAATACAGATCATTTTCCATAGCAAGCACCTTGTCAAGCGGAATGCTCTTAAATATCTTCATCTTCATCTTAAACCTGATCCACAAGGCAGAATATATTCCAAGCACTATAAAGCAGACTCCTGTGACAAGCCATATCATAAGCTTTTCATGTGGGTCACTTGAAATATTTAAAATCATATACGCTGTACCGACTATTCCGATTAACGGAAATAACGAGCCACACGGCACTTTAAAGTTTCTTGGTGCTTTTGGAAGCCTTTTTCTGAATATCAGTAAATCAACATGCGCCAATATGTATGAAATCATCCAGAATACTGAGCCTACCAGAATCAAAAATGAAATCATATCTGCGGAGCTGTCACTGAAATATCCAAATATCAGGATAAGCGCACTCACAAAGACCTGACCAAACCACGGTACATTGTGTCTGTTTGTCTTTGCAAAAATCTTTGGAAGCATATTCATTTTTGCCATTCCCTGACAGATAACAGCAAGTGAATTGACTGTTGAATTCTGTGTACTTATAACAGCCAGTGCTCCAACCAGCATCATCCATATTTTTCCGGCTTTTCCGAGCACTGCATAGCCATATACCAGGTGAGGTGCAGCGGAGTCTGCGAGTGCTCCCCACTCCACATAATTATGAAATCCAAATATCATGACTGACTGCATTATAAATATGAGGAAAAGTCCTATCATCATGCCAAGCGGCACATTGCGTTTCGCATTTTTCACCTGCTTTGATACCGGGATTGCATATTCGGCTCCTATAAAAAGCCAGAAGGCCACTGCTGTCATTGCAGCAACATCCTTAAAATCGGCATTGAGGACATATGGCTGCTGTATTTTGACTCCTGTTCCCATACCTATCATACCGATGAACCCCATAGCAACCAGCGAGCCGACAAGCAGAAATGCAACAATATCCTGTATTTTTGCAAACATATCCACGCCTCTTAGATTTGCCAACAGGATAATAACCGTCATGATGACAGTATATGCAAAGCTTGGTATGCCGGGTCCTATAACATCTGCAAGTGAGAAGGAGAAAATAGAAGCCTCCACTCCACATGACATTGTGTTACAGATTAAGTAGCCTCCAACCATTGAGATAAGTGTCGGAAACGGTCCAAGTGCCGCCAGTGTATACTGCGCGAGACCACCTGTTGTATTGGGCATAAGTGCATTCAGCTCTGACAGCGATGCAACCGTTGTCATGTTTAAAAGCATTGCAATGAACATTGCAAATATAAACGTGATTCCAAGTGTACCTGCACCATTTCCGAGTGATACGAGACAGCTTGTTGCGACTACAAGTCCAACGGAAATCGATACTACATTTCCTAAGCCTAATTTCTTTTCATCCATAAGCGACGCCCTCTTTCATTCATATATTTACAAATTGCTACTTTTAATTAAAGCGCCTCTAGTCCTTCATCTCCGGTGCGGACTCTTATTACATTGTCGATGCTGTATACAAAAATCTTTCCATCGCCAATATGCCCTGTATAGAGCTCCTTTTTGATAATGTCTAAGATTTTATCTACCTTTGACGTCTCCACGACAATATTTATCTGCTGCTTTGGAAGCAGCTCCATAACTTCATTTATCTCTACCTCATATTCCTGCGTTCCCATTTCCACTCCACAGCCTAACACTTGCATAACCGTGACTCCGCGTACTCCAACCTTGCTTAGCTGCTGAATCAGGTCTGTAAGCTTTGACATTCCTGTGATAACCTCAATCTTTGATATTCTGCTCATGCCTATATCCTCCTCCTAATATATAAGTGTAGGGTTTAGATACCCCAACAGCCAGTTGGGTTCT
>URDU01000027.1 GCA_900546625.1 uncultured Lachnobacterium sp. | reverse complement strand
TACATCGAATTGCATGCAAGCATGCATCGATGATACCTTTTGACCCTTTAATCATTTTATAGCCACCTTGTCCAGTACATAGTCAACCGCCTGCTTCAGGTGCTTATCCTTCTCATACTGCTCAGTTTCCTTAATCTCCAAAGCTTCTTCACTCGTAAACATGTCACGCAGTACCACCTGATGATGCTCCACCGGTATATATGACACCTTGTCCTCAAACACAGGCTTCAATACATAGTACGGCACCGGCTTTTCTCTCTTAGATGCCGCAAGCGATACGATGTTGTCAACCACGCATACGCCAAGGGTTTCACTATATATAATCTGTTTCTTTTGAAACATGCTTTTACCTCCGTATTTACATACACATCTATAATATCACAGACAGCGTTCTTTTTCAAAAACATTTTATCTGGCATTTATTTTTTTATCTTTCTGGTCATAGAAATATGGTCAGGCGCATGTATACTTATCCTATATTTTGTTAATGGCGGTACATTTGCGGTGTGGCAGTCACCTGTAGCATACGCTTTCATAATTCCTTAGCCTAGCGGGAGTAAATGCCGCACGGCACGTCATAAATCAAGCGTATGCCACAGGTGACTGCCACACCACAAGTGTACAACCGCAGATAAACATAGAAGATTAATTAAAACATTCGGAGGATATATGAAGAAAGCAGCCGTTTTTAACGATTTGTCCGGCTTTGGTAAATGCTCTCTGACTGCCGCAATCCCGGTACTGTCCGCGCAGGGCGTACAGTGCTGTCCCATGGCTTCAGCAGTACTGACAAACCAGACAGGATATGAATATCATAAATGCACAGACTTGACAGCCATGATTAAGGACTACACCGACAACTGGCAGAAAAACAATGCCCACTTTGACGGCATTTACAGTGGTTTCATGACAGGCTCGAAGCAGATTGAGCTTTTTATGGATTTTTTGGATGTCTTTTATGAGGAAAACACGATGCTGCTCGTGGACCCTGTGATGGGCGATGACGGCAGAACCTACGGCATATACTCTGCCGCTCTTTTGGATGGCATGAAGGCGCTTTCCAGGAAGGCCGATGTTATCACACCAAACCTGACCGAGGCATGCCTTTTGGCTGACTATGATATCGAAAAGGTTTACAGCGACACGAGAAAGGATGTGCTTCTGCCGCTTGCGACAGAGATAAGCGAGAAGCTGAGATGCCTGTCCGGGAAGAACCAGGATGTAATCATCACCGGAATCAAATGCAGGGATGATAAGTCTCCCTTTATCTACAATCTTGTGACTACCGCAAACGGCACCACAACCCACAGATCACACTTTTTCGATGTGAGCTTTTCCGGCACAGGAGATTTGTTTGCATCTGTTATATGCGGAAGCAGGCTGAACGGATTTTCCACAGAGGAGGCCGCAGAGCGCGCCGGAAAATTCCTGTATGACAGCATCGCAGATACCATGAATGATGACACTGTGCCGAATGACGGAGTGAATTTCGAGAAGTTTTTGTGGGAGCTGATGTGATGCTTATGTAATTCTTATCACCATTTGCAGAAAAATGCACCGGATTTTCAATCAAGCTCTTAAGCCCGAGTTAATACAACACAAAGGAGAATCTATTTTTATGAATTCACAGGTTAAAAAGCTCACCTTTACTGCCCTCATGGCAGCCATGATTACTATTTTCACAGCATATATATGTCACATTCCGGTAGGACAGAATGGCGGATATATTCATTTTGGTGACAGCCTTATCTATATCGCAGCGTGCCTCCTTCCATGGCCGTATGCAATGACAGCCGCAGCTATCGGCGGGGGCATGGCAGATTTGCTGACTGCACCTATCTGGGCGCCTGCAACAATCATCATAAAGGCACTCATATCCATCCCATTTACCAACAAATCAGATAAAATTGTGACCGTGAGAAATGTAATATCGACAATCATAGCTTTCGCCATTTCCGCAACCGGCTATGCCATTGCAGAGGCATTTATCACATACGGTTTCACAAAGCAGGCCTTCACCGGTCTCATCGCAATAATTCCGGTTTCTGTTCCGGGAAGCTGTATACAAAGCGGCGGAAGTGCTATAATATTTGTTATTCTTGGACTGGTGCTTGATAAAATCGGATTCAAGAGAAGATTTTTCACATTGGAGGATACTAAATAATGGCTGATATAATCTATACATACAAAAACGAGGTTTATGCAAATATCACAAATAAATGCGACTGCGCTTGTACATTCTGTATACGCTCTCAGAAGGACGCAATAGGTGATGCGACATCACTGTGGCATACGGTTGACCCAACATATGATGAGATAATAGCTGCAATCGATGCATTTGATTTTACAGGCTATGAGGAATTCGTCTTCTGCGGCTATGGTGAGCCAACCTGCGCGCTGGATATCCTTGAGAAAACAGCTAAATATGTGAAGGAAAAGTACAAGCTTCCTATCCGTGTAAACACTAACGGACTAGGAAATCTCTATCACGGAAGGGATATCGTGCCGGAGCTAGCTGAGTATATTGATTCGGTTTCCATCAGCTTGAATGCAGCAAATGCCGAGGAATACAATAAGGTCACAAGACCATCCTTTGACAATGCTTACGATGCTATGCTGGATTTTGCCGAGGAATGCAACCGCATGATCAAGCATACACAGCTTTCTATCGTGGATGTACTCCCTGAGGAGGATATAAAGACCTGTCAGCAGATTGCTGATGAGAGGGGTATTCATCTGAAGATACGTCATTTTTCGAATTAGGCACCAAAAAAGGAACCGTGGGTTCCTTTTTTAATAGCCAAAATATTTATAGCTAATATATTAGCTATATCTTGATAAAAATGCCAAAAATGGATAATATATTAGTCCTTGAAAAGATCTGTTGAGTAGTATCTGTCTCCGCTGTCAGGAAGAAGTGCTACTACTGTCTTGCCCTTGAACTCAGGTCTCTTGGCTACCTCGATTGCTGCATAGAGAGCTGCTCCTGAAGAAATACCTACAAGTACGCCCTCCTCTTTTGCGATAATCTTGCCGTACTCAAATGATGCCTCATTTGATACAGGGATAATCTCATCATATACCTCTGTATTTAATGTGTTTGGTACGAAGCCAGCTCCGATTCCCTGAATCTTGTGTGCTCCGGCTTTTCCTGTTGAAAGCACTGCTGATGTCTCCGGCTCTACTGCGATAATCTTTACATCAGGGTTCTTGCTCTTTAAGTACTCGCCTGTTCCTGTGATTGTTCCGCCTGTTCCGACTCCGGCTACAAATGCATCTACCTGTCCGTCTGTATCGTTCCAGATCTCAGGACCTGTTGTCTTTCTGTGTGCCTCCGGGTTTGCAGGGTTCTCAAACTGCTCAGGAATGAAGCTGTCAGGAATCTGCTCATGAAGCTCCTCTGCCTTGGCGATGGCTCCCTTCATACCCTTTGTACCGTCTGAAAGCACGAGCTCTGCGCCATATGCCTTGATGATGTTTCTTCTCTCGATGGACATTGTCTCAGGAAGAACGATGATAATCTTATATCCCTTTGCTGCTGCGATTGCTGCGAGTCCGATTCCTGTGTTTCCTGATGTTGGCTCGATGATTGTTGAGCCCGGCTTGAGCTTTCCGTCTCTCTCTGCCTGCTCAATCATCTCTTTTGCGATTCTGTCCTTTACTGATCCGGCCGGGTTGAAGTACTCAAGCTTTGCAAGAAGTCTTGCCTCAAGTCCGAATGCCTTCTCTACATGTGTAAGCTCTACGAGCGGAGTATTTCCAATAAGTCCTAATGTTCCCTGATAAATGTTTGACATGTTTGTGTCCTCCTTGATGTCATTGTAATGTTAATGCTTTGCTTTAATCTCCTATATTCATACTGTATTTGTATGAATTAATTGTTGATATAAATATACCCCATGAATCCCTATCTGTCAACAGGAATTTATGGGGTTTTTAATATTTTATTTTTATGCCCTGTTATAATATTCTCTTAGATAATTAGCTTATTGAATAAAAAGAAAGTCACCTAATGCGATGCTAATCTTCATAATGAAATTTGCAGGAATATATAATGAGATTTTGGTTGCTATCAAAATTATATGTAAGTCTGTGTTCGTCCGTTATCCGTCTACTACATACTTTCCTATACTTCAACGGTTCAGGCTTACCGATTCCTTCTAATAGTCCATCACGGTCTATACTCTTTATAAGCTCGTTAATCCGCTTTACAATCTTTTTATCTTCCTTCTGCCAGTCAGTGTACTGCTGCCATGCAGTCGGAGTAAATACTACATTCATTATTCGTATGCTCCTAACTCATCTACTGTCTTTGTAATAAAACCACCAGCTTCGGCTTCAGCCATAGATTTATCCAGCATAGCAAGGTATTCGGCATTTCTCTTGGCTTTCATAATCTCATTGTATTCAGATTCCGACATCATAACTATATTTTCATTCTTTGGTCTTGATATAATCAATGTTTCTCCTCTGAAAACCTTATCACATAACGATTTAAAATTTTCTCTTACATCCATGCTCTTTACTGCTAACATATTTAACACCTCATTTCCGTACAAAAAATCGTATGTTTTTTCGTACTTTTATTTTATGCTATTATTATTCCCTTGTCAACAGATCTTATGCTGGAAAATATTGAATATTAAACGTATATTTTTATCTCAGGCAAACAGATCATCCATCGTAACAACCGACTGCAGCTCCTGCGAATACGAGTTTTCCACCACCCCATAAGTTGTAATAAGTGTTGGATATATCGCATGCTTTGTACCGGAAACCACTCTCAGATCACTTATTTTATTCCTAATGCTCCTGTCCACTTTCTCCGTTATGGTATATTCTGACTGCGAATATTTCATCTCGCACAAATTAATCACCTGATCTTTTCTGGCAATCAGCATATCAATCTGCGAGCCGAAAATGCCATTATCCGGATCTGATTTGCAGTACCACGAATTTACCTCTGTCAGCACTCCCGAAATACCCAGTTTAAACTTAATCTGATCCACATGCTCCATACACACTCTTTCAAACGCCAGCCCCAGCCATGTATTCGCCGCAGGCGTATTAATCTGGTTTGTCCAAAAATGCTCATCTGTCGGTTCTGATTTCAAAAATTTGAAATAAAACAATGTAAAGCAATCCATCAACTGGTATATCGCATTTTTCTTTTTCATCCCAAATGCATTGTACTTGCGGATAAATCCACAGCTTTCAAGCTCTTCGAGCTTCGTTGTCAAATCTCCCGAATTAGGTATTTTGGTCGCTGTGATGATTTCTTCCCTTGTCATTCCAACCTTTTTAGTCCCAAGAGCTTCTATTATTTTTACATAGTTCTCCGGTTTTTTGAATACAGAAGCATATAAATACTTAAATTCATCGCGCAATGGCGCATCCTTTTCAAACAATATACTATCAATATTCTGTGAAAGGCTTAATCCCTTTTTCAAAAATCCCCAATAGTAAGGTACTCCACCAAAAATCATATAATACTGCAATATCTGATTTCTGTTTAGTGCCAGCCCGGCAGCTTTTACATACGCTTCACACTCCCTGAGGCAGAATGTGCGCAGATGTATCTGCTCTGTCAATCTGTTATACAATCCGCCTTTGTTGTGTACGACCTTTGAGAGCATCCATGATGTGGCTGACGCGCACACTATAAGGACTATATCTTTCCTTGCAGAAGCAAATCCATTCCAGAAATTCTCCAAGGCAACCATAAGATCACTCTTTTGAGTGTCCATCCACGACAGCTCATCAATAAATATTATTTTCTTCTTTTCACTCGACAATCTTATGACATCCTTTAATGCTTCAAATGCCTCAAGCCAGTTTTTGGGCTGCTTTTTCACATCATACCCTGCATCTTTGAGCGATGACGTAAACGCATATATCTGCTCCTTCATTCCTCCCTCTGACAGACCGGCATGCTGAAATGCAAATCTGTAGCCAAAGGCCTCGCGTATCAGAAAGGTCTTTCCCACTCTCCTTCGCCCATATACCGCCACAAAATGCGAGCTATCATCATTTTGTATATCATGCAATAAATGCAATTCTTTTTCTCTACCTACAAGCATCTTGCACCTCCACTCAAAATATATTATATCGCTATACTCTTCTTAATCTCTGTTTTTTATACACTTTAAGTAAAGTATAACGGTATTTTGAGCAAAAAACAAGTCAAAATACAAATATACTCTTCTTAATCTCGTTAAAAACAGCAGATTAAGAAGAGTATACGTTGTTTCACTTTAATATTTATTTGTAGTAACACATTAAGCTCGTGATTCCAAATGGTCTAGGATCATATTGTTAGAATAGTTACGTTTAATTAAAAACAAAAGTGCAATTTTTGCACTACTCAACTTGACAAAGTGCAATTTTTGCACTATTCTATATTCAGAGGTGCAAACATGGGAGAATTAAAATCTTTACGAATTGAGAGAAAATTAACACAAAATCAAGCTGCAGATATACTCGGAGTTTCTTTGCGTTCATACAAATCTTATGAAAATGATGAAAAAAAGGCAGATAGCATAAAGTACAAATATATGTTGGAAAAAATATCCGAGATCAATCCTATTGATGAAGAAAATGGTATAGTTGATATTGATTATATAAAAAGAAAATGCTCTGTTGTATTTGATAAATATAATGTTAATTTCTGTTATCTGTTTGGTTCGTACTCAAAAGGTAAGGCCAAACCAACCAGCGATGTTGACCTTTTAATTTCGACAGATGCGACCGGATTAAAATTCTATGGATTAGTGGAGGATATAAGAACTGCACTTCACAAAAAAGTTGATGTACTTGATATAAATCAATTGAAAGATAATTTTGAGCTGACACAGGAAATACTAAGAGATGGAGTGAAAATATATGGATAATGTTAAGAATGATGCTTATTATATTAAAAGGTTGAAACAGGATTTAGAATTTGTTGTTACACATATGAAAAATGTTGATATTGAGGAACTTAATGCAAATGAAGTCCTTCTCGATTCCATGTTATTTCGTATGATTCAAATATCTGAGAATGCAAAAAAATTGTCAGATGAATATAAATTCCACAGAGGAAACGTTCCATGGAATGCAATCTATGGATTAAGAAATCGTATAGTCCACGATTACGGAAATGTTGATTTGAATGTGGTTTTTGAAACACTCAAGCATGATATTCCGGAATTGCTTGAAATAATATAATTACATACGCCAATGATTACCTTGCTCGAAAGGAGGCTGAATTATGAAAACCTGGAACGACTATAAGGGACATGTAAGAACCGTTGATCCTGAAATAGGAAAAGACATTGATGAAGTTGAAAATATTTCCTCTATCGTAAGTGTCATAGTGGAACAGCGTACTTCTCTTGGACTTAGCCAGAGAGAACTTACTGCAATGTGTGATAATATACTCTTCTTAATCTCATAAAAAACAGTAGATTAAGAAGAGTATACGTTGTTTCACTTTAATATTTATTTGTAGTTACACATTTTTTCTCAGTAACTACCTTATTTTTCTCATCGAAAAATACAATCTCGGAATTACAAACAAATTCCCAACAAAATAAATTAAAACAACTAATTCTATCAACCCGACAACCCTGCCATTTATGCAATACAGATAAATATATTTAAACAAGGTGTTTAACTGCAAAAGCTGTCCCGGCAAAAGATTTACAGCTTCTGAAAGAATAGGAATCCTTCCGAGAAACGGGCAGACGCATACAAAGAAAAACGGAATAGTAATTGCCACAATACCTTGCTTTGTATGTATCGAAACGAGCATTGACAATGATAAAATAAATATACATCCAATATATGCGCCCACGACTGTAATAAGATATTCCTGGAAAAACGTTATATTATAAATACTATGCCAATTATCCGCATCAGTCTGTATTAAACAGTTGGCTCCGTTTACTCCAAGTGCTGCCAGGACAATAAGTGTAAACAAAAGCACCTCAAACCAATAGACTGCTGTAATTGTACCTATCCCTGCATATATTTTTGACATTATAGCTTTGCTTCGTCCCAGCTCTGCAGAAAAAAACACACTATCAGCTTTATATTTAAATTCATCTGAAAAGATACCTGATACCAAAAAAGCACACGCCAATATAACAATAATTAAAATTGATGGAAAATATGCAGCCTTCAATAATGTTTTCCATCCCTCTGCGGCTTCATAATATAACGGTTTCTGCATATTTTCATACTTGTTTAAAATATATGTTTTTTCCTCTTCTGAATATTTTGTTCCGGCATCATCCAGATACTCATCAAGCCCATTTTCTCTTGTTGAATAAAAATGCTCTAAGCTATCCTTAGATATTTTAGAAATACGATAATAATCATATTCATCCACCGGAGAAAATGCCTCATTTATTAAGTCTCTTATGTCCATTATTCCCTGAATCTTTGAATAGGTCTCGTCATTTTCAATATCTTCATCTTCCTGCGATGAGTTTTCTTTATTAAAACTATATACCTTCAACAAAGTGTCCTTTGTCAAATTTCCCCTCCATTCGTTCTTTTTTTCTGTAAGCTCTTTAGCAGCAGAATGTCCATGTACAGTGGTTCCGTCATTTTTAATATAAGAAACATCATTTACCGCAAGCAGAGCAAACACGATCACTATCATGGTTGTAATAAATAAGACTATTCTATTTACAGGCTTCACAATTATTTTCTTAATTTCATATTTCATTGTTTTCTTCCCCCATTTCATCAAAATAGTCAAGAAATAAATCCTCTAACGTTGCTTTGGTTTCGACTGCATTTTCAATTGGCTTATTTGAAGAAATAATTCTTAAGACAGCCTCGTCCTCTTCCATTTTTATATTGGATACCTTATACTTTTTGTTTAATAAAACAGAATCGCTCTTATCAGTTTTACATATCCATACTTTTTCACTCATGCCGGACAACAATTCACCTGCCGTTCCATTTTTCCTGATACTTCCATCCTTCATGAGTAGAATTTTGTTTGCCACATACTCAATATCCGATACAATATGTGTAGATAACAGCACCAGACGTTCCGTTGATAATTCGCTTATTAAATTTCTGAACCGGACGCGCTCATTAGGATCCAATCCGGCTGTAGGCTCATCTAACACTAGGATTTTAGGGTCATTTAACATAGCCTGTGCGATTCCCACTCTTCTAAGCATACCTCCGGATAGATTCTTCATCTTTTTCCTGCTGTATCTGCTCATTCCAACCTGTTCCAATAAATCTTCCATTCTTTTTTTTGCAACAATTGGCTGCAGCCCTTTAATTGATGCCACGTAAAGCAAATAATCCTTGACGCTGAAATCCGGATAATAGCCAAAATCCTGTGGTAAATATCCAAGCATCTTCCTATATTCCGCGCCCATTTGAAAGATATCATTCCCATCACACAAAATATGTCCCTTTGAAGGCTTTATCAATGTGCAGATCATTCTCATCAATGTAGTTTTTCCGGCTCCGTTTACCCCTAATAATCCATATACACCATTGTCCATTTCAATAGATAAGTTATCAACAGCAATAAACTCATCAAATTTTTTTTCAACATTTTCTATAGCCAATTTCATTTAATCTAACCTCCCAGTATTTATTACAATTATCAAAAAATTGCTTTATTGTTATAATTAAATAAATTATCGCAGCCATAAGCACCACAGCCCATATCGGATATATGACAGCGTCATATATGCCTTCAATTGATGTTATCCCCCACCAGATGCCAACCCATATAAAGCACATTATGATTGCGCAGCCGGAGTTCAATGTATTTTTCCCATCTAAGGTTTTAAAACAGATGCTCGCTGTTACCACCATTGGTAACAGGAATTGAAAAACGATACTATACACCGGTTGATCACATGCAAAATGTACAACCACGCCAAATACCGTTATCATAAAAATATCTACGATTCCTAAAATACAAATTCTCGCTGCATATATCTGTCTTATAGAAAAATAGGATGACATTTCAATCTCAAGGCACTTATATTTTTCATTTTTCCACAGCTCCGGTACAAGAAATATAATAAACATAGCTCCGGCTATTCCAAGGCTTCTATTGACGTAATATCCATCTCTATCAGAATGAATCCAAAGGCAGATTATAAGCAGTAAAAAAGCCTGCAGCACCCACCATCGTTTTTGAATCTGCTTTAGCTGTATATTTAAAAACTGATGATAGCTTAACATGTTTTTTTCAGCCTGTTCATATAAGACATTGCCTGCTTTTTTTACGATTTGGCTGATTTCCTTATCATATTCTCGTTTTGTGCACTGCTTCTTAAGCATCATAATCCTCCCCTTCCATAAGTTTTTCTAATATTTTCTTTGCTCTTTTAATTCTGTACTTTACCAGTGGCAATGATATTCCCAGCATAATTGATATTTCCTTTTGCTTATACCCCTGCATATAATACATACTTATGCATTTCTTCAAATCATCCGGCAGCTTATTTAATACCGATGCAAAATCGGTTCTATCAATCAACGCATTATACTTATCAGCCTGCTCACATATCTCTCCTACATTTTCTATGTATTCATCCAATGAAACTGTATTTTTCCCTGCAAATGAATTTTTCAAAAGATTTCCTGCAATCGTATACAAATAATTTTTGGTCTTATTTTGAAATTGATACTCATATATATGTTCAAAAAATTTCAAAAAAGTATCCTGTGTCAGGTCTTTTGCTGTTTCTTTATTTACGCATCTGTATGTAAAATAGTTCAAAATATCTTTATAATACTTTGACACCAGTTCATCACAGGCCTGTGTATTTCCTTTTTTTATCTTTTGAATCAACCAATAATCAGTGCTCACCTTATTGTCCTGTTACCTTGCTATTTTTCTTTGTCTATAATGTATAACAATTTAAGTCCTTAAAAAGATAGTGCTTATAAAATTTTTATTTCAAAGCATTTCATAATTGTTTAAACTTCCCTATAATTTAATAGAGCAGACGGCATTTTAGTTATGCTGTCTGCTCTATTATAATATATTCGCGACTGTTCAAAAGTCCTGCTAATTTACTACATCATCTTTTCAATTGTTCCACCGCACAGTACATGCCCATCCTGATAGAATACCGCTGCCTGCCCCGGTGTCATGGCGCGCTGCGGTTCGTCAAATACACATTTTATCATGCCGTTTTCCATAGGGGTGAGTGTACAGTCAGCTCCCCTGTGAGAGTAACGTACCTTTCCTATACTGCGGGTGCCCGGTGTGATGTGTTCCTGCGCCATATAGTTTATATCGCTGATATAACAGGTGTCTGAAAAAAGCGACTCATTTGTGCTGATTACGACCTCATTTGTTGCCGGACGCAGCTCCTTTACGAATAACGGTGTTGCGGCTGTGATTCCAAGCCCCTTGCGCTGTCCGATAGTATAGTGGATGAGTCCCTTATGCTGGCCGATGATATTGCCCGATTCATCCACGAAATTTCCCGGCTCATAGGTTTTGCCTGTCTCATTCTCGATGAATGAGGCATAGTCGTGATCCGGCACGAAGCATATGTCCTGGCTGTCGCTCTTGTGCGCCACAGGCAGTCCTGCTTCCTCTGCAATACGGCGGATTTGTGGCTTTTCATACTCTCCAACAGGCATCAGCGTGCGACGCAACTGCTCCTGTGTCAGATTGTAAAGCGCATATGTCTGGTCCTTTTCCGCTGTGACTGAGTTGGCTATGGTGTATCTGCCGTTTGGAAGCTGTGCTATGCGGGCATAATGACCTGTTGCTATATAGTCTGCTCCTATCTCGAGCGAGCGGTGAAGCAGCGACTCCCATTTCACATAACGGTTGCAGGCGATACACGGATTTGGCGTGTATGCGCGCTCATATTCGGATACGAAATAGTCTATGACATATTTCTTGAAATCAGCCTTGAAGTTCATCACATAATACGGAATATCAAGCACTGCTGCCACCCGTCTGGCGTCCTCCACTGCGGATAGCCCACAGCAGCCGCCCTCCTGTGACTGTTTAAATACATCCTCGTCCTGCCATATCTGCATTGTGACTCCGATGACGTCGTATCCCTGTTCCTTTAATAAATATGCCGCTACTGACGAATCCACTCCGCCCGACATTCCTACTACAACCTTCTTTTTCATTAATAGTCTTCCTCAGGCGCCTCTTCCTTTTCGCTGATATCGTTTACAGGTCTCTCGAGTCCCTCGATCTTGATACCGTTTTTCTCTGCGTAATCCCAGAGTGCTGCATGGATTGCCTCCTCTGCGAGAAGTGAGCAGTGTACCTTTACAGGTGGAAGTCCGTCAAGCGCCTCCATAACTGCCTTGTTTGTAACCTCAAGCGCCTCCTGGATTGTCTTGCCCTTTACGAGCTCTGTTGCCATACTGCTTGTTGCAACTGCTGCGCCACATCCGAAGGTCTTGAATTTGGCCTCCTGAATAATGCCGTTGTCATCTATATCCAGATACATTCTCATGATGTCTCCGCACTTTGCGTTTCCTACTGTGCCGACACCACTTGGATTCTCCATCTCTCCTACATTTCTTGGATGGTTAAAATGGTCCATTACCTTTTCACTGTATGCCATGTCCTTAGTTCCTCCTAATTTTCATTTATGACTCTGCTTTGCCGTTTTTCTTTACGAAATCCTCGTACAACGGTGACATGCTTCTGAGCCTTGCTATGATTTCCTTTAACTTGTCCACTGTATAGTCGATATCCTCAAGAGTGGTCTTCTCTGATAATGTAAGACGCAGTGAGCCGTGTGCTATCTCATGTGGCAGTCCTATTGCAAGGAGCACATGTGATGGGTCAAGTGAGCCTGATGTGCAGGCTGAACCTGAACTGCCGCATATGCCTGCCTGATCAAGCAGAATAAGCATTGACTCTCCCTCGATGAATCTGAAGCAGAAGTTTGCATTGTTTGGCAGTCTGTCTGTTCTGTGTCCATTTAAGCGTGTATATGGAATCTCGCTTGTCACTCTCTCGATGAGGTGGTCTCTGAGCTTTGTCTCATATGCGCTGCGCTCTGCCATGTTGGCCTTTGCAAGCTCTACTGCCTTTCCAAGTCCTACGATACCCGGCACATTGTGTGTTCCTGCTCGTCTCTGGCGCTCCTGTGCTCCACCGTGGATAAATGAACGGATTTTTACGCCCTTTCTGATATACATCACGCCGATGCCCTTTGGTCCGTTGAGCTTGTGACCGCTGGCGCTGAGCATGTCAATATGCATATCATCTACATTAATCGGAATATGTCCGAATGCCTGAACTGCATCTGTGTGGAACAAAATGCCATGCTCCTTTGCTATCTCTCCGATTTTCTTAAGCGGCTGGATAGTTCCAATCTCGTTGTTTGCCGCCATCACTGAGATAAGGATTGTGTCAGGTCTGATGGCTGCCTTTAGCTCATCAAGCTTGATTTTTCCGTCCTCATCAACACCCACATATGTCACCTCAAAGCCATGCTTCTCAAGCCACTGTGCTGTGTGAAGAATTGCATGATGCTCGATGGCTGATGTGATGATGTGCTTTCCTTTTGCGGCATATGCCTCTGCTGTGGCCTTTAATGCCCAGTTGTCGGACTCGCTGCCGCCGCCTGTGAAATATATCTCATCCTTCTTGGCTCCGATAAGGTCTGCGACCTCTCCTCTGGCATGATCCACTGCTCTTTCTGCCTCATCTGCAAAGCTGTATATAGCTGATGGATTGCCGTAATGCTCTGTAAAGTAAGGAAGCATTGCATCCACAACCTCCGGATATACCTGTGTGGTTGCCGCATTATCCAAATAAATTAATCTGCTCATCTATGATAACCTTCTTTCTTTATATGACATAATTTCCATTCTTCTCGTTCTGCCAGTCTACCAGATCCTGCAACGTGATATTGTCAACCACACCTGAGATTGCATCATTGATCTTCTTGTACACAATAGATGTGACGCACTGCTGCTGTCTGTCGCAGACTATCTCGTCATCCTCTATACATGCTACCGGCGCAAGGCTGCCCTCTGTCTGTCTGAGAATCATGCCGACTGTGTAGTTCTGCGGTTCCATCTTCAGCATGTAGCCGCCCTGGGCGCCTCTGACACTTCTGACGTAGCCCGCCTTGTTTAAAATGGATATAATCTGTTCAAGATATTTATCTGAAATATCCTGTCTCTTCGCTACATCCTTCAGGCTGATGGGTGAACCATTGTTGTTCTCTGCAAGATCCATCATGAGGCGAAGAGCATAACGTCCTTTTGTTGAAATTTTCATTTATAGCACCTCTGTTTCATTTCCTACTGTTTTACTATACATTCAGAAATCGCCTTTGTCAAGCCGAAAAACAGAAATCATTTCATTTGTCAGGCTTAATTCCTCTAGGGATGCAGGTATTTCTTCTCTTGACACCCATTTTGCCACCGAAAGCTCCTGCATGTCAACCTCAATCTCATCTGTTCCGTCAACTTCACAGAAATATCCCGCAAGTATATTGTCGGTAAAGCCCCACGGCTGCGATTTGTAGTATCTGATGTTTTTCACACGCAGTCCTGTTTCCTCCATGACCTCACGGCGCACGGTCTCCTCAAGCGACTCACCTATCTCGTTAAAGCCTGCCACAAGTGCGTACTTTTTATACTCTCTGCCATTGTATTTTGTCAAAAGCAGCTTATCTCCATTGGTAACTCCCACTATCACTGCCGGATTGATGCGTGGGTAAACCATGTTGCCGCAGACCGGACATCTGAGCATACGCTCCACGTCATCCTCTACCAGCCTGTTGGCGCATCTGCCGCAGAAATGGTTCTTATCATACCAGCCATCCAAATGAAATCCCGTTATCGCGGCAAGCACGTACTCCTTCGGTGCCGCGCTGCGCATATAGTGCCGGTTTATGAATTTGCCACCTGTTACTTCCAGTATATGCATTTTGTTGGCATGTGACAGTGCCACCCTGAAAAATGCAGTATCGTCAAGTGTAAAAAGATACTGATATTTAGCATCGGGGCATTCTGCTTTTATATCCTCATATCTCGGAAAGCCTATCTGATGAATATCCTGATTGGATTCGTTAACTGGCATGTCCGATGCCTGCTGCACAAGAAGCTGTCCCCTGCTAAAAAAAAGGACCCTGCTGTCCGGGTCCGGCTGTATGTTTTTGTATGTTATGTCCCACGTGTGTGGTGCAATGTCCTGAATCATGGTATGCCTCGATTTTCCTTTTTCCGCTGATTACCTATGTTATCATACGATGTTTATACGCTAAAAATCCGAGCGCCTCGCTTCGAACTATCACAACAGACGTTACCTCCACAGTTAACTCCCTCCAGGCTGCCTCGCGTCACATGAAAGCTTCTACTTAGTGCTGCTGTGTTCCCACCCTGACACGGTTCATAGATTTCCATTGCGCAAGACCCAGACGTCAACGCCACTTATGGAGGGCAGCTCCACCGCTTAAGCCCTCTACGAAGCATCACCCCAACTATAGCGGATTGTTGGTTCAAGGTACCGCTACCACCCCGGCTGCTCGGAGTCTTAAGTATACGCTATAATGCAGGGTTTTGTCAAGATTTATTGCAACTTCTTGTGGGATGAGTACGGCACGCAAACCCCAGGTACCGGACGCGCACACATACTCTCCCGCTGTCGCTACGCTACGTGGCTAAGATACTGTACGAAATTATGCTTGATGTTTTTCTATGCTTGACGAAACCGTCGAAACGCGCCGTCCATGGCGCGGTTCTCCTCGCCCCTGCGTCCATGCCGGGGCGTTTCTGTGTCTCATGGGCATAATTTCTACAGTATCTAAACCTCTTCGCTATTCGCGCTTCGGGAGAGTATGTGTGCGCGTCCGGTACCCGGGGCTTACATGCCTTATGCTGTGATTTCAACGACAAATGGCTTATACTCTGTTTTTTGACCATTTTTTTCAACTACAATAACCAAGTCCTTATACCTGACCGCCTCATTCGAATCCGTGCTGATATCTAAAGAGTATGATAAATATTCTTTATTTGCCACTTCATATGTCTCTGAATAATCTGATATCGAATATTGAGTGGTTACATCCTTTAAGCTGAATGGCCATTTCAATTTTTTATCATAGCTTTTGACTTCTTTATATGTGTCTTTCTCCACATTGTACAAATACTTCACGGAATCATCTGATTTGTAAAATCTTACGTATCTGCCATCTGATGATGCTTCAACGAAAACACACGGATAACCTTGTATCTGTGTCATATCTATTGGCCTGAAATCACAAAATCCCACTAGCTTTTCTTTTTTTAGATTATAAACCCATATTCCAATATAATCATACATTATCACCTTATCCTGATCATAATAGATTATACTTGGCATAGTTGCCTCAAGTTGTACCTCCTCTTTCCCTATTTCCGCTGCCGAAACAGTACATGTCGAATTTCGTTTTATGCCACTTCCAACAACTGCTGTTATACTTATTATTAAAGAAAAGCACGCAGCAAATACTAATATTTTACGAATTGTCTTTTTTTTATTTTTGATAACATTTTTTTGATGAGCTTCTATAATATATTGTTCGTCTATGTTTTCCATTACATCAAATATCTTCTCTGCATTCATAAATCAACGCCCCTTTCAACAAGGTAATCCTGTAATTTTTTTCTTACCCTCTTTAATGTAACTGAAACATTGTTTTCAGTCATGCCATATCTCTTTGCTATGTCCCTGACGCTGTCAGAATACCAGTAACGACACACAAAAATTTGTCTTTTCTCAACCGGTATTTCCTTAAGAAAAGAATTAATGTTCTCTAACAGGAACCTGGCATTGCCCTCATCTTCAATATTTTTTGAATCAGTGATTATCTCAGATAATTCATCCAATATTAACGTGAAGCTTCCATTTGTGCGCTTCTTAGCTCTGTTTTTCTTATACAAATTGAATGACATATTTCTGACTATCTTTCCAAGATAAGTCGATAACATTTTAGGTTTGTTTGGCGGAATAGAATTCCATGTATTCAGATATGCATCATTCACACATTCCTCTGCATCCTCAATGTTTCCCAAAATATTCATCGCAATTGATAAACAATATGCATTATATTTTTCTGTTGTTGCGGCAATTGCCTGTTCATCACGCTTCCAGAACAATTCAACTATTGCGCTATCATCCATGCTCACTTCCTCCTTTCACTTATATACACAATTTCCTATCTCATTTCTGACACCTGTAGATATTTTTTCATAAGAAAATGTATATAACGTATATTATGTAGAAGCAAGTTCCATCCATATAGCCGGCTTTACTGCCCTTGAAGCTTACGCTTCTTTCTCAGCTCCTTGAAGAATGTGGAAAGCATTGTGCTGCATTCGTCTCCGCAGATACCTATATCTGTCTGCACCTGATGATTAAACTGCTGCATCTGCAGTAGATTGATGATTGAGCCTGCACAGCCTGCTTTAGGATTCATGGCACCTATTACCACCCTTGGAATGCGTGCCTGTACTATTGCTCCGGCACACATCTGGCAAGGCTCAAGAGTGACATACATGGTGCATTCCTCGAGACGCCAATCTCCGGTCTTTTTGCTGGCTTTGCGGATGGCAGAGAGCTCAGCGTGAGCGAGTGGATTTTTGTCGGTATTTCTGCGGTTGTAGCCGCGTGCAATAATTTTGTCACCGGCTACAATTACGCAGCCTATCGGCACCTCATCGAGTGCGTATGCTTTTTTTGCCTGTTTTATTGCCTGTTTCATATATTTTTCATCTTGTGTCATATTTGTCTGCTCCATGTGTTATAATACATTTATTATGATACACCAAATGTGAAAGAAGGAAAATATGTTTTTTGAATATGAAACCCCACGCCTGCTTCTTAAGGTATTGCGCGCTGATTGCGCTCCGCAGGTTTTGGATTTTTACAATAGGGATAAAGAGCTTTTCGAAATGTATGAGATAGACCGTGTGCCGGATTTTTATACTGTGAAGCACCTGCAGAAGGTACTCAGATATGAATACAATATGGCTGTCAAATCACAGCTTTTCAGATTTTATGTTTTTGAGAAAGAAAATCCGTGTCGGATTATCGGCACTGTGTGTATACATAATATCGCTCCGGCTTTTTACGGAAGCTGTGAGATTGGCTATAAATTTTCCAGTGAGTTTCACCACATGGGGTATGCCACTGAGGCAGTCGGCTTCTGCACAAAGCTTGCCTTTAATGAGCTTCGCATGCACAAGGTGACGGCGGTTGTCCACCCGGGCAATGTGCCTTCGATGAAGCTTCTTAATGAGCTTGGCTTCGTGCAGGAGGGACTATTACATGATTATCTTATACTACATGGAAAGTGGTGTAACCACTATATTTATGGTCTAATTAATAAATGATCACATTTATAATTTAACACAACAATTGGCGCAGGAAACATTCCTGCGCCAATTTATCATACCTTTTAAAAATCTATACTGTTTTTTATATTTTTCAAAATTTTATTTCTATTCTTCTCATGCAAATATGTAGGATTGAGTTTGCTTTTCTGAAATATGATACATCTCCTGATATATTTGCTTTGTGTTCTGATACTTTCCTGAGGAATACAGTCCATATATTTCTTCAACACTATATGGCAGATTGTACAGGTTTTCTCTTGTTATTATCACAAAATAATTATCTGATGCCTTTACAAGTTCAGCAAACTCTTGCTGTCTTATAAACTGATTTTCTTCGTCAATAAAAATGATATTTCCTGATAAATTTTTGAGCAGCATCTGCCACAGATTTCCCTCAAGAACTGTGCACGGAACATCACATTCGATTTCAATTCCGCTTGCATTACCCAGGTTTGCAAACTGTCTGATCATATTTATGAGTGTTGTTTTTCCTGTAGCACTGTCCCCTTTTATTATCGTGATATTTCTTTTTATTTCAAATTCATAATGAAGTCTATTGTTTTTCACAACAATTTTATGCTTGCCCTTCATACCTTCTCCTATACATATTTGCCTGCAACACTGATGAATTCAGCCATACTATGAACCATTTCTCCCGTATTCAGTATCTTTGCTTCAAAACTTTTTCCAAAATCCATTATATGATGCAAATTAATTGTCAGATTCTTTTTGCCGGCAATTTCCAATATCCACTTTGCGCAGTTATCACCACACGCTGAAGCGTTAAAAATTTTTCCGCTATCATCAAAAGCCATCAACATAAGGGTTTTCACTCCACCGGACAATTCCTTTGTGGATATCGGCCCCAGTATCGGGCTTTGCACCAGATGTGGTCCAATGACGTCTGATTTATCTATATCCTTTATCATTTTGACAGACAGCTCATCCGTTATCCATTCATCTTCATATGTGTTATCAAAATACACCGGAGGATGGTAAATTGCATTTTCCATATCCCCTAAATATATATTTAACATTGAAATCCTCCATCCCATTTGTTAGGATTCTAAAGTATACGCTATGATACGATTTATTGTCAAGTTTCTAAGCATTTACACCTCTCTCACCACAGCAGTGATCAATTCTGTAAACTGCTTTGCCACGCGGTCTGCGGTTTCCTGCACTTCCTTGTGGTTGAGCTCTTTGTCGGATAGTCCTGCTGCCAGGTTGGTGATACATGAGATTCCGCAAACCTCAAGCCCCATATGACGCGCTGCAAGTGCCTCACAGGCTGTACTCATTCCGACGGCATCGCCTCCCAGGATTTTACACATCCTGACCTCGGCCGGGGTCTCATACTGCGGGCCTGTGAGCTGTACATAGACTCCTTCTCTAAGCTTTATGCCTAGCTTATCTGCCTTTTCTTTTACGATTTCTCTCATTCTGCGGCTGTATACCTCGCTCATATCTGGAAAACGCTCGCCCAGCTCATCAATATTGGCTCCGATCAGTGGACTTGGTATGGCTGTCGCGATATGGTCCGCAATCAGCATAAAGTCGCCCGGATTAAAATCAGTATTGAGACCGCCTGCCGCATTTGTGAGTATTAACTTTTTTGCACCCATCATTCCCATGAGGCGTGTCGGGAGCACAACATCTGTTATCGGATAGCCCTCATAATAATGGACTCTGCCCTGCATGATGACAACAGGCACACTATCCACATATCCAAATACAAATCTGCCCTTGTGTCCGGGAACCGTGGATGTCGGAAAACCCTCGATATCCTTGTAATCTATGGTTGTCTCTATCTTAATCTGCTCTGCATAGTCTCCAAGCCCTGAGCCCAAAACTATGGCTGTCTTTGGTACAAAATCTGTTTTTTCACGCACACTTGCAAGACATGTGGTGAGTTTTTCATATATCCTGTTCATTTTTTTCTCCATATATTTTCTGTTGCTATATTTTCTGTTTAAGTTTAAAACATCACTGAGATATTACCCATTAAAACTCTTCAAGAATAGAATGTCCTATGGTACCCTCCGGCATTTTTACGCCGAAATTGTCTGCAATTGTGGCTCCAATCACCGCAAAGGTGGCTTCCTCCTCAATTGCGCCGCCGCTCTTCATGCTCTTTGAATACGCGATAAACGGCACATACTCGCGTGTGTGATCCGTTCCCTTGTAGGTAGGGTCGTTTCCGTGGTCTGCAGTAAGTATAAGCAGGTCATCATCCCTTAGCTTTTCCATTAAAATGCCCAGGTTTTTGTCAAATCGCTCAATTTCCTCTCCGTAGCCTGTCACATTTCTGCGGTGTCCCC
The DNA here is from genome assembly GCA_900546625.1 of uncultured Lachnobacterium sp. Lineage (GTDB taxonomy): Bacteria > Bacillota > Clostridia > Lachnospirales > Lachnospiraceae > Roseburia. Next base: position 19,078 of record URDU01000027.1, on the reverse strand, counting down.
ACAGTGCGTCGAAATCGACCAGATTCACAAAGCATAGTCCGGTAAAATCCTTCTCGCAAATATCAATGGTCTGCTCCATTCCATGAACCGAGCTCTTTGAGCGCAATGCCTCTGTAATGCCCTCTCCGCAGAAAATATCATTGATTTTGCCGACTGAAATGACATCCAGCCCACTGTCCTTTAATGCATTTAATGCCGTAAGACCGGTAGGCTTAAGTGCGTAGTCATGCCTGTTTGAGGTTCGCACAAACTCACCCTTTTTCTTTCCCACATATGGTCTTGCGATGACGCGCCCTACTCTCCACTCGTCCTTGAGTGTTATTTTTCTGGCTATCTCACAGCAGCGGTAGAGATTCTGTAAATCAAAGGTCTCCTCATTGCCGCAAATCTGAAGCACCGAATCCGCTGATGTATACACAATCATCGAGCCGGTCTCTATCTCTTCCTCTCCGAGCTCCTCGATTATCTCTGTGCCGCTGGCGCTCTTGTTGCCTATGACCTTTTTTCCGCACTGCTTCTCAAGCTCAGCGATAAGCTCCGGTGGAAATCCGTGCTCTGTGAAGGTCTTGAACGGCTTTTCGGTTTTTATGCCCATCATCTCCCAGTGACCTGTCATCGTGTCCTTGCCGTTGCTTGCCTCTGCCAGCCTCGTAAATCGTCCGATTGGCTCAGCAGCCGGCTGCATCTGACCGCCACAATGCAGGTTGAGCATTCCAAGCCTTGTAAGATTTGGGATGTCGAGAGTCTGCATCCGCTCAAGTATATTCCCAAAGGTGTCTACATCTGTGTCTCCAAACCTTTCTGAGTCCGGCATCGCACCGATTCCCAGCGAGTCGAGGACTATCACAAAAATTCTGTTATATTTCTTCATGGTGTCATACCTCCATTTTCCGGTCCGTAAATTTGTGCAGCGGTTAAATGTTAAATCTCCATAGGTCTCGCGGCACTATACCAGCTGCCTAAAAATCCGCTCCTTCACCGCATCATCCGCAAATGCCACATCCAGTGCATTTTTCATCATAAGCGGCAGCTCCTCATCGCGTATGCCATAGGTTTTTTCTATGAACTCAAGCTCCTTTGACAAGGTTGTATTGCTGACGGTGCGGTTGTCTGTGTTTATTGTGACCTTTAATCCCGCATCCAAAAACTCCCTGATGGGATATTCGTCTGAGGATGCCACCGCCTTGGTCTGCAGGTTGCTTATCGGACAAAGCTCGATACCTATGCCCTTTGCCGAAAGCTGCCTTTCCAGCTCACCGTGGCCTCTCATAGCTATTCCATGGCCTATCCTGGCTGCCCCGACCTCCACTGCGTCTATGATATTCTGTGCATTTCCGCACTCTCCCGCATGGATGGTAAAAGGCATGCCAAGCTGCTTTGCATATTTGAAAAGCTCCATGAAGCCGGACATAGGATAAGGCACCTCAGCACCTGCGAGGTCTGCCGCGCACACGCCCGCGCCCAAAAATTCCCTTGCGGTGTGCAGCATGCGTTTGTTTTGCTCCTCACTGTGATGCCTCATGGCACATACAATAAGCCCATACTCTATGCCAAAATCTTTTTTTCCTCTCTCAAGTCCCTTAAGCGTGGCCTCTATCACGCGCTCGCAGCTCATCCGCTCATTCTCCGAAAGCAGCGGGGCAAAACGGATTTCCGCGTATACAACATTTTCCCGGTGCATGCTCTTAAGCACATCATAGGCGGCTCCCTCAAGCCCCTCTTCATCCTGAATGCACTGCCCCGGCAAATCAAACTTCTCCAGATACTGTGCGAGACTCGTGCAGTCATCCGACACGCTAAGCTCTGCCTCCTGCACCGACCTGCCAAGCCTTTTCTCGACAAATTCACGGCTTAAGGAGCCATCCAGATGGCAGTGAAGCTCGATTTTCGGTAGCTTGATTATATTGTCTCTTATATTCTCTTCTCTCTCCATATTTCCCCCATTTCCGGTTTCCCACTTCCTGCTGAGGCGGCTAATGTTCACACCACCATATAATCAACAACTATTACCGCCCATTATACAGTCCATTAAAGGTACAGCTACAGGTCGCTCTACTCAAGGTTCGCTGGTCCGAATCCCTGCGGAAGCATGTCCTCAAGCGTATAAATCCTATAATTTTCCCTGTCGATTGCCAGTATTATTTTAAAGGTCTTAGGATTACAAAACTCCATCATAACCTGGCGGCATACTCCGCATGGCGCTGTATAATCTGTCGCTTTTTGGTTCCTTCCGCCCACGATACAGATTGCCTCAAAGTCCCGCACACCTTCACTCACTGCCTTGAAAAATGCCGTTCTTTCCGCGCAGTTTGTCGGTGTGTAGGCTGCGTTTTCTATATTGCAGCCGGTATAGACTGCCTGATTTTTTGCCAAAAGAGCCGCACCGACATTGAAGCCGGAGTACGGCGCATATGAAAAATCAAGCTGTGCAAGGGCTGTATCAATCAGTTTTTCAATTGTTTTTTTATCCATATATGATTCCCCGGTTATTCAGTATACAAAAATTAGTCCATAGCCTTAACAAGCTTTACCACACGGCTTGTCCCAAGCCTGTCAGCGCCAAGCTCAAGAAATCTTTCTGCATCATCTAATGAAGAAATGCCTCCGGCAGCCTTCATCTTCACACCCTCTCCGATATGCTCTGAAAACAGCTTTATATCGTCAAAGGTCGCACCTGCCGTGCCAAAGCCTGTAGATGTCTTGATGTAATCTGCCCCTGCGCTCGTCACGATATCGCACATCCTGATTTTCTCATCATCTGTGAGAAAGCAGGTCTCGATGATGACTTTAAGCACCTTATCCTTGCATATGGACTTGAGCTTCTTTATTTCATCCTCTATCAGCTCATACCTTTTATCCTTGAGCCAGCCGATATTGATGACCATATCTATCTCCTCAGCTCCGTTTGCAAGGGCATCCTCTGTCTCAAAGGCTTTCACCGCAGTGGTCGAATATCCGTTAGGGAAGCCTATCACTGTACAGACCTTTACCTTTTCACCCAGGTACTTTGCTGCCTGACTTACATAGCTCGGCGGTATGCAGACCGATGCTGTGTGATATTTTATCGCATCATCGCATATCTGCTTGATTTCGTCCCATGTAGCCTGTGGGGATAAAAGTGTATGGTCCACGTGTTTTAAAATTTCATTTATATCCAATGTCTGTTCTCCGTTTCTGTATTTTAATATATGACTTATTTCTCGGCGCAATCCTCACGAATGAGGTTTCGCACTGCCGAAACCGCCACCTGAACCGCCATGTCCGTATCGCGTACCACAGGATTCTCAAGCCCGAGCTTTTCCCTCTCCTGATTTGCGACCACAAGGAAGCATGAGCCTGCCCTGACTCCAAGCTTTGCCGCAACGACAAAAAGCGCGGCTGACTCCATCTCTGACGCAAGACAGCCAAGCATCCTCCATGCATTCCATTTATTGATAAGCTCGTAGCCTGCCGGCATTTTTTCAGGCTCGTGCTGTCCGTAAAATGCATCCTTGCACTGCACCACGCCTGTGTGATGCGTAAAGTTTTTCTGCTTTGCTGCCGCAACAAGCGCGTTTGTGACATCTAAATCTGCCACAGCCGGAAACTCTATCGGCGCATACTCCTTTGATGTGCCCTCCATGCGGATGGCGCCTGTCGCAATCACGATGTCACCGCTTTTCACATCTGTCTGCATGCCTCCGCAGGTTCCGATCCTCACGAAGGTATCTGCACCGCATCTGTACAGCTCCTCCATCGCGATGGATGCGGATGGTCCGCCGATACCGGTCGATGTCACGCTGACCTTCACTCCATCCAATGTGCCGGTGTATGTGATAAACTCCCTGTTGTCCGCTATAAGGACCGGATTGTCTAGGTACTGTGCTATTTTAACACACCTCTTCGGGTCTCCCGGCATGATAACGTACCGGCCGACCTCTCCCTTTGCGACCTGGATATGATACTGTCTGTCAGGATCCTTTGAATAATTTTTCATGTAATGCCACCTCCCACAGCTATTCTTCTGTTAGCTTTAATTATACACAATTTCTGTGGTTTTGTGCAGAGAAATGGACATTTTCACATGTAAAAAATTTGTGTATGGTTTTTATGTAATACGAAAATTATGGCATGGGACACCGGCGTGCGTATGCTCTCACCGAGCTGACGCTATGCCGATAAGATACTGTACGAATTATGCTTGCAGATTTTCTATGCTTGACGAAACCGTCGCTACTCGCCCTCCATGGCTCGATAGCTCCTTGACTTGCCTTCCATGGCAAGTCATTTCTGTGCTTCACGGCATAATTCTACAGTATCTAACCGGCTTCGCTATGCGCTCTTGTGAGAGTATCCGCCCGCCGGTGTCCCATGCCACAATTTTCTTACAATCCATAAAAACTACAGCGGGCAGAACCAGTATCCGAACACTCCGCTATCGACATCTGCTGCATTTGCCGGGGCAGCCGGCTCAAATTCCGTGAAGCCGAATATCCCTGCAAGCATGCGCTCCTGCGGCTCGCTCACGCCCGGCACTCCGAGGTATTGCCTGCCATCTGTATCCGTTTTGATGACGAGATGCTTATAGTTTGCATAACCGTGCGCAAGGAAGCTGTTATTTACTATGTACCAGTTTTTGGCCGGAAGTGTGCGAAGCTCTGATATGTCTATGCGTCTGATTTTTTCAGGACTGTCATCAACATTTTGACTATGGATTTCTTTCTGACAGCCCGGTTCAGGCTTCGGAATCGATACGGGTTTTTCCTTATTTGATAAATCTGCTTGTGCCTTGAGTGGTTTTTCTATAACTGCCACCGTGTTATCCGTCCAACAGCTCGCCAGAAATTTTTCATCTGCATTTTCCAGCTCTATTCTCACACCGAGCACCTGCAAAAATGTCTTTCCGCTGTCCTTTACATTTTCTGTATCTACATTATATATCTCGCGTGCTTCACCGTTTTTTACCGTAAGCTCTCCTGCCTCTATGGCTGCTCCCGCTTCGTATACCAGATACACTCTTCCTTTTCCGGAGTATTTTCCGAGATTTTTTATCTGCACGAGAAATGCACTTTTTTCTCCATTTATTTCTACTTTTATAAAGCCTGCATTATTTCCTTTAATTCTGCCATCATATAAATACAGGTATGTAACGAATCTCTTCATGATTATTTAGCCGCCTGCGCGTTTTGTATTATTCTATGAGTGAAGCAGTGATATTATGCGTGTTATTTATACTTGATTTATAGGTATTCGAGCCATCTTGAGAACAAGAAAATCTGCTGCTTACATGGCTAGCATGGTGCATCAGAATTTTTATTTGAAATAAAATAGGAATTATTCTTATTTTTCTCTTGACATCTATAGTACTTTCGTGTATATTAATATCAGTAACAATTCCTGATTTCATTTGAGAGGAGATTCACATGATTAAGTATAGTCGTCAAAGAGAGTCGATAGTCAACTTTCTGGCGAGCCGGACCGATCACCCGACTGCTGAAACTATCTATCAGAATATCAAAAAAGAATTTCCAAACATCAGTCTGGGAACTGTTTACAGAAACCTTTCCTTACTTGAGGAAATTGGTGAGATCATCAAGATTTCGACAGGAGTCGGTCCTGACCATTACGACTACAACACGGCGCCTCATTATCACTTTATATGCAGAGGCTGCGGACGCGTGATGGATATTGATTTGGACTTCGCCGATGATCTGATGACACAGGCGCAGGAATCCACTGATTTAGCCATTGAGAGCTGCTCAGTTTCGTTTACGGGACTTTGTCCGGATTGTGAGAATGAGCTTTCCTAGAGCCTGACAATTTTTACAACAATTAAACATTTATTTACTATTCTTTAAAAGGAGGAACATTATTATGGCAAAATGGGTTTGTACAGTTTGTGGATACGTTTATGAGGGAGAGAATCCACCGGCAGAGTGTCCGGTATGCCACGTTGGCGCAGATAAATTCAAGAAGGTTGAGGGAGATTTAACACTTGCTGCAGAGCATGAGTTTGGAGTATATGCTTCAACTGTTAAGAACAATCCTGAAATCTCTGATGAAGATAAGAAATACATCTTCGAGCAGTTAAAGGCTAACTTCGAGGGCGAGTGCTCTGAGGTAGGTATGTATCTTTGCATGGCTCGTGTAGCTCATCGCGAGGGATATCCTGAGATTGGTCTCTACTGGGAGAAGGCAGCTTACGAAGAGGCTGAGCATGCAGCTAAGTTTGCAGAGATGCTCGGTGAGGACCTTGAGCCAAACATGAAGGCTACTACAAAGGACAACCTCGCTTGGAGAGTTGACTGTGAGTTCGGTGCTACAGCAGGAAAGACTGACCTCGCTAAATGTGCTAAGAAGAATAACCTTGACGCAATCCATGATACAGTTCATGAGATGGCTAGAGACGAGGCTAGACACGGTCGTGCATTAAAAGGTCTGTTAGACAGATATTTCGGTTAATCTTTAAAACGCATAAAATAAGCATTTCAGAGGATAGATGGTTGTTTAACTGTCTATCCTTTTTTGCTTGAAAATTTATTTTCTGTTGTATTTATGTGGCATATTTGTGGCACGTTTCCCTATCCATAATGGAAAAATTCATTAAATGTGGCATCAACTTATGTGGCACGTTAATTAGTTACAAATCCGCTATTTATGCGGGGTTCAGCTAGATGACATGAATTTTATTTTTTTCATGATGTTCACCACCTTTCATTTTGGTAGAAATATATAGAAAAAGAGATACTCTTTTGAAGTACCTCTTAATCATCATGGTTATTGTATTTTGTCTATTGCTTCTAGGTCTTTTTCTGTGACTGGAATCCCATTTGCTCGATACTCTAATGTTTGAGCATGATACGCTTCTATAATGTCTACAAGGTTAGGGAGCATATGTAGATTTATAGAAGATGTTCCTGTTCCATTTGTAAATGTTTGGATTGGCACATATTTTTCTACTCTCCTAGAAATGGTAACAGGATTGATACCCAACTGTTCAATCAGCTTTAAATGCTTTTGCAAAGACTGATAGCTTCCTAAAGTGGTTATTGTACCATTTTTCACTTCTTCGATTACTTTTGCAACGCTGTGTTTTTTAGCGATAGTATCAATAAGGGTTATCAATTTCTGTTTCATTCCATTGGTATATTCGCTTTGGTTTATAATCTGAATGGCTTCGTCATAGCTGACATAGATTCCGTTTCCCACCAAAGCTTTTACATATGTATGCAACAGTTCATGTTCCACTTCGGGTGTTGCGATATATTGTAATTCTCTGCCTTTTAATCCAAGTTTTTTGATGAGGTAATTTAATTTGTTCTTTTTGGCTTGAATTTCTATCCGCAGGAAATCATAATCTGTTTCGGAATTACAGGTCAGATGCTCATTTTCGATTTCACTCATTTTATGATAAATATTGATGTTCATGCTTTTACAGGAATAATACACATAATTTGTACTCGCCTTATAAGGAGTATTGGCATCAACCATTTCCTCATAAATATTTATGTTTGGGTCATCATCATCAATTTCAGCTTGTAATTCATTGGCACTATAATAATTACGATGTACGGTCTTTCGGTTAATGCCGTAACCTTGGTTAATCATTTGCAGATATATTTGATGCATATACTTAAAATCAAATGCAAAATCTATTCTACGGACTTTAAAGGCATTGAGTTCCATCCATGCTTTGCTATTTACTGCAAAGGATTTTCCAAGGTTTAAACAAGGGATAATCTCAAAAATCTTTTGATAGATGGCTCTTACAAAATCTGGTGTAAAACATAAGATTTCCTGTGCTATATGATAATCTTTCCCAAACATAGCACTGGTACTAATTGTAAGCATTATCATGTAATAATGGGTATCTAAGGCTATTTCATTGCTTTGGGGGATATTATCGCTCTTACGCTTAAATTTATACAACCCAATAGCAAGTATTCCTTTATCCATATAACGGTTTGTAAACCATATCTGACGATTACAAGGGATATTAAGGCTATTGATTATCTCGTTGAACATGTCCGCACTTATCATTTTGGATAATTCTATTGTATGAATCATAACGACAACCTCTTTTCTTAATTTGAATATGGTTATATTATACGCTGTGTATGACTATATGTCTATGTAAACACTATCAAAAATTGTTTCTTATAACTGCGTAAAGCCTTTATTTATAAGGGGTTACGCTATCGCAAGGGGTTACCACCCCTGTCATAGAATATATCTATTATATATTGTAATCATGAAGATAACGTAATTCATCATGACAGAAAGATTACTATACACTGTAGCAAACCCTGAAATCCGATGGTATATATTTTAAATGGAATCGTATCTATTTACTATGGTATGGTGCATGATATGATGAGATAATTCCCCTAGACACAAGAAAAGGAGATACCCCGATTAAGAAGTATCTCCTGCATGTTACATTTTATATTGAATTTTGAAATTATATGATGTGAAACCAACTCTACCTAAAAAGGAGCACATTTTTGTTTCTCCTATTAGTACAATTACAATTTCAGTAAAATATCTCCTTTACATACGTCTCTATAAAATTCTTCTATAAGTCCAATACTATAAATAGATGGATTATTATTTATTGTAGGATTGATTGCTATAGCATTTACCATTTCAGTCTTATAAAGCCTATCCAGTAATTCACGAAACGGTATATTTCTTATATAAGGCATATCTCCTTGACATATAAAATTACGTTCAGAGTAAAAGACAAATGCTGCCCCGTTTTCCATAGGTAAAATAGCCATATCAAATGGTGGTTGTTCATTCGGATATGTTGGTACATATACCTCTAAATTCATTCTCCATAATCTCCATATCTGACGTTTTAATTCAGACATTGTACCAGTTGTATTACAGCTTGCAATAGCTTGTGATAATTCAGAATAATCTGCATTAGTATTCATAAAGCACCTCCAAAATTTAGTTTTTTCTATGAAATGTTAAAGTAAACCTATCTTCGTAATATGTTCCTTGTTCCTTAGCTTGTTGTTCCAGTTTTCTTATCAATTCAAAGGCTTCATTATAGGATAAATCACTTGCAACCATAAAAGAACCATTTTTCGTATTTTCATACACTATACATGTATAGTTATCTCTTTGAAAACCATTCATCAGCTTTCCTCCTTGTCTGTGTGAATATATTTAACTTTCACAGATTATTCTATCATAGAATTATCAATATTACAATTAGACCATGAAAATATTTATACAGGCAAAGAGAGGTGGTTTAATTGCAACAGACAATAGATTATGAAAAACTTGGTTTAAAGATAAAGGCTGTCCGTGTCAGCAGGAATTTAACACAAGATAATCTTGCTCAACTTGTAGATTGCAATGTCAGCCATATATCCAATATTGAGAATAATCATACAAAAGTTTCACTTATTGCGTTATTAGCTATCGCAAATGCTCTCAATACCTCAATAGATTATCTTTTATCAGACCAGTATGAAAATTCATCATTAGCATTGGATAATGAAATATTAAGGGCATTAAAAGACTGCGATAACGAAAAGAAACAAAAAATTTTAAAGATGATTGAGATTTTATAAATCAGTCAATAGTGATAGTAGCATTTTGACAGTGTATTTTATGCCTAGTTGAAATGCTTCTTTTTCACTTATCAGAACTGCGTAATATACAAAATCTCTAATGCGTTCCTTATCCTTTTCGGAAATATCGTCATAATTTGATATGTATTCTTCCATACAGTCATTGATACGTTTTTCCATATCAAGAGTATCATCTTCCTGCCTTATAACATTTTCATATATTTTCTCTAATAAATCATTCATGGCTATAACCTCACTTTCGTATAATCGTAAAAAGTTAAAATATGTATTAACTGGTACATTTGATTGTAATTTAGCTTTTTCCAGTCATTTAATCCATAAAGGGACGATAATACAAGCATGAAAAAAGGCTTTGTAATTCGTTTCTGCCTAATCAGATTGCACAGAATACAATATTGAGCCTTTGTATATGTTTTATTCACTTGTCTTGTAACTGGTCTTAGATTTTGTAAAATTAAGGTTCTTTCATCATAATTTACTAGCTTCATCATCAACACCCCCATTCATACAATCATCATAACAACTGCACCATTCGCAATAGCATAGGTCACATTCGATTAGAAAACCATTTGCAACAATCGGCATACAGCTATTGAGGTATTCGGGACATCTGCCACAAGGACTGTTATATTCGCTTACAGACTGATAATTCATCATACACATATAAAACACTTCCTTTCCTAATTCAACGCATATAACTTAGATTTATGGTTTACAGACTGACTGCCATACTTCAAGCGAATTTCAGCAAGTGATATTTCTTTCTTGTGATAGCGGTTATAATCTCCGTAGTGCCAGCACCAGCTTTTCTTCTTAGGTGCATATTTGAAACCTATGGATTTTAACAGTTCACGATATTCATAACCACCATGAACCCATATCCAAGAACCTATGATTTCAATGTCAGCGTTGATATGAATAATACGGTTTAAGACCTCTTTAAAGGCTTGATTTTCCTCATTTGCATTATGAGTATAAGAGTGATGCTCTGCTTGTGTTTTCTTGCTTAAATCGGCAAATACGAGGTCATACTCGGCATTGATTTCCTGTGTGATTTTGGTATCGCCATGTTCATTGTCGGGATGGTATTTTCTTAAAAGTTCCCGATATTGTCTGCGTAGTTCCTCAGTTGTTGTGACATTGTTAAACCATTTCATCATGTTTTTGCTCCTTTCGTTTGTCCTCGATTTCATTCAACCATTGATTCAGATACCATTCGTACTGTTCATCTGACAGCAGATACCAGCCAGCATTTTTCTGTGATAACCATTTTTTGAAATCCTGTTCCATTGATAACAACTCCTTTCGTCAACACATATTTTTAGGCAACAAAAAAAGACAGTTTAACGACTTGTCTAGGTCGTGCTGATTGACCGCATATACAGAGGGGTACGGTTACAATCTAGCTTTGTTTTTGAAAGTATTACAAGCAGGTGCTTCCAAAATTTTCACCTGTTTTTTACCCTATACTGGCGATTTTATAATACTTGCTGTTCTCTCTTTGCTCTGATAAGAGTTGACTTGCTAATACCAGTCAATTCTTCAACCTGTTTATAAGAATAGGTTTTCAGCAATTCCAACGCATGATTGATTTTCTTGCTGTTATATTTTTTTGGTCTGCCCTCTTTGAAATCGGGTCTTTGCTTTGCTATTTGTTTACCGCCCTGTGTACGCTCAATAATCATGGCTCGTTCAAATTCTGCAAATGCCAGCAGATTTGTAACAATCAATCTTCCCATGGGGGTATTTTCAATCAGTCCCATGTTGAGAATATGGATTTTTACCCCTTTGTTCATCAAAAGGTCGATGTACTCCAATCCCTCTTTTGTAGAACGACAGAAACGGTCTAGCTTTGTGACGATGAGATAATCGTCTTTTTGTGCCTGTTCCAGTATTTGATTGAATAATGGTCGTTCCTTTGCTCCCGAATAGCTTTCCACGATGATTTCAGCATCAGCGTAAAGATTTTTAATGGCTGTGGTCTGCTCTTCAATGCTGTTTCCGTCTAACTGTCCTTTGGTACTTACTCTTGCATATCCATATTTCATGATGAAGATGCTCCTTTCCTGTGTGTGATGATTTACTTTTGACTATAAGAAATGACACCGCTCAAAGCCTTATTTTGCGTGGCTCTTAAAACGGTGTCATAACTTTTAAGTTTTGGGACTATATGTCTGTATAAACAAAGTGCTTTTTAAACTGAAAACCCAGTATTTATCAGTGGTTTGCAGATATCACCCCTGTTATTTCATTTGATTGAGATTGTTCTTTAATATCTCTAATCCTTGCTTGGAATTACCTAAATAATACTTCTGTGTCACATTTCCAGAAGCATGTCCCATCTGATTACATAAGATATGCATAGGGGTATTCATCATGGCAAGTCTTGTCCCATAGGTATGTCTTAGATAATGATATTTAAAGGTTATTCCATACAGCTTTTTGATTTTTTGTGTATGATACTTCATGGAATTGACTGTTTGAATCTTTCCATCATCTAAAGAATTGACAAGTTCTAAGCTGGATATCTTGGACTTTCCCATATCCATAAGGAATGTTTGATTTTGTTCCCGCTGTTCTTCCAGCAGTACAGCAACTTCATCCCTGTGCTGTTTTACCTTTTTCAGATACCTTTTTAATGGTGTAGCTATAACGATTTCACGTCGGGCATTCCTTGTCTTTAAGGACACCAATTTGATTACACCATCTTGGTATTGCATCTGACGGTCTATTTTGATGATGCCTTTTTTGAAATCAACATTACACCATTTCAATCCATAGCATTCATTGATACGCAATCCGCAGTATTTTCCCAGCATAAAAGCAGTTTCGGCATTTGTGCCAGTAAAATATTGGGATAATACAGACATTTCATCATCAGAAAAGGTGATGATATCTGTTTCTTCATCAATTTTCATTTTAGGCATATGGATTTTGGTATCTTTGTTCTTGCACAATTTATCATATTGTTCAGCACTTAGATAATTTCGGGAATATGATTGACCGAAGATAAGATAGAAGAACTTTAAAAATGATTCGGTATAAGTATAGGCTCTGTTCTCAGTATAATACAGTTCAGTGAGGTAATCATTCACTTCCGCAACAGATATATCATCAACATACCTTTTGCCGAATTTAGCCTTTATATGATTATTCCACAAGCTGTCCTGTTTTTTTATGGTAGCATAAGCTTTTCCAGCTCTGCCAAACTCACAATATTCGTTATAGACCTCTGTAACGGTCTTTCGTAGAATTATATTTTGGGATGCAGAATGGTTGCGCTCATGCTCAATCATAGCTTGTCGAGCTTTTGAAGCAGAGGTTTTGGTTTTGAACGGATTACCATTTTCATCAACATTGCGTCTGCGCTCGACACGTTGTCCGTTTACTACAATTACATATCGGAATCCCCAATAACCATTTTTTAACTGGTAAATTCCTGTATCATTTATTTTGGGCATATTATATCATCTCCTGTGGCATATATGTGGCACAAAGAGATATCTACATTTAATGAATTATATGGTCATGTGTCATCAAGTAATCCCTTAAGGGCTTTACCATGTCTAGCCCCCAAGCTATACACAAGAAGAATAACCTCGATGCAATCCATGATACAGTTCATGAGATGGCTAGAGACGAGGCTAGACACGGAAGAGCTCTTAAGGGACTTCTTGACAGATATTTCGGTTAATTACAAAATAGATAAATATCATTTTAAATGCAACGCAAAAACCAGTTCGTAAAAGTGTCATTTTACGAACTGGTTTTATTTTGGTCAGGTTCTGCAAACTTGAAATTATCAAACTCATTTTACCAAAAACGGTAAGAGATAAAACGGTTCTAACAATAGATTTTCTTCCTTTCCTGCATCTTTCTGTGATATTAAATACGCCTTGCTAATATTCTGAGAAAATTTTCTGCAAAATTCCCTTATGGATTCATGTTTTCCGGATCCTGAAGACTTAACTTCAAATGCATTTATCTTACTTCCATCCGAAATCAGGAAATCCACCTCATAATAATGCGTACTCCCTTTTTTCTCCCAGGTATGATAGTACAGTTCTCTCCCGGAGACTGTAATCATTTGAGCGACCAGATTCTCATAAAGATATCCCAGATTTGCCGGTAATTTATCAGAAAGTAACTTCGCATAAATATCATTTTCCGTCACCGGACGGTCAATAAACATCAGTGTAACAAATAATCCTATATCTGAAAGATATAACTTGTAACTGTCAAAATCTTTCGTGTCCGTCAGGCTGACCCTTGGATTGGTAGAATTATAGCATGGCAGAACCGTTTTTGAATCTATCAGCTCGTATAATAATTCTTCTGCTTTCGTGTTATTTCTTTTTCCGATTGCTGTGGTAATACGATATTTTCTTGCATCCTTTGCCAGATGCGCCGGAATCGCATGATATAATGCCGATATTCTTCCGGAGGCATCGATTTTTTTAAAATCTTCCTCATACAAAGATATGATCTGCCTTTTTACCATATCTATTTCTGAAAAGTTTTTTCCATTAACATAGGCTTCTACTGCCTGTGGCATTCCCCCTACTGCCATGTAAATTCTCAAGTCTCTCATTAATTTACGGTTAGTTGCCTGTCCAATAGCTGCTCCGCTATCATAAATCTGCTGCAATAACCCATAATTATTGCCCGTGGCATCACAGAATTCTTCGTAATCCATGGGATATACTTCCAGCTTCATTTCCTCAGATGGAATCAGGATGTCCTTTACATTTTTCTTTATTGAGATCAAAGAGCCTGTTTCCAGATAGCTGTACCTGCCGTCATGTACAAGATGCTTTATTGCCTGTCTGGCCTTTGGAAACAACTGTACTTCGTCAAAAATAATGAGGGACTCGTGTTCATACAATGTGATTCCGGTTTCTGCCTGCAGCCTCAGAAAAAAGATATTTAAATTCCCTATATCATCAAAACATTCCAGAATATTACTTGTTGTTTTGGAAAAATCTATTAAAATATAGGATCTATATTCATTTTTTGCAAAGGTCTCCGCAATAGTCGACTTGCCAACTCGCCTTGCGCCTTCCAACAATACCGCATATTTTTCTGAATATAGCTTTTTCCATTCCAATAATTTATCGTATGCTTTTCTTTTAAAATACATAATTACCTCCACCAATATAAGTATGTTATATCACAAAATATGCATTCCTTCAATTTATATATTTTATATTATGTGCGTTTCTTCGATATTTATCGCAGTGATTTTGTGCTTATATTCAAAAGTTCTGTGGTTGTGGTAAATAATTATTTCTTTCTCGTCGGATTTTTTTTGTATTTAAAATTACACTATTTTTTCACTATTTTTCATTACTTCATCGTCTTCGCCACGCTACTTTTCTTGCAAGGGATTTTTCCCTTGATCCTTTATTTATTATATTTGATGGTGCTTTTCGCCCCAAAATGGTGAAAGTGGGGGGCACTTTCTGCCCCCACTCTGGATATGTTGCTAAAATACTGTTTAGATTTATCATACATACAACTGGAATTTACCTTCTGCTCATATAAAATATATCAATAGCTTTACTTGCAAACTCTGCTGTGCCAACTCCTCCAACATCATCAATATTTTCCGTAAGTTCTCCTCCACCGGCATACATTCTTCCAAGACCGCATAAAATCTTATCAGAACATGTATAAAAATGATCTGTAATGTAATCCTGAAGTTTCCTTACCTGCAACTGCACCTGTTCATCTTCTGGGTCCATTTCTTTCATTTGTCCGAATTCAACAAATAATTGCATAAACTCATTTGCAACAGTAGCTTCATCGTCTTTCGTCCAGTTCTTTGTTTTCTCTTCAAACTCCTTATACTCAGAGGTTTGTCCCCATTGTTCTTTTGCTCGTTTAGAATACTCATCAATCTTTGCTGTATCAAATACTTTAAAATCCATATATTTCACCCCTATTCCTTTTATTCCTCGAGCGAAACTAATAAGATTTTCAAGATGCTCTTTTTTCATAGTAAGCAATTCAATCTGCTGCTCTAATGCTTTGTTCCTGTCAAAGTTAGGGGCATCAATTATCTTTTTAATCTCCTTAAGCGGAAATTCCAATTCTTTAAACAGTAAAATTTGTTGCAGTCTTTCCAAGGATGTATCGTCATACAACCTATAACCTGACTCTGTATATTCAATAGGTTTTAAGAGACCAATGGTATCATAATACTGCAGAGTGCGTATACTCACTCCTGTTAATTTACTTACCTCATTCACTGTCATCATTGTCATTTCCTCCTCTCGATAAACATATCGTAAACTATTACGTTGCGTAGGAGTCAATAGTTTTTCAAAGAAATTTTCAAAATTAACAGCTTGATAAATTCCGATTGAGATTTCACCTGTTTTAAGAGATTTAATACGATGAGAACAATATTTGCAGAATACAATCCCAAGCGCAACAGTATTGATGTTTACACCTCTGTTGGCTATATGCTCCGCATTGACTGTTGGGAAGCTGAAAAGAACTTAAAAACCACACCAGGATCAGACTGTGCATTAAACGCACTCGCCATTGATGAACCTCTTGAATATGCAAAATTATATCTTGATGGAAATTTGCAGATGTGGGTAGATGCGGAAGACTCATTAGATATTTTTTAATTTTTAAACAAATACAATAGTTTAAATCGCTATTAACCACAATATTTCCGGAAAATTCATCATAGGTTTGTGCAAATGCAAAGAAACGGCGGCTCTGAAAATCAAAGCCGCCGTTTCATAGGCGCGTGAAAATGTGTCTGCTCTGCGACGGCTTTTTTTCTTTTGCCGTCGCGCTGCAGATAACCTATTCGTTCTATTTTGAACTTCTTTTATGCTACCTGATGTCTGCAATAGGAATGAATCGCCAAGAATGTAAACACAAATAATTCAATTCCTGCCGAAATCAAAATAACATGCGGTGTCCAGAAACTCATTCCACCGATATTCAGATAATTGAAATCTGCAAGCTGAGAAAGGAAATTGTTCTGCATACCAATTCCGGCAGATGGAAGTATGGTAGAGAGCCATGTTGCTCCCATCGCTACATAAGCAAAAAGCGGCATGAGAAGAACTACAATAGAGATCAGCAAAACTGTCAATGTGTCTTTACATTTTGCAGACAGGAACAACGTACAGCTAACCGTTGCTAATACAGAAAGTAAGCCCGCTGCTGCGAGAATTATCTGCAACTGCCCCAGATTGATGTTTGGCAGATTAATGATAGAGTATCGCATCTGAAACGATGTTTTTAAGCAATCCGTCCCGAACGCTGCATCTAAAATCAGAATGTGTACCGTGATCCCGACAAGGAAAGTAACAACGAAAAGTGTAAATGCCGCCAGAATTTTGGTAATTGCTAATTGTTTATGCCCGTATTTGGTGGTTCGCAGGATGCTGTCACCGCCCGTTTGATATTCTCCGGCGAAAGTAGATGCTGCGATTGCCACACACAAAATAGCAAGGAACAAAATATAAAACTCAATATAATCAAATGCATCTTTAGAAATTCCAGAATGAAGATAAAATGGCGTATCAAGTTCTGAATATTTTTCAAGAGCTTTCTGCTGTGCGGTTTCGTTTTCTCTTTGCTCATTCCGCATGACATCCTGTAAATGTTCTGCGCACTTTTCGTAATAGGCTCCGTCAATGTCATTCGGGTCAATATCCATTAAATCAGCACCAATGCCTGTTGATGGATCAGCAAACGCTTCGGACAGACCCATCAGCAAGTGACGGAACGGGACGATTTTTTCAATATATACCGTCAGAGGAAAGCCATCTTCCTCGACCGGCCCATATTCTCGAACGCAGCTTTGATAAGTTTCCAAAGCCGATTTGATCCTATCCGGGGTCACTTCACCAGCGGATGTTTTATATAAATCTTGTTTGTACTTGATAGCTGCCAAGCCATCTAATTCTGTAACCGTGCCATCTTCGTTTGGACGGTTAATACCCTCAAATGAAATAGGCAGGTATGCCATGGCTACGGAAAGCAAAAGTGCGATTGCAAGTAAAATCATGGTACGCCGTGACTTCAAAATACGTTTTAGTTCAAGTCTAAAGAGCCGCATATTATCTGTCCTCCTTTTCCAAGTCTGTCTGCGGGAACAACCACAGATACAGATCTTCCAATCGTGGCTCCGTTGTAACAGACCCATCAATTTCCGAATGTTCGGACAGATAACGAATAGAAACCTGATTGTGATCTTCGCCTCGCTGATTGATAATGCGCAGCCGCATTTCACATTCCGGCAGCTTTGAGGTCGGAATTATGCAATTCCAAACCTTGCCCTCAATCCGCTTGACAAGTTCTGCGGTAGTTCCGACATCAACAATTTCTCCGGCTTTCATAATTGCGTTGCGCGTAGAAATATATTCTATGTCAGATACGATATGGGTGGAAATCAACACGATTCGATCATGCGAAAATTCGGAAATGAAATTCCGCAGACGCACGCGCTCTCCGGGATCAAGTCCTGCTGTCGGTTCGTCCATGACAAGTATCTCCGGGTCGTTCAACATAGCCTGCGCAATACCAACACGACGCTTCATGCCGCCTGACAGATTGGAGATTTTTTTCTTTTTCACATCGGAGAGCGAAAGAATGTCCAACAAATAATTGATCTTTTTGGTAGTTGCCCTTGTAGGAATATCTTTCAGCGCAGCCATATACTCCAAATAATCTTTGACCGTAAAATCCCGGTGATACCCAAAATCCTGCGGTAGAAAGCCAAACTTGCTTCGGTAGACTTCACCTAACTCTCGAATGTCTTTTCCGTCATAGTAAACCGCTCCGTTGGTTGGTGTCATAATATCAGCAATCATGCGCATGAGCGTGGTTTTCCCTGCACCATTCGCCCCCAAAAGTCCCCAAACGCCGGGAGTCAACGTCAGATTGACATCATTTACTGCTGTTTTGTCTTTGAACTGCTTGCTTAAATGCTCTATTTTCAGTTCCATGCTTACACTCCTTTCTTTTGTTTCAGCTGAACAATAAAAAGCCCTTGTTCGATATCATTGTACCGAACAAAGGCTTTTCAATCTCAAAAATCACACGCTTAAATTCCTAAGTAATTCCTAAGATCACATTCTTATTTTCCTAAGCGGAAAGTGGTAATGTAATCACAAAGTCTATGGTTTCGTTTTGACTGGATGCAGTAATCTTTCCACCATGTAAATGTATAATTTCTTCCGCAATAGAAAGACCAAGACCCGCACCACCTGTATTAGAAAGCCGAGCATCATCCAAGCGATTGAATTTTTCAAATATACTGTTAAGCTGTTCCTGTGGAATTATTTTTCCATGATTTTCAAAAGTGATCTGAATATCATGCTCTAACCGTTTGGCGGATATAGTGATTTCTGTCTGCGGGTAACTATATGACGCAGCATTTCGTAAAAGATTACTGAAAACTCTCGCCAGTTTTTCAGGGTCAGCGTTCACGGATAAGTTATCCTCCGCAGTAAATACCG
>URDU01000026.1 GCA_900546625.1 uncultured Lachnobacterium sp. | reverse complement strand
AGACCAACGATTACTTACAGTTTGCTATTTTGACAGGCTGTCTTCGCATATCAAAAGAAAGCAGCTTTACAGGCCTTAACAATTTTGAAATTGTTTCAATCATGGATTCAATGTATGACGAGTGCTTTGGCTTTACAGATAAAGATGTTCAGGAAATACTTACGTATTTTAATCTTTCAGAGCATTATGCAGATGTAAAAGAATGGTATGACGGATATCACTTTGGAAATGCCAATGTATACTGTCCGTGGGACGTGATAAATTACGTGGATCTGCTCAGATTGGAGCCTACTGCAAAGCCGCAGGATTTCTGGTCAAATTCAAGTGAAAATGCTTTAGTCAGAAACTTCATTGACAAGGCCAATGTCCAAACCAAGTATGAGATAGAGTGCCTGATAGCAGGCGAATACATTGAAAAAGAAATATCCCAGGAGCTGACCTACGATGAAATCGACAAAAGCATTGCAAACCTGTGGAGTGTGCTCTTCACCACCGGTTACCTGACCAAGCAGGGCGTGACCGATGATGGCAAGGTGCGTTTATCAATACCAAACCGTGAGATAAAAAATCTTTTCATAAAAAAAATCCGCGAATGGTTCAGCGATACAACTGCAAATGACGGAAAGACACTTGAACAATTCTGCAATGCATTTGTGGATAAGGATACCGAAAAAATAGAAGAGCTTTTCGGCGATTATCTCTGGAATACAATAAGTATAAGGGATACCGCAGTTGCCAAAGATAAAAAAGAAAATTTCTACCACGGTATACTGCTCGGTCTGCTGGGCTACAAAGCAAGCTGGCTCATCAAATCAAACACTGAATCGGGCACCGGCTACAGTGATATCCTGGTTGAAGTACCAAACAACAGAACCGGCATCGTGATAGAGCTTAAATATGCCGAAAACGGCGATATGGACGCAGCCTGCGATGAGGCACTGAAACAGATTGAAGAAAAGTCATATGTGGATAAGCTGAAGCAGGATGTCATGCGCAATTTCATCAAGTATGGAATTGCTTGCTTTAAGAAGGATTGTAAGGTTGTGGTAAGTGAATAAGGCACGCATTTAAACAGGCGTAGGCTGGACTATCTCATGCCATGGTCAGATAGTCTTCCGGACGAATGCAGGAAGCCACGTCGCCAATAATGGGCGGCGTTGATTTTAATGACTGGCGCATGGTTTGACGTTTACACCCTTTGGGCAAATCTCAAAGGGTTTAACAGCTGTAAAAATGCATTTATATATGCAACAAAAAGTTCAATAAAAAGACTATCCTAGAGAAATCTTTTCCCTTTTCTGAAAGCACACTTTCAATGTCTACTTTTTTGTCTTGAATGTCTACTTTTTCACTTCCAATGTCTACTTTTCTATTGTTAAAAAGTGCACTTATATGCAAATTTCTATTATGAAGCTCGTTTTTCTCGTTCAAAAGTAGATTTCTAAGGAACACTTCAAGATATTCTGTCGTTTCGTGAATATCTTTTTGCAGATTGGTATAATTGGCACGAACAAGTGCGTTTCTGAAATACCACGCATTTTCTGCGAAAATATCATTGGTTGCTGAGAAACCAAGCGTTCTGAGATATTTGATAAAGAACACCGCCGTTCCCCATAAACTTATAATATTGTATATAACAAAAGTCATTTTTCAAATCTAAATACTAATCTATGTCATTTTTCCAAAAATATATATGATGTCTTTCACAAAAGATATGAATATCTTCACACTGCCACAAACGAAGAGATAACATGAAAGCAATTATATACTATGATAGAAAATGCCAGAGCACTATCTCATTACAGTGGCTTTGATCACGCGACATTAGTTCAATGAGACCAAATCAGTCTGCAAGCGTGTAGTAAGTGATAGGAACTATTCTTTTGAGCTTTAGACCGATTTTAACCGAGATAATTTACTGAGAAAATATCACAAATTCGTTCATTTATTACTAATAATTGCTTGACTTTCCTTAAAATCAACTTCTAAAAATCCACCATTCCCCCAAGTTTTTACCATTAGCCCAACTTCCACAGGAGCAAGACGTTCTATCATCATCTTTAACTCTTTAGTGCTTGCATCCGAAATAAATTGTACTTTAAGACAATCTGCCTCAAGATTCATTTTAATAAGATATTCGTTTGTATTATCAAACTCTTCCTTGCGATTATTTTCGCCAATGGTGTCCAATATACAGTTTCTGTCATTATCAATTGCCATATAGTAAACCTTATCTTCAGCACTCTTAACGTATATACCCGCTTGATATAAGTTCTCCTCAGATTCTTGATTAAATAATATCCTAGCTTTTGCAAATATCTTATCGTCATTACAGTTTTTCAAAAGTGGGTACTTAGGTGCTTTATCTTCAAACCAAAAATTATGTGTTTTTCCATCAGTAATTGAGAATATGATTTTCCCCTCTTCAACAAAAATTATTTCATTAGAAATCTTTTTATTTTCTCTATCTGTTCCTTC
Organism: uncultured Lachnobacterium sp.; assembly: GCA_900546625.1. Taxonomy (GTDB): domain Bacteria; phylum Bacillota; class Clostridia; order Lachnospirales; family Lachnospiraceae; genus Roseburia. The sequence goes on along the minus strand of URDU01000026.1, from coordinate 38,849 downwards.
GTCTTTTTCCAGAAAATCAATATATCCTTTTGTTATACTTACAATTTCATCTTCCATTTTTTCAATTGATTCTGTTACCGCTTCAGGAGAATCAAATCTTTTTCTTTTAATTTTTGAAACAGAAACTGTTACATAATCTGACCATTCAGCATATAACAAATCTGCTAATTCTTTAATCCTGTTGATATATATTGTGTCATACCCATTTTCCATCATGTTAATTGACAATTCATTTAGCATAACTGTCTTATATTTATTGATATTTAATATTTTTTTTGCCAAATCTTTTAACTGCCTGTTGTCAATACTACCATTAATGAGAGCTTCATTAAGTGATATTAACTTGACTATCTGCCTGTACTTAAATCCTGTCTTTGGCATACACAACTGTCTTAGTATCGTCAATACTATCTGTCTATCAGATTTAACTCCAAAATACTCATTTTTGTTAAATACAACAAATCCAAATTCTCTGTCATATACCCTTCCCTGCTCTTCATAAAGTTTCCTGACTGTATCCTCTGAAAGAAAAAAATCAGAATATCTTAAATCTTTGTATTTCGTAGTATGCATATGTATGTTATCCAAGATTCTGAACATCTTCGTATCATAATTGTATCCTTTATATATAAACAAATGAGGCCAATTATCAACATGATAATGAATCTCTGAATACGGCAACGCATATAGATTTCCTGCTGAAATGACTATGTTTCCTTTTTCCATTTCCTGGATTAGTGCTGAGATAATATCTAATTCCTCTTGTCTCTCAATAGGCGTTAATCCCAAAATATCTCTTATGAACAACCTTAAACATTGTTTTACATCATCGCTAACATCATTGTTACCATACATATATACCCGTAATATTTTACATAACAAAAGAAAATACTGGCCATATTTATTCTTGTAATCATTCAGCAGTACCACAAACGGTTTCTCAAAACATGTTACTTCATCCAAATAATATTGTCTTGTATTATCCTCAATATCAATTATAATCTTTTCTTTGCAAGTCATTTTAACCTAATATCCTTCCATATATGATATCCACAAGATTTTCTATAACGCTTGCTTCTCTTATCTGCACAATTGAATCCTCAAGGTCAACTCCACATTCTTCCTCAACAGCAACAAAAAAATCTACAATTCCAAGTGAATCAAAGCCATCTTCTCTACTTATCACAGTGTTTTCTTCCACTATTGGCCTTTCACCTGTGTTTTCTTCCACTATATCCGAATAAATATTTATTACCTTCTTTAATACATCTTCTCTGCTCATATTAACAACCTTTCTGATTTGATTTTTCTAAATTTAATCTTTATATCTTACGATGTCTTTTCACAACTAATAATAAATTATTATGATTGATAATTAGAAGTTTATCCCTTTTGTCTAATAAACTTCTTTACCTCATCCGGCCAACATGCTGAATCTGTTCCATACTGAGCCAGAAATACCAAAATCCATCTTTCGATTCCAAAGCCCACGCATCCAGAAACAGGATTATCTACTCCTTTCACTTTTATATGAAATGGTGACGTAAATGCAGTTCCATGAAGATTTAGCGATGCTGCCGCAAGTGTGTGGTCCTTGTCATATGAAACTCTCACCTCATACTTACTCTTTTCCATCTTCTGATACTTTTTATACTTAATCATCTTAGGCATAATAAATGCATCTGCCGCCACCGTTATATATGCATCCATGTTCATCTTTCTTATGAATGTCATTACTTCTTCTCTGATGTTTTCCCTAGTTTGTTCAACAAATTCCTGGGTTCCAAGAAAAACAATCTCCCTAACATGATAGTCCCTAAGACGTCCAAACTCCTCCCAGTTAAGACGACCCTCGTTCCTAAATACACTTTGATTTAGAGTAATAACAGAATTTTGCGGCATTGTCTGTCCTCTATACTTTTCATATACATGAAAACATGCAGAAGGAGATAGAGAGAATGATGGAATTTGAATAACCTCATCCAAGTTTTTATCCACAAATGAAGCATTCGACATTTTTTCCAAATCCTCAAAATCTTCTGTAACATCACTGCAAAACATAGTATACTGAGGACTTCGTCTGTAATATCCTGTATCTTTCATCGTATCAATCCCTAAAAGTATAGGATACCTCTCTTCTTTAGCATCTAATTTCTCAGCAATTTTTCTAAATTCGTTATCAAAAAATTCATACAAAATTACGGCATCACCCTCAAGTGATACAAATCCGCCAGAATTCTTTTTAATAAAGCCATCCCTATAAAAATCATTATGATACTTGCATTTTTTTAAGTGCTCATCTATAACAATATCCTCTTTTTTACTTTCCAAGTTTTTCTTTAAGGCATCATTTGCTTTTTTCTCGATTTTATCCGTATTAGCATTATCCTCACACTCAATTATCAGACTATTTCCTTCCCGTCTAAAACTGGTAATTTTTTGGGAAAAAAAACAAATCTGTTTTCTGTACTCATTAAAATCCAATTCATCTGTAAGATTAATCTTTACCTGTTTCATTTATTTATCCTCTCGCAAATGTTTTTTCAAAAAATGTTTCATCTCTATAAATTGTTGTTTTATTCTTAGTATCATGAATTGCCTTCATCTCATCATCACCACTTTTATACTCATCAAGCCTTGAAAGCATCTCACTTAAAAACTCATACTCATAAAATTCAGTCATGATTTTAAAAGTAAAATATGCTTTCTTTTCAATATTTAACTTCTTTAAAACTTCAATCATTATATCGTAATTTATTTGTTCTCTGTAAAATCTGATGAAATTCATCATATCCACAATCTTATATAATGTAACGTCACGTTTTCCTTCCGTCCATATGGTATCTGTAGCTTCTCTGTAAAAATGACAACACAGAAACGCTAAATTTGTATACGGATTAAGACCTGTTATTCTATATCTACCTTTATACACCATGGTACCCATCTCATATACATTCTTATCTATCAGATTCTTATTACCATCAAAAAGAAAGTTTATATCGAGCTCCAGTATTCCCATTTTCGTTTTCTTTACATACGGAACAAGGTCATGATAATTCATCCTCTGAATAATCTTTTCTTTTTTTGTTGCTTCTACCATTTCTCCATTAGACATGTTAGACTGAATATATCCCATTGCTCTAAGGCATGTATCTAGTTTTCCAAGGTCATCTTCGTATACAAGCAAGTCGATATCATTTGATCTTCTTGTTCCTTTCTCATACATTTCGCATCCAAAAAATGCTCCCTTCAATACTGCAAATTTAATCTTCGCCTCTTCTAAGGCATCATTTACCTTGCATATCTCTTCAAGATTTTCTTCAAACTGCTCTTTTTGTGCTCTTACAAGCAACTCAAGGGCTTTTACCACTTCCTTAGGCATCTTTTTTTGTTGCGATGTATTTAATCCTTTGTAAATATATCCTCCTAGTCTGTGATTAAGTGCTATTCCTGCAATCTCAATCCAGTCAAGATTAGAATCTAATATCTTATCAATTTCTCTGATTTCTTTCTCACTCTTATTTTGCAAAACTGCTTTCAGTATCAGACTGTGTTCCTTTTTCATTTTTTCATTTCCTTTCTTTGATATAATTTATCCTTTTTTACCTTATATCTCTGTCCTTTCAGCTTTTATACAATTCTGTATTATCAACTTCCAGTGCTGGCATAGAACCTAAGACTGAATCGCCAGAAAAGATAACTTAACCCGAACAAAACCATTCCAAGAGCAGCAGATATCGAAATGTACACTGCTGGAAAAATGTTACCTTCCTTAAAAACCCCCATCAACAACTGTGAAGGAAAGTAATTAACAAAAGCCAGCGGAATTATATAGACAACAAAATATTGGATCAATTTTGGATATATACTTATCGGATAGCCCATAAAACTTTTAATGTTCCAATACAGAACATTTCTCAAATTGTCCGTCTTAACAATAAAAAAGCTCAGTGAAGCAAACATAAGGAAAAGTGCCCCTTGTATCAATACACCGCTGCACACACATGAACATGCCAGTATAATTTTTTGCATAGTCCATTCAATACTTATTTTTGAAGATGAATATATAAAAACCACTATTCCGAGCAATCCATGACCAAGTGCTGCAAACCAATCAGAATTAGACGCCAGAAGCTGAAATAACACTCCCCGAGGTCTAATCAACAGCTTATCTAAATCACCCTGTATCACCATATACTGAAAATCCCTCAATCCGGTGAAAAAAATAATAAATATTCCGTATGTCAAAAACATAAAACTGAACAAAAACAACAATTCATTTATTGTCCAACCACCAATGTTTTTGAAACTTAGAAAAGTAATATACATTATGATAACGGCTGTTGACTCTCTTGCCATTACCGCAAATATTCTAAGAAAAGCATCTACCCTATACTGAAACCAAGCTTTCATAGATGTTTTACAGTAATAAAAATAAAGCGAAAATGCATCTCTCATTGATATCACCCTCCTTGCACCACAAGTTTTTTCTTACCCATATGCCACAAAAGATTTCCAAACAATGCAAGTATTATAATCCATATCAATTGCATCAATAATGCTTCTATCTGTTGTTTTGTTCCCATCTGGTTTAGATAAATTTTTAATGGAGTTATGTATATAGCCGCAAAGGGCGTGTACTTTATGATGTTTTGAATTGCTTCAGGCAGATACCATACTGGCAATATTGTGCCCGCAAGAACATTTATAAAAACATCTTTAATTGTCGATATACTCCACACGTTTACAATCCAAAAGCAAAGCATTTGAACAATTGAGCTAATTTCCCAAAGAACCATGAATCCAAGTATAATACTTAAGAAAAACACACATAAGCTACATGGATTTATGCAGAAAATAAAATAATTTCTATACACTATAATCATAATTGCCGAACATGGTATAAGGTTAAATAAAAGCTTGAATAGAATATTTCCAACAGTATCAGCCAACAAATATATGCGATAGTTAATTGGTTTTAATAACTCACAAATGATCGTTCCATCACAAAATTTTCTCTGAACCGTCAAATCATCAATCGAATAAATATTAGATAAACCAAGATTAATAATAAAACTTGTAAGAACAACATTCAGTGATACTTTCCCTGAGACATGATTTGTAATATAAAGTGCTTTCCATATTTCACAAGAAATGAATATCTGTATACATACATTAAGACATCCTAAAAAATAATCAAAACGATATATGGTATTATTTTTTAAAGCTCTTTTCAAAAAAAATAAGTACTTCATTTTTTCAGCTCTACCTTTCCCTCGTAGATATTGTAGACTATCTCGGAAATTTCTGGTTCTTTTATCAGAACATCTTTAATATCATATTCGGTAACAAATTTGTTAAGTGTTGCTCCAAGTTGGGTATTAACATCCTTTAGTTTTATCCTGAAGTGATTATCATGTATCTTTTCGCTTTCATAAATGGTTGTGTCGACAATCATCTGTGAATCTTTCGTAACCACCTCAAGGATATCTTGCTCACTTGACATTGGACGGATGCTTTTCACCAAGTAATTATCATTTAGATATTTGCTAACACGCTCCAATTGTAACTTAGGCTTTTCAAACATTATTTCAACGATATTTTCATCACATTCTTTTATGTTAAGCAAACCATCGTTAGAAACTTTTTCCCCTTGTGCCATCTCAACTCTTAAAATCTTAACATCATCACATAATTCCTTCACATTCTTTACAGCACCATCATATATCTTTTTTCCCTTATCTATGATGATAAGTCTTTCACAAGTAGAAACTATGTCCTGCATGTCATGAGTCGTAAAAATGATTGTAACATTATATTTTTTATTTATTGTTCTAATAAAGTCCTGTATTTTCTTCTTTGCTACCAAATCAAGACCTATCGTCGGCTCGTCGAGAAAAATTATCTTAGGATTATGTAGCATAGTAGCAACTATCTCTGCCCTCATCTTCTGTCCAAGTGATAACTGTCTGACTGGCTGATTTATGAACTCTTTCATATCAAGCATTTCTATAAACTCATCCAATCTTTTTTCATAATCCTCTTTCGAAATCTTATAAATATGCCTAATAAGCTCATAACCATCTCTCACAGGTAAATCCCATACTAGCTGCGATTTTTGTCCTAATACAACCCCAATATTTGAAACATATTTTTTTCTCTGTTTGTACGGAACATAACTCGCAACAGTAATTTCACCTTCAGATGGATAAAGTATTCCCGACAGCATCTTGATGGTTGTAGATTTTCCTGCACCATTCGACCCGATAAATGCAACCGCCTCTCCTTCTTCTATAGAGAAATTCATATCGCTCACAGCTATTTTCTTTTCGTATCTTGGTGCAAATAGGTTTAATACAGCTCCAAACAATCCGCTTTTTCTCTTGTTAATTTTATATACTTTAGATACATTCTTAACTTTGATTATCTCTCTCATACTGTCCGCTTAAATTCCTCCGTTATTATTACAATATCTAACAAAATGATTAGTTACAGATATTTTTCTATTTATTAATCTTTAGATACCCACTCATAAATCTTGCAAACTTTCCATCAGTCTTTTCTTTCGGTTTAATTCCGTTATCAGCGAGTAATAAAAGCAGCTCACTCGGCACTTCTTTACCAAATTCAATTTCAATCTCGTAATCCACCTTACCAAAATAAGTACTCATATCCAAGCTAATTTCTACATCTCGATTTGGATAAAATACCTTTCTTTGAGTTTCCAGTTTTCCAAGCATATAAAAGTCTGGAAAATCCATACCCAAAATATCTTTAAGCTGCTCTCCCAATATTTTATCAGGAAGATCCTTTATATCTCTCTCATATTCCTCTTTAATATGCAACGCCTCATCATACACCACAGGCTTTTTTATCTGCAACTTATAATTATCTCCATTCTGCCTCACCCTTACTGTCAGTTCACCGTTTTCATCAATTTTTTCCAAATCTCCGTAGTAAAAATTTATTTGGGTAAATTTCTTTTTCCACGAAAAAACCTTTTCTATCTTTTCATACTGCTCTTTAGACAGAAGAATTTTAATCTCCTTTTCTATCATTAGTTTGTACCTCACTGTTGATTAGATAAAATGTTTTCTTTTATCCACTTAGCAACGCCATCATTTTCATTAGTGTCGCACAGAACATCTGCTGCGTCTTTTGCTTTTTGCACACCATTTGCCATACAAATTCCAGTTCCACATAAAGTCAGCATATCTATGTCGTTATAATCGTCTCCAAAACAGATTACATCATCTATGTTTATTCCATAACTTTGTGCCAAGAATATAATACCATTACTTTTTGTCGCATTCTTCTTCATAATCATTCCTATTTTGTTCTCAGACAATTGGATATATAAGTCATCCGACAAAAATTCTTTATACCTCTCCATATCTTCCATCGAAGAAACCTCTATTATAACTTTGTCTGCCTTTTTTCCTTCCAGCTCTGCAAAATCTGCTGCTGTTATAATGTAATCCGTTCCAGGCCATAAATGTTCAACATTAAAGTTGGAGTATAAAACATCATCCGATTCAACTGCAATCGAAGCTTTCGGGTATTTATTTAATACTTGGTCAACTAGCTTTTTCACGCTATCAATTTGAAATCCATCCATCTTCTCCCCTAACTTATAGATAAGGGCACCATTATGATAAATCCCAGCATCTGTTTCTACACTTTCAAGAAATTTTTTTGCTGCTCTCAATGGACGTGCTGTTGCAATAACAAACTTATGACCTCTCATTCTAAGCTCATTTATAGCTTCAATTGTGTTCTTTGAAATTGTCTTATCATTCTTTAATAAAGTTCCATCCAAATCAGTAACAATCATTTTTTTTTCGTTTACCATAGATATTTCCACCTTTTCCTTTTTTATTTAATATTTAGTGTCTGCTCAACAAATCGCTAAATCTTTATAGGACTTGTTTTTCATATATTTTACAGTGCAATGCATTAGTTTGTTCCTTGAAAATAATGAAACTAAAATTTGAGCAAACGAAACCACCGTTAAGAGGTTTACGTTCATTGCAATGATTGATAAAGCGATTGAGCTTTTGGTATTGGTATCCAACTTCGCTGTTATTAAACCAAGACCATATCTGCGTTTTGCCAAACTAAATGCTCGCTCAACTTCTATTCTGTCATTGTTATCAATGTATTCCTGTTTTTTGTCAACCTTGTTGTCCTTTTTAGGACGACCAAGCGCAGGACCGGAAATTCGAATTCCATGTTCCGAACAGAACGCTCTATTCGTACGGTTTCGATATATCTGATCTACAAGAACTCTTTCAGGATAATGTCCTGTTCGACTTTTATAGTTTTCAACTGCTGTTATGAATACATCAGATTCGTTGTCAGCATCAAAGGATAATCTTTCTAATCTTGCAATGCCATTTTCGTCAATACTCAGATCAAGCTTTGCTCCAAACTCAACTGGTGCTTTTGCTTTTCCTCTTGCGATAGGTCTGATGTACGGCTGACTGATACTAACAATTCTATCAGGAACACTATGAACCTTGTTTTCATACATGTATTGCTGTTGTTCAACAAGTGTTCTAATTGTTGCAAGCTGTTTGGAAAGATCATCACACAAATCGATTTCTTCTAACACCTCTGCTGTCAAACGTTTACGAAACTCCACGAGAAGTGAAGGAACAAATGGTATTGTATCTTGGTATCCGGGAAGTCCGATGAAGTACTGAAAATATGGATTTTCTCGTATTTCCTCTACCAGTTCTCTATCTGAGAATTGAAGTTGTTTTTGTATGAGCAGGGATCCTAGTGCAGTCCTTAGCGGTTTAGGCGGCATTTCTTTCTTACCAGGAAAGAGAGCTGCATATTTCTCTTCGATGGCTTCCCATGGAATCTTTTCAGCTTTCTTTACCCAACGGTTTTCAGGATTCATTTTCAGACCCATAGGCTGATTAAAATCTGCAAGACCAAACTGATGATTTTTATCAAATTTATACATAACCATTCTCCTCAAGTGCAAGCCTTTTATTGTGCAAGCGCATATTTCTTTGCACTTCTATAAAATGGTTATAAAGTCAGTATTTTCAGTGCTTTAAGGCAATTTTATTTTGTCCGAAGCAGACACTATTTATAAATAATAATCATAATTGCAATAATTTTCCACATATTTATTTATATTTTTCTCAAAAGAACACGTAATGTACTCGTTACCTTTTTTTGTTATAGGTATAATCCTATATGTTTTACTTGCTGGATAGATACTAATCTCCACACATTGTTCTTTGTTCAAGAATACATCTCGGACATGAAATACCTCGTGAACATTTTCTAGATAGTCTCCATTTATTTTTGCATGATAATGCCCTCTCTTTTCGTATTGCCTTCCTTTAGTAAATTCTCTCCATTCGGGTTCAAACCTGTTATATAAGGTTCCATACATTAAAAATGTTGAACATTTAGGCATTAAAAATTCCTTCTCTACAGCAATATCTGTCGCTTCCTGTAGTTCTTTAAATGGTTGTATAGGTATATTCTTTAACACCCTTCCTTTAATTCCTAATGTCTTCATTCCATCAATTGCAACAGAAATTCCACAAGCATGTATTTTCATTTTTTTGCACTCTTCCAATATTACAGAAAGCAGGCTTAATCCTTTTATATTTGATTGCACCCTTACTATTATAGGCTTGCTATTTTCGGGAATCCATATAGTATGCGAATAGACAGTACGTTCTTCTCTAAGTGTTAATCCATCTTCAGATAAAGAAATCGCTTTACTGTATTCATTATTTGACATATCCAAATATCCACTTACACTTCCTGCACATCCTGTTTTATTTTTCACATCAATTGTCTGTAATTCTACAACTTCCCCTCCAGGATGTTTTTCACTTGGTCTTGAACCTGATGCTCCAAATCTTTTGAATTTTCCCTCTACCAAATTTAAATGTTTAATAACAAGTTCTCTTACATCATAATCATTAAATATCAATGATTTCGAAGCTATGAAATTATCAATTCCATTAAAATCAACAATAAAAGAACATTGATGATTTCCATCACTAATCACCTTACTAGTGTAATCATCCTTCAGACTATCACTCAGTTTTAGATCATATATATAATCTCTTTCGACTATCAGATATTCCTGACCATTCTGATTATATATATTCATCCCTTTTTTGTTATCAATTTTCTTCGTAAAATGATTATTGTAGAACTTAATCTTAAGATTCATATTCTCTTCCATATCTCATTTATCCTTACTTCAATGCATAGTTTATTATAAAATCAGGCTCCGCTGTTTATTTCTGTTATAGGCTACTCGAAAATATTCCATTTTTTTATCTTTTCTACAGATTTTCTTATCTTCGCATAATGATATTTAGATGTTTTATTTTCTTTAATTTTGCAATATTTCTGCTCTGTTTTATCAACCTCAATATTATTTTGCATATCTAGCCCAATAATATTGACTCCCTGTGAAAGCAACATCAACTGACATAGAATCATTTTATCCGGCATAATATCATCCGCTAACAAAACAGATGTTTCAAGTTTTTTTAGACAAGATACAATTCTATTCAAACAATTATACTTTGTCTCAAAACTAACATCATATTTGTCAATTACTTTTTCATTTACTATTACATGAGGCTGATGCCTTGACATATCAAGCAGAATTAAGTCTTTTGAAGTTCTCAAAGCTTTATCTACAAATTCAAGATATTCTTTTACATCTTTCTGCATTAATCCAACAGCAACAATTACACGCTCAAAACCCATTTCAATTATTTTATTAATATATTCTATATTAGTTCTAAACTGCATTTGTATGCCGCATTTAAATACATTTAAACCATATATATTTATTACTTTCATAATGTCCTCGACTGACAGTTTATTTTCTATAATTAATATTGGCATAACCCCATCAGGAAGGCACCTTACCATATATCTGATGCTCTCTATTTCATAATCAGGCACAGGAAGATTAGGGTAGTATTCAACCTTTATCCCATGATAGTCTTCTATTTTGTAATACTTATCTTTGCAACTAATAACAGCATGAATTCCAATCATAGTTGCCCCCATTTCCATTGCAAGTCTAAGATCATATACATTATGAATTCTGCATATCTTTCTATGCTCACTATGAATCTTTCTAGGAATAAGATTGTCAGTGTTTTGGAAAATAAAATCTTGAGAATATAGTTGTTCCAGAAGTGCACTCGTTTCACTTGTTCCCCATGTATTATATGCACTAAAATAATTCATAATTGGTTTTGCATCAATCACATCAAACCAATTATGACACATTTCCTCATACTCCCCCTTTCCCAGCAACCATTTATATATATTCTTATAATCGACCTCTGCTACTGCACAATAAACTTTATTCCCCCTCTTCTGTAAATATGATTTAGAAGTACTCAATGTCTTAAAGGTAGTCACATTATTATCAAGTAATAAAACTGTTGATTCATCCATCCAACCATTTTCACCACATTTAAACCTTGGAATACGATCAATAATGCCACTCTCTGTATTATTCCTTTTTGAACTATAATGACTTGGTAGTAATTCGACATTTTTATCAAAAAGCTCTTTCATAATGGTTTTAAATGCATACCCCAAAGATATTCCACCATACGCAAAGTATATTACCTTGTCAATTTTTTGTGCTTTTTCCTTTAAATTATCAATAATATTATAAACAGCTTCATATATTGTGTTGTAATTATCAAGCTCCAATAAAAATTTTTCATTTTCTCTTATGATGTCCATATCTTCAAACGAAATGCTTTTCAATTCTTTTACCAAAGAATCCAGGTTAGAATACTCTATTTTATTATCAAATACCGAAAACAATATCTTATTTAGAATGCATACTGAATTCTCAATGTGTCTGTAACTGCTAATTACATTTCTTTCTCTATCGAGTACATCCTCTTCCGCACAGTACATAGCCAAATAAAGTACAGATAATAAATGATCACAAATTACATATGATAGTATGCACGCATATTTGTTTTCCTTGATATTGTATCTAGCAATATGTTCTATAATATCTATTCCATCTATCACGATTTTCTTCCACCCCGCATACTTGCTTTCTAAACTTCCGGTTATATACGATGGAAGCCAATAGTAATAGTATCGTCCCCTTAAGTAATATTTTTCTTCCTTTTTATGAGAAACTTTTTTTATATACTCAACTATTTTTTTATCCCTATTGAAACTTCCCAAAAAAATCTGATACTCTATATCGTTTAAACAGATAACACCTATTTCATTCATATGAAGTCGAAAAAAATTATTTTGAACTTTTTTACAATCCGATAGAGCTACTTCACTGTTTTTCATGAGATATGATAAAAAGACATTTTCATCCTCAATATCATTTATAAGCTCATGCCAATTTGATTCATGAAGTTTTTCATCATATCTGACATTAAAAGCATATCCTCCATTACGAAATACAACACTAAACAGTTCTTTTTCTTCCACCGAATCATCTGCCAAAAAGACTACCCTATTCCCATAATCAATGATTTTTTTTACAAACTGGAATTTTTTTTCTTGAGTCATTACCTCTTTTAGATATATACAACCATTACTAAACTTAATTGTTGAACCTATAGTTCTCCATGTACAATTTTTATGAAAGCTTTTCATATATTCTTTTACCAAGCCTTTCATAAATGGTTCATAACCACTGGTCAAAAAAATAAACTCAATATCGCCAAAATAATATTTATAAATAAAATCCACTATTTTTTTGCAATCTTCATTTGATTTCATTAGTTTTTTATATGTATAAATACCTACAGCCTCAAAAAATACTTCATTTACATTTTGTCCAATTAATATCTCATCTGCACATCCGCACTCTGATAATTTTCTATAAGCAGACTCGGATACTCTTTTATTAATCAGTTCGAAAGTTTGTTTTCGGAATTCATACCTGTCTTTTGAAGTTCCATGAACATACATTTTATTATTTAATTCTTTAAATCTATCAATATTGTACTCATCTATCAACAAATTTGGGCATGAGCATGCATGGTACCATGATGTACCATTAATAATTGTCCTATCAATATCCAATATCACATATTTCTTCATATCACAAATCAAAAAGGCTTAGATTGTGCCAAAACTGTACCATTTATCCAATCATTTATTTTCTTAATATCTTCATCTTCATTGTTGTTGATATTAATGACATTCTTATTAGAATAAATCTTTATAAATTCATCATTCATCTTACCCACATAATCAACATTATCCTCGCGAGCACACATCTGATCTCTTTTTTTTCTAGTTCCAGTTGCCCTTCTGATTTCCAAACGTCTTACTATTTCTTCAGGATTCGGATTCAACACTACTGTATATGGCTCTATCATAGCTAAACTATTATCAACTATTTCACGAAGCTTATGATACTGTTCATCACTTAATTCGCCCAATTTATATTCAACTTCAATATATACTAATGAATCATATATACTTCTATCCACTACCAAAATTTTATCATTTTCTTTAGACATTCCGCACTTCTTAATTGCCAATTCTGCAGTATAAAATCGATGGTATAAGCGTATCAGGCATTTTTCAAATATAGTCATCGAAGACAATGTCTCCATATCATTTGAAAAATCTATCTCATAATCATCTTTTATAAATCGGTCTGACTTTACGATCAGTTTAGATATTAATGTTGTTTTTCCTGAGCCATGTGGCCCCGCAATAAAAATTGGTTTCATTTTCTATCTCCTTTTCTATGTTCTAAAAATTCCATACATTTTAAATATACATTTTTCTTATCCATTCATTTGTCTCTTTTACATTTTCTTCTAATCCACCTTCAAGATATAGAACATTAGTATTACAAGCGATTTTACTGTATTCATCGTGCATCATCGAAATATACTCCAATGTATCTTCTCTTCTGCACAATCTATTTCGTTTTTCCCTACCTCCTCTCTTCGCTCTTTGTTCCAAATAATTAACAACTTTTTTTGAATCAGGATTCAATATCACAGTATATGGATTAACTATTTCCAGAGCTTTCTGTTCAATATTTGATAAAAAATTGTATTGAAACTCTGTCAATGTCCCCATATTATGCTCCACTGTATTATAAACAATAGAATCATAAATACTCCTATCCACAAGTAAAATTTTATTATCGTTGTTTTTTTTGCATTTGAGATTTGCCTGTTGTGCAGTATAAAATCTATGATACAGTCGCAATAAACATTTTTCAAAAATACTCATATGTGAAATTGCTGGTAAATCATTCACAAAATCCAAAAAAAAACTATCCTTTATATACACCTCACTTTTTTCAAGTAACGCTTCCATAAAAGCGGTCTTTCCACAACCATGTGGTCCCGATATAAACACTACATTCATCACATCATCCTTCCATAAATATTTTTCAATCGTCCTCATTTACTGTTGAAAATAAAAATTGCAGTGAAAAAATCACTGTAACCGAACTATCTATATAATCTTTTAAAGATTATCGTAGACTTCTAGTTTTGCGTCATTGCATTTCTACAATTTTGCCATATTGTATATAATACGATATTATATCGACTCATACCTCCTCACAAAACTTGTCTTTCTTCTATTCTTCATACACTTTATCTATATTCCTGAACATCTGTTAATAAAATTTGTGAATTTTTACTACTTTAACACTTGACAAAGTCAATATAATATCGTATTATATTGACTTATAAATCTAAGTGTTCTAGTCTGACTCTTTTCTCCTCTGAAGTAGTCTTAGTGTAAATCCATGTAGTTTCTAATCTAGTGTGTCCGAGAAAATCAGCAAGTTCAGAAATATCACCAATCTTTTGCATATACTCTTTTGCAAACAGATGCCTAAACGAATGAGGGTAAACCAACTCCTGTGGTATTCCAGCTTGAATTGCTAAATATTTTAGGCTTTTCCATACAGCTCCATTTGTAATAGTTTGTCCTTTTTTATTTCCACAAAAAATAGGTCCTTCAGATATATTGTTATCACTGCAATACATTTGCAGCTCTTCACACAATTTATTTGTTAAATATACATTCCGATATTTCTCTTTGTTCCAAACAATGGTGATGCCTACCTGAATAGCTTCTACGGTCACGTACTTTAGTTCTCCGACTCTTATTCCAGTCTGTGCTATCGTTTTCATTATGTAATAAATTTTCTTTTTATTTAGTTTCCATGCATTTCATGTAATCATATGGGTCTTCATTATAATTAATTTTTATAAAATCAATAAATGCTAAACTTGTCTCTCTCCATTCACCTTCAATTATCAATTATTTTCTCCTATCTAATAAAATTACTAATGTTTAAATTTTATCTTATACTAAAATGATTAAATAGCAATGATAGATACATGAATGACACAAATTCGTACACGTTTGACATTTAATCAATAATTTTTGCAAGAATCAACGAAATCGCTACCGAAATATTAGCAGCCATAACACAAAGCACTATTTCATTTTTCAGTACTCCAAAAATTGCTGCTATAACAATTACAATTAAAATGATAGTCTGAAATCCCCATGTATTTAATTGTTGCTTATGCTTTTCTTCTCCTGTTAATGGTTTATTTTCTGCTTCAACCGGAGCCAATCTCAGTACAGTTAACACTGCCACCATATATAGCACTATCAAACACCATATATTTTTTTTTGCCAATGCCAATGCAGACATCACAAATACAATAAAGGTAATCTGCGTATACAAGATACATTTAAGATGACTACGTGCATGATATCCTCCAGCTGTCAACCTCAACGGAGTATACACTGCTATGTACGGAATAAATGCTATAGGATATCCTATAACGTAATATGATAATATAACCATAAAAGCAACATTTATTAATGTAGACAAAATCAATTCCATACCATAGCAGTATGATTCCTTATCACCAGTCTTGATTATTGCATTTTTAATCCAAAACTCAACAATTAGTGTACTTGCTTTCTTAATCATTTCTTTTTTTCAATGAGTCTGGGATATCTGGCTGATGTGAAAAAAAGAAACATGTTGCATTCACAGAGACAACAGCAAGTACCATTGTAAATGTTGCAACGATTTTTGAAAATTTTACTATACCTTTTTTAACCATAATTCTTTGCTCCTTTGTTTTTATTCTTTACACTCTCAATTCTACTCAACATCACTGTATATACAATAGCTCATGCACTAACGACATAAATATACACACCTTTTGCATATATAGTAGTATTACTATTGTAAAATGATAGTAATACTATATTCAAAATATTAATTTTTTTACCTACAATATCTATAGTTTAAATATGAAGGCAGGTAAATCATGCAGGATACAGAATTCATAAAGCATATAGGAAAAATCATACGTTTCTACCGTTTGAAAAATAATCTAACACAAGAACAATTAAGTGAATATGCAGACTGCTCCTGCGGATTTATTGGTCAAATCGAACGTGGTGAAAGCAAAATTTCACTTTCTGTTTTATCAAAAATAATCAACACTCTCAAAATAGACGCAAATGAATTGTTTTGGGGCACCGATACACATACTTCTGAAAGTCAGCAATTGGATAATCAGATAGCTCTCTATGCCAAACAATTATCAATTGACAAAAAACATATTGTTCTCAATCTGATGGATGATTTGAAAAACCTAAATTAATCTTGTAAATTCAAAATTTATAATTTATAATCTTCATAGCTTAATTGTTTTGATAAGGGGATTATTTTTATGAATATTGCTATTTGTGATGATGAACAACAAGATATTGATATACTTTACAATTACTGCAAATCATGCAAATTACCATACAATATTTCTACTTTCTTGTCTGCCTCTGCCCTGCTTGAGGCTTTTAAATCCCAATTTTATGATTTAATTTTTCTTGATATAGAAATGGATAAGCCAAATGGTTTTGAAATTGGCTCTATTTTAGCAGGATATTTTCCTCGTCCCGTAATAGTTTTTACGACAAACGCACTGCAGTATGCAGTCCGAGGATATGGAATTGCTTTTCGATTTCTATGCAAACCGATAACGATTACAATGTTTCAAAGTGTTGTCAGGGAGGCTCTTGACGAGATTCTTCCGCAAAAGGCAGCGGTAACGTGTGGTTCAACTCAGAAAATGATTTCTATAAACGATGTCATATATTTTGAGAGTCTGAACCGGCACATTATTTTTCATTTTGCAAATACATCCACATTGGAGATAAAGGATTCAATGGAAAATATGATTTCAGTTTTTTCATATCCTTCATTTGTACAGATTCACAGAAGTTATTGCATCAATTTGAATTATGTGGACAGCTTTACACCACTTGCTGTCACTATGACTGACGGCTGCAAAATTCCACTTTCGCGGAAAAAACAGACCATTTTCCAAGAGCGCTTTAACAATTTGATACGAGGTACCATCAAATGAATTTTCCAATTGAAATATATACCATTATTATAGAATGCCTGCTTATTTTCTACTTCTTTCATAAAGAGGTTAGACCTGTATACCCTTCCCGCAGATATATTATCCTATTTTGCATATCACTCTTTGCGGTCATAATGCTATCAACCCTATATACACCTATGTTTATACGGCTTGCCATTATCAGCTTATTTTTGTTTTTATGCTATGATTTCTGCTTCAAATGCAAAATATTCCAAATCACCTATACTATTATATTATTTTTTGTCACGTCGATGTTTTCCGATGTTATTGGTGCGTTTGTACTTTCCAGACTTGGAATTTCAATAAATGAACTTTTAGGAATAAGTGAAGGACGGCTTATCTACAATACCACAAGCAAGATTATTCATCTGTTTTTGCTGGTCATAATTATTTTATTTACCAATGCCCGATTTGATTCAAAGGCTCTACTGCATGCCATACCACTCATGCTCTGCAATCTGTCAAGCATATTTATTCTGTTTGCCCAGTACACTACCTTTATTGACAATGGTAAATACTCCACCTTTGTGATGACCACCATATGTATGCTTGTTATCAATATAGTGGTTTGTGGATATACGGAAATAGTAAAGAAATCTTATGAATTACAGAAAAATCAGCTCTGTATGCAGGAGCAGCTTGCCAAACAGGAGCTTTACTATCAGGATATCATTGCTCGTCAGGACGAATCCCGCGCACTTTGGCATGATATAAAAAAATACATGCTGGCAATGGAAAATCTGGTTTCTACGAAAACACGACCTGAAGCCGAAAGCCAGCTCTCTGCCTTAAAGAAAAAATTTTCAAGCCTTGACCAAATGATTGATACCGGTAATTCCATTGTTGACGGCATCCTAAACTATGGCTCTAATAAAGCAGGCAGTCTGGGAATCACCATAAACTTTAATCTATGGCTGGATACTGACCTCAACATTTCGCCTGTTGACCTGTACATAATCATTGGAAACACTATGGATAACGCAATAGAAGCCTGCGATGCTTTTCCGGCAGGTCACAAACCCTCCATCTCATGTACGCTGCGCCAGAAAAATCATGTGCTGCTTTATGAAATATCCAATCCTATTCCACAGGTTTCCGTAAAAAAAGCCGGAGATATCCACGGATATGGACTTGAAAATGTCAAAGAATGTGTAAATAGAAATAGTGGTTTTATCTCTGTTAAAAACGAAAATGATATATTTTGTGTCTCTATAACACTAAATGTTTAATATGTCTTAAATCCGCGATATCACAAGCTTTCCATCCTGCACATCAACCCTGACCTTATTAGACTCTATCCCCGCTGCCTCAAGCATCTCATCAGTGAGTTTTATCCTGTGTGCCTTGTCCAATACCGTATATTCCATTGCAGGGTGTTTCTTCAATTTCTCCGTACTTACCTTTCCGTCAGATATAAGCACTGTGCGGTCTACACGGCCTGCAAGTGCCATATCGTGTGTCACTATGATGATGGTTATACCAAGCTCTTTGTTCAACTTATGAAACAGCTCATAGATTGTATCAGCAGTCCTTGTATCCACGGCTCCGGTCGGCTCATCCGCAAGCAGTATGTCCGGCTTATTTGCCAGCGCCACCGCTATCGCTGCGCGCTGCTGCTCTCCTCCCGATAGCTGAGCCGGAAGCTTATCCTTATGCTCCTGTAATCCCACTGCATTTAACAGTTTAAGGGCATAGCTTTTATTATTATCCTTGCGTTTTTTTATAATTTCTCCGTGTTTTAATTTATCGGTATTACCTGAATTTTCAAACATCATCACTGCCTCGACATTCTGCAGCACAGTCAGGTATGGGAACAGATTTTTGGCACTTTTCTGCCACACAAAGCCCACCTTGCCCCTGCGGTATCTCACCATTTCAGCTTCTGAATATGTGGAAATATCTTTTCCGTCAATAGTGAGTACTCCCGCTGTGGGTGTTTCCAGTCCTCCTATCATATTTAAAAGGGTGGATTTTCCGCTGCCGGATTTTCCTATTACCGCAAGCATCTCCCCTGTTTCCACCGTCAGGTCAAGCCCCTCCAGTGCCATCACCTTTTTATCGTCTGTCTCATATATTTTTACCAGTCCATCGCAGTTTATCATCTGGTTTTCCCCCTTTTAATTTAAATTACTATGCCGTCACTAAGCTCAAACACTTCATCTCCCAGCTCCATCAGGTTCGGATCATGCGTGGTCATAACTATTGTGATGTCCTCATCGTCTATCAACTCACGGAACAATCGCATGACTTCAAATCCAGCAGCGGTATCAAGTGCTCCTGTCGGCTCATCCGCAAAGACCACCTTCGGGCGATGAACCACAGCGCGCGCTATCGCAACTCTCTGCTGCTCACCTCCCGATAACTGATCCGGCATATGATCCATGCGCTTTGAGAGTCCGACACGCTCCAGTAACTCTGATACTCTGTCATGCGTATTCTCATTTATCACATCGGTTTTTACATCTCCAATGTCATTATCCATATCAGTCAAATTCTTCCGTATCTGACGTTTATTTTTCGCAAGTCTAAGGGCAAATTCCACATTCTCATATGCCGTCATCGTGGGAATTAGTGCTATAGACTGGAATACAAATCCCATCTCATACCGCCTTAGCATTTCCCGGTCTTTCTCGGTCATCTGCTCGAGATTTTTATCCAGAAACTGCACACTTCCCTCTGTCGGCATATCAAGCGCACTAAGGATATTAAGAAGTGTGGTCTTTCCGGAGCCGGAACGCCCTTTTAAGATGGCAAGTGTTCCTTTTTTTATCTCCATGGATACTCCGTCAAGTGCGTGGACTGTTGTACCATCTCCCGCCTTGAAATATCTTTTTATATTTTGAGCAATTATCGCATTTTCCATATGTCACGACCTCATTTACCATGCTATAAAAACTTTCTACCGACTACCACAAAATCATTTTTATCTGCTAACTATCTTCTCCAAGCCTTAGTGCCTGTGCTATCTTCATACTCTTAAGCAGTCTGCTGATAACCACATAGCATACGGCTACAGCCACGAAAAGTACTCCTGTAAGCTCCAGCATATCAGATGGATAAATATATACATTTACTCCGATATTGTGTTTCTGCGGCAGATATATGATCGATATGAGCCTTACAAACATCGCTGTTGCAGTTATACCTATGCCTGCTCCCGCAATAAGCGGCAGAAATGATAAAAATATCTGCTCGTTTAAAAGCATTGCTTTTACCTCTCTCATTCTCATTCCCATTGCGCGGTATATACCAAACTGCAGCTCCCTCTGTTTTAGTGTCATAACCCAATACAGCAAAAATCCTACTGAGCACACTATCAGTGAAAGTATAAAACTTAATGTAAACATACCGTTTGTGATCTGCACTGTGGCTGAGTTTTTATTCTCGTCTATAAGCTGCTGCGCGGATGTTAAATTTTTGTATATATCATCCACCGTTTTTCCTTTTGACAGGTTCATCCACACACTGTACGGTGTCATGCCGAACTTTTCCACAACCGTAGCATAATTTGCAACGATCAGGTATTTCTCCTGCTCGGTCACATTTTTGTCTACATCTGTCTCATAGGTGTAACGCTCGTAGCCCGGAAAACCTTTTACTATGGCACATACCTTTGCATTCTCGGATGCGTAGATCTGATCATCATCGACAGCCTCCGGTACATACCTTGAGTAATTTAAGCTGTCACCAACTTTAAGTCCCAGAGCTTTTGCCAGATTTGAGGAAATGATGACTCCGTCCGGCTCTTTTGCCAGCTCATTCAGGTAATTGAACCAGTGCGCGTCATTAATATCATCATTTTGGTCACTCTGCAATTTCGCAGTCTCACCGAATTCTTTTGTGTTTATCGCCATAAGATATGCATCCGAAATCGAACCACTGCCTGCGGAAATGTCTACCCGCTCGTCCTCAAGCACACGCGTGACCCCGTCACAGATGCCCTCATTTTTGAGCGACTCGTATTTACCGAAATCAGGCTCGTCATACATCCAGCTTACAGAGCCATCTTTATTCTTCTGTATCCTGAGTCTGAAATCTTCGTTGTATATCGCATCACAACCCACATTGTAGACGATCCGTTTTTCCATATTGCTGTTCATGGTGCGCGCCATATTCGCGTCAAAAATACCGCCAGCCACTGTCATGATAAGAAATACTGCCAGAAATCCCTGATTGTATCTGGTTCGTTTCAGCTGTAAAAATGATGCATACATTGCCGGAGAAAAATGCTTTTTAAAGAGCCTGTCCACAAGCAGAATAATAAGTCCGGTAAGTCTTACGCACAAAAGTGCCGCTGCAAATATAAAAAGCGAATTGTCCAGTATCATGACAGGATCTATGCTCCTGTTCTCAAGAACAGATATCGCAAGCGTACTCTTCTGCTTGTTGTAATTGTAAAGCAGATATGCTGACAGAGCCAAAAGTATAACGTCTATAAAGCATTTCTCCCAAAGTGGCTTTTTCTTTGATATTCGTTCCCTGCTGCGCTCTGATATGGCATCCTTTGATTTTTTCCACACCGGAACTGTGATAAACAGCACCATGATAACTGCCGCTGCCACCGCATAGACAAGCATCTGCCATACAAATCTGTAAGTGCCTATATCCTTTGCCGTAAATCTTAAAAATCCGTCTGTAGATGCGGCAGCCCGGCACATTATATATCCGAGTACTATTCCAAGTACACAGCCCGCAAACGCTATTATTCCTGACTGCTGCAGGTACAAAATAAATACCTGTAATTTTGTCGCACCGCGGCTTCTTAAAACAAGTATGTCATTTTCCTCGAGCGAAAGTATCTGTGCAGATATCATTCTTATAAATAAAATCAAAAGCACAAGACACGGCAGCTCCAACGCCCAAAGCATCAGCTTTATCGTCTTCTGCTGTGTAAAAAAGCGCTCCAGCGTATCACGGATGTTGTCATTGTAGAGCTTGTCAGCATCCTTAAACTGCTCCATATAACCGTCATAAAGTGAGGCATTTTCCGTGTTGATCTGCCTGTAATCCAGCATGAGGAAATCACTGTAGCTGATATTGTCCTCGCTGTAATACTGCATCATTTCGTCAAAAACATCCTGCGAAACAAATATCACATCGCCCATATCCGAAAGCGTCTTGGCCCAATATGGATTGTTTATATCTTTTTCACTACAGATCTGTGATATTACGAAAGAAATTTCCTTTTTCCCACTGCCATCAGGTACATGTAAATAGATTTTTTCACCTGCTACAAGTCCGTAGTGATCCATTGTCTTTTCGCTTATACTGCATTCGAATGTGGCTGTGTCAGTCTGAGATTTTACAACATCCGCGTACTCCGAAAGTCCCGGCAGATATCCTATTGTAAAATAATGGTTAAGTCCTCCAAACTCTGTATCTGCGCGTCCTCCTGAGAGTGTGATAAGCAGCTGTGAGGAAACCTTGTTTATATCCACATATTCAGTCCACTTCTTTTCGTATCCTGACAGCTTATCAAGTACTGACTGCGAATCAGGATAATCTGCCACCGCATATGTTCCCTCGCGGCTCATCTGTGCAGGAAACTCATTCTGCTGTGTGGCATGATCCGTAAAAAGTCTGTCGAGTATCTGATTGCCCGCGCCCTTTTCAAACATAGGGTGGCACACAAAAAGTGCTATAAACAAAGCCACTCCCATAAGCAGACACAGATTTAACCATTTTCTGTTTTTTAATTTATTAATTACGAAGCCAAACATATTTCATCGCCCTCATCAATACCGTAAAGCACAAGTGTATTGCTGCCTGATGTATAATCGCTCAATATTACCGGCTGCTTTACCACGCTGTCCCCATCAATTTTCCACACATAGTAGGATATATCATCTTTGTCCATCGGATTGACCTGCTTGTGTATGATCGAAGTCGGCACCACTACCACCTTTTTAAAAGAAACATAAGAAAACTTTACAGCAGATGCCCTGGTCAGATCATCCGGTATTCCATTGTCAAGTTTTATATAAAATGCTGCATTTCCATATCCCGAATCTGTGATTCCGGTAATATGCACACCTTTATCATCCTGATTTATATATCCCTTTTGAGCAACACTACCGTAACCGGCAAAACCGATACAGCTTCCGTAGATCGTTGTACCGTCCAGCTCAAGTGATACGCGCTCTCCCACATCTGCTATATTGTCCTTATATACTTTATAGCTATTGCTATCCTTTACCTGAACCAGCAGTACGTCCGTGGAATTTCCGGTTATCTGCAGGATATCTGAGCCTTCCTCCACATTATCTCCTGCCTTGACACTCACCTTTGAAACTTTTCCGTCATTCTTGGCATATACTGAAATATTTCCTTTGCCGTCATTTCCTGCGCTTATGCTGTCATATGCTGACTGTAGCCGGGAAAGCTGATAGGTGTGGTCTGCACAGGCAAGTTTTTTCTGCAGATCAAGTAGCTGTAAGTTCAATTTCAACTGCTGCTCATCATATGCTGTATCCGGCTTTTCATCCTGCCGGTTATTTTCTTCTACGTTGTTACCGTCTTCTGACAGCTCATTTATCTGCTTATTGTAGTCAGCGATCTTCTGCGCATAGGATTCATTCTCCGAGTCGATCGCATTTTTCGCCTCTGTTATGGCAGCTTTGCCCTCTCCGGTATCCACCACGTAAAGCAGCATGCCCTTTTCTACCGTATCGTCCTGCTTCACATTTACCGATACGATCTGCCCTTCATAATCACAGGTTTCGGTTATCGTCCCTGCGTCAGATCTGCTGTAGCGCACACCGTAGTTTGCTATATCAAAGTCAGACCTTGTTACCGTATATTTGCTATACTTTGTCGGAACCTGATCTGTAGAATTATAGTAAACCAGCTCCCCCTCTTTTAAGCCCTCTGTGACCTGTGTATAGTTTTCATCAGACTCACCTGTTGTTATGATGCGTTTCTCTCGGCCGCCCTCATCATTTTTCACATAGACATATCTGGTATCGCCTTCCTTATAGATGGAATCTTTTCCCACGACAAGTGCCTGATTTGCTTTTGTCTTTTCAAAATATACCGGATACATCTGCCCTGCCATAAGAAACGGCTTTTCCCTGCTTTCCACGCACACATCCGGATAGCGGTTGTTTATCTTCGAAAGTACCAAAACCTCTGATGTATATTGAGACTCAGTGACATCATACTTTTCGCCATCGACTATCACATATTTCTTGTCATAATCACTGTATTTGTACTCATTTATGGCTGTATCTTTTATATCCAGCACAAGGTCATCCGTATCTGATACAATGACTATATTCTCGTATGCCGCAGCAGACCTTCCCTCTGTCAGCTTCTTAGTGTAAGTGACAAGACCGCTGTGGGCTGCCTTAAGCGTTCCATCATCAACGAGCTGCTGATATAAAGCCATCTGCTCATTGATCTTTTGCACGCGGTATTCGTGAAGCTGCTTATCGTACCGCTGATTTTCCTGTTCTGTAGCGATCTGTTTGTTGTAATCCTCGTCCGTACTCTCATTTTTCTCAGTCTGTTCTGTTGAAAATTTGCCCGTAACTGCTGCATATTCATCAATATTTGTGTCTGCATCGGCTTCATGCGTGTCATCCTCAGTTCCATCTGACTGGTCAGGCTCATTATTATCCTGCCCTGCGGCCTGGCTCTCCCATAATCGGATCTGCGTATCCGAGATCTGAGCGGATATCTCATATGTCTCATTCTCATGCGCCAGCGCAGCCTGACATTCCTGCAACTGTTCTTTTGCCTCATCCACATCACAGACTGCAAGCACATCCCCCGCATTTACTGTATCTCCCGGCTCCACATATATCTGTGAAATATTTACATTGGCACTGTAGTAATTGCAGTAATCCCTAGGAACTGCGGTAGACATCAATACCTGAACCGATCCGATCGCAGCATATTCCACAGGTCTATAGGCTTCATTTAAAGCTACAGGCTCCTCAAGCTTTGGTATGCTGCTTTCTGTCATTTTTCCACAGCCGCCTGCCACAAACGATACACATATCCCCAGTACTGCCAGCTTTTTTATTGATAAAATGTTTCTGATCTTCACTGCAAAACCACCTCATCCCCGCTTTTAAGTCCTTCTGTGATGATCCGGTAATCTCCCACCTGATCTCCGGCATTTATCCATACTGCCTGTCTGTATCCATTCTCATCCAGTGTGTATACAAAATATCTGCCATCATTCTCATGCACTGCGTCCTTTTGCACATACACAGCATTTTCTATAGCAGGGCGCGTCACCTCTATGGAAAATATCTGTGCATCCGATACTGCCGACATGTCCGATACCGGTTCAAAAACAAGCTTTTTATCGTCCACCTCTTTTACCTTAAGTTCAAACTCTATATCAGATGCTGTTGCCGTGTATACATCACCTACATTAAAGTCATAGCCTTCCGGTCTGTCAGCCTCGTAATTACCGTTTCCGCTGATTTCTGTTATAAGATTGCTGCCCGGTTCAAAAACTCCCGCCAAAAGCGAATTGTTCATTGCTGTGATCGTGCCATCCTCGGATGCCGTGATCTGATATCTCGACAGTTTTTCCTTAGCTTCATCAAGATAAAGCTTGGCAACCTCTGTATCCTTATCAAGCTGGGCAATATCGCTCGAATAATCCTGAGTATCATCGATTTTCATAATAGCCCTGTAGTGCTCTGCTAAAAGCTTATTCTGACTGATCTGCCCGCTGTAATCCTCAATCTTTTTCTGTATCTCCCCGGATTTAAAAGCCACCAGTATATCGCCCTTTTTCACATGATCACCCACTGCCACATTCACCTTTTCAAGCGTAAGCTCCGTGTTTGTCGCACCATAGGAAAACTTGGTATAGCCCTGCGCTCTCAGACTGATGGTAGTCTGCGGTGTGAGTGACCCGCTCTGTACCGTAACTGTCTGGTATGATATTTTCTCGTAGGAAGCTCTGTCCGTCTGTGCAAGTTCCTTTTGTGCCGCCCCACATCCCGAAAATAAAATAGAGGTAATTGCAACGGCAAGTGTCAAACGCCCTATATATTTTTTCTTTTTATTAATCATATATTTTCCACATCTTTTCCAAATAAATATGAACCTGATCTATTATATAAAAATGTAACTCCATGTATAAACTGTATAACAGCCAATAACAGTATCTTATATTAGATCATCAAGCCTTATGATCGTGCCGTCTATAGCATTCACATACACCGGATATCTGTCGTAGCCCATATCCTGTTTTGACAGACACCATGCCGGAACATAAGTATATTTATCCTTGTCAGATGCATCCCTCAAACGGATATATCCGAGCTTTAGATTGTTGTAAGTGTGATTTTGTGTAAAATCATACTGATCTGAGTTTTTTGTCATGTCATCCTTGATGATCTCCTTTATAGTGTCCATTGACAAGAGTTCTACGTTTTTTGACTCATTAACAATATCAACAGGGTAAGAAATACTAAATTCCGTTACTCCCTGATCCGTCACACTAAAGGAACTATTGCCATATGGAATAAAATCATCATAGTTATCGAGATTCTCCCATATATCCATATTCCGGGTGAAATCGAGCGACTTGCAAAACGCTATACCATCTACACCCTCACCATAATCTACGATATATCCCCAGGCTGTATCCTTTATAACGCTCTCTGTATCATCAGTTTTTACGGTATCATCGCCATCCTCTATCACTCCTGCGCTCCACTCGTAGTCTGAGGTTCCTATATATACCTGTGAAGCCCTGCCTAATTTCTTTTGAAATTCTTCTGCCTTCTTTACAGCTTCGTCTTTGGTAAATACACACTCGTTGTCATATGAAGATGTAGTATCTCCACCTGTAGAACCTCCTTTTAAGCCCCCTACACCTTTCTCCTCTGCAAAGGATGGTGGTCCGTAATAGCCATACTCACTATCATCGTATGATGTGCCCTCCCATCCTGCCTTAAGAGGCTGTGCTGAAATATATTCAAGCGAACCGTCCTCAGCAATTCCAAATCTAAGCTCACAGAAAACATTACCAATATATCCCAGATACTCATTACAATCCGTATAATCTGTGGCTATTTCACGCGTATCCAGTGCAGACGGTTCTGCCTTTTCATACTGTTCCAGCAGATCATTTTCACTTTTCATCACACTGCTGACGCCCTCTTCTGTGATAAGTCCCGCATCAATTTCCTGCTGATACCCGGCAATCTCATTTTTGACAACTTCCATGCTGTGATATATCTCTTCTTTCGTATAATGAGGTATGTCGTGATAATATATGGTACTATCGCCAAAATAAGCCTCTATCACACTCTTTTTGAAATCGGCATCTACCTTTATATTCTGCACCTCAACAACCGACATGCTTTTGCAGTCCGGCAGGGTAATGTCTGCTGAAATATCCACATCCACACTTTTGTCCGATGTCTCAACAGAAAAGCTGTCATTCCATTTCGTACTGTCGTCAAACGCGCTTATATCGCTTCCTGCTTTTGTGTTTATATTTTCAGTTTCCATATTGTAATCTACTTTTTTTCCTGAACATCCGGTTAATGCTATTGCAAGAACTGCCGCCGGTATAATAACGTTTTTCCTCTTCATAGCCTCTCCTTTACAGTGAATTTTCCAAATTTATGATCGTTCCATCTATAGCGTTTACAAAGATAGCATTTCGCTCACTGGAGTAGTCTACCATACGTGACAGTACCCACGCCGGAACATAGCTGTATTTTCCCGGTTCACTGTCACTTCTTATCTTAAGATAACTAAGCTGCAGCTTATTAAATGACGATGCAGTATCATATTTATCAGGATTTTCCGTAATCTCCGCCTTGATGATCTGCTCTATATTTTTCAGAGAAATAAGCTCCACATCCTTATAGATCTGTGTTACATTTACCGGATATTCCAACTGCACATCGATTATTCCATCATCCGTGACTGTAAGACGTGTACTGTCAGGCAGTGTAACATCATCTGTATCACTATCATTTGTTTCATACACCGACAAATAGGTATCCCTATCCAATCCATCCTTAAATGTGATGCCGTCTATGCCGGTCGCGTATGAATAAATATATCCCCACACTGCTGTCTGATAGTCATTTCCCTCTTCGCTGTTATTAAACCCTATCCAGCCGCACTCACATTCACCTCGTTCCACCAGATCCTGCATTCCCAATTTACTAAGGAAATCCCCGGCTTCTTTTTTGGCTGATGCGGCAGATTTACTGCCCTCATTTGAGGTCTCGTCCACCTTATCCTTTAGATCCTCATCCTGAAAATTCCGCGTTATGGTATCATAGTCCTCATTCCTTAAAGATGGCGGACCGTAATCTGTCCCGGACTGATACCAGGCGTAAGCATGTACTTTATGAGCCTCAAACTCCACCTCACAGAACACATCACCTTTGTAGCCTGCAAATACTTCACAGTTTTCGAGATCCTTTGCCACGGTATAAGTAGTCTTTGCCGTTTCAAGCTTATCCCTGTATTCAGCCAGCCGCTGTTCCAACCACTCACTGTGAGTATCATCCTGTGTTTTCTGCCAGTCCTCTATGACCTCATTCAGTTCGTCAACAGTATAATGATCCGGATCGTGATAATAGTACTCGTTCCCACCAAAATATAAATCCAGAAAACGCTTTTTGTAATCAGCATCTATCTTTACATTTTCCACCTCAACAACCGACATGTTATCAAAGTCCGGAACTACAATATTTGCATTTACATATACTGTTTTCTCGCCATTACCGGTCTGTATTGTAAAGTTTTCATTCCAGCCGGAGTCTGCCCTGATATCAGCTAAGGCAGACATATTTTTTGTTTCTTTACTTTCGCTCTCATTCCCATAATCTACTTTTTTGCTTGAGCAGCCTGTGAGTGAGATGATTACTATCGCTCCAACGATCGTCATAGCCGCTGCGAGTATTCTTGTGTGTTTTCTCATATGCCAATCCTCCCTGATATATCACATTTTTTTCTACAACATAATTATTCCTGTGAAGGTACGGTCCGATGTAAACATTCTGTATCTTAACTCAGATCGTCCGGATGTATCACACTTCCGTCAATCGCGTTGATAAATACAGGGCATGCATTTGCAGTGTCTTTCTGCAGCAATTCCAGACTCCATGCCGGAATATAACTGTATTTTTGCATATCAGTCCGGTTGTTTACCCTTATGTATGCAAGTTTTAGAGTGTAATATTTTACATTTGTATCCAGTACATATTCATCAGCATTGTTTTTAAGCTCATCCCGGGCAATATCAAATATATTTTCTAAAGGAAGCATTTCTACATTTTCCTGTTTTCTTACTATACTTACCGGGCAGTCTATAAAGAAAGTACCTATACCATATTTATCAATATAAAAATTGTAGAATTCATTATCAAAAGTATCCTCTATACTATCACCATATTTCATATTGTATCCGCTGTAATCCATCGGATTTAAAGCATCATCAAATAATATTTTGCCAACTCCGATATTGTAGTAAAATCTATAACCACTTACACACTCATGTATATCATCTTCCTGATACACCTGATCGGCTCTTTCGTTATATCCACTCCATTTCAGCTGCGAACTCTCAGTCTGCGGGATGGATGAAAAACCTGTCTCTTTCAAAAAGCTGTCTATCATATTCCCCGCTTCTTCTATTGTGATACCCGATTCATTTTCCTCCTGCTCAATTTTCTCTCCCGATGTATCCTGTGAATCCGTGATATCATATACCGTATCATATTCCATGAGTGAATCCGGTCCAAAGTATTGCTGCACATATCCATCGTTAAATATATTGCTCCACTCGTATTCATTACTTCCTGTCTTTTTGGTATATCCCTCAATCGGACCTGTGCCAATTCCCGACAGCCATTTATTTTCATCACCATCTGCAACAAAATTCACGTTATACCAGGTGTTTCCTTTTTTCCCTACAAACTCATCACATGAATCATACTCTGTAGCTATAGTCCATTCATCCCCGGCATTTTCCAGATAATACGTATATTCCTTCAAAAACTCAGCTCTGTTTCCTGTGCCAGATGTATCAGTTGGTGTTGTTGAGGAATTTATGGAATCAATAAGATTTTGAAGCTGTGTTTTTGTCCAATGTTCCTTATCATAGTAATAAATCTGCGACTCTCCAAAGTATGCCTTCAATACCTTTTCCTTGAGCTTTGCAGTATAAGGTATCTTTTCCACTTCAACTACTGACATTGTCTTACAATCAGGCAGTTCCACTTTTGCACTTATATCTATATTTACATTTCCAATTTCTGTCTGCACGGAAAACTCATCGCTGTAGGTCTCATCTGTACTAAAATCCTTTACATTGCATACAGCACTTTTTGTCAGTTTTTCTGTATCAGTGCCATAATCTACCTTTTTATCTGCACAGCCTGCCAGTGATGTGAGGATAAGTGCCTCGATGAGTGTCATAATTGCTGCAAATAATCTCATATTTCGTGAAGATATGTTACCCCTTTTATCCATATGCGGCTCTCCTCCCTTTTTGTTCTTTCCCGGTGACTATTCAGAATAGTTATCTTCCATGTTGTTATAATGAGTATATATGTCAGTTGTAAACTTTTTGTATCATACATTGCATTTTTATTATAAAAACCCGGTCTGCACATACTTATGCAAACCGGGTCTATATCACTTCTCATGAATCGCATACACATATTCATTTTCCTGTAAAAACTGCAGCACCTCATAGCTTTCATTATTTTTTTGCTCCACTGCTGTTGTCTCGGATATCAGTTTAAGCTTTGAAAAATCTATCCCGCTGTAGTCAAAATATCCTTTGTAAGCAGACATATCATTTTCTGCCTGTGATTCATCATCTGCCTGCAAAACCTCTTTATATTCACTCATATCACTAATATCCTTCATATGTGCTTTTGCCATAATGATTGTCCCATCCTCAAGCATCCAGATTGTATGATTTTGTGTACCATCATACTTCTCAAACCTGATTATCCAGTAATATGCCGTATATGTGTTAAAGGTATTATCCGATGCCTTTTTCGCTGCTGCCTCCCACGTATACCAGTTAGAATAGTCAGGTGAAAGATTTACAGGATAGAGCTTTTCTTCATAAAGCTTTTCTATGCTTTTTCTGCATGTGGCAACTGCCTGATAATCCTGCTCATCCATCTCATAAGAGGCGGCGTCATCTGTCGTGCTGTCCCACTGCCCGTCTATGAGCGAGAGCTTTTCTGACAATTTCAGATTGACAGATGCTTCCTTTGCCATTACAGAGCCTGAAGGCAGATAGCTTTTAGGAACCTTCGCCACATGATCATGTTCACTTTTCTGGTTTGCCTCAAGCACTATGCCCGGCACCATGATGCCTTCTATTACTATACAGATTACTGCAACAGACATTATTATTAATTTGAAGCTGTCTTTTTTCATATCTTCCTTTAAATCTTATAAATTTACCCTTTTTAATATCTATATTGCGTTCAGATTACCACGGCAGCAAAATCCTCATCTTGGTTCCGCATCCTGGCTCACTTTCCACAGAAAGTACTGCGTTATGGTGCTCTAATATGACAGCCACAAGCGACATTCCGATTCCGGCACCGCCCTCTTTTCTGGCTCTTGATTTGTCTGCCATATAAAACTCATCACAAATTCTTTCCGCCTGCTCCTTAGTCATTCCGATTCCGTGATCGATTATGCAGATTTCATATGCCCTCGTACAGTTCCCGTCACCTACTGATTCGGCTTCGCCTATATCCGTTTTATCTTTAGGTATATTACAAGCCCTATTGTCCGCAAATTTTCCTGTAACCTCAACCTGCTGACCTTCTTCTGACGCTTTCCTTGCATTATCCATCAGATTGACAAGTGCTGTAATAAAAAGCTCCCTGTTAAGTAAAAGCACCGTATCCTCTATCTCTGTTTCTATAGTAAGATGCCTGTTTTCGTATGCAGGCTTTACAACTTTTACCACCTCAGCGCAAATATCAGCCATATGCACCCGCTCTTTTTCAATATCATGCCGGCGCAGATATATCAGCTCAAAGAGCTTCTGCGACATGCTTTCCAGACGTTTTCCCTCCGAAAAGATATATCCAAGTGCCATCATCTGTTCCTCTCTCGGAAGCTCCAGTGAACGCATCGTGTCTGCATATCCAATAATTGACGTCATAGGGGTTTTTATCTCGTGGGTAAAATCCGCCACAAACTGCTCACGCCTGTGCACCATATCGTTAAGCTCATCTACATGCTCCGATACTGCCTGCGCCATGATATTAAATTTCTGTGCAAGAAGCCCTATCTCATCATGACTTTTTACGTTTACCCTTGTGGCATAATCCCCCTGCGCTATTTCCTCGCTGACATGGTTAAGCTTCTCGAGCGGCTTTGTCATGTACCTGCTGATAAAATACATTGCTACCGACTCCGCAATCAATATGACTATTATTATCAGCCTGAAATATTTTATCTGCTCATCAAGCAGTGTATATGCCTCTGATGCATCGCATTTACTTACTATCCAGAGATTTTTTTCATCTATCACACTCTGCGATGTAACATAGATATAGTGCTTTTGGGATTCTTCTTTTATCACATAGTTTTTGTTTCCTGTTGTGAGATTTTTAAAAAGTGTATCACTTATCCCTGCATCACTTTTGTCATCTGTATATACTTTTTCCCCATCAAAATATATGTAGAAAAATGAATCCCTTGAGCGCACACTGCTGCTCACGCGTCCTCCTATCTGAGGAAGCTGTGCTGTTATTGAGGATGCGGTAACACTACTTTTTTGGGCACCGGTGTTATCCGTATTATTGTTTGAGGTTTCAGAGTTATCTGCGTTTTGAGACACGGAATTATCGGAAGCAGAATTCAAAAGCTGCAGAAGCTCATACTCAACCGAGGACTGTACCAGATTATTCTGCACAATAGCGTTTTTAAGCTGTGTCTGCTTCGCAAGCTCAAAATTCTTGTGTATCATGAGGTAACCCACCAGCCCCAGTCCAAGTGAAAGCAGTATTAAGTTTGTGAACAATACCTTGTACCTGAATTTCATTTATCCCTCTTTTTGTAAATTACACTTATCCATATTTAATGGTCTTTAGTTTTCTATTCTTCCAGCCTGTATCCTGCCTTAAATACGGTTTTAAGGCAGTCTCCTATATCAAGCTTTTTGCGTAGTCTCTGTATGTGAAGATCGAGAGTCCTCGACTCGACAGAGTACTCACTTCCCCATATTTCTTCATATATCTTTTCTCTGAAAAGTGTGATATTTTTATTGCGCATCAAAAGCTCAAGCAGCTCAAATTCCTTTGGTGTAAGCTCTATATGCTTTCCTGCCTTTGATACATTCTGGTTTTTCGTATCGATAGCTATATCCTTAAAGGTAAGCTGCTGCTCCATCTTATTATAACGTCTTAGCACTATATTTACCCTGGCTAAAAGCTCAACAATCTCAAATGGCTTTACCATATAGTCCTCGGCACCGGATGTGAGACCTCTTAGCCTGTCATCTAAAGTGGCCTTGGCTGTGAGAAATATCACAGGTATGCCAAGCGGCTTTATGTATTCCATAAGCTCAAACCCATTTAGCTTTGGCAGCATTACATCAAGTATTATCAGGTCAAAATTTCTCTCTTCAAGAATATCTGCTGCCTCCATCCCATCAAAGGCACAGGTGCAGCTATAGCCTGCTTTCATGAGATTTAATCTGATGAGGTCCGATATCGGTTTTTCGTCTTCTACTATTAGTATTTCTATCATGATGTTCCTTCTAAAATTTATAATCTTTTATAAATCTTTGCATATTCTTCTTTTGCTGTCAATCCTAAGGAGCATATATTTAGCCTGTATTATGCATGGCTGTTTATATATTAGCAGATACTTGTATCTAAAATGTATCAGGCGCAAGCAATTACATACGAAAAATCCGCCATGCTTACCCTGCATGACGGATTACTCTTTAATCATATGCTGCTCCTTTAACCTATCTTCCCCTACAGCCTCCTGTAGTTCTCAAGAAGCTTGTGCAGATCATCAATCTCTCCAATAAGCCTCTTTCCTATATCGGTATCCTTCACAAGCATACGTCTCTTGTCATTCTCCTCTACCTCCGATGATGTCTCTATGTCAGTATTATTTATCAGGGCATCCTCCACCGACGTAAAAGGTGTGTGTGCCTTGAGCCTTAGACCATGCGAATTGTAAATTAGTGTATAGCCGGCGATACCGGTTTTCTTGTTCATCGCACGGCAGAAGCCTCCATCTATCACAAACAGCTTGCCATTGGCCCTGACAGGGTTCTCTCCCTCTATTGCATGAACCGGTGTATGGCCATTTATAATATGCGCATCATCATCGTAAAGCCCGAACTCGTGCAGTATCTGACAGCAGAAGCTCTTATCGTAATACCTGCTGTAGTATGGGTTCGAAGGCTCTTCCCACATGCTCTTGTCTGTAACATATTCCATCTCAAAGGTCTTAAGCATTCTGCCACACAGTGGGGATTTTTCTCCGCCCCACAAAAACCACATAAAGTCCACATCATCCTTGTACGGATTGTCCACATATGCAGCCCTTGCTTTCTCATCACATTTGTCAAGCAGCGCCCTTCCGTGATAAAATTCGCCATCTATATAGAGCTTGTCAAAGGCTCCGTTGCTATCCACCGGGACACAGCCGTGATAGAGCAGATTGCCATTGTATACATTGTACATGCTGCCCTTGTCATACAAAAATCTGACATGCTTCTGCAGGCGCTGTCCCGTCACAAACTGTCTGTGCAGCTTTCTCATGATGACAGCCTCCTCATCATTTAGCGCATATGGTCTCTCGTCATCGACGGTTGGAAAGCGCTTTCTGTCCACTCCCACATCCTGCAAATCGTCAAGCCTGTCAAGCATCAGCCTATTCCCCATCTCATACTCAGGATGAGCAAGTATAAGCTGTCCCTCAAGCTTAAAAAGCATTACTGTGATGGCAGCCCTTGCAGCCTCAATTCCATCCTCTATACCATATGTTTTCATGCCAAACAGCATGAGCTGGCGTAAACTTATTCCGTAGGCATTCTCAAGAATTTCCACATTGTTGTATTTCAGATTGTTGCGGATGACATTACATATACATGCATCATTTCCACATGCCGCACCCATCCAGAGTATGTCATGATTGCCCCACTCGATATCAAGCGAATGATAATCATAAAGCAGATCAAGAATCTTATCCGCGCTTCCTCCTCTGTCAAATACATCTCCCACAATATGCAGATGATCCACAGCAAGCCTCTTAATCAGCGCAGACAAAGCGATTATAAACTCATCCGCATCCTCCAAATCAATTATAGTCTTTAATATCTGCTTGTGATATCTGACCTGGTTTGCATCCTCATCCTCCTGCGCATGCAAGAGCTCATCAATGATGTACGCATATTCCTTAGGCAGAGCCTTTCTGACCTTCGACCTTGTATACTTTGATGAGAGCAGCTTTGCGACAAGTATAAGCTGATTTAACGTCATGGCATACCAGTCACTGTCTATCTTGCCCTGTTCGTCAAGCAGAGCCATTTTCTCCCTTGGATAGTATATGAGAGTGCAAAGCTCCTGTCTGTCATAATCAGAAATCGTATCCTTGAAAATTAAATCCACCTTTTCCTTTATCACACCTGAGCAGTTATTCATAATATGTAAAAAAGCCTCATACTCGCCATGTATATCACTCAGGAAAAACTCCGTGCCCTTTGGCAGGTTTATAATCGCTGAAAGATTGACTATCTCCCTGATTACATCCTGACTTGATGAATAATTCTGTTTTAACAGCTTCAGATATTTTGTATTGCCTTTATCGTTGTACATACTTCCCCGTAACCTCTTATTTTTAAAAATGAAATATACTAATTAGCTTATTTAATATCAATCTGACACATCTTCATTGTGACAAGCACTTCCTCATGACTGTCCGGTGTGACACCTGCACAGCACGATATATCCACTTTATTTAACCTGTAATTTTTTTCATTATATAATAATTTTTTTCCCCCCGCAACCAAACCTGTCGTTTGTACTAAAAAAGATGCGCAAAATTGTTATAATTTTACACATCTTTGACATATTTTATATTCTGAATAGTAACCTTTATTTCATGTACTCAGGTGTCACATTTCTGCCCATTCCCTTAAGCATTTCCTTGTCACTTCTGATTGTGGCACAGGCTACTGTCGTAAGCATGTTTCCTGTGATTGTGGCTGAAGCTCCCGACTTAAATGCAAGCTCTCCGTCATTTGTAAGCAGTGCCCTTCCTGCGCCGAGACGTATGTCAGCCTTTGGATTTATATATCTGAAAAATGACACTGTACGCAGTATATCAGGCTCACTGATATGCTCAAGTCCCTCAAGCGGAGTGCCTGCAATCGGCATAAGTGCATTAAGCGGGATGGAATCCACTCCTACCTCTGCAAGACTTACTGCCATATCCAGTCTGTCCTCCCAGGTCTCACCCATTCCGATGATGCCGCCTGAGCATGCATACATGCCCTCTTCCTTCACCTTTTTAAGTGTCTCTATCTTCATATCGTAGGTATGTGTGGTGCATATATTTGGGAAATTGCGCTTTGATGTCTCTATATTGTGGTGATAGCTGCTCACACCTGCCTCATGCAGTCTGTGAAGCTGCTCTGCTGAAAGAAAGCCCATTGACGCGCATAAATCAATCTTGCACTCCCTGTTCATGGTCTCATATGCATGTATTGCCTTGTCAAACTCCTCACCTGTCAGTGCTTTTCCCGCTGTAACTATAGAAAAACGGTCTACTCCTTCTCTCTCATTCATCCTGCAGGCCTCAAGTATCTTTTCCTCAGGTAAGAAATCATAAACCTCACAGTTTGTATGATTATGTGCTGACTGCGCACAATATTTGCAGTCCTCAGGGCATTTTCCGCTTCTTCCGTTTATTATCGAGCACAAATCTACCTTGTCGCCGATAAACTTCTCTCTGATCATATCTGCGCCCTTACACAGCTCGTCCAGATCACAGCTCAGGAAAAAAGACAAATCGTCTTCCCTTGTGATTCTCCTTCCGTCTATAATCTCCTGTGCCAGTGTTATTGCATCCATTTTTATCTCCTTCGTGTCCTGTGTTTCTTCTCTCAATTAATATCATGATATGATTGTCAACTGTAATTATTTCTTCGGTTAACAATGATAATAGAAAAACCGGAAAACGTCAAGATATTTTTATATATTAAACCAGCATAATCAATGTTCCCGCTACGATAAGCACCAGTCCCGTAAAGGATTTAAGAGTCAGCTTTTCCTTAAATATGATATATGAAAATACGATTGACACAACTATGCTCAGCTTATCTATAGGCACCACGACGCTCGCTAGTCCGTCCTGCAGTGCCTTGTAATAGCACAGCCATGAGCCGCCTGTTGCAAGCCCCGAAAGGCAGATAAAGCCAAGCTCTTTTTTCTCTATATGCTTTATGGTGTGCTGCTTTCCTGTGACAAATACCACTATCCAAGCCATGATAAGCACCACTATTGTCCTTATTGCAGTTCCCAGATTAGAGTTAATTCCCTCTATGCCTACCTTTCCCAGTATTGAGGTGAGGCTGGCAAAAACTGCAGACAGCACTGCATAAAACAGCCATCCATGAGAACCCTTTGCCTTATTCTGCTCTTCCTGTGATATCTCCTTTTTAGTGATCATCATATATGTACCGACAGCTATAAGCACCACACATACCAGCCTGAGAGCATTTATCTCCTCTTTTAAAAAGATAAATGCAAGTATAATGGTCAGTATTGTGCTTGATTTGTCAATCGGCACCACTCTGTTTACATCGCCAAGCTGAAGTGCCTTAAAATAGCAGAGCCAGGAGGCTCCTGTCGCTGCTCCGGAAAATATCAGAAATATCCACGTCTTTGCTGACACAGCTGAGATCTGCCCCTGCGCGTTGACCACAAATACCATAATCCATGAGAAAATCAAAACTACAATTGTCCTTATTGCAGTTGCTACGTTTGAATCAGTTTTTTTGATACCACACTTTGCCAGTATCGATGTTATGCCCGCAAAAAATGCGGATCCAAATGCAAATAATACCCACATATTTTTCTCTGTCCAGTGCCCCGGTAAACTACGTTGTCCGGAGTTCGAACCCTCCATTCTTCTAAATACAAAAAAACCGTTCAAGGAACGGCTTCTTTTACGCTAATGAGACATCGGGGATTCGGTCTACGCTCCGCTTCGGTCCGCGCTGAACAGACGTCCCCCGGACGTCTAGCGCCCCGACCAACTACGTTGTCCGGAGTTCGAACCCTACGATGTCTGACATTAAAAAGCGCCTCTCTGGGAGAGGCACATTTTAATGAGACATCGGGGATTCGAACCCCGGACAACTTGATTAAAAGTCAAGTGCTC
>URDU01000025.1 GCA_900546625.1 uncultured Lachnobacterium sp. | reverse complement strand
CTGTTTAAATAAAAAGTCCAAAAATCAATGATTTAGGGCTTGAAATTATAGGAAGGAGATGAATATTATGGGGAAAAAATCAGTTACTTCTCAGGTAAAAAGAACACTGGATATGATGCTTAAATTAGAGGCTAATTCAGCGTCATGTATGGTCGTTTATGAACCTAAAAAACCAGAGGGACTTACAAAGTTTAAAAGAAAAGGTAAATAGAATGAGTGAGAAAATAGCTGATTGGTTAATTGGACAAAAGGTTATTTCCTCAGATGAACGTGAACTGTATGCATATGCAGTTCACTGTTTATTTTCGCTTATTTATCCGATTGCATTTGCTTCTGTGGTAGGCATTATTTCGGGCATGATTATGGAATCAATTGTTATGATAATTCCATTTATGATGACAAGAAAATTTTCAGGTGGGTATCATGCAGATAGTTTTGGGAAATGCCTTATAATATCTAGTATAGTAATTGCAGGAGCGCTATTGATTGGAAAGAATATATATAATGGTGTTACATTGAATGCTCTTTATATAGTTGCGAGTATATTATTAATAATATTCAGTCCGATTGACTCGATTAATAAAAGACTTGATGATGACGATAAAATGTTCTGTAAAAAAATAACCATAGTCATAGTTTTGGTAATTTTTATTATAACAGAAATTTTATGGTGCATGGGATATAGGTACTACACAAGGTTTATTGTGGTTGGTGTAATACTTGCGGAGTTATTACAGTTAGTAACAATTTTTCGCAATATGGTAGAGATTGAAAGTTATAGAAAAAATTAAAATATAATATTTTTTATAGAAAAAATATTGTAAAAAACTGGTAGATAACACTGATAATAAGAAGTTATCTACTAGTTGTATGGATTAAAAAATTGTTATATTTTTTATTTACAAATGAAGGGTAGCGAATGAAACGAAGCAGAAAATCTAAAAACGTATTTGTACTACTTCCTATAATTTTAGGAGGACTAATTTTTATTTTATCTATATTAAATTCACAAAATAATAATATAATTGGTATCGTAGTAGGGACACTATTAATAATTATTCCATATATATATACTGTATCACCTATTGTCAAAGAAAGATATAAGGAAAGTAATAATATGCTAAATCGTTTATCTCAAAATACTTTTACAGATAGAAAACATGATTTACAATATTTAATAGAAATATTGAATACTCATAAAATAGTACAGCTATCCGGTAAAGACAGTCAATGTGGTAAAAGTTGGCTAGCATTAAAATTAGTTGATTATATAAACTACCCTAAGGATGAAGAATTTAAAGAATATAATTATCTGAAAAATCATTTAAGTAGTGCATATTATATTGATATGAATGAAGTTACTGATGCTGAATTGAATTTATTCTTTAAAGATAATATCGTTACTAATAAAACTTTAATTGTGGTTGACCATGTAAAAAAAATTGAACATATTTTTTCAAAACAGGAAATGTATGATTTTGTTCTATTATTTATTTCTGAGAGTAATATCAATACAAAAGCAAGCATTTACAATATTTCAGAATTTAAACGTGAGAATATACCTGATCTTCAAAAAAAAATAAACAAAAATTATGATAATATTGAAAGCTTGTGTAAACCTGAAATAGAAACATTGTACGATTTGACGTCTGGCAATATAGGAAAAATTCATTTTTTACTAGAACGTCAAGAATATGTACAATGGATTAAACAAATCACTTATAATTTGCAGACTCAATATGATAGGCAATTGAATGGCATACAATTACTTTTATTTAAGGGTCAATATATTCTGGCAAAAAAATCATTATTGGATTTTGAAATACAATATAAACTTGTACTTCAAAATAATAATGATATTTATTTTAAATATATTTTAATGAAATCTGATTGTGAGCATTTATTAAATAATTATCAGGATGCGCTTATTATTTTAATACCGCTGAAGCAATTAGATTTTAGAAAATATAACATTAATAATATAGTAGAAACTTTAGAGGCTCATTATTATAAACATTTATGGAAATGTGATATATCTTTAACTATTTTGCAAAAAATTCAGGCTTCTAATATACGTGGATTAACAGACTCATTGGGGATTTTAGTTGCCAAATATTTTGTGGATGATATGGTGGTGCCTGATACAGATTCTGACACATTAGATGTTTTTTATAAAACATTTGAAAAATGTAAAAAAAATTCACCAATAAACGATACTCAAAATGCCTATAAAATAATGAGAAATGAATCTATATATTTATATTATAAAAATAAATATAGAAAAAAGGAAATTCTAGAACCAATAAATTCTGTTATTAAAATATACAAAGATGAAAATAACAGGTTACTAGCTAATGCCTATTTTATTAGAGCAGAAATAAATAGATTATTTCAAAATTATAAAGAAGCACTTTTAGACTATAATAGATGTCTTGCCCAGACAGATGATAACAATATAAAAATACAAGTTAATATTATCAAATACTATATGGATAATATAAAAAATATAGATATTTTCAAATCGGACAATCATTTATCGAAAGAACAAATATACAATTTGTGTAAAAATAAGAATGCATATGGGACATTACTTATTCAACGGCTAAATTCTATTGAATTAGAAGATCCTTATAGAAAACAAATATTAAGTTGCTTTGATCACAGGATAATGACTATTCTATAATTATTTCATTATATGTAAAATACGGTATTTTTTTATCTATAAGTTTTTTTCTAATGGTTTTAATTTCATTTAAACTGCCTTTATGTTTTATTAAAAAAAGAAGCTTTGCAAGTTCGTCTATATCTTGTTCTTCCCAATTATATCTAGCTATTTGTTGAGTGCCAAGTCTTATTCCATCTTCACTGAATAATTTTTTGTGCTTTTGATTTAGCGAAATATTATAATCTAAGGCCTGATTATAGAAAAAATCAGTTTCTTTTTTTGTCATTAATAAAAAGATTTGATGTGTCATTGTATACACTTCATCATTGATTTTAGCAATATTAAAACCATATTTTTCCAATTTATTAGCTAGCATATTGGCAAGAGCTATGGTTGTGTGTTGATATTCCACACCATATTCGATTTGCTCAATTAAAGAAAGCAATAAGCATGCCATATGATTAGGTTGAATATCTCTAAGATAATTTGGAGTTATATTAGACTTTAATTGATCAATATATAAATCGTTGTTTGTCATAATTAATCCGCAAGCTACAGCAGGTAAAGTTTTATGCGTACCACCCAATAAAATAACATTTGGATAATCTAAAGGATTTGGTATACATTTACCACATATTAATCCTAATGTTTGAGTTGCATCATATATTATTCCCATATTTGATGGCAAATCAATTTTATTTAAATCTGGAACCGTTATTAAATCAGATTGGCATAAAATTATAAAGGAATAATTACCTGTTGCACACATTTTATTTAAACTAGTATAATCAATTTGATATTTATCAAAATTATATGGTATTGAATCATATTGTATATTTAAGGTGTCTAATATAACAGGCATAGAGGCATGTCCTCCCTGCTCTGGAGTAGACAGTAGAACTTTCTGCCCTGATTTCAAAAGTGACATGACACATACCGTAAAGCAATTGATACCACTCAAACTTTCAGCATTTGCATATTTAGAATGAAATAATCGATTACACGCTAAAGTTATAAGATCCTTTAACTCTTCAATTTTGTTGTTTTTAAAGAAATAGTATTTTCCCTCAAATTCTGAATTTAATGGCTGTTTTACAAATTCTGAAATATATGTCTCAGCAGCACATAATGGAATACAATTTTTATCGTTTTTTTTCATTTCATTATATAAATCTATATATTTTTCTAATAGTATATTCATATTATTCTCCTTGTATTATTTAATTTACTGAAATATTATATAAATACAACCAGAGGATAACTTCTTATTATCCTGTAATTATTGATTCAATAATTTGTAACAGAAATGATTAACAAGAAATCTCAAATAAAAATTGGGGGAATTTGGTATTCCTATAATCAGTTTGATATATTCATGTTTTTCCGAGGATGCTTAGATGCTAATATATCTTTTTGTTTTGACATAGTTACATGTGTATATATTTCGGTTACATTTATAGAACTGTGTCCAAGCATGGTTTGAATATAGCGTATGTCAACGTCTTCTTCGAGAAGCTGCGTGGCAAAAGTATGACGGAACATATGTGGTGTAATATGGTAGTCGATGTCAGCAATTCGACAATATTTATTGATCATATCTCTTACAGACTGATCAGACAGACGATTTCCAGTATTGTTTACAAAGAAATATCCGCAGGCACTTATCTGAGAATAGTATTCAGTATAATATTGGTTAAGGATGTTTAGTACATTAGAGTCACAGATGTGTATGAGACGTTCTTTAGATCCTTTTCCATGGATTAAAATTATATTGTTCTGCAAATCCATGTTCTGTAATAAAATAGAACAAAGCTCTGAAATTCTGATCCCTGTTGCAAAAAGTAATTCAAGTACGGCAATATCACGTAGTGTTTTTCGCTTTTGGCATGGACTTGTGGTTTTATGATATTTTGCGTATGCAGCATTAAATAGCACTTCTAATGTTTTAAGAGGTATTGTTTTAGGAAGAATGACCGGTTCACGGAATTTAATTTGAAGTTTGTTAAATGGATTTAGAATAATTATATCCTTGTATTCCAAATAGTGAAAAAAGGCTTTAATGGATGCAATTTTACGTTTTACACTTTTGGGTGAATATTGTTGATGCAGATTGGTAATATAAGACTCCAAAACAGAGGTTGTAATGTATTCTATTTCAGTTATTGATATTTGCTCTGAGAATTGTCGCAGGTCTATTTTATAGGCTTTTAAAGTTTTTGTATCCAGACGTTTTTGAGCTGTGCAGTATTCAATATAGTTTTTTATACGGGTTTCTAATGTGTTCATAATGGTAATACTCCTTCGTTTTATTTGACTTCAAAAATATATCGCATATTAATATGAAAGTATATAAATAATGAAAAAATATGGAATAAAGATACCAAAATCAAGGTTAATATGTCATTTGGTGTATAAACTATTGAAAAGATTGTTAAAAAAAGATAATTAAAATGATTATATACTGTCTATGTAATCTTATAAAAATCCGTTGCAACTATTATAATTGCAATGGATTTTTTTAATTTCGAAACAAGTTTTATTTAACCTGAACAAAAAGTACCAAAAATGTATATAAAATGTCGTTTGGTACAGAACACATTGAAATAATATACTTAGAGATGATAAAAAAATATTGTTAGAATTTATATTTTGCGGAGGAAAAATAAATGGATGCAATTAATTTATACGTATTATGTCAAGCAATTGATCTGGATAATTTTGGCGATTATAAGGATACTTTGACAAAGTCTGGTAATAGGTTAGCGGTAAAGAAAGAGGAAATAATAACTCTGAAATCTTTTCTGTCAGAATTGCTATCAATGAAAATACAAATGAGTTATTTGGATAATTTTATTTATGGATTTTCAATTCCACAGATATCAAAGGAATTTGATTTATTAAAAATTTATGAGAATGGACCAGTCATTAATATAGAGTTGAAAAGCAGAATGATTGATGAGAAGAAAATAGAATATCAATTAAAAAAGAATCAATATTACCTGTCTCATTTTAAAAAGAAAATTATCAGCTTTACATATGTGATGACAGAAACGGGATCAAAAGTATTTTCGTATGATGGAGTGTCATTAAAAGAAAGTAATATTTCAGAAATACTTTTTTCTATTTGTCAGGACGGAGAGTGCTATCACAAAGATATAGAAACACTATTTAGGGCTAAGGATTATTTGATTTCTCCAATAAATACACCAAATTTGTTTATTGATGGAAATTACTATTTAACAGATCAGCAAGAAAATATTAAAAATGAAATTTTAAAGAACATTGCAGATGGAAAAAGAACTATATGGGGGATTACGGGTG
Organism: uncultured Lachnobacterium sp.; assembly: GCA_900546625.1. Lineage (GTDB taxonomy): Bacteria > Bacillota > Clostridia > Lachnospirales > Lachnospiraceae > Roseburia. Next base: position 36,193 of record URDU01000025.1, on the reverse strand, counting down.
GAGCCGGTACTGGAAAGACACTATTACTTTATGATATAGCTAAGCAACTATCTAATGATAAGAAGGTATGCATTATTCATTCTGGAATGTTGGCTAAAGGGCATAAATTTATTGGAGAAAAAATAACTAACATCGATGTTATTTCAGCCAGAGATTGTAATTTGGAGAAGATATTAGAATATGATTGTATTTTAGTAGATGAATCGCAGAGATTATATGAAATTGATTTTAATAGTGTTATAACTGCATTTAAGGATTTTAATCGAATATGTGTTTTTGCATATGATTTTTATCAGGTTTTATCATGGAAAGAAGAAAAATTGAATATACCTGACAAACTAAGAAGTTTGGATTGTTTTTGCGAAAAACATATAACAGAGAAAATACGAACAAATAAGGAAATTGTTTCATTCATAAAACATGCTATATACCTAAAAAATAAACCAGATGATAATATAAAATATGATTGTATTGACATACTTTATGCTATAGATTATGAATGTGCAACCTCAATAATAGAACATTATGTTTATAACAAAGGGTATGAATTTATTGCATATACACCATCACGAGTAAGCTCTGTATTAGACTATTTTAAAGGCTATAAGAATACACATGAGGTTATAGGACAAGAATTTGATAATGTAATTTTCAATATGGATGATAATTTTCAGTATGCTGAAGATGGGCATTTACAAGGAAAAATGCATCCTAATCCAAATTACATTTTTTATAAATTATGGTTTCAAGGTGTATCGAGAGCAAGAGAAAAATTATGTATTCTTGTTATTGGAAATGAGGAATTATTTAAGAAATTACTTTCTGTAAAAAATCAATTTAAGTAGTATGAAACTACAGGACTTATCAAGTTAGATATAAAAAATATTAAATCTATATAGAACAAATCATTAATATACTTAAAGTTAACCAGAATTGGCTAAAAAATGTCGTTTGAAGTAAAACATATTGAAAAGTAAATAAAAATAAAGATAATTAAAATTGTCATGAACGTGGAACAACAATAATTATTGTTATGCAACTTGTAAATGTAATTTGAGCAATATAATTTGGAGGATTTTAATGATTAAAAATTTTAACAAAAAAGTAACAACTATCTTAGCAGCAGGAATCTTAGCAACATCATTTATAGGGGCTATGCCTGTACAAGCAGCAAATGTTAGCAATAAGGATATTAGAGAAGTTTATGTAAATGGAGCAAATAGTACATTTAAGGATGCAGCATGGAGTTATAAAGAAAATAGTACAAAGGTCTATTTACTTGTAACGTCTTCACCAAATATGTATACACAAGTTCAGGTACATGGAAGTCGAAGCACAGGAACATATTATAATGAAACTAAAGGAACTACGGCTACAGTCACAAGAACAGTTGAATCAAGTATTACAAACTATGTTTTTGAACATAGAGCAGCTGGCGCGAAGACTGTGGCATGTAAACTAAAACTACGTTCGAATTCGAATACGGCAGGTGAAGTGAGTGGGGTATGGAGTCCGGATAGCACAAAAAATTATACTGTTGTAAATAAATAATCTGCGCTCAAATGAGCCACCTGTCCGGTGACGCACAAGAATATTCAGTAAACTAGAAAGATAAGAATATAATAGGGAAGCATATCGCTTCCCTATATTAAAAATTGGAGAATCGGTATGAAAAAAAAATTATTATTGACAGTATTAGTTATGGCAACATTATTTACGGGCTGTAAAAATGAGTCCGAAAATAATAATGGTGTTGATAATGGAACTAAGGCTGATACTGAGATTGCAAAAACGGCAGAATATGGAGTAGAGCTGGATGATAAAGAAAAAATTCCGGCAGGTGATGAAATTGTATATTCAAGCTCCACATATGGAACAATGAAATATACAGTTACCGGATATAAAGAACTTAATAATATTAAAGACGCTAATCTGACTATTGATGACATAATCAATCCTTGCAATAATTTTGCAAATGTGTCTGATCTGGAAAAATATACAGATGTAAGTAATTATATTAGTGATGATGGTCAGATGGCGCAGGATTGCACTTTTGTATTACTTAATATGAAAGTGCAAAATGTTGATGCGGTGGGCTTGGAAAAGAAGAATGAATTTAATATTTCAAATGTATGCTTATATACTCCTGAGCCAATATCAAGATACTATGAGGCTTATTTTAGCGAAGGACATGATGATGGTGCAACAGCATATAACTATACTATAGAACAGGGAGAAACAAAAAATATTCAGATTGGATTTTTGGTATTGAATAAAGATGTTGACAGTCTTATTGGTGGGGTTGATATAGGAAATAATGAAATATTAAAATTTCAATTGAAATAACTGGTATTGAGATATGAATAAAATTATAAAAGTAGAAATAAAAAAGGCATTAAAAAATAAAATAACAATCACAGTTTTTGTATTTAGTGTTGTGCTTGTAATTTATCAGGTTGTAAATAATGCAAAGAGTTTTAATGAATTTTATATCTTGTTTAAGCATGGTAGTACAGAAGGAAATCCAATGTTCTCGTCTGAATCACTGTTTTGTAGATGGTTAGGCGCAGATGTGACTTCATTTGAAACCGCAGTATTTTTCTTTTTGATGCCACTTTTGGTAGCACTGCCATATGGATGGTCCCTTGTGTATGAGATGAAAAGTTCATATACAAAAAATCTCCTGATAAAGGTTAAACGCAGTGAGTATTTTATTTCAAAATATATTGCACAGTTTATTACAGGGGCAGTTGTAGTAATGATACCGTTGTGCTTTAGCATTGTTCTGACATCGATGTTTCTTCCGGCAATCCCGATGGAGTCCATATATCCATATGGAACAATGGGACAAAAATGTATGTGGTCTGATATTTATTATGAACATCCATATTTATATATGATAATGTATGTTTTTTTGGATGGAATTTTTGCAGGGTTAATCAGTTCAATGTGTACGGCGATTGCGATGTATTCAAAAAGTAAAGTAACTGTTGTCATTGCTCCGTTCATATTTATGCTGATAATTGATTATATAGATAAGACGTTTTTGCTGAATGGAGAATATTCACCTATTAAATTTTTGCAAGCGCTTCCGGTTGCTAATGACACATATGGAATTGCAGTATTTTTGGTAGGAATAGTGTTTTTTACAGTACCTATTGTGTGTTTACTTTATAAAGAGAGAAGATATGAAGTTTTGTAGACTTGTAAAATATGATTTAAAGAATGGGATATTACCAAAGATATATAAGTATTTAATAACATTCGTGATGGGGTTTATAATTATTTTTGCTTTCAGAATGATAATAAAAGATGTCAATCCAACAATCACAAATATGCTATTTTATTTATTTCAAGGGAAAGAACCATTTGAGAAAGATATTAGTGATGCATTTGTATTTCCGATAGTATGGCTTATTATATATATTTTGGGAGCGTATATAACATTGGAATATCCATTTGATAATATGACAGGACATGGATTATCCGTAATTGTAAGGATTAAAAATCGGTCATATTGGTGGGCTTCAAAGTGCATTTATACAACATGCAGCACACTGTTGTATTTTGTTATGTGGTACATGGGAGCCTTGATTGCGTCTGTTGTTTCAGGAGCAGAACTTTCATTTACATATTCGGATATTGTAAATATGGATTATATATCTATAGAAATAATAAAAGATTTATCACATATCGAGGTTGTCATTTTAACAATTATATTACCTGTATTAACGGGAATAGCATTCAATATGATTATGTTGTGTCTGCAATTATATATTGATAGGCTGTATTGTTTTTGGATAGTTACATTTTATATATTTGCAGCGACATATTTTAAAACACCGTTTCTGATAGGAAATTTTGCTATGCTAAAAAGAAGTGCTTTTTGCATAGAGGATGGATATTCGCTGACTACAGGTATATGTGTTGAATTATTGGTTATAGTGGTTTGCATCACAGTGGGACTTATACGTATTAGAAAATATGATATTTTGAATAAGGAAAATTAGATATGATTAAACTTGAAGATGTAAGTAAAAATATAAAAGACAGAATAGTTTTGGATCACATCAATTTCACTTTTGAAGATGGGAAAGTATATGGTCTGAAGGGAATAAATGGCTCAGGAAAGACCATGTTGATGAGACTTATAGCAGGGTTGATCTTTCCGTCTGATGGAAAGATATTTGTTTCCGAAAAAGAACTTGGCCGTGACATTTCTTTTCCGGAGAGTATAGGACTGTTGCTTGAAAATCCGGTTTTTTTGGATAGATACACGGGGTTGGAAAATCTGAAATTGTTGGCTGAATTGTCTGGAAGTGTGGATGTTGAGAAACTTAAGCATATATTGATAAAGGTTGGGCTTGATCCTGATGATAAAAGAAAGTATAGAAAGTATTCACTTGGTATGAAACAAAGGCTTGGTATTGCTGCTGCAATAATGGATGAACCATCAATATTATTGTTGGATGAGCCAATCAATGCACTTGATGAGGACGGAGTAGAGCTTTTTACAAAAATAATGAATGAAGAAAAAGAGCGTGGTACATTGGTTATTTTATCATGTCATGAAGAAATGCGTCTTCGGGAATATTCAGATGTTATAGTTTTTATGAAAGATGGAAAAATTGTAGATGTAGAAGGCGCAAAATAATGGAGGGGTTATGAAAGAGAAGAAATTACATAAAAGGCATATTATTGTAATAGTAGCAGCTATTGTAATTCTCATTGTATTGTGTTGTGTGTATATAGATCGTGTGAAAAAAGTGAATGGGCTTGTTTCTAAAACATATACTATTTCATATAAAATGGGAGAAACTGTTGAATTTGGGGATGATATATTGATTAATTATCCCATGACCGGATATTCAATCAGGGTAAATGAGGCTGATGTTATTAATTATGAGGATTTTTTAAAAAAATATAATGCAAATGATGAATTTACTTTTGTACCAGATAAAATCTACGAGGTAAATGTAACTTTAAGCAATAATGGGGCAAATGATGACATAGGAATTTCGCTTCATGAGTTCTATATACAAAAATTTGGCGCAGTGAACAGTTTAGATACCAATATGCTTTCAGTTGCAAATCCTAAATTGGGAGGTGCATCAGATATTGCCTTGGTAAAAAATTCAAGTATAGATATTAGTCTTACATTTGGATTATATGATTATCAATATGATAAAAAGACCTGGGAAGATATAGAGGACTATGGCATGAATTTGGTAGTCACTCTTTACCCGACCAAGAAAGTTGTTCCATTAAGTTGATAAGATATTTATGTAATTTTATAAAATCCGTTGCAATTTTAATATTGCAATGGATTTTTTTATGAAAAATTTTAAATTAACAATACGAGGGCAGATTGCTCCGGAGTATTTTACAACTATGACACATCACAGGTTTATAATCATCATAACAATTAAACATCAGCAATCAAAGGAGAAGAAAGAGTATGAAGAAGAAAAAAATTACAGCAATAATGGCAGTGATCATGATGGCAGTGGGGCTTTCAGCATGTTCACAATCAAATGCCGGGCTAGAGGGAAAATCCGGTATTGTAAAGGATGAGGATTCAAAGACAGAAAGTGACACCAGTGTAGTAGACCAGACTCCGGCTACATATGTGCAGGATGCGGAGTATGTTAACAAAGACGATATCGTGTCAGTTGATGATACAATTGAGATAAATGGAATTACTTATAAAATTGAAAAGTATGAGCATACCACAGAGTTTGGAAACAGAAATAAGGATACTGTTTTGGATTATTTGAAAGATTTATATGGTGAAGCTATTGATGATAATTATAATCTGAGTAATGGTAATAGTTATATTTTTATAACATTGACAATCGTTTATAAGGATGGAGATGATAAGCAGATTGAAGGTAATAGAAATGTGGGTGTTCTGTATGCCATCAAGGATGATATGGAGAGAATACAGGAAAACTCAGATTGTGTATATATAGACAACTATTGGCTTGGAGGAGATGAAAGTGATGTATATCATTATGTTTTAGGCAAGGGCGAGGGTATTACATCAGAGCTGGGATATATTATTCAAGATGAGGGAATGCCTGAAGATACTAAATGTATTTATTACTGTATAGAGGGCAAAGATTCAAAAACCAATGATACGGTGAAGAAATATTTTAAACTGGAGCTGTAGTTATGAATAGAATATTTAAACTCGAAATTAAACGTGCTTTTAGAAATAGATTGTTTGCTGCCACATTGTGTGTTGCGTTTGCAATATGTGTATGGCATTTTATGGAAAATGTGTGGATATGGAGGATGTATGTTTACTCCGACACGTATCCGTTGTCTGCATATGAGAAATGGATAGGTGCGGATAATGCAAGTGTGCAGCCATTGCTGCTTTATCTGATAATGCCCGCTTTGTGTGCCATACCGTATGGCAGAAGCTTTTATTTTGATGTTAAATCAGGGTATGCTGCCCAGATTATATCAAGAGGAAAGAAGAGTGATTATATAAGAGCAAAATATGGGGCTGCATTTGTAAGCGGTGCGCTTATTGGAATGATACCACTGGTGTTTGACTTTCTGCTTACTGCAATGGTATTTCCGATGGTAATACCACAGGTAGGAACAGGCACATTCCCGGTAGCGGCAATGGATATCATGTCAGGGGTATTTTATACACATCCACTTGTATACAATCTGATTTTTGTGCTGATTGATGGCTGCTTCTGGGGACTTTTAAACTGTGCGGTGTTGTGGGCTGTTAATTTTGTAAGAAACCGGTTCTGGATATTGCTGACACCGTTTATCATATACATATTTGTGTTCTGCATGGTTCATTTTGTAAACAGGGTGAGTTTATCACCGGTAATGTTTCTTAGACCAAGTGCACCGTTTAGAAATGATATCCGGGTTGTAATCTGTGCATTTATTATCCTTATAGTGGTAAATGTTATATTTTACATACATGCGGTAAAGAAAGAGCTTGTTGCTTATGAATAGGAGAATTTTTGCAAATCTGATCTTATATGATATCAGAAAAGGATTTAGGGAAAACAAGATAAAATGGATAGTCGGAGTATTCATATTTGTATTTTTTTCATTTATCACCGTCAGTGATTTTAGTGTAAATTCACCGGAGCTTGGATTTTTGGCATACTTTACAAATATACTTCAGGGTATGCCGCCATACATAAAGACAGATGACAGCGTATTTACCATTCCGGTGTCGTGGTTTTTGTTTTATGCGTTTTTATTTTTTATGGTAGGATTTTATCCATTGTCAGATCTGTATGGTGCAGGCAAAAAGACACTGATATTGTCAGGCAGCAGGTTTAAGTGGTTATGGAGTAAGTACATATGGACGGTCATAAATGTGATTATGTATTATGCTGCAATGATACTGGTTCTTGCGGCTGTGACATGTGCAATCGGGAAGTGGAGCACAAAGCCTGATGATATGCTCATGGAAATGGGAATAGATATGCAGCAGTTTTCGACCGGAAATGAAGTGCTTGTATGGCTGATACTGCCAATGTTATGCGCCTGTACAATTGCGGTGGTGCAGCTTACTATCAGTATTTTTGCCGGTGCGATCGCTGGATATATTGTTTCAATAGTTTATCTTGTGGTGTCTGTCTACTGGGTGAGTCCGTTTCTTATGGGCAATTATCTTATGATCATCAGAAACAACAGGCTCTGTGCGGGCGGAATGGATGCGGCTGCCGGAATAATAAGCTGCATTATTGTGATGGTGGTTTCTATTGTGTCCGGAAGTGTGTATTTTAACAGAAAGAATATTTTGTGAGGTATTTTATGAAGATAGAGATAGAACATGTTTCTAAAAAGATAAAGGATGCTCTGGTACTCGATGATGTATGCATGACACTGGAAAGTGGTAATATATATGGATTTCAGGGCGTAAACGGCTCCGGCAAGACAATGCTTATGAGAGCGGTAAGCGGACTTATGTATCCTACAAGCGGTACCATCAGTATCGACGGCAAGGTGCTTGGAAAAAATATGGCTTTTCCGGAAAAGATAGGAATGCTTATTGAGAATCCTGCCTTTATAGATAGTTATACAGGCTATGACAATCTAAAAATGCTTGCATCAATAAATAAAGGTGAAGTTGATATAAGCAGGGCACTTGAAACGGTTGGACTGAACCCACACGATAAGAGAAAGTATAGAAAATATTCTCTTGGAATGAAGCAGAGACTGGGTATTGCCTGTGCTATTATGGAGGAACCAAAGCTTCTTTTGCTGGATGAACCTTTTAACGCCCTGGACAAGGCGGGGCAGGAAAAACTGTCGGAAATCATAAGGGATATGCGTGATAAAGGAAGTCTTATACTGCTTAGCTCTCACGATAAGGATGAGCTTGAAAATCTATCCGATGTAATCTATCTGGTGGACAGCGGAAGGTTTAAATTGAAGTAACGAGGAGAATTTATTATGAAGCAAAGGAAATCAAAACAAGTAAGACTTTTATCGGGAATGCTCATAGGAATTGTGATGATTGCTGTTTTGGCAAGGATTGTTTATCTGAATCATTGCTATCCATCCCCAAAGATCATCACATATACAGAAAATGACACTATTAAGCTTGGAAATTATGAGATAAAGCAGACCGGATGGGAGTGGGGCGATGGCAGCCTCCTAAAAGAAAAATGTTCTGATTATGTATATCATCAGATGGATGATGGTTCAGAGTATCCTTTCGACAGTGTGCGTGTGGGATTTATAACGTTGTCAGTTACCAAGGTAAAGGACGATACAACATCACTTGATCTTACAAGCCTTGCATTTGAAATGGGAACCAATGGTAATCAGTATGACATGGAGCTGTTTTTTAAATTAAATCCTACTTTGGAAGCTTTGGAGATAAAGCTTAATGCCGGTGAGGAGGAGTCCTTTGTGATACCGTATGCAATGAATGAGGGTCAGGTTTCAAAGAAAGACTGGAGCAGGGTAGATAAGATGAAGCTGTATATGGTGCTGCAGTATTATCCGCAGAAGATAAGGTTGTGCTGTAACTAATTAATAAAAAGTTTATAATTTTTATTAGCACTCGCTATTGACGAGTGCTAATAATAGTGCTATAACATACTTGTAAACAAAAGAAAGCAAATTTCCGAAAGGAAAGTTACAGGTATATAAGGAGGTATGACCTATGTTATTAACAACTACAAACAACAACTTATTTGATACATTTTTCAGTAATCCATGGTTCAATGATCCTTGGTTTGATGACAGGGACGTAGAGAAGGCACAGAAGAAATTATACGGACACAACGGAAAGAGAATGATGCTCACAGATATCAAGGAAAGCGATAAAGGCTATGAGCTTGAGATGGATCTTCCGGGATTCAAAAAGGATGAGATTAAGGCTTCTTTAGAGAATGGTTATCTTACCATTACAGCAGAGAAAGGCTTAGAGAAAGATCAGAAAGAGGAAGATGGCAAGAAGTATATCTGCAGAGAGCGCTACTCAGGAAGCTGCCAGAGAACCTTCTATGTGGGTGACGAGATTGAGCAGGATGACATAAAGGCATCCTTCAAGCATGGAATCCTTCGCCTGGATATTCCAAAGAAGCAGCCTAAACCACAGGTTGAGGAAAAGAAATGTATCTCCATCGAGGGATAATCAGATATTGCAAATGATAAGCGGGCTGCCTGTGCAGTCCGCTTATACTATATGGTGTAATTTATAATGTTTAATTATGATGATAAATTGTTACGGGTAAATAGAAAGGCAGGTGAGTATAATGGCAGCAAAGAGAGATTATTATGAGACTCTCGGAGTGAACAAGAGTGCGGATAAAGAGGCAATAAAGAGGGCTTATCGTAAGCTGGCAAAGAAGTATCATCCTGATACCAATGCAGGAGATGCGCATGCTGAGGAGATGTTCAAGGATGTCACGGAGGCATACAATGTATTAAGTGATGAGAAAAAGCGTAAGCTCTATGACGAGTTTGGCTTTGCAGGACTGCAGGAGGGCTTTTCCGAGGAGGCTGCAAGACAGGCAGCACAGGGCGGCTTCGGCGGATTTGGAGGCTTCGGCGGCAATGGCTCTTTCAGTGGCTCATACAGCTCAAATGGCGGACCGTTTACACGTCAGGAATTTCATTATGAGAACGGCTCCGGGGATATGGATGATATTTTCTCAATGTTCGGAGATATGTTTTCACATGGCGGCAGTAATCACAGTGGCTGGAGTACAAGTGGTAACAGTGGATTTACCGGAAATAGCGGTAGCTGGAGTAATTTCTCAGGTGGCAGAAGTTCAGCCGGCCGCAAGGGTTCTGATGTTATGGCTGACCTTACGATTTCTTTTGACGAGGCTGTTTTCGGATGCGAGAAATCCATTTCATTACAGGATCCGTCCACAGGCAAGGTTTCCAATCTGTCCATCCATATTCCGGCAGGAATCGAGTCCGGCAAGACAGTCAGACTTAAAGGACAGGGAAATCCGGGCAGAAACGGTGGTGCAGCCGGAGATGTGCTTCTCAACGTAAATGTGACACCGAGCAGTGAGTTTGAGCGGAAGGGACAGAATGTATACAGTACAATCCGTGTTCCGTTTACGACAGCGGCTCTCGGTGGTAAGGCGAGGGTGCATACTCTTTATGGAGATGTGGAGTGCAGCATCAAGGCAGGTACACAGGGCGGCAGCAAGATACGTCTCAAGGGCAAGGGTATTTCAAGCATGAAGAATCCTTCAGTAAAGGGAGACCAGTATGTGACGGTTGAGATTTCGGTTCCACGCAGGCTTACACCAAGGGCTAAGGAAGCGCTTGAGGAATACAGGGCTGTGAGCTGATGAATTTTATGTGCTTTATATATGGAAAACAAATTTGGAATCCGCTATACTATAGGTATTATAGTACAGCGGATTTTTTGCTTGATGAGATATAAGAAAGGACACAACATGAGCAATTATATAATGGATCTTAGAAAGGTGGTCGGACATGCCCCTTTACTGCAGGCAGGAGCGAGCATTATCGTTGAAAATGAAAACGGACAGGTGCTTCTCGAAAAGCGCACAGACAATCACCAGTGGGGCTACGCAGGCGGTTCTATAGAGCTTGGAGAGACTGTCGAGGAGGCTGCAAAAAGAGAACTCTTTGAGGAGATGGGACTTGTTGCAGACGAGATGGAGCTGTTTTATATTAATTCAGGAGAGGAGACTCACTACATCTATCCTAACGGCGATGAAGTCTATAATGTGGAAATCATATACATATGCCGCAAATATCACGGCACCATAAAGCGCCAGGAGGAGGAAGTCGAGGAGCTTAAGTTTTTCGATGTGGATGATATTCCGGAGGATATTTCTGATCCGATCAGACCGGTATTTCGTGAATATATAAAGATGAGGAAAAGAGAGTAGCGATACTCTCTTTTCCTCATATGACATGCGAAATATCGAAGCTTACATGGCGATAGGAGAAATATTATCCTCATATTCGAAGCTATGCTCATAGATATATTCTGGAGCACAATCTATTTCATCATTCATCCATGTAATGACGCCATGCATAATTTTAAAATTTGAAAATATAGCATCGTCTTCAAGTGGTTTAAATGCACTACCTGTTAAAACGGATGCATCAAACACTCTTTTTTCACCGCCTGAAAATGTCACAATCATCATTAAATGATCTGTAACTTTTGCATCTGTTATAGAAATTTTATTTGATTTTTCACTTGCGTAAGCTATACCATTGACTTCAAACATTGTAATTCTCCTTATAATGGATTAATCTTATCGAAGTGTTCTCCTCGTACGGCATTATTCCAGGCTTTGTATACTTCCTCTTCATGAATCGCCAACCAGCCGATTATTATTTTTAATTGTTTTGCTGGAATTGAGCCTGCGAGAAGGTCTCCGTCAACTGCCACAACTGCTTCGTAGTCACCATAAAATGCATGAATATGTGGCTTGTGATGCTGTTGTGTATCATTAAAATACATTTTAATAATAATACCATAAAATCTGCTTAATTCTGGCATAAATCCCCCTTTTATAAATACATTTTGATAATTCAATCATATCAAAATTTTATAAAAATTACAATTAGAAATAAACTTTAACGCTTTAAATGAAAAAAGTGCTTGCGCATGTCTTATAAAAGAGTTATCATAATACAAAACGAAACACTTAGGAGGATTTACAATGGAAAAGCGTATTTCAGGTCACACAGGCTTATTAGCACTCATAGGATCACCGGTCGGTCATTCAGGTTCACCGGCTATGTACAACTACAGTTTTGAAAAACTCGGTCTGGACTATGCATACGTTGCATTTGATATAAAAGAAGACAAGGTTAAGGATGCTATTGCGGCAATGAAGACCTTCAACATGCGTGGATGTAATGTGACCATGCCTGATAAGGTAGAGGCTGCAAAGTACATGGACGAGCTTTCACCGGCAGCCCAGATTATCGGAGCCATAAACACTATCGTAAATGACAACGGTAAGCTTACAGGACACATCACAGACGGTGAGGGATTCGTACACAACTTAAAGGATCACGGAATCGACATCAAAGGAAAGAAAATCACAGTAGCCGGAGGAGGCGGAGCTGCTACAGCTATCCAGGTGCAGTGCGCATTGGACGGAGCTCGTGAGATTACTATTTTCAACAAAAATGATGCTTTCTTCGAGCGTACACTACAGACTGCTGAGAAAATCAAAAAAGCAGTTCCTGACTGTGTTGTAAATGTATACGATATTGATGATACAGCCAAGATGACAGAGGAAATCCAGTCAAGCGATATCTTTGCAAATGCAACAATCGTTGGCATGAAGCCTCTGGATGATCAGAGCGTGGTAAAAGATCTTTCAGCTTTCAGACCGGGGCTTGTAGTTGCAGATGCAGTTTACAATCCGGAGGAGACAAAGCTTCTTCGCGAAGCAAAAGAGGCAGGCTGCACATGCGTAGGCGGAAAGGGAATGCTCTTATGGCAGGGTGTTGCCGCATTCAAGCTTTACACAGGACAGGATATGCCGGTTGATGATGTGAAGAAACTGTTCTTCAGCTAGATTTAAGTTCCTGATTATAATATCATTATATAGCTTTCAGTTAAAAAGAAAATAAAACAACAGCTCGCGGGAAACCGCGAGCTGTTGTTTTTTAGGAGTTTTTATAGGTTTATTATTTTAAAGGAGAATTTTGCAACTATTCCCGTAATCAGAAATAGTTACGAAGTTTTATAAATAATCGTGACGGGCAAGCACGTTTAAGATATTTCTACCTTCCTCTGTACCCTCAATGATTCTGCGAGCACGCTTGCTGTCTCCGATATTTACGATTTCAACATTGGTATCACTGAAAGCCTCATCAATCTCTGAAAGAACAGGTGTGTTGGCTCTCATACCAAGGCAGATGAATCCGTAATCAAATGGGATTTCCTCAATCTCACCCTCTGGATTCTTTACGATGAAACGGTCATTCTTAACCTCCTGCAGAGCAGTGTTGGTCATCTGCTTTACACCGTATTTTGCCATTTTTGCGTTTGTGTCACACTTTGTGACAGGGTCAAGTCCGTTTCCAATCATTGGAAGCATCTCAACCATTGTTACCTCTGCACCTCTTTCTGTGAAGAATTCCATCACGTCAAGACCTACGGCACCACCGCCGATGATGGCGATTTTCTGTTCTTTCATATCCTCAGGATACTCATTGATGCGCTCAATCATTTTAAGGACTGTTGCAACATTTGTGCCATCCTTGTCAACGAGATCGTGAAGACCTGTGATAGGTGGGAGAGTAGGTACAGAGCCTGTTGCGTTTACTATGATATCAGGGTTTAAGGCCTTTACCATATCAACTGTTGCTGCTGTATTTTTGAAAACAAACAGGTTGTGAAGCTTGCTTGCACGGTGAATCATGTAGTTAGGGAAGTCCGCAAGACGCTTCTTGTCAGGAATCTTGGAGATAACTGATGCAAGTCCGCCAAGCTCAGCCTTCTTCTCAATGAGGAAGGTTGTACATCCAACCTCTGCTGCTGTGCAGGCTGCCTCAAGACCGGCAGTACCACCACCGATTACAACCACGTTGCAAGGCTTATTTACCTTTGTCTTCATGTAATCCTCACCGCTGTTTACGGCAGGGTTTACTGTACAGCGGATTGGCTGGTTGAGACCGATTCTGTGTCCGGCGCATCCGATGTTACATGAGATACATTTTCTGATATCACACACATTTCCGAACTCTACCTTATTAACCCACTCAGGGTCAGCGATAAGTCCACGGCCCATACCGATGAAATCAGCATCGCCTCCTGCAAGGATATCCTCGGCTACCTGTGGGTCACGGATATTTCCTACTGTGATACATGGCTTGTTGTATTTCTCTTTTACAGCCTTTGCCATGAATGAGCGCCATCCGTCAGGTAAGTAGTTTGCATCAATCTGGTACTGGATAGATCCGTTGAGACCACATGATACGTCGAATACATCTACTTCCTTCTCAAAATACTTTAAGTACTCAAGTGTATCCTCAAGTGTGTTTCCACCCTCCATGAGCTCGTCTGCACTGATACGGACGAAGATAGGGAAGAAAGGTCCAACCTGCTTACGAACCTCCTCGATAACCAGCTTTGCAAATCTTGCACGGTTCTCAGCAGAGCCGCCGAACTCGTCAGTTCTCTTGTTTGTGATAGGTGAAAGGAACTGACTGATAAGGTAAGAGTGTCCTGCGTGGATTTCAACAGCGTCGAAGCCGCAGATCTGGGCACGCTTGGCTGCCTCACCATATTTCTTTACGATATGCATGATTTCATCCTTCTCGAGAGGTCTTGGGATTTCCCCGCCTGCCTTTGAAGGTACGTCTGATGCTGATACAGGCTGCATTCCGATACGTGAGCTCATTGCAGAAGCACCGGCGTGATTTAACTGTATCGCGATACATGCACCGTGCTTGTGAACGCTCTCGCAGAGTTTGAAAAGTCTTGGGATGTAGTTGTCTAAATCAATACGAAGCTGTGTTGTTCCGTTTGAACCCTGTGGAGAGTCAACGCTTGCATTCTCAACGATGATGAGACCTGTGCCGCCCTTTGCTCTCTGCTCATAGTAGTTGATGTGGAGAAAGCTCATTTCTCCGTTCTGCTCACCGTAGTTAGTTCCCATTGGAGTCATGACGATACGGTTCTTTACTGTCATTCTGCGTACTGTAATTGGCTCAAAAATATGTGGATATTTGTTTTTCATAGTATTTTTCTCCTTAATCTGCTAACCGGGTGGGCACACGGTAGTGTAAATTGCTCTCATTACATTATAGTTTTATTTCATTAAATTGATTGTCAATATTTGTTATCAAAGGCTGTGATATACAAAGTATGTGATTTTTTTAACAATCAAAAAGTGCAGTGCACTCTTGTTACATTCAAGGTACAGCAAAAATGTATAAATGTCCAATGCATCTTTTATACGAAATCTATAGTTTTTGTCTATCAAATGGTGTATATTATTGTTAGACTTTGTTATGGACACTTGCCATGCGCTGCACGCCGGTGGTATATGCTCGATTTATGACGTGTCGTGTGGGAGTTATATGCCGCATCAAGCAAAAGTGGCGCGGAAAATACTCGTTCAAGCAACACAGCCTTTAGTATACCAATAAAGTAAAAAGCGCGTTTGATTTTTCGCGCCTAATAAACTCTGTTTGAGGCGGCATTTACTCCCACTAGACTAAGGAATTATGAGAGCAGATACCACCGGTGTGCAGCGCATGGCAAGCGTCCATCCGACAAATTAAAATAGGGGGTGTACTATGAATCTGAGTCAATTGCAGTACTTCAAGGTACTGGCGCAGGAAGAACATTATACGAGGGCGGCACAGATGCTGTCGATTACGCAGCCGTCTTTAAGCCATGCAATCTCACAGCTTGAGCAGGAGCTTGGCACGCGTTTGTTTGAAAAAAAGGGAAGAAATGTCGTGATGACAAGATATGGGAAGATGTTTCTGCCGTATGTTGAGGAATCATTAAAGGTGCTTAATGAGGGTGTGCAGCGCATTCAGGAGCTAAATGGCAGCAGGCATGGAATCATACATCTGGCATATATATATACGATGGGAAGTGAGTTCGCGCCAAAGCTGGTGCGTAAATTTCTCAATGCATACCCGGATTATGATATAGAATTTCATTTTACGGTTGGAACAACCGGTGAGATTATAGATGGACTAAAGGATGACAAATATGACATAGTTTTTTCTTCTTATAAAGATGGGGAACAGGATATAGATTTTAAGAAGATTGCGAATCAGAAGCTTGTGCTTGCAGTGCCCATGGACCATCCGCTTTCTATAAAGGACAGTGTGGATTTGCGCGACACAATAGAGTATCCGCAGATTTATTTTGAGAAGGGCAGCGGTCTGCGTCCGGTCATTGACCAGATGTTTGAGGAGATAGGACAGTTTCCGAAGGTAGCCTTCGAGATGGAGGAGGATTCGAGTATGGCGGGTCTCGTGGCGCAGGGCTTTGGAATAGCTGTGATGCCTGATATTCCAATACTTCGGTCACTTTCTGTAAAGACGCTTGATATATACAATCCTCCTTATGAGAGAGCGGTGTATCTGGCAACGCTTAAGCAGAGATATTTATCACCGGTTGCGAAGGCATTTATCAGGTTTGTGCTCGAGGAGACTGCCTAGCTGCAACTTTCCCGCACAAACTCTATGAAGCGCTTGATAGCCGGAAGCTGGTATTTGCCTGTCATGTAGCCCATGTATACAGTGTGTGAGAAGGACTCATGCGATACGAGGTGGCGTATGCAGATGTCATCGCGGTGAATTGCATCGACATCTGCGACAAGCGCAATGCCAAAGCCCTGTGCCACGAGGGAGGCGATGCCGTTCTCATCAGGGGACTCACATATGAAGTTTGGCGATACATCATGCTTCTTGAAAAAGCTTCTGGTGTACTTGCCAAGGCCTGAGTGTCTGGCATAGCCGAGCACAGGATAGTCAGCGAAATCAGTGGCTTCCATGGTATCCTTAAGTGTCAGTGGGTGGCCGGGAGGCAGTATGGCAACTATTTCCTGCTTTATAATAGGAACAAAATCAATACCATTTTCATCAGGCGAGTATGAACCGAAAATTATGTCATACCTGCCTTTTTTTAATCCATCAATATTCACAGAGGTGATGTCCTGAAAGAAATTGAAGGTGATATTTTTATTTTCCTTTTCGGAGAGGAAAGAGCGCACGATAGTTGGGATAAACACCTTTGCAAGAGGTGATACATAGGCGATATCGATGTGTCCGCCGTCGGTTGCAATCTGGTGCATTTTGTTCTCGGCTCTCTTTATATCGTCCAGAATAGTGGACACGTGTTCTAAAAAAATTTCCCCGGCCTTGGTCAGAATTACATTCCGGCCTCTCTTTTCAAATAAGGTTACGCCAAGCTCGTCCTCTAAAGCTGCTATCGAACGGCTGAGGCTTGGCTCTGTTATATTCATTTTTTCGGCAGCCTGATTGAAGTGCTCCAGAACTGCCGCTTGGTAAAAATAGCTTAATTGATTGAACGTCATGCATAAATCTCCTTAAAATAATAGATACAGTCTATGGATTACAAATATTATGGCCTATATTTGTGCATATTATAACATGATTAGTACAGTAAAGCTATTAAAAAATAACAAAATAAGCATTGGAAGTACCGAAAATAATGCGTTATAATATCAGTATCAAAGGTTGTTAAGTTTTTAACGAAGTGGGCATCGTTGAAAACATAGCTAAGTAAAATACGAATAATCAATATTATCACATTTAAAAATGAAGGAGATTTAATCATGGCAGAGAGAATCACAGGACACACAGAACTCATCGGACTTATGGCTTACCCAATCAGACATTCAAGCTCACCGGCAATGCACAATGAGGCATTTGCATATCTTGGACTTGACTACGCATATCTGGCATTTGAGGTTGACAATAACACTCTTGAGGATGCGGTTAAGGGAATCAGAGCATTAAAGCTTGTAGGCTCTAATGTATCAATGCCAAACAAGACAGTTGTAGGACAGTACTTAGACAAGCTTTCACCGGCATCAGAGCTTTGCGGAGCTGTAAATACAATAGTAAACGAGAACGGAGTACTTACAGGACACATCACAGACGGTATCGGCTTCATGCAGGCGCTCAAGGATAACGATATCGATGTTATCGGAAAGAAGATGACAATCGCAGGAGCTGGCGGAGCTGCTACAGCTATCGAGATTCAGGCAGCACTTGACGGTGTAAAGGAAATCTCTATCTTCAACATCCATGACAAGTTCTGGGCAAACGCTGAGGAGACAGTTAGAAAGATCAACGAGAAGACAGACTGCAAGGCTACTCTTTACGACCTTGATGACAAGGAGAAGCTTAGAGAAGAGATGGCTGATTCCTACATCTTCGTAAACGGAACAGGTGTTGGTATGAAGCCGCTCGAGGGAATGTCTGTAGTACCTGACAAATCATTCTTCCGTCCTGAGCTTATCGTAATCGACGTACCTTACTCTCCACTTGAGACAAAGATGCGTTCTATGGCAAAAGAAGTGGGCTGCAAGACAATGAACGGTCTTGGAATGATGCTTTTCCAGGGAGCAGCAGCGTTCAAGCTCTGGACAGGAAAGGACATGCCAATCGAGCATATGAAGGAAGTATTAAACATCAGATATGATGATTAATCAGCCGCAGAAATTAAATTACATTGAATTATTTTGACAGAAATTAAGGAGAACACTGATGAATAAAAAATATTTACCTAGCGCATTGATCCTTTACTTAAATTACTTTATACACGGAGTGGGCTGCTCTATCCTCGGACAGGCAGTCATCAAGGAGGCTCTCGCAGCTTCATGGGGAGTACAGGTTATGGCTATCACAGCTATTTCGGCAGCCCTTGGACTTGGACGTCTTATCGCACTTCCGTTTGCAGGACCTTTATCAGATAAGCTTGGACGCCGTATCTCAACAGCAATCGGAAGCGGCTCTTATGCTATCTACCTGATCGGACTTGCCCTTGCATTCAATGCAGGAACACATGGCGGATACCAGATCGCATATATCTGCGCTATCATTGGCGGTATTGCAAACTCATTCCTTGATACAGGAATTTACCCGGCAGTATCAGAGATCATCTACAAAGCACCGGGCGTTGCAACAATGGGAATCAAATTCTTCATCGCTATCGCACAGATGCTTTTACCATTCGTACTTGGTATGACAGTTGCTACAACAGCAGCAGGAATTACATCATACAACACACTGTTCTTCGGATGCGGAATCATCTACATCGTACTTTTAGTATTGGTAATGCTCTTCCCGCTTCCTGATACCGATGCAAAGGCAGAGGGAAAGAAAGAAGGACTTATTGCAAGCTTAAAGCACACACATTTCTCTGTTGAGTCAATCGCAATGATTATCATTGGATTTACATGTACCGGAACCTTCCAGTTATGGCTTAACTGTGCACAGAACTTTGCAAAAGAGAACGTAGGCTGGGCTGATCCGTCAGTTATGCAGTCATACTACTCAGCAGGAACCATGATAGCTCTTATCGTAACAGCTCTTTTAACAAGAAAGATCAAGGACGTCAGATTTATCCTTGTTTACCCTGTAATCTGCCTTGCAACAATGGTCGTAGTGTTAGTCGGACAGACAAAGCCACTCATGATAGCAGGTGCATTCATCATCGGCTGGGCAGGTGCAGGCGGACTTTTACAGATCGTAACATCTGTATGCAACATGCTTTTCCCTAAGATCAAGGGAACAGTAACAGCGCTCGTAATGATCGCTTCATCACTTTGTAACTATACAATCCTTACAGCAGCATCAAAGATGCAGCCATCACAGGTTATGGTAATGAACATCGTGCTCACGGCAATCGGCGTGGTACTTGGATTATTCGTAAACCTGCGCTATACTAAGATGGTTGGGCTGTCACAGGAAGATTAATAACAGACATACCGGGGAGTATAATCTGTATATAAAATAGTAAAAGAAAGGCGTAAACCATGAACACCATTAAGGTAAGAGATATTGAGATCGGTGCAGGCGCACCAAAAATCATCGTTCCTATCGTAGGCGTTACAAAAGACGACATCATCGCAGAGGCAAAGACATTTGACTCTATCCCTGTTGATATGGTTGAGTGGCGTGTTGACTGGTTCGAGAATGTATTCGAGTTTGACAAGGTTGAGGAGGTATTAAAGGAGCTTCGTGATGCTCTTGGAAATATTCCAATCCTTATGACATTCCGTACTTCAAAAGAGGGCGGAGAGAAAGCAATCGAGCCTGAGGCTTATGCCAGGCTTAACATCAAGGCTGCACAGACAGGGTACGTTGATTTTGTGGATGTAGAGATTTTCACAGGCGATGAGATTGTAAAGAAAATCATCGATGGTGTACATGCTGCAGGTGCAAGAGTTATCGCTTCAAACCATGACTTCTTCAAGACTCCTGCACAGTCTGATATCGTTTACAGACTTCGCAAGATGCAGGATATGGGAGCTGATATCCCTAAGATTGCAGTTATGCCACAGAATAAGCGTGACGTACTCACACTTCTTGCTGCTACAGAGGAAATGGTTACAGACTACGCTGACAGACCAATCATCACAATGTCAATGGCAGGCACAGGTGTTATAAGCCGTCTTTGCGGTGAGGTATTCGGATCTTCAATGACATTCGGTGCCGCAAAGAAAGCTTCTGCACCCGGACAGATGGGAGTAGAGGATCTGTCTACGGTACTTGGATTACTTCATAAGAGCATGTAAGAAAAGCTTGTATAAAATCGTGCGATAAAATAAAATGGCGCCTCGGCATCTGTAAACTAGGTGCTGTGACGCCATTTTTAAAGATAATAACAAATGGTAATAAAAAAATGTGAATAATTACATGGAAAATCAACAATAATTCAATTAAAATAATATGTATAATTATTCACGGAAAGGGGATATTTCATGAAGAAAATACTGCACTATCTGGATGAATATCTTGAAGAATTTTTAATGGTCATTTTCCTGATTGCGATGACGCTTATCATGGGTGTTCAGGTGTTTTCCAGATACATCCTTGGCATGTCTCTATCATGGTCGGAGGAAATCACCAGGTATCTTTTCATATGGTCGGCTTTCTTGAGTGTCAGCCTTTGTACCAGAAAATGCATATCTATTAAAATTGACCAGTTTATACAGCTTTTTCCAAAGAGAGGAAAATCACTCTGGAAGGTATTAAATCTGACAGTTGAGTTTGTATTTTTCGTATATCTGATACCGTATTCATTCATATATCTGAAAAATACGATAGAAAGCGGTCAGGTAAGTCCTGCCTGCGGTATCCCTATGTACTATGTGCAGGCCGCACCGTTTGTGTGCTTTATCATTACAGCCTTCCGCATCGCACAGAGATGGTTTGGCGAGTGGAAGATAGTTCTAGGAAAGGAAAACAGATGTCAGCAGTAGTAGTTTTTATATTGTTTGTGATATGTCTGGTCATTGCTATTCCGGTATCTATTTCCCTTGGAATAGTGGCAGTGCTGCCGGGCGCGTTTGACTCATCTTTTACAGCCAGTGCCAGCTATGTTATCCGCTCTATGCTTGGTGGTATAGACAGCTTCCCGCTTTTAGCGGTGCCTATGTTTGTGCTTGCCGGAATCGTCATGGCACACGGCAAAATCTCACAAAAATTGTTTGATATTTTTGTGTATTTTATAGGAAAAAGAACCGCAGGAATCCCATGTGCGGTTATCATCACCTGTTTGTTCTATGGAGCGATTTCCGGCTCTGCGCCTGCAACTGTTGCGGCTGTCGGAAGTATGACCATTCCGCTTCTTATGGAGCTGGGCTACAAAAAGGATTTCTCCACGGCGATTGTTGCGGTTGCCGGAGGACTCGGAGTCATCATACCGCCAAGCATACCTTTTATCATGTATGCGATGGCAACCGGTGAGTCGGTCAGTGATCTCTTTCTGGCAGGAATCATTCCGGGACTTTTGATAGGAGCGCTTCTCATGTTTTATGCATATTATCACTGCAAGCGCTATGGAGAGGACAAGGAAATGATAAATGCAAAGGTTTCAGAGCTTAGAAGCAAGGGGCTTTTTAGCATATTGAAGGACAGTATATGGGCGCTTTTGAGCCCGGTTATAGTGCTTGGATGTATTTATGCCGGTATAGCTTCGCCTACAGAGGCTGCGGTGATTTCGGTATTTTATGCGCTTTTTGTAAGTCTTTTTATTTACAAATCCATAAAGGTAAAAGAGATATGGGGCATCATGGTAGAGGCAATGAAGACATATGCACCTATACTGTTTATCCTTGCCGCATCGACTGCGTTTTCACGTGTACTCACACTCATGCAGGTGCCACAGACAGTCAGTGCATGGATACTCGCACATTTCACAAATGAGATAGTGCTTCTTATCGTGATAAACATTTTCCTGCTTATTGTGGGAATGGTCATGGATACCACACCGGCTATCCTTATCTTAAGTCCGATTCTGCTTCCAATCGTGCAGAGCATCGGAATGAACCCGATCCATTTCGGTGTGGTCATGATCGTAAACCTTGCAATCGGATTTGTCACACCGCCTATAGGAGTGAACCTGTTTGTGGCAAGCTCACTGACGGATGTTCCGGTCATGCGGATAGCAAAGAAGGCAGCGCCTATGATAGGATATTTCCTGCTGGCACTTCTGCTGCTTACATTTATTCCGGCAATCAGTCTGTGCTTATTATAGAGAAATAGTAACTATTCGGTACAGAAATATGTAATAACAGGTATAAGCAGATTTAATGATGATTGTAGGACATTTAGGCACACAGTTGTAATTGGAGAAAAATATGAGTAGATTTGGCTTGTTTTTATGTAAAAAAGCTGGTAAATATAATAAACCGCGTAAATCGTATAGCAAATATAGATTGTGGCGAAGAGCAGCAACCGTCATGATGATACTTTCGCTTACAGCAGGACTTGCCGCGTGCGGAGGCTCTGCTGGTGAAGGCTCGCAGGCCGCAGCTAAGGATGCCGGGGTACAGCGCTACGCATGGCCTCTCGGCAGCTCAAGTCCTGAGGACACTGTGACACAGATATATGCAGAGAAATTTGCCGATGAAGTGGACAGATTAAGCGATGGCAAAATGAAAATCAGTGTGTATCCAAACAGTGTACTGGGTGGAGACAGAGAGCTTCTCGAGTCATGCAAGGATGGAGATATACCTTTTGTAGTGCAGAACACTGCGCCGCAGGTAACTTTCATGAAGGATACTGCAGTATTTGATATGCCGGCACTCTTTGACAGCATTGATGAGGTGCGTGAGCATGTGGACAATCCAAAGTTTATGAAGCTCATGCAGCAGGTCTACAATGACGGCGGCTACGAGCTTTTGGGATATGCAGACCAGGGCTTCCGTGTCATTACAACAAACAAAAAGATAGAAAGCCTTGCTGATTTTAAGGGGCAGAAAATCCGTACCATGGAAAACTCTTACCATATGTCATACTGGAAGGCGCTAGGAGCAAGCCCGACACCTATGACTTTCTCGGAGGTGTATATCGGCTTACAGCAGGGCACCATAGATGCGCAGGAAAACCCATACGAGGTAATCGTATCCAATAAGCTCTACGAGCAGCAGGATTATGTAGTGGAGACAAATCATCTGCCACATCTGATATCGCTTATAGTAAGCGAGGAGTTCATGAAAGGCCTGACAGATGAGCAGCAGCAGATTATCCGTGAGGCAGCCGAGACAGCGAAACAGTATGCCAGAGAGCAGTCTGACGAGCGAATTGCCTCAAAGATAAAGACAATCGAGGATAGCGGCACACAAATCATCACTTTAAGCGATGAAGTGCATGAGCAGATTCGCAAGGAGTGCCAGCCGATATATGAGTCGATTGAAAAAAATGTGTCGTCTGATATTGTGGATGCATATCTGACACAATAACACTTTAAAGCATTAAAATATTTTGCTTGATAAATTGGTAAAGTCTTGTTATACTATGACTAAGAAATTTGTGGTTATCAAAAATGCGAAATACTATAATATGAAGTTATGATAAATATAATTTGACGATATTTCGCTTAAATAACAAAATCCAATATGAAAACCACACATAAGTAAGGAGACACACCATGGACAAAATCGAGGAAATCCGCGCAAAGATTGGGGAATGTGACGATATAATAATAGAGCAGCTTGCAGTCAGAATGTCACACATTCAGGAGATTATATCATACAAGAAGGCAACAGGAATCCCAATCCTACAGCCGGAGCAGGAGAAAAAGCAGACAGATGCACTTGCGGCAAAGCTTGGCGACAATGAATTTGAGGAAGAGATACTTGATATTTTCAAATATATCATGAAGAACAGCCGCCGTATCCAGGCTAAGAGCCTCTTTGATTACAATATCTTCCTGATCGGTTTCATGGGTGCCGGAAAGAGCACTGTAGCAGGAGAATTAAAGGATAAGCTTGAGATGGACCGTGTTGAGATGGATCAGATGATTGTTGAGAATCGTGGCATGTCAATCTCAGAAATATTCGATGAGTTCGGTGAGGCATATTTCAGAAACTTAGAGAGCAACACACTTATAGAGCTTCAGAAGAGAAAGCAGACTATCGTTTCCTGCGGTGGTGGTGTTGTCATGAGAGAGGAGAATTCAGACCATATGAAGAAAAACGGCCGTGTAGTTCTTCTTACAGCAAAGCCTGAGACTATCTACGAGCGAGTAAAGGACAGTGACGAGCGCCCGATACTAAATGGCAACATGAATGTTGAGTATATCAGCAGCCTTATGGAAAAGCGAAAGGAGCGCTATGAGGCAGTGGCAGATGTAACAGTTGCTACAGATGGCAAGAATGTCACACAGATATGCGAGGAAATCATTGCAAAGCTTATCGCACTTGATAATGAGCAGGACAATAAACAGGCATAATACAGGAATAACACAGCACTTATTAAGGCAGCAACCGGATATCAGACCGGCTGCTGTTTTTTGTTCAAATACTTCAATAAACATTGAATTTGTTTGAAGTGACTTTGAAGTTGACTTTGAAGTAACTTTGAAGTAATATTGAAATAGTTCAAAGTTGTTAGGATTGATAAGGAGAAAAATATGTATCTGGAAGAAATCGTTGATAATATACAATTAGAAAATGATAGATTTGAGTGCAAAGCCGTTTTGAACAGAGATGATGTGGTGGGGTGGCTGAAAACGATAGCCGGATTTGCGAACGCTTCGGGTGGTGAATTTTATATAGGAGTAAAGGATAAGACAAATCAATTGGTTGGATTTGATAGAAAAGCTGCTGATAACGAGAGAAATTATTTTAATAATCAGGTTAATGAACATTTGACACCCAGACCGCAAATGAATATATCATTTATAAGATATGAGGCAAATAAAAATGAACGGTTTGTAATTCGGATTAGTGTAAAGGAATCGGATATAAAGCCTGTTATTTTGAAATATCAAAATATACCTTCAATTTTCATGAGAAGAGATGGATTTACGAATGGCGCAACATATGAAGAGATTATTGAAATGAGCGTTAGGAGTAAAAAAACACAGTATGATGTTTTGGAGTCAGATATAAAATATGATCCGGATAAAATATCAAAATTAAAGGATTTTTATTCCAGACATAATAATGGAAAAGAACTTAATGAAAAGCTGTTAAGATCGTTAGGATTTGTAAATGAGAGTGGATATCTGCTCAATGGTGCAGTATTGTTTTTGGACGGTTATAAAGGAGATAAAACAAAGGTACAGTGCTCTGTTTTTTCCGGAATAAATAAGGGAAGCGAGAGAATAGTTACTATTAATCGTTTTGCAGGTAATATAATTGATACTATTGAATATATGGTAGAATTCGTAAATCAGAGGATGAATCATGGAATAATCAAGCTCAATGATAAGAGAATCAATATAGACTCCTACCCGCAAAGAGCTTTATTTGAGGGAATCGTAAATGCAGTTGCACACAGAGACTATTATCTGGATGGCACACAAATACAGATAGATATATTTAAAGACAGATTGGAAATATCATCACCCGGGGGCTTTTACAGGGGTGAAAAATTGGGAAAAACCTATGATTTGTCGGGAATAATTTCAAAGCGCAGAAATGAGCTGATAGCAGGAGTTCTGGTCGCATGTAATGTTATGGAGGCCGCCGGTACAGGTTTCGATAAAATAGCAGAGGAGTATGCATCTGCTGATAAAAAACATCAGCCATATATATATTCATCATCGGATCATTTTACATTGGTACTTCCGGATTTGACATACGAAGACGGCATTAATGATAATGACAGTGCACCGGCAGTGACATTTATGCCTGTTAAAAATGGTACAGAGTATGATGAAAAAATATTATCATTTTGTTATTTTAAGGCGCATAGGGTTTCTGAAATTGCAGAATATCTGGGAGTTAGTGATTCTTCTTACCTAAGGAAAAAAATGTTGGGAAATCTGGAAAAAAATGGGTATTTAATAAAGGACAAAGTATCGCGAGCTATATATTATAAAACAAATCAGGAGAAGGTTATATTAAAATAAATAGCAGGAGACGCTTTTTTTACAGGATTGTGGTATAATGTTCTACAATTTAAGAGATACTGATTAAGTATGGCAGCATAACAAGGAGGTCATAATTATGTGTACAGCAGCAGCTTATAAAACAAAGGATTTCTATTTTGGAAGAACACTCGATTACGAATTTTCATATGGAGATGAGATTGCGGTAACACCGCGAAACTATGTATTTGATTTCAGGCATGCGGGAAAGCTTGAAAACCATTATGCAATCATTGGCATGGCACACGTGGCAGGCGATTATCCTCTTTACTATGATGCAATAAATGAAAAGGGACTCGGTATGGCAGGACTGAATTTCGTGGGAAATGCAGCGTATGCGGCAGCAGACGAAAACAGCTCATGCGAGAATGGCACATGCGGCATCGCAAAGACAAAGGTGGCACAGTTTGAGTTTGTACCGTGGATATTGTCACTATGCGCTACGGTAGCGGATGCAAAGGAAAAATTAAATCGTATTTTACTGGTAGATACACCATTTAGCAGTCAGCTTCCGGTTGCACAGCTACACTGGATTATAGCCGACAAAAATGAGTGCATTGTGGTGGAGTCGATGGCAGACGGTATGCATGTTTACGACAATCCGGTAGGTGTGCTCACAAACAATCCGCCATTCCCATATCAGATGGCAGCACTCAATAATTATAGAGGCTTATCCACAAAGCAGCCTGAAAATACATTTGCACCGGGAGTGGAGCTTAGTGCATATAGCCGCGGAATGGGAGGTCTGGGACTGCCGGGAGATTTATCATCACAGTCACGCTTTGTACGTGTGGCATTCACAAAGCAAAACTCCAAATCGGATGATAGTGAGAATGCGAGTGTGAGCCAGTTCTTCCACATATTAGGCGCTGTAGACCAGCAGAGAGGCCTGTGCGAGGTGACAGAGGGCAAATATGAGATTACGCTCTACACATCATGCTGCAACTGCGACAAGGGCATCTATTATTACACCACATATGACAATAGCCAGATCACAGCGGTAGACATGAACAGGGAAAATCTTGATGAGAAGCTGCTTATCAGATATCCTGTTATTACGGAGGGAAAGATTTGTTGGCAGAATTAGAGCATCTGTTTGAGCTGCAGGATAAAAATTACAGGGAATTTCATGCGAGGCTTATGCCAAATATTGAAAAAGACCGCATAATAGGAATAAGAGTCCCGGTGCTTAGAAAGTACGCAAAGGAGCTTGCTCGTGGCAGCAGGCTCTTTTTGTCGGTTAAAAGTGAAAAACGGGTCTGTAATACGGTAAAGGAAAATGACTGTGACAATGTGGAAAAGTTTCTAAACAGTCTGCCACATTACTACTATGAGGAAAATAACCTGCATATGTTTTTGATTATGCAGATGAAGGATTATGATACGGCATTGGCTTACCTGGAAGCATTCCTTCCATACATAGACAACTGGGCGACCTGCGACAGTGGCGTACCGGCTGTGTTCAAAAAGCACAAAAAGGACCTTCTCTTGCATGTATATGAGTGGCTGGATTCAGATAAACCATACACTGTCAGATATGGCATTGGCACTTTGATGCGCTTATATCTCGATGAGGATTTTGATATAAAATACGCTTTAGATGTGGCAAAAATCCGTTCCAAGGAGTATTATGTAAACATGATGAAGGCGTGGTATATCGCTACGGCACTTGCAAAGCAGTATGATGCAGTGCTGCCGATATTGCAGGAAAGGTTCATGGATAGCTGGAGCCACAACAAGGCGATACAAAAGGCGCGTGAGAGCTATCGCATTACGCCACAGCAGAAGGAGTATCTGAGCACATTGAAGGTGCTGAGTGATTAAAATTAAAAATCCGGCTGTAATGTTCGACGTGCGGTTATGCATGATTACCGGCATAATCAGTTATAGAAAGAGACATAAAATATATGAAAATAAAAAGCTTATTTGAATCAAAATTTATAAAGGTGTTTGATCTTCAGTATGGGGAGGGCAGGCATTATTATAATGCCACAAGGAGAGCTGAAGAAGACCTTGTAGCTGCTAAATCCACAGATGAGTTTAAGAAAATGCTTCCGGATGCGGTGAGCTGCGTGGTGATATGGAATCCGTCAGATGATGACGAGAAATCAGGTCATGAGCCATGTCTGCTAATGAACCGCGAGTTCCGATATCCGACAGGTCAGTACCTGCTCAGCGTACCTGCAGGACTTATAGACCCGGAGGATTGCACCGGGGACAATGATAATAAAGCGCCACTTATAAAAACCGCCATGCGTGAGCTTCATGAGGAGACCGGCCTTAAAGTGACAGAAGAAGATGAGGTTTCGATAATCAATCCATGTCTTTTCAGTACACCGGGCATGACAGATGAAAGTAACGCCCTTGTAAAGATTGTACTTAACCGCGATAGCCTTAATGGAATGTCGCAGGAGGGCGCAGTGGGCGGCGAGCTCTTTGACGGATTCGACCTTCTGACTAAGGCGCAGGCGAAGAAGATACTTGAGGATGGAGTGGACGAGCACGGCATATACTATTCTGTGTATACATGGGCGGCACTCACGTATTTTGTAGCAGACTTGTGGAGGTAGATAGACCGCTGCATGATGAGTGTGTGACCGCAACATACACTCTCTAGGAGCTAACGCTACGCGGTTAAGAGGCTGTACGAATTATGCTCGAAGGTTTTCTATGCTCAACGAAACCGGCTTTTATGTGCCGTCCATGGCACATAACGCCTTGCCCCGGCGTCCATGCCGGTGCATTTCTGGTTATCAGGGCATAATTCTACAGACTCTAAACAGCTTCGCTAGTCGCTCTACGAGAGTGTATGTTGCGGTCGCACGCTCACCACGCAGTGGCATTTAAAATACGGAGGAATAACATGAACGATAAAAAATACTCGCTGCGCCCATATCTGCTTGCATATAAATGGCACTATGCAATAGGCATTTTTGTGCTTCTTGCAGTAGACCTTGCCAATCTGTACATTCCGCAGTTTATTGGGGAGATAATCGACGGAATCACTGCAGGAAAGCTTGATATGGCGGGCGTGGGCGGCATTATATTTAAGATATTGATAACAGGCCTGATAATCATGGCGGGGCGCTTTGGATGGAGATATTTCATCATAGGAGCATCAAGGGGAATAGAATACAGACTGCGCGATGATATGTTTTCGCATATGGAGACACTCTCGGCGCGTTATTACAACAGCCACAAGACAGGAGACCTTATGGCTTATTTCACCAATGATTTACAGGCGGTCAGGATGGGAACCGGAATGGCTGTCATCACAGTGTTTGACGCGGTAATCATGACGGTGATGGTGCTTGTCAAAATGGTAGTATACGTGGATTTTAAGCTGACATTGTTTGCTTTTGTTCCACTTATTTTTATTGCAATCGGCTGCTATTTTTATGGAATAGAGTCCAAAAAGCGTCAGGTGAAAAGGCAGGATGCTTTCTCATATCTGTCTGACAAGGTGCAGGAGAGCATTGCCGGTATCCGCGTGGTCAAGGCATTTGTGCAGGAGGAAGAGGACTTTAAGCAGTTTGAAAAGGCCTGCGAGAACAGCAGGGAGAAAAATCTTGCTGTGGTAAAGCTTCGCGCTGTCTTTGGTCCGGCGTTAGATGCTGTAATCGGAATAAGCGTGATAGTGACACTTATTGCAGGCGGCAGGATGGTGCTTGACGGTCAGGTTTCGATAGGTCAGTTTGTGGCATTCAACTCATACATTGATATGCTTGTGTGGCCTATGATTGCGGCAGGCGACTGCATCAACACATTTTCCCAGGCGGCTGCGGCATGGGGCAGAATTAGGACTATTTTCGAGGAAAAGCCTGATATTGTCGATATGGTGCCACCGGAAAATATAATAGAAAATGATGGTACTTCTGATAAAATACAGATACATGGTGATATACAGCTTAGCCACCTCACCTTCGCATACCCTGACAGCACCAAGCCGGTGCTTTCAGACGTGAGCATACATGTGAAGCAGGGCGAGATGCTTGGCATCTTAGGGCGTACCGGAAGCGGAAAATCATCACTTGCCGACCTTTTGCTCAGAGTCTATGACTGTGAAAACGGCATGATACTTTTGGATGGCCGCCCGATAACAGACTATCCGCTGGCGGTTTTACACCGTGATATCTCATATGTGCCACAGGAGAATTTCCTGTTTTCCGACACACTCGAGGAGAATATTGCATTCGGTCTTGAGGACAGGATTGCCGACAATCCGGCAATTCTTGATGCGGTAAAACAGGCTGCAAAGGACGCGTGTATACACGATAATATCATGGGCTTTCCGGATGAGTACAAGACCATGGTTGGAGAGCGCGGAGTGACACTTTCGGGAGGGCAGAAGCAGCGAAGCTCGATAGCCAGAGCACTTTTAAAGGATTCTGCAATCCTCATACTGGATGATTCGCTTTCTGCTGTCGATACCGATACAGAGGAGCAGATACTTGAAAACCTCTTGGAAACCAGACAGGGAAAGACAACCATAGTGATTGCTCACAGGATTTCCACACTGCAGAAGGCTGACCATGTGGCAGTGCTTTCTGACGGAAAACTGACAGAGTATGGCACTCCTGAAGAGCTGCTTGAGCTTGGCGGTTTTTACGCTGATATCAGCCATAAGCAGCAGCTTGAGAGTGAGCTTGGCAATTAAAGTGCTTGAAAAGCGATGCTATGCAGATTTGTCTGTTTGACAAAAAATAGCTACAAAATAATAGAGAAGATTATAGTATGAATTCGAGTAAAAATATAAATAAAAAAGAAATGAATAAAAAAAGCTCCACAATGCGCCTTGTAGCCTACATGAAGCCGTATGCCCACTGGGTGATTTTTGCCCTTCTGCTGGTGCTTGGACTGACAGCCTTTGATCTTTACAGGCCGATGCTTGTGGGAGATGCAATTGATACCTTTGGAGCAAATGGGGATTATGATGTAATAATTGCTACAGCTATCAAATATGCGGTTGTACTTGCCTTAAGCTTTGTATTCAACATCGCTCAGACCTGGATACTGCAGAAAACAGGCCAGAATATCATACTTCAGATGAGAAAGGACCTCTACAGACATATCCAGTCGCTCGGCAGCAGGTATTTTGACATCACGCCGGTCGGAAAGCTCGTAACCCGTGTGACAAATGATGTTGAGGCACTCAATGAGATGTATTCGGGCATTCTCGTACAGCTTTTCAGAAATATTGTAAAAATAGTGGGACTTGCAGGCGTTATGCTCGTGCTTGACGTGAGGCTTGCTGTGATATCATTTGTGTTGATGCCGCTTGTAATTGGCCTTACGGTGCTGTGCCAGAAAATAGCCAGAAATATTTACAGGCTTTACCGTACGCGCCTGACGGACATCAATACATTTTTGTCCGAGCATCTTTCAGGAATGAAAATTATACAGATATTTGGCAGACAGGAGCGCAAGTTCGAGGAATTTCATGACAAAAATACAAAGCTCTACAAGGCTTTTTACAGGGAGATGCTTATGTATGCGGTATTCCGTCCGCTTATCTATATTCTGAGTATTTTGTCACTGATGATAGTGCTGTGGTTCGGAAGCAGAAATGTGTTTGATGAGATTATTTCGGTAGGCACTCTGTATATTTTTTCGAATTACATCAGGTCATTTTTCGACCCGATACAGGAGCTTGCGGAGCAGTTTTCGACATTGCAGTCATCAATTGCATCCGCCGAGAAGATATTTACGGTTATGGATGAGACGGAATTTATACCGGAGGCTGCAAATCCAAAGGAGCCTGATAAAATCATCGGAAAAATTGAATTTGACCATGTCTGGTTTGCCTACGACGGCGAAAACTATGTGCTTAAGGATGTCTCATTTGTCATAAATCCGGGCGAGAAGGTGGCCTTTGTCGGCGCAACCGGAGCGGGAAAATCATCCATTTTAAATCTGATAGGCAGGTATTATGATATACAAAAGGGACATATCTACATTGATGGCATCGATATCAGACAGCTTAGCAAAAAGCAGCTTCGCAGTGCAATCGGTCAGATGCAGCAGGATGTGTTTATATTCGAGGGGGATGTGGCGTACAATATCCGACTGAATGATGAAGATATCACGGATGCGCAGGTGAAGGCGGCAGCAGAATATGTAAACGCCTCACACTTTATCGAAAAGCTCCCGCAGGGCTATCACGAGCCGGTCACGGAGCGCGGTGCGACCTTCTCGGCAGGAGAGCGTCAGCTATTGTCCTTTGCAAGGACACTTGCCCACAATCCGAGCATACTGGTCATGGACGAGGCAACCGCCAACATAGATACAGAGACAGAAATTCTCATACAGGAGGCGCTTGAAAAGCTCATGGACGGCAGGACAACAATCATGGTTGCGCACCGTCTGTCCACTATCCAGCATGCTGACTGCATCATGGTCATGCACAAGGGACGTATATGTGAGCGCGGTACGCACAGGGAGCTTCTGGAACAGGATGGCATATACAGGAAGCTGTATGAGCTGCAGATATCGTAGGGATAATTAGTATAAGCTGCAGATATCATATGGGTAATTTATAATACTAGTTGTATTTTGATGAAGGCAGGGGAAGGTTGGAGTTATAGAAAGGTGACTTGGGATGGTATGGAAAATAAACAATAACTGTCAGATTTTTATAGAAAAAACGGATTCCATCGCAGGCCGGCAGAAGG
Source organism: uncultured Lachnobacterium sp. (assembly GCA_900546625.1). GTDB lineage: Bacteria > Bacillota > Clostridia > Lachnospirales > Lachnospiraceae > Roseburia. The sequence continues at coordinate 2,956 of URDU01000025.1, read as the reverse complement.
AGATAATTCCACATGTGTCTGCCTATTATGTGGATAAATACACAACTATTTCAGAAAAAGGTGTAAAAACAGGCATCAACAGGCTGTGTGGCACAGCAAATCAGGAGCTTTTGGCGGGATACATGCTCTACAAATATCTGGGGATATCATCGGATGAACAGCTTGTCAGAAATGAGCATGGCAAGCCGGAAATAGCAGCAGGATATAAGAATGAGAGCGCAGCTTTTTTTAATCTGGCACACAGTGGTTCATATGTGGTGCTTGCAATATCAGACAGACCTGTTGGCGTGGACATAGAGCAGACAAAACGCATGAGCTTCAAGGTGGCAAAGCGTATAATGCGAAAGGAGCAGCTTGACAGACTCGAAGGCTTTGAGAATGAATCTGAGGCATTTCAGATTGAGCTTACAAAATACTGGACACAGTATGAGGCGATAATGAAGCTCGTCGGTACAGGCTTTTCGGGGAAGCTGGATGATAAGACGATGGAGGCTTATGAAAAAAGGGTAGTGTTTCGTGAGCTTGAGGATTATGTAATTGCGGTGGTGATAAAGTAGAGATTGAAAAAATTTCTTGGTTATTGTAATATATAAGCATGGATTGCGTCTATATAAGTGAAGGAAGCTATCTATGGAAGCATAATGATGCAGTTGTATATTTAAGGGGGATTTGCCATGAAGAAAATTCAATTATTTTTAAAGTGCTTAATTTTAATACTGTTTTTAATAGTATGGATTATTATAATGTTTTTCACTGATTATATGAATTCGCAGTCGTTTAAGCTATTTTGCATGTTTACAGTGGGTTGTGGATGTGCATACTCAATCTGGGAGAAAACATATGTACCGGATGCAAAGTCATATATTGCAGAAAAAGCAATAGCATTAATACTTATAGTAGCTGTTTTCATCAGATTATTATGTTTTTAATAAAAAAAGTCAAAATACGTAACAGATTTTTCTATTTTCTGTTGCGTATTTTTGGTTAAAAAAATAAGGAGTATGTTTATTATTATATAACTTAAAGAAGATTTTATGAATGAAAAAATATCTGATCAGAAAATTGTAAGACATTATCTTGACAGACTTGAAAGTGCCATATTAGAAACAAAGAATAAGTATGGGAAACTGATTAATCTTATAGCGTACAATATCCTTTGCAGTAAAGATGATGCAGATGGATGTGAGAACGATACATATTTAAATGTATGGAACAGTATTCCGCCAAATGAGCCTGAAAATCTAAAAGCATATTGTTTAAGGATTTCAAGAAATCCTGCTATTAAAAGGTACAGATACAATTTTGCTCAAAAGAGAGACAACAGCAAACAGTTATCACTTGAAAAAATAATGGAGGAGTGTGGGGATATTTTTCCGGAGCAAAGTAACGTGACAAACTATAAAAGAAAAATAATTATGTTGATAGTTATGATTACAATCTCATGGAGTTATGTAATGATTCCGAAATCCGTGTATGTGGAAGATGAATTGATGCCGTATAGAGAGGTATTAATTGAAATGAATAATAAATTGGGAACAGATTATTCATTTCCGGAAGGAACGAGAGGAGAGTGTAATATAAAGTGTGTAAGTTACCGGTAACAAAACTTACGCACTTATATTACACTCTCTTACACTCTCAATCTTTTCTAAATAGTTCTTATCATATTACCAGAATCCAGTTTCACTATTTTCTATAATAATCATATGTTTATTTTGTATTTTGCTAACATCTCCAAATTGGTCTTTTTGCATTTTTCAGCTTCTTCAAGTGCAGCTTTCAATAATTCAGGGTTATTATATACCCTATCCCTTGGAGTCGTATATGATTCTTCGATACACTGCTTTATAAATTCTCTTTCGCTCTCTTTCTCTTTATGCAAGCATTCCATAAAATCATCATGATTATTTGTGAGTATTAAGACCAGTGAATCGTCAATAAATTTATCACACATTCTAAGAACATTTATTGTATATTCCTTCGCATACTTCACATAAGATGTTAAATCTGTCACCTCAGCAAACACTGGAAGAACTAATTCCTTTGTTATTTCAGCAGACTTCTCTACTACCTCAATCATGTTTTGTTCATTGTACTCAAACCCCATTCCATATTCATAGGTCGGTGAGAACATTTGAAGTTGAAGTCCGGTATAATCAAACGCCCATTTAAAGAGTTTATCCTCGGTGCAGCCATGTGTCCAATCAGCACGTTTAGAAAAATATACCGACATAATACCTGCAGTAATGGTAAAACCTTTATTGCCTTTGAGCCATGCCGGAACCTTTTTTAATCCAATAAAATAGATCAGCTCCTGATTTACCACCTTCACAAATCTTTGCAATTTAGAGCACCATTGATATCCTTGTTCTGTTAGAAATTTACAATATACATCCTTAAAAGCTTTGTTAAGCGTCATAATTGTTCCTTTCAATTATCCAAAAATCAATTTATATGCAAGTGCAAAGCTTGCAGCATCGTCAGTAACTCCAATTCCGCCACTAAGGAAATCCTCAACCACAGTACCTCCAATGATTACAATTCCGACTACTGTTCCCCAAAACGCATAATCGTTTGATGGGGATGTTTTTGGTGTATACTGATATCCTTTTTCCTTTTCTGTTTCCGGCTCTGGAACTACTACCGGGTATGGTTCCTCCTTTCTGTTTTGTTACAATGTCTTCCTCAACAGCATTATGAATATAATTCCACGCATGTTCTTCAATTAGTTCTTGCCAGTTCCACCAATTATTAAAGGAAAAACCAGATGGCATACTACTTATTATACCACTTGTATCAAGACTATTCCATACACTTATCGGTGATGTTCCAATATCCTAAAATGAATTTCTGTTGCGTATTTTATTGTTGTTTTTTTACTCATATATGTTAGAATATAATCAAAGCAGTTTTTCTATAGCAACCTGTGCGGTCGTTGGCACATTTATTACAGATA
>URDU01000024.1 GCA_900546625.1 uncultured Lachnobacterium sp. | reverse complement strand
CAACATGTGGAGCTGACTGTTACTAATAGGTCGAGGGCTTAATCTGGTTAATAACTGAGAAAAACAAATCGGATTTGTATGAAGTTTTGAAGGTATATTAAAATAAGACGTAATTCCTATTGCGTCCTTTTTCTATATTTGATATAATATTTAAATATAGGGGATTGGTCAAATGGTATGACAGAAGTCTCCAAAACTTTTAGCGGGAGTTCGATTCTCTCATCCCCTGTTCTTAAACCTTGAAGCAAGATAGTTGTTTCAAGGTTTTTTTATGTTTAAAAATGAAAAGAGATGCATTATAATGGGCATAAAGTATTTATTTTAAATGATATTAATTTTGTATTTCAAAATGGATTGCAAATGTAAGGAGGATTTTTAAATGAAGGAAAAGCTTAAGATTAATGTGACGAAGCCACAATATGTGCAGGTGTCTGATATCACATATGCGCAGGTGGATTCCTGGTATGATCACTGTCGCAGGGATTTAAAACTCGATTTAATATATCCGGAAGATATGTCTGACAAGCGTTATCCTTGTATAGTATGGATATGCGGTGGTGCATGGATGAGGATGGATAAGTCAGCACATCTATCATATCTTAGCACGCTTGCTCATCAGGGTTTTGTTGTTTGCAGTGTGGAATACCGCACATCAAATGAGGGCTGCTATCCTATGCAGATAGAGGATGTGAAGGCTGCAATCAGGTATTTGAAGGCACATGCAGATAGATACAGAATTGATAAGGAACATTTTGGTGCTATGGGAGAATCAGCCGGAGGATTTTTGACATGTATGGCGGCATTGGATCATGATAAAGCTCGTGATGTTGGAGAATATCTTGAAGAGTCAAGCAGTATTCAGGCAGCATGTCCATGGTATCCACCTACTAACCTTAGCATATTTAAGTATAAAGATGCCGAAGAATGCGCAGCATCTATGGAGTCACTTTTACTCGGATATAATATTATGAGAAATATCAAGGAAGCATACAACAGTTCACCGGTATCTAAGGTGACAAAAGATGCTCCTCCATTTTTGATTATTCACGGTATAAATGATCAGACAGTTCCATTTGAACAGAGCGAAGAGCTTTATGACAAGCTTATTGAAAATGGCTGTGATGCAGATTTGATTGCATTAGAAGGCGCTGACCATGCGGATCTGCAGTTTTTTCAGGATGAACTGTGGGACAGGATAATCGAGTTTTTTAAGACTAAATTAGGATAAATTATGTCAAATTGCAGCTTTTAAAAATGTTATTTCAAGCGGGAATAAAGTATGTTGATAAAGGCTGTTACATATTTTAGCAACTGAATAATTATGGACAATCATAAAACCATAGTATCTTAATGTGTTTAAGATATCTATGGTTTTTTATTTTTGAAATCAATGAAAATATTAAGTATTGCCGAAAGTATTTTGATATTTTTGGCATCTTAAATTAGAAACAAATTCCTGTTATGGCTTATCCTAATATTGTCTCCAGAAAATACAACTTGATTTTCTCGAACATATGTTATATAATACAAACGAATGTTCGGGAGATGGTGGGAGGCATTATGTTAACGTCAATCAGTGCTGATATTATGGAAAAACTTAAGATTCTGTCTGATGCGGCAAAGTTTGATGTTGCATGTACTTCCAGTGGTGCATCCCGTTCGGGTAATGGAAATGATATGGGGAGTGCATTTGCCAGTGGAATATGTCATTCGTTTACAGCTGATGGCAGGTGTATATCGCTTCTCAAGATACTTTTTACAAATGAATGTATTTATGATTGCAAATACTGTATCAACAGATGTACTAATGATGTTGAAAGAGTGACATTTACGCCTGAGGAGGTATGTAACCTTACTGTTGAGTTTTACAGACGCAATTATATAGAGGGACTTTTCTTAAGCTCCGGTATCATAGAATCGCCCGAGCATACCATGCAGCTTTTATATACCACGCTTTTTCTTTTGAGAAACAAATATCATTTCAATGGGTATATACACATCAAGGGTATACCGGGAGCCTCCTCTGAGGTTCTTGAGATGATTGGATATCTTTGTGATAGGATGAGTGTTAATCTGGAGTTGCCCACAGCGGAAGGGCTTAGGACAGTTGCTCCGAATAAGGCGCGTAAAAACATTCTTACACCTATGAGATTTATTCAAAATGGTATAAAGGACAGCCGAATGTATCATGGCAATAGCAGTATGAAAAACCGTATGTATATAGATGAGCAGGCATATTATGAGCAGATGGCCGAAATAAAAGATAGTACTGCAAGATTATCAGAGTATCACAGAAGCCTTAGGGTTGCTACAGATTGCGGGAAGGCTGATAAGCTTGCAGAAAAAAGCTGGGAATCAAGCTTAAGTATCAAAAGACCGGACAGATATTATGTGCCGGCGGGGCAGAGTACACAGATGATTGTGGGAGCAACCGGAGAGAGTGATTATCAGATTATATCTGTAGCAGAAGCAATGTACAACAGGTTTGATATGAAGAGAGTATTTTACTCTGCTTTTGTGAATGTTAATATGGATGAGTCATTACCGGGTATCGGGCAGCCGCCACCGTTAAAGAGAGAGCACAGGCTTTATCAGGCAGATTTTCTTATGAGATTTTATGGCTTTAAGGCAGGAGAGCTTTTGTCGGAGGATAATCAGAGCTTTAATGATTATATTGATCCAAAGTGTCAGTGGGCTGTAGGTCATCTGGAGTGTTTTCCGGTTGAGATTATGACGGCGGATTATTATACACTTCTCAGGGTCCCGGGGATAGGCACTAACAGTGTCAGGCGTATTATAAAAGCCAGAAAGCATGCAAAGCTTTCGTTTACAGATTTAAAGAAAATGGGTGTCGTGCTCAAAAGAGCACTGTACTTTATCACCTGTGATGGTCGTATGATGTACAATACAAAGCTTGATGAAAGCTATATTACAAGGCATCTCATATATAACGAAAGGCCGGATACTATGCTTTTAGCTGATAATAAATCATGTACTTATGAGCAGATGAGTATATTTGATTTTATATCTGAATAGACAATATTTTTGTAAAGCTGCAGGGAGAAGTATGCATGGATAATATAATACTTAGATGTGATAATAATATAAATGGGATTTTTACCGCTATATATGATGCTTTTGTATATAAAAATCAAATGCAAAAAGAAAATCACGAAGTATACCGGGACAATATTTCTATTGAGATAGGCATTGGAGGAAACTATACACTTTTTTCAAAGATGATAGATATTGAAACAGATGAGGTAAAGGTCCAAAAGACAATTTTGACAATTCAAAAGAAGCTCGGTTTTAAGATATATGAGACTGTATTTGATGCTTTGTGCCATTATTCTGATAATAGAGCAACAATAGTGCTTGGATTTCTTGTCAGAGCATTTAAGGTGGGACAAAGGATTATGGAGCATATGACCGATAAATATGTTATGGAGGTATTTGAGCTTTCAAGAAAGGTAAATAAAGAGGCTGACAAGATAAGAGGGTTTATTCGTTTTAGTGATAATGGAAACTATCTGCTGGCGCACTTTGAACCAAAATGCGATATGATACCGGTTGTTATGTGGCATTTTGTGGACAGGTATCCAGGGGAAAATTTTGTAATCTATGATGATAGAAGAAGGTATGCAGTGGTACACCCGAGGCTTAAGGAGTGCTTTTATATCAATGAAAGTGAATTTAAACAGCTTGAGAGAAGTGTGCCGGTGAAGACAGACAGTTTTGAGCAGTTATGGAAGGTGTATTTTGAGCATACTGATATAAGGGAGCGGTTCAATCCACAATGTCAGCGCAATCTTTGTCCAAAGTGGTATAGGAAGAATATGGTGGAATTTACCTGATTTTTGAAAGAAATAAATTGTTGCGGTTACACTGTGGTGTGGTGTGTGAACAGTAATATAGTGACAGAAATACCAATAAATGATACAATTTATACATGTATACTTAAACATAACGATACTATATCAGGGTGATGCTATGCAGATATCAAATTTGGTAAGTCAATACAACAATTCAGTGGCAAATGGTGAGCCTATGACAGGAGCAAAGGGCGTTGAAAAGCTGGTATCTTCTTTAAATGAAATGTCAAAAGGGATGATATTTGAGGGAACAGTAAGCAGTGTCCGTGGCAATCAGGTTAAGCTTGCCTTGTCAAATGGTCAGCAGATTTTGGCAAGGCTGGCAGGAAAGTTTTCATTTGAACAGGGACAGTCTGTGTTTTTTCAGGTGAAAAATAATGATGGAGGCACTATAGAAATAAAACCATATACAGTTGATGGCGAGGGAGCCAACCTCACACTTATGGATGCGCTAAAGGCTGCAGGACTGCCGGTAGATGGCACAAATTTGTCGATGGTGAACAAGATGATGGAAGAGCAGATGCCAATTGATAAGACAAGCCTTAATCAGATGTATCAGCTTGTGCAGGATAATAAGGATATTAATGTGACTACACTTGTTGAGTTAAAGAGGCTTGGAATTGAAATTAATCAGGTAAATGCAGCTCAGTTTGAAAATTATGCTAATGACAAACAGGCTATTACAATTGCTATGGATAGTTTGATAGATGAACTGCCGAATGCCCTTTCAGCCGAAGATTTATCAATGTATAAGCTTGTAACCCAGGCAAGGGATATTTTAAATATTGTTACAGAAGGGCTGCCTGAAGAGGCATTTATATCAAGTGAAGCTTCTGATATGTCACAGTATGAGGCAATAATGCGTGATAATCAATCGGCACCTGTAGTAAAAAAACACTTTAATATTGCTGAATTATTTGAATCATTAAACAGTGTTTTCGGTGAATCACAGGACATTCACACAACGCAGAAAATAAACAATGCTCCGGCAATAGATACCATCCTTTTACAGGAGAATGAAACAAAATCAAATACTATTGGATTTCTTTTATCGGATAAGCAGATAGAAGAGCTTAATGAACAGGTCAGGATGCTGCTTCCGAATTTACAGGAAAACAATATTTCTTTGTATTCAGAGGATAGCAGTGTCGTAGGAATACTTAACGATATAAAAAGTATGTTGGAAAATACACCGGCAAATGCCGGTACACTGAGACATTTGTTTTCAGGAGAAGCCTTTAAGCTTATGTTGAAGGAGGCTTTAGAACAGCAATGGATGATTAAACCGGGAGATTTAGAGAAGAATCCTAAGAAGCTTGATGGCTTGTACGACAAAATTGAAAAACAGATAACAAATATGGAAATTATTTTGAAAACATCAGGAGTGGTGAATCCTAAAGCAGAGGCACTGGCAGATAATATCCGTGGAAATATTGAATTTATGAATCAGATAAACGAGGCATATACATATGTGCAGGTTCCATTGAAGATGAATGAAAAAAACGCCAGCGGACAGTTGTATGTGTATACAAATAAGAAAAGTATGTCCAATCCGGACAAAGAATTATCAGCATTTTTACATTTGGATTTAGAGCATCTCGGTGGGACAGATGTGTCAATTAAAATGCTTCATAGGAAGGTTACAACTAATTTCTATTTGGATAGTGATGAGTCATATGCACTGGTAAAGCAATTTCTGCCGGTGTTGGAAAAGAGATTACAGGATAAGGGCTATAATTGTGAATTGAATGTAAATAGTGGTTCGAAACAGCTGAATTTTGTCGCTGGATTTCTGAAAAAGGATTTGCCACCTACAGGTCAGGTGCATAGATATTCCTTTGACATTAGGGCGTAGCAGAGTATAAGATAATTTACGAATAGTCACAGATGATTAAAACTTACTTCAGAAGGACAGGTGAGTTGTATGCATGGCGAAAATGATAATCGCAACAATAATGGAATAGACATAGGCAAAACAGCCGTAGCTATAGAGTATGTGCCGGGAGAAGCAGCACCTAAAATACTAGCTACAGGCAAGGGCGTTATTGCTGACAAAATTATTGAGAGGGCTAAGGAAAGCAATGTGCCTACATATAAGGACGATAAGCTTGCTGATACACTGTCTAGGCTTAAAATAGGTGATATGATACCAACGGAGTTGTATGAGGTTGTTGCAGAGATACTTGTTTTTGTTAATGATCTTGATAAGCTTAAGGCAAAAATTGACCAAAGATAGTGTGTAGGTTATATGATATGTGAGGCAGTTATGAATAAAAGAAGTGTTGGAAGTATATATGAGCAGCTTGCAGCTGAGCAGTTAATAAATATGGGATATAGTGTACTTGCCCGCAATTACAGAAACCGCTTTGGAGAGATAGATATAATAGCAAAGGATGGAGATACAATATGTTTTTGTGAGGTGAAATATCGTAGAGATAACGGTTGCGGCAGGGCTCTTGAAGCAGTTGGTTATAGCAAGCAGAAAAAAATTATATCAGTTGCAAGGTATTATCTTATGAAACATGGTTTGGATGAGTGGACGCCATGCAGATTTGATGTGATAGCAGTGGATGATGACGAGGTTACTGTGTTGAAGAATGCATTTGAGGGCAGTCAATAACTATTGGCTTGGCAGTTACGGACAGGTATTACACAACCGCATATTTATAAACGTTTGACCAGACTATTTCATGAAAAAAGATAAGGAACAGGAAATTTTAAACAGCAATAGTTATCGGTAATATATAGTTGCATAGATATAAATATGAAGACAGACATTGATAAGAATATAAAGAAGGAAAAGAATATAAAGATGGATAAGAATATGCAGGCTGAAAACATACACAAAAATGTTGATGAAATTACTATAAATGATTTTGTTACAAAGAATGATAAAGATGTTCTGGAATTAAAAAAGCATGTCCTTTCAAGCGGAAGTGTTGTTCCTTTGTTACATTTTAGGAAGCTAAATGAGCTTTCTATGATAGAGCATTGCTTTACAACGCGTCTTGGTGGCCTCAGTACAGGAATGTTTGAAAGCTTAAATTTAAGCTTTACACGTGGAGATGACGGGGAAAAGGTCTTAGAAAACTATAAAAGAGTGGCGGAGGCAATCGGAGCAGAAGCAGGACAGATTGTTACGACAGACCAGACACATACTACCAATGTTTTGAGAGTTGGAAAAAAGCAGTGCGGCATTGGGGTGACAAGAAAGAGACCATATACAGATGTGGACGGACTTATCACGAATGAGCCAAATGTTGTGCTTGCCACATTTTATGCTGATTGTGTACCGCTTTATTTTGTTGATCCGGTACATAGGGCAATAGGGCTTAGCCATTCGGGCTGGAGAGGTACTGTAAATCGCATGGGAAAAGAGACACTTATTGCTATGAACAGGGAGTTTGGTACCGAGGCACATGATGTTATAGCTACGATAGGACCTTCAATATGTCAGGACTGCTATGAGATAAGTCAGGATGTTGCAGAGCATTTTGTGGATGAGTTTGCGACAACAGACAATCCTCATGCGAGTGATATTCTGCTCTATAAGGGAGCTGGCAAATATCAGCTCGACCTTTGGGAATGTAACAGGAGAGTGCTTGTGGAGGCAGGAGTGCAGGAAGCCAATATTGCCATAAGCAATATATGCACTTGTTGTAATTCCTCTCTTTTATTTTCGCATAGAGCAAGTCATGGAAAGCGTGGAAATCTTGGAGCTTTTATGTTTCTTAAGTAATTTTCGCACAATCTATTAAGGAAATAATAAGAAATGTCTAAAGCTATATATGTTAAAATAGGTGTATCACGTTGGATAGTACACTGTGCGGGAACTGATGCTGCCAGACAGTTTTGGGTTCTTTGAGTTAATATAAAAGTCACAGCGGTACTGGCGTATATGAACAGGGGAGAACGATATGCAGTTAAATTATCGAGATTCAAAGCCTATTTATGAACAAATTAAGGAAGGCATCAGACGAATGATTGTTATGAATGTTATTAAGCAGGACGAAAAGCTTCCGTCTGTCCGGGTGCTTGCCTGCAAGTATGCAATCAATCCTAACACTATTGCAAAGGCATACAGAGAGCTTGAGGAAGAAGGATTTATTTACACTCAAAGTGGTAAAGGAACCTTTGTTGCAGATGCTAACAATGCAAGGCAGAGCAGGGCAAAACATTTGAAGCTGCTTTTTGACCAGGTGGTGACAGAGTTATTTGTGCTTGATACACCGGTAGAGGAATTGATGACCAGGATGGATGGTGCGAAGGCGCATTTAGATATTGAAGATGATGCAGCCGGATTTGTAATACAACAGATACGGGCAGAGGCTGCGGTGACAGAGGGTAATGATGATACAGATAAATAATTTAGTGAAAAAATTTGATGATTTTACAGCACTCGACGGCGTGAATATGAACGTGGAAAAGGGTGCTGTCTATGGGCTTGTTGGTCCAAACGGAGCCGGAAAGTCTACACTTATCAGGCATATTACAGGCGTAATGAGACAGGATGCAGGGGAAGTGTTTATTGATGGTGAGCCGGTATATGAAAATGCAAGGATTAAAGGGCAGATGGCTTATATACCGGATGATATGTTTTATTTTTTGCAGTCTGATACGATTAATATGATGCATTACTATAAGGGAATGTATCCGGGCTTTGATGAGAAGCAGTTTTACAGGATGCAGGAGTTTTTTCCATCTATAGATGTTAAAAGGAATATCAGAAAGCTCTCTAAGGGCATGCAGAAGCAGGTTGCCTTCTGGCTTGCGCTGTGCTGTAAACCAAAGCTTATTGTACTCGATGAGCCTGTTGATGGGCTTGATCCTGTCATGAGAAGACAGATATGGTCTATCATGCTTGATGATGTGGCTGCAAATAATACTACAGTGGTTGTATCGTCTCATAACCTGCGCGAGCTGGAGGATGTGTGTGATCATGTAGGTATTCTCAATAAGGGAAAGATTATGATAGAGCGCTCTCTTACAGAGCTGCAGGGTAATATTTCAAAGATTCAGATTGCATGTCCATATGGCATGCCTAAGATACCGCAGGATTTTAAAGTTCTTCATATGTCAAATATAGGAAGAGTATACACAGTTATTGTGCGTGGAGAGCCTGAGGCTGTTGTAAAGGCTATTACAGATGGCAAGGACAGTCCGCAGGTAGTGGATGTACTGCCTCTTACTCTGGAGGAAATATTTATCTATGAGATGGGAGGAGAGGACTATGAAGTCAAAGACATCATTTATTAATAAAACAATGCTGCAAAAGAATGTAAAGCTTTACTGGCCAATCTGGACACTGTATACAATAGTGCTATTATTTAACGGCCCTTTTTCTATGTGGAGCAGATTTAAGAGTGCAGATTTTATTTATGGCACGAACTGGCATAAGTATATGCTTGATATGATGTCCCCGGCTATCAGCATGGAGGCAGATATGATTTTTATTTTTGTTATGGCATTGGTTACAGGCATGGCAATGTTCAGTTACATGTATAATTCGAGAGCATGTAATATGATTCACGCTATGCCTGTGACAAGACGTCAGCTTTTTTCGACTAATGTGTTGACAGGCCTGCTGTTTATGTGGATTCCGCAGATAGTTAAGTACATTATGTCGTTTGTTATATGTATATCATATGGCAATACGAAGGTGGTACATATTGGAATTAATCTGCTTGCTACAATGGGAATATCTTTTTTTATGTACAGCCTGGTGTGTCTGTGCGCAATGATTACAGGACAGCTTGTTTCTGTAGCAGTAATGTATGCACTTGTCAATCTGCTGTATGGAGGAGCAGTTATTGCCATTGCCAATGTGCTCACATATGTATCGTACGGGCTTTCATATATGGAATTTGTAAGGAAAATAAGTGTTACGTGGTTTGCACCCATACTACAGCTTCTCAATCGGGTAGGCTTTCATCCGACCATGAAGAATACAGGGGATGATTATTACTGCATTAAATATACTTTCAGAGGCACAAATACTATCGTAGTCTATGTCATCGCGGCTGCAGTTATATACTTTATTTCTTATAAGATTTATAAGCATAGAGATTTGGAAAATGCAGGAAGTTTTATAGCTATTCCAAAGCTTAAGCCGGTTTTCAGATGGGGGCTTGGCAGTTTGGGAGGATTGATTTTATCTATTGTTGCAGCGGCGCTTTTGCTTGAACTTAGAATCAGTATTGGTGTTCCTGCAATTATGATGCTGGCAGTGGTGCTTGGAATCATAGCCTTCTTACTTTTAGAGATGATTATAAGGAAGAATTTTAAAATTTTTTCTAAAGCACTATTTAAGGAAATCATTGCTTTTGGTGCTTTTGTTGTAGTTGTATTTGGAGGCATAACAGTTTACGGAAATGTGCAGGAAAATTATATACCTAAGCTTGCGGATATTGATTCTGCCTGTATAGCCATAGATTTTGATATTAACCTGGAGGGAAAGGATGTTGAAAAGGTTTTAGAGACTCAAAAGATACTTATGGCGCAGAAAAAGGATTATTTTAAAAAGAGATATGATGATTCCGGGTATATTACAATCTCATATACACTAAAAAACGGAGAAAAGGTCAACCGTGTATATCATAGAACTGATGATTTTAATCCACATAAGCAGTGTAAGGCGATTATGGCGGAGGAAAATAAACCGCAGAATATTATCAATGCTATAATGCAGTGTGATACGACAGATATCACCTTTATCAATGGCTCGGCAGAGCAGTATAATGATAAATATGTAGATGTGCTGAATGAGCGCTTTAACGGAAAAGTTGCTGCGGATATTTTTGATGCTGTAAAGAAGGATGTTGAGGCCGGTGTGATGCAGGAATATAATTTGCAGAGTATGCTTGGCGGAGTGGATAAGGATACCAGCTATATGTACAATCTTATGCTGAATTTTACAGTGCCAAAGGGAAACAGGATTGAAAAAAGCTGGAATGGCTATGAAGCCACATGGTATGAGGATCTGTTGGATATACTGGGTGTGACAAAGGAGTATTCTGATTTTGGGGATGCCCGTTCCGATGGTATTGAAACATATTCGGTCAACATTAGATTTGGTGAAAACTGTACTAATCTGATAGCTGTTCTTAAAGAAAATGGATTAATTTCATCAAAAGAACCACTTTTGACATATGAATAGTTGTCTCTGTAAATGGTATTGTGATATAATTACTCTGTTATAGATGTTTTGTTTATTATTTTATCGTTATTCTGAATAGTTACAATTAGTCTATAATCTAATATGAATTTAGAACAGGAGAGTATATGAGCAGACCAGTAGTGGCCATTGTAGGCCGTCCAAATGTTGGAAAATCTACTCTCTTCAATGCACTTGCAGGAGAGAGGATATCTATAGTAAAGGACACTCCGGGTGTCACAAGAGACAGAATATATGCGGATGTATCATGGCTTGATTATAATTTTACCATGATTGATACAGGTGGTATTGAGCCGGAATCAGCAGACGTGATACTGTCACAGATGAGAGAGCAGGCACAGATTGCTATAGACACAGCAGATGTTATTATTTTTATCACAGATGTGAAGCAGGGGCTTGTTGATTCAGATTCAAAGGTGGCAGATATGCTTCGCCGTTCACACAAGCCGGTTGTATTAGTTGTCAATAAGGTGGACAGCTTTGAAAAGTATATGACTGATGTGTATGAGTTTTATAACTTAGGAATCGGTGATCCACATCCTATATCTGCAGCTTCGATGCTGGGACTCGGAGATATGCTTGATGAGGTTGTGAAGCATTTCCCGGATTCATCTAAGCAGGACGATGAGGATGACAGACCGAGAGTTGCCATAGTAGGTAAGCCTAATGTAGGTAAGTCATCGCTTATCAACAAGCTTGCCCGTGAGGACAGGGTAATAGTGTCAGATATAGCAGGCACCACAAGAGATGCTATCGATACAGCCATAAAATATGATGGTAAGGAGTATATATTTATCGATACAGCCGGTCTAAGGCGCAAGAATAAGATTAAAGAGGATATAGAGCGATACAGTATTATACGTGCAGTTTCCGCAGTTGAGAGAGCTGATGTTGTCATTGTAGTGATAGATGCTACAGAGGGAGTTACTGAGCAGGATGCTAAAATTGCGGGTATTGCCCACGAAAGAGGCAAGGGAATTATCATTGCTGTCAATAAATGGGATGCCATTGAAAAGGATAATAATACCGTAAAGCAGCACACAGAGAAAATCAGACAGATATTAAGCTTTATACCATATGCAGAGATACTGTTTATTTCGGCAAAATCAGGTCAGAGACTCAACAAGATATTTGAGCTCATCGATGTTGTTATAGAAAATAACTCAATGCGTGTTGCAACAGGAGTGCTAAATGAGATCGTTACGGAGGCAGTTGCCATGCAGCAGCCACCTACAGACAAGGGCAAGAGACTAAAGATATACTATGTGACACAGGTTTCTGTTAAGCCACCTACCTTTGTAATCTTTGTAAACGACAAGAATCTTATGCATTTCTCATATACCAGATATCTCGAGAACAGAATCAGGGATACATTTGGTTTCAGGGGAACTGCACTTAAGTTTATTACGAGAGAACGAAAGGAAAATGAGTAAGATGATACTGGCTAGGATTTTAGCATTGGTCGTTGGGTATTTCTTTGGAACCTTTCAGACCGGATATTTTTATGGTAAGGCACATGGAATAGATGTAAGAGAGCATGGAAGCGGCAATTCGGGCACCACCAATACGCTTCGGACACTTGGATGGAAGGCCGGTGCAGTTACCTTCTTTGGTGATTTGTTCAAGGCAATCATAGCGGTTTTGATATTTTATTTCATATATAGAAATACATATCCACAGGCTGTTAAATGCATAGAGCTGTATGCAGGTTTTGGAGCGGTGCTTGGACACAATTTTCCGTTTTTTCTCAATTTCAAGGGAGGAAAGGGAATAGCATGTACATCAGGTGTGATACTTGCTGTATGTCCGATAGCAGCTCCGATATGTCTGGTATTGTTTATTCTTGCAGTAGCCATAACAAGATATGTCTCACTTGGTTCTATACTGGTTGTTATATCATTTCTGATTCAGGCAATTGTGTTTAACCATATGGGGATGCTTGGAGTGAGCGGCAATTATGCGGTTGAGTTTGATATTCTTGCAGCTTGTTTTACGGCGATGGCTATCTGGCGTCACAGAGCAAATATCAAAAGATTATTAAGCGGAACTGAAAATAAATTTGGCCAGAAGGCAAAGTAAATAATATTTTTGGATTACAATAAATGAGGGGCAAAAAACCTTTTGACCCTCATATCATTATATATAGTATGAGGAATAAAAAATGAGTAGAGTTGGTATTATAGGTGCGGGAAGCTGGGGAACAGCATTATCCCTGGTGCTTGCAAATAACGGACATTCTGTTGAAATATGGTCAATCGTGGAGAGTGAGATTGATATGCTTAAAGAAAAGCATGAGCATATTGATAAGCTTCCTGGAGTAAAGCTTCCAAACAGCATTACTTTTACAACAGACATTGAGGAAACAATCAAAAATAACGATATACTTGTACTTGCGGTACCGTCTGTTTTTACCAGAAGCACAGCAAAGATGATGGCTCCGTTTGTGAAGGAAGGACAGATAATTGTCTGTGTGGCAAAGGGAATTGAAGAAAATACTCTGATGACTATATCTGATGTGGTAGAGAGTGAGATACCTTGCGCTGATGTGGCTGTAATGTGTGGACCTTCACATGCAGAGGAGGTCGGACAGCTGCTTCCTACGACTGTTGTTGCAGGAGCAAGGACACAGAAGACCGCTGAGATAGTACAGGATCTTTTTATGAATGAGGTATTTCGTGTGTATACCAGTCCTGATGTACTTGGAATGGAGCTTGGAGGCTCCCTCAAGAATGTCATAGCACTTGCAGCAGGCATGGCAGACGGACTTGGCTATGGAGATAATACAAAGGCAGCGCTTATTACAAGAGGAATTGCAGAAATATCTGTGCTTGCGATTGAGATGGGAGCAAAGGCGGAGACACTTTTTGGACTGACAGGTATCGGAGACCTTATTGTTACATGTGAGAGTCGTCACAGTCGTAATAGAAAGGCCGGAATGCTTATAGGCCAGGGATACACAATGGATGAAGCAACAAAAGAAGTCAAGATGGTTGTAGAGGGCATCTATTCAGCAAAGGCTGCACTTGCCCTTGCAGAGAAATATGATGTAAGGATGCCGATTATCGAGGAAGTAAACAGAGTGCTTTTTGAGGATAAGCCGGCAAAGGAGGCTGTCTCAGAGCTTATGCTTCGTGACAGGAAGATTGAGCACTCAAGTCTGGAGTGGAAATAATCAGTTAATAGGTTGGGTAATAAATGGCTATAGACGGTCATATATAAAATTACATCAGGGGAAATTATAAAATGAAAATAAATATAAAAAAATTGACAACCACAGCCAAAATCCCTACAAGGGGAAGTGAATATGCAGCAGGCTATGATTTATATGCCGACATTACTAAGGAGCTTGTCATTGAGCCACATGAGACAGCAAAGATAGGCACGGGGCTTTCAATAGAGATTCCTGACGGATATTTTGGGGCAGTTTTTGCCAGAAGTGGTTTAGCTGCAAAGCAGGCACTTCGCCCGGCAAACTGCGTGGGTGTGTGTGACAGTGATTACAGGGGAGAGTATATTGTGGCTCTTCACAATGATGGAACGCAGGCACGCACTATTAATCCCGGAGATCGTATAGCGCAGCTTGTGGTCATGCCATATCTGGCTGTTGAGTTTAATGAGGTGTCAGAGCTTTCTGATACGAAGCGTGGTGCCGGTGGATTCGGTTCTACAGGAGCTAATTAATCACAAATGAGTTACAATTAAAACTAATCTTTACTTAAAAAGGGGGACTTATCATGGAAAATCGTATTGTGAAATTTAAATCAAAGGAGAGTGCAGGCTTAAACTTACACGCTATACCGGGACATTTCGCTACAAGTCATTCGCATATTAATTATTATGTAGATGTGACAAGCATCAAGACCCGTGTGTCCGAGGCAAAGGAAGCTGCAAAGGCTCTTTACACCAAGGTACCGCATCATTCATATATAGATACAATCGTATGTATGGATGGAACAGAAATGATTGGTGCATTCTTAAGCCAGGAGATTGAGAGAAACGGACTTATGTCTGTGAATAAGCACGAGACAATTTACGTTGTATCGCCTGAGATTAACAATGGACAGATGCTTTTCAGGGATAACAATAAGGGCGCTATAGATGGCAAGCATGTTGTACTTCTTCTGGCAACTACCACAACAGGTGAGACAATCAGAAGAGCGATGGAGTGTATTAACTATTATGGCGGTATGATCACATGTATTGCGTCCATATTCTCAACCATAGATGAGGTCAATGGAGTAAAGATTGATAAGCTGTTTGATGACGATGATGTGGTAAACTACCAGACATATCCTGTTACAGAGTGTCCATTCTGCAAGAAGGGGCTGCCGATTGAGGCTATGGTCAATGGCTTTGGATATTCTAAGCTGTAATTAGTACGTTTATTGCAGTAATTATATTGTAATTGTTTCGATATCAGACTTTGTTTCGTCATAATGACAACAACACGTTAAATTATTTGGCGGATTGACTATAGCCAATTGACGATATGTTTTGTATTATAAAGATACAAAGAAACAAGGTAACAGACAGTCAAGGCACTGAACAGTTACATATATGTACATGATACTTAGGAGGTATTTTTAAAATGGCAAGTTTATCATTAAAGAACATTTGCAAAGTTTATCCAAACGGATTTGAGGCAGTTAAGGATTTCAACCTTGAAGTAGAAGATAAAGAGTTCATCATCTTCGTAGGACCTTCAGGATGTGGAAAATCAACAACACTTCGTATGATCGCAGGTCTTGAGGAAATTTCTTCAGGAGAGCTTATCATCGACGGAAAGCTTATGAATGACGTAGAGCCAAAGGATCGTGATATCGCAATGGTATTCCAGAACTACGCTCTTTACCCACATATGACAGTATTTGACAACATGGCATTTGGACTTAAGCTTAGAAAAGTTCCAAAGGATGAGATTAAGGCAAAAGTTGAGGAGGCAGCAAGAATCCTTGACCTTGAGAAATTATTAGACCGTAAGCCAAAGGCTCTTTCAGGTGGACAGAGACAGCGAGTTGCCATGGGTCGTGCAATCGTTCGTAATCCTAAGGTATTCCTTATGGATGAGCCTTTATCAAACCTTGATGCAAAGCTTCGTGTACAGATGAGATCTGAGATTTCTTCATTACATAACAGATTAGGTGCAACAATTATCTACGTTACACATGATCAGACAGAGGCTATGACACTTGGAACAAGAATCGTTGTTCTTAAAGATGGTGTTATCATGCAGGTAGACAGCCCACAGAAGCTTTACAATCAGCCAAACAACCTGTTCGTTGCAGGATTCATCGGATCACCACAGATGAACTTTGTAGATGCTCAGTGTGTTGTTGAGGGAGCAAAGGCATTCCTTAAATTCGATAAATACCAGGTTGAGCTTCCAGAGGCAAAAGCTAAGAAGCTTATCGATGGCGGTTATGCTGGAAAGAACGTAGTATTCGGTATCAGACCTGAGGATATCTACGATTCAGCAGAGCATCTTGATAAATTTGCTACATGCAAGATTGATTCAGATGTTACAGGATATGAGTTACTTGGTGCAGAGGTATTATTATACTTCACAGTTGCAGGCGCAAATATGTCAGCAAGAGTTGATTCAGATACACCGGCTCGTTACGGTGATCACATTGAGCTTGCATTTGATCCAAACAAGATTCATGTATTTGATAAAGAAACTGAATTGACAATTACCAACTAGTTCGTTAAAATTAAATAGTTGTAAATTGACAGACCGGGTGTATAATTTACACCCGGTTTTCTTTCGCAAATGTTAGGTTCTGACGCGAATGTATGGTTCTGAATAGTTAAGTTATGGTGTTAAACTACAGCAGGTGTACAGAGCTTACCTCATGGAGGCTTTTTACTTGCCTGCGTCAGAACAGTAATGAGAGGATAAGAATATGATTACGAATCAGAAACTGAAAAAATCACTTGAGGAAATAAAAAATATTACTTCGTTTGATGCTATTTTATACTCAGCCAAGGGGAAGCATCTGACAGGTACGGTGGATGAGCCGGAACATAGCGACATTTTTGTGAAGGAGTTTATAGTATCCGAAGAGGATGTTAAGGAAAAAAACGGTGCAATCGCATTTGCGATTGAAATTGATTCAGAGCTTGAGTATGTGCTTGTCATGTTCTGTCCATATACGAGCGAGAATCTTGTGATAGGCAGGATGGCAGTTTGTCAGCTTCGTACACTTGTACTCGGTGAGTCAGAAAGATATGACAGAAATAATTATATTCAGAATATTCTTCTTGGAAATATGCTTGGTTCTGATATAATAAACCGTGCCAAGAAATTACATATAGAAAACAGAAAACGAGTAGTATATGTTATAGATACAGGAAAGAACAGCAATGAGATAGCTGTTGAGCTTGTAAAGAATCTGGCAGATATCAGAAGCGGTGATTTTGTGGTGGCAATGGATGAGCATAATGCAGTGCTGGTAAAGGATGTGGAGGACATAGATCCAGGTAAGCTTCAGGAAAAACTTGCATCAATTGCCGGAAGTCTGGTTGATAATCTGCTTGCAGAGGCTATGATTAAGGTACGGGTGGGTTATGGCAATCCGACGGAGATTCTTCCAAAGATTGCAGAGTCCTATCAGGAAGCCAGGATGGCTCTTGAGGTTGGCAGACTTTTTTATGTGGAAAAGGAAATTATGGCATATGACAGGCTGGGTATAGGAAGACTTATTTATCAGCTGCCGATGAGTCTGTGTGAGATGTTTATCCATGAGGTATTTGGTGACGAGGTACCGCAGATACTTGATGATGAAGAGGCAATGTCGACAATCTCTAAGTTCTTCGAGAACAATCTGAACATTTCAGAGACGGCAAGACAGCTATATGTGCATAGAAATACGCTTGTATACAGGCTTGAGCGTATAGAGAAGGCGATAGGACTTGATATCAGAACCTTTGATGATGCTATGATATTTAAAATAGCTACGATGGTGTTAGCGCATATCAAGGATAGCAGGCAGGGCAGATAATATAATTATTACGTAATTTAAAGAAGTAGGAGACAAGTATGGCCAAGAAGCAAACATACGATGAGAAGAGCATAGCAATTTTAGAAGGACTTGAGGCAGTCAGAAAAAGACCGGGTATGTATATAGGAAGTGTCACAACCAAGGGACTAAACCATCTGATATATGAGATTGTGGACAACTCAGTAGATGAGCATCTGGCAGGTGCCTGTGATACCATAAGGGTAACTCTTGAGAAAAACGGTTCGTGTACGGTGGAGGATAACGGACGTGGAATACCGGTAGGTATGCATGCTAAGGGTGTATCTGCGGCGCGTGTTGTATTCTCGACACTGCACGCAGGAGGTAAATTCGACAATTCTGTATATAAGACCAGTGGAGGTCTGCACGGAGTTGGTTCGTCGGTTGTAAATGCATTATCCACATATATGGATGTGGAGATAAGCAGAGATGGCTTTATCCACCATGACAGATATGAAAAGGGTGTTCCTGTTGTGGAGCTTGAAAATGGCCTGCTCCCTACTTTAGGCAAAACAAAAAAAACAGGAACAAGGATTAATTTTCTGCCTGACCCGGAGATTTTTGAGAAGACAAGATTCAAGGAAGAGGATGTAAAGAACAGACTGAAGGAGACAGCGTATCTCAATCCGAAGCTTACAATCATATACGAGGACAAACGAGGTGATGAGACAGAGCATATTGAGTATCATGAGCCTGAGGGTATTATCGGTTTTGTAAAGGATTTAAATAAAAATATAGAAAAGCTGCATGATGTCATTTACTTTACAGGAGAGAGTGAGAATATAAAGGTTGAGGTGGCTTTCCAGTATACAAGCGAGTTCCATGAAAATATACTTGGTTTTTGTAACAATATATACAATTCTGAGGGCGGAGCGCATATCACAGGCTTTAAGACAGCTTTTACAGGTATTATAAATTCATATTCCAGAGAGCTTGGCATATTAAAGGACAAGGATGCGAATTTCAACGGAGCAGATGTCAGAAACGGTATGACTGCTGTAGTGTCAGTAAAGCATCCTGACCCTAGATTTGAGGGTCAGACAAAGACAAAACTTGACAATCAGGATGCAAACCGTGCTACTGCCAAGGTGACAAATGATGAGGTACCGCTTTATTTTGACAAGAATCTTGAGGTCTTAAAGACGGTAATATCATGTGCTGAGAAGGCCGCAAAGATTAGAAAAGCTGAGGAGAAGGCAAAGACCAATCTGCTCACAAAGCAGAAGTTTTCCTTTGATTCAAACGGAAAGCTTGCAAATTGTGAGAGCAGGGATGCTTCTAAGTGCGAGATTTTTATAGTCGAGGGAGATTCGGCCGGAGGCTCGGCAAAGATGGCAAGAAACCGTATGTTTCAGGCAATCATGCCGATTCGAGGCAAGATTTTGAATGTTGAAAAGGCAAGTATTGATAAGGTACTGGCAAACGCTGAAATAAAGACAATGATAAATGCGTTTGGCTGCGGATTTTCGGAAGGATATGGAAATGATTTTGATATAACAAAGCTTCGCTATGACAAAATCATCATTATGGCCGATGCCGATGTGGACGGAGCTCATATCTCCACACTGCTTTTGACTCTGTTCTTCAGGTTTATGCCTGAGCTTATTTTAGAGGGACATGTATATGTTGCCATGCCTCCGCTTTACAAGGCTATTCCGTCAAAGGGCGAGGAAAAATATTTGTATGACGATGCGGAGCTTGACAAGTACAGAAAGACACATACAGGCAAGTTTATGTTGCAAAGATATAAGGGTCTTGGAGAGATGGATGCGGATCAGCTCTGGGATACCACACTAAATCCCGCAACAAGGATGCTAAAGCGTATTGAAATAGAGGATGGGCGCCTGGCAAATGATGTGACATCACTGCTTATGGGTAGTGATGTGCCACCGAGAAAAGAGTTCATATACGAGCATGCGCATGACGCGGAGCTTGATGTATAAGCATGACGCAGCAGCTTTTGGTTCTCAGTGGTTCTGAATAGTTAAGCAGTATTTATAATCGGAGAAAGACATGGATAGAAATATAGATAACAATGTAGACAACAATATAATTCAGACCGAATATTCGGAGCTGATGCAGAAATCATATATTGACTATGCGATGAGTGTCATTATAGCAAGAGCCCTGCCGGATGTGCGCGATGGGCTTAAGCCTGTACAAAGGCGTACACTTTATGATATGCATGAGCTGGGCATCAGGTACGACAAGCCATACCGAAAGAGTGCGCGTATAGTCGGTGATACAATGGGTAAATATCATCCACACGGCGATTCATCAATCTATGATGCGATGGTTGTTTTGGCACAGGACTTCAAAAAAGGCATGCCGCTTATCGATGGACACGGTAATTTTGGCTCAATCGAGGGAGACGGAGCCGCTGCCATGCGTTATACTGAGGCAAGACTTCAAAAAATCACACAGGAAGCATATCTTGCTGATCTTGACAAAAATGTGGTTGATTTCATTCCAAACTACGACGAGACAGAAAAAGAGCCAGAGGTTCTTCCGGTCAAGGTGCCGAACCTTTTGATAAATGGAGCTGAGGGTATAGCAGTCGGCATGGCTACGAGCATTCCGCCACACAATTTTGGAGAGGTGGTGGACGGTGTGATTGCTTATATGAAAAATCCTGATATCACCACAGCCGAGATGATGCAGTATATAAATGGACCTGATTTTCCGACAGGAGGCATTGTGGCCAATCAGGCAGATCTTGCTGCAATATATGAGACCGGACAGGGAAAGATAAAAATCCGTGGAAGAATCGAGATAGAGAAGGGCAAGGGCGGAAAGGACAAGCTTGTCATTACGGAAATCCCTTACACAATGATTGGTGCCAATATAGGAAAATTCTTAAACGATGTCTATTCACTTGTCGAGTCAAAGGCGACAACGGATATTGTGGACATAACAAACCAGTCATCGAAAGAGGGAATAAGAATTGTCTTAGAGCTCAAAAAAGGTGCTGATGTTGAGGCACTTAAGAATCTCTTATATAAAAAGACAAAGCTGGAGGATACCTTCGGTGTAAATATGCTTGCCGTTGCAAACGGAAGACCGGAGACGCTTGGGCTTGTGCTAATTATAAGGCATCATGTCAATTTCCAGTATGAGATTGCAAAGAGAAAGTATGAGACACTTCTTGCAAAGGAGCAGGAGAGAGAAGAAATACAGCAGGGACTCATAAAGGCCTGCAACGTGATAGATCTGATTATAGAAATATTAAGAGGAAGCCGTGACCAGAAAATGGCAAAGGCATGTCTCATAAACGGAGAGACAGAGGGCATTAAATTCAAGTCAAAGGCTTCAGAAGCCATGGCAGCCCAGCTTTGCTTTACTGAGCGTCAGGCAACAGCTATCCTTGAAATGCGTCTGTACAAGTTGATTGGATTGGAAATTGAGGCTCTTATCAGGGAGCACGAGGAGACCCGGGCAAAGATTGCAGAGTACAGCGATATCCTTGAGCACCGCTCATCCATGGCAAAGGTCATTATGAAGGAGCTTAAGGCATTCCGCAAGGAGTATGCAAGGGACAGACGCACAGAGCTTGATAATCTGGAGGAAGCGGTTGTAGTCAAAAAAGAGCTTGAGGTATCGGATGTAGTGCTGCTTATGGATCGCTTCGGCTATGTGAAGACAGTGGATACTTCAACCTATGAGAGAAACAAAGAGACAGCGGACGCAGAGAACAAGCTGATACTAAGGGTTAAAAATATAGATAAGCTGTGTATTTTCACAAACAACGGAAACATGCACCTTGTCAAGGTGTTAGACCTGCCTTACGGCAAATTCCGTGACAAGGGCACACCTATTGACAATGTAAGCAACTATGACAGCAGTAAGGAGGACATAGTATTTATAGCGCCTCTTATGGATGTCGAAAAGCATACGCTTATATTCGGCACGAAGTCAGCTATGATAAAGCTCGTGGATGGTGCTGAGTTTGTGGTTACAAGAAAGACCTCGCAGGCCACAAAGCTTATGGATGATGATGAGCTGTTGTTTGTTGACATGCTTTCAGAGAATGCTACAATGGTAATGCGTTCAAAGAAGGAGATGTTCCTTCGAATCGACTGTGGCACTATTCCTGAAAAGAAAAAGGCAGCAGTTGGTGTCAGGGGAATGAGGCTTGACAGAGAGGATGAGCTTACTTACATTTATCTGCTTAATGACCAGGAGGAAAAAGAGGTCGAGGTAAAGGGTAAGCAGGTGGCTCTTCACAGGCTGCACATTGCAAACCGTGACACCAAGGGCGTGAAGAAGTAAGATAATACCTGATATGAAAGGAAGCGATGAGCTTGTTGGACAAATTAAGAGAGCTTGGCATTTCAGAAAATCTGATTAAGGAAATTGAAAAGTTTCGCTCGCAGTATCCGGTGGACAAGGAGTATGAGTCAAGAATCCCCGTGCCTACACAGTTTTATTACGGAAGCGATGTGTGGGAGCAGGCTATAACAGCTGTTTTGTGTAGAGAAAATCTGCTTTTAGTCGGAGAAAAGGCCACAGGAAAGAATCTTTTCGCAGAAAATCTGGCAGGGGTATTTAACCGACCACGCTGGGATGTGTCATTTCACGTAAATATGGATGCAGCATCACTTATCGGAACCGATACGTTTAGCGCCGGAGAAGTAACCTTCAGGCCGGGACCTGTGTATACAGCCGCAAAAACAGGCGGCTTTGCGGTGCTTGATGAGATAAATATGGCAAAAAGTGAGGCTATGGCAGTGCTTCATGCCACACTTGATTTCAGACGTACAATAGATGTGCCGGGCTATGACAGACTGTCGCTTCATCCGGCAACAAGATTTATTGCCACGATGAATTACGGCTATGCAGGCACAAAGGAGCTGAATGAGGCTCTTGTATCACGTTTTGCGGTAATCCGGATGCCTATGATTTCAAAAGAGAGCCTTGTGAAGCTCATAAAGGAGCATTATCCTGCAATACGTGAAGCGGGAGCAAATGAGCTTGCAGAGGTATTTCTTGAGCTGCATGCAAAGTGTGAGAATGGCGAGATATCATCAAAGGCACTTGATCTGCGTGGTCTCATCGGTTCAATTGGTATGATGGAAAAGGGCTTAAATGTATATACAGCCCTTGATATGGGGATAACCAACAAGAGCTTTGATACGTATGAGCAGACACTTATCCGTGACACAATCCGTGCAAGAATCTCAAGGAAGATGAGCAGAGAGCAGTTGTTTTGTTAATAGGGGCTTGTGACATATGAGGGAATGGACATATGCAAGAACAGGATATAAAGGAAGCAAAAAGAGCAAGAAATTTCATATGGATGGCGGCCTGTGATTATGACATAGAGCCGCTTTTTCTGGCATTTGCACCGGATGGCACTGCGGATATTTACCTTAATCTGATAATCGGTCTGACCTACAAATGGTATGAGCAGGACAAGATAGATGATTTTTTTTATCAGCTTACAGGCAAAAATGCTGCGCTGTATGAGGGGCTTTTGTGGATAGGGCTGGAAAATGCCCTGTATGAAAAGGAGAGGCAAACGAGACCGGCACTATATGATTTAAGGCTTGAGTATGCGAAAAAGAGTCTTGCCGGAGTCAATAAAAACAGAGAGTATTCGAGGATTGATACAATCAGAAATGCACACTGCAGAAAGATACTTGGAAAGCCATCAAAGCTTGGGCAGGAGGATGAAGAGCTGCTGCATGCTTTTTGTTTTACGCCTGATATGACGACTGATGAGATTATAGAGAAAACAAGAGAAATCCTGTGGAAGTATTTCTCGTACAAGCCGTTAAAGGTGGCAAAGCCGCAGGGGATATATTTCTTGCAGAAGGTAGCCGGGGCATTTCACTCCGTAGGAAAGGTCAGCACACAGTATGTCAGGGCTAAAAATTTTTATGCCCCAAATTTATCGTCTTACGGTACAGCTTTGTCTATGGAGCATTCAAAGAGATATCTTATGCAGTTTTCACTGCAGAAGGACCCTGTAGAAGCGAAGCGGTATGTGTCAGCCTGCTTTGGAGAAAGCATGTATTCCGACACTCAGCAGGCATTGATAGAGAAAAAGCTATGTGTTGGAAATCATAAAAACTGTCACCTGCTTTTTACCAGAGGTATTGAGTCAAAGAAAAATCAGACTGTGCCTGATGAGATTGACAATAAAAGAGAGCGCAGGGAGATTCTTGAATTTACAAAAGAGACAGCCCTGCAATACGACAAAAACAAAGAGCATTTTCAAAAAAACAGGGCAGTGTATCAAAACAGTATAAGGAGATTAACAGAAAGCCTTAGAATGCACTTGGAGACAGCGGATGAGACATTTTGGGATGCCTCAACACACGGCAGGATAAAGCCTGCGAGTGTGTGGAAGGCACTGTATCTGGACAATCCGCGTGTGTTTGAGCGAAAAGATGAGGTGGAAACACCGGGCTTTTCTGTCGACATCCTTATGGATGCGTCGTCTTCCAGAAAGCAGCTGCAGCAGAATATAGCTGCACAGGCATATGTACTGTCAAAGAGTCTGACTAATTGTGGCATACCGGTGCAGATTTATTCATATTGTAGCATAAGAGGCTACACGGTGATGCATATTTTTAAGGAATATGATGACTATGGTGTGGAGGATGAGCTGTTTCGTTATGTCGCAGCAGGAAATAACAGGGATGGTCTTGCTCTGCGCGCTGCATCACATCTGATGGAGCAGAGCCAAAAGCCTAAAAAGCTGCTTTTTATGTTTTCGGATGCAAGCCCCCAGGATGATCAGATAGCAGGAGAGGGTGCATTCTATAAGGACAGGGAGTACACCGATGCTCTTGCTGTTAAGGATACTGTAAATGAGGTGCAGAGGCTTAAAAATTATGGAATAGACGTAATCGGCATCTTCATGGGAAGTGCGCATGACAGTGAGCTTGCAACAAAGATATTCGGCAGAAGTCTCGTGAAGATAAAGAGCATCAACGAGTTTGCCGATGCTGTCGGACGAGTGTTAAATGAGATACTGACCTAGCATTTTAATTGAACTTACAATAAATATAGAGCAATGGAGATAACTAATGAAAGCAATATTATTTGATCTTGACGGAACACTGATTGACTCATCAGAGGGCATCACAAAGTCAGCGCAGTATGCACTTTCGCACTTTGGCGTAGATGAGCCGGACAGAAACAGCCTGTTTTTCTTTATAGGTCCGCCGCTCATAAACACATTTATGGAGCACTACGGATTTCCAAAGGAAAAGGCGCTTGAAGCAGTCGAAAAGTACAGAGAGCGCTATAACAAAACAGGTATATTTGAATGCTCGCTTTTTCCGGGAGTAAAGGAATGCATAGAGGAGCTTAAAGGAGCAGGCTATAGGATAGGACTTGCATCATCGAAGCCGGAAAAATCATGTGAGCGTATTTTGGAGCATTTTAGTATACGGGATATGTTTGATGAGGTGGTCGGAGCTACATTTGACGGCAGGATTGATACCAAGGAGGAGGTGCTTAATGAAGTGATGCGCCGATGGGCAGACATTCCAAGGGATGAAATGTGCTTAATCGGAGATACTATGTTCGACATTGAAGGAGCAAACCGTGTCAATGTGCCAAGCATAGCGGTAAGCTTTGGTTTTGGCGATGTGGATGAGATGGTAGGTGCCGGGGCAAAAGCTGTGATAGATGATTTAAGACAGCTTCCTGATGTGATTTCTAAGTTTTTTGATTAGCTTTTATGAAGCTGCAGAGCAATGTATTGAGAACAAGAGTTATAAACAGTAGTTATAAACTGTAGATAGGAATGGAATTTCATGAATAAGAATTTAAAATTAAGAGCGATAGTGTGGGAGATAATTGTCCCGATTGTGCTTTACTACATTGTTTTTTTGAGCACGATGTACTTTATTTTTGCGTTTATCGGACACACAGCTTCGACATATATGATAGCGCAGATAATATCTGCGGCAATTACAATACCATTTATGTATTTTGCAAGCTATAAGCCGACGCAGCAGATGTTTGTTGAAAAACCAAAGCTTGACAGGGCACTTTTTATAAATGTGCTTTGGGTGATGGTGATTACACTTTTCATTTCATTTGCACTCAACAATATCATCACCATGTCACCACTTATCGGGCTCTCAGAAGGATATGCAAAGGCGAATGAGAGCTTTTATGCAAGCACTCTTGCACTTGAGCTGCTTGGCTCGGCAATTCTTTCTCCGATTATGGAGGAGCTTGTTTTCAGAGGCATTGTATTTGGAAATATGCGCAAAATAATGAATGTGCCGCAGGCTGTATTTTTGTCGGCGCTTTTGTTTGGGCTTATTCATTTTAATGTAGTGCAGTTTGTCTATGCTTTTTTACTTGGTCTTGTGCTTGCAGCTTTTATGTATAAGTCAGGGCATGTATATGCGGCCATGATTGGTCATATCACCGCCAATGCGTTTGCTGTCATAAGGACAGAGACCGGCATTTTGAAGTGGACTGTTGATGGCAGTGTTATGGCGTGGGTGGTATCTGTCATATGTCTTGGTGTTGGTATTGTGCTGTGTGGTTATTATTTAAAACACTCAGAATGAGCTGTTTAGCATGGAGCGAAACGGAGCGTAGACAAAGTACAAGTATCGTGCAGCTTTGTAAATGTGAGCGGCGAGGGGAGAATATTTACTAATTGTCATGATGATCAGCTATACAATAAAAAGTATAGCTGATTTTTTTGATATCAGACAAGAAAAACTACTATAAAGCACACACAATTCAGACACAATTTACTAAAACAGCGTTTTATGCCTTGCTTTATTGAAAAAAGTTTTAAAATTTAAAAGGGAGAATTGTACGTATAAACTTTAAAACAAGATAAAAATACAAATATAATCAGAAAAATAACTTTATAATATTAAGTTATCAAATAATCAGACAATAGCGAGAAAAAAACTATTTACATTGAGCTTTCATAGTTGTAAAATCATAAACAGGAAATGATTCACTTCTTAATAAGTTATCCGTTAACAAATTTACACTAGGAAAGGAAGAACCTATGAGTAAACAATGGAATGAAAGCACAGCCACAGCTAAGGGATTGTATGATCCTCGCTACGAGCATGATAACTGTGGAATTGGTGCAGTAGTAAATATCAAAGGTATCAAAACACATGAGACAGTCGAGAATGCTTTAAAGATTGTTGAGAACTTAAAGCACAGAGCCGGAAAAGACGCTGACGGTAAGACCGGAGACGGTGTCGGAATCCTGCTTCAGATTTCTCATAAGTTTTTTAAGAAGGTTACAAAGCCTCTTGGAATAGAGCTCGGAGATGAGAGAGATTACGGTGTTGGAATGTTTTTCTTCCCTAATGATGAGTTCAAGACTATTCAGGCAAAGAAGATGCTTGAGGTTATCGTAGAGAAGGAAGGCCTTGAATTTCTCGGATGGAGAGAAGTGCCTACAGAGCCTGATAAGCTTTCTAAAAAAGCCAGAGACTGTATGCCTTGCATCATGCAGTGCTTCGTAAAGAGACCTGAGGATGTTGAGAGAGGCCTTGAGTTTGACAGAAAGCTCTATGTTGCAAGACGTGTTTTTGAGCAGTCAAACGACAATACATATGTGGTTTCCTTCTCAAGCAGAACAATCGTATATAAGGGAATGTTCCTTGTAGAGCAGCTCAGACAGTTCTTTATGGATTTACAGGATCCTGATTACGAGTCAGCAATCGCCACAGTACATTCGAGATTCTCTACAAATACAAACCCAAGCTGGGAGAGATCTCATCCAAACAGATTTATCGTGCACAATGGTGAGATTAATACTATTCTTGGAAACTCTGACAAGATGTCAGCCCGTGAGGAGAACATGGAGTCTCCAAAGCTTAAAAAAGAGTTCCAGAAGGTTTTACCTGTTATCAATGCGGCAGGCTCTGACTCAGCGATGCTCGATAACGCACTTGAATTTTTGGTAATGAGTGGTATGGAGCTTCCTCTTGCTGTTATGATAATGATTCCGGAGCCATGGGCAAACAATTCAATCATGACCCAGAAGAAGAAGGATTTCTACCAGTACTACGCTACAATGATGGAGCCATGGGATGGCCCGGCTTCAATCGTATTCTCAGATGGTGATTTAGTCGGAGCAGTGCTTGATAGAAACGGACTTCGTCCATCGCGTTACTATGTGACAGATGATGATTATCTCATCCTTTCATCTGAGGTAGGAGTGCTTGAGATTGACCCTACAAAGATAGTGAAAAAGGATCGTCTCCGCCCGGGAAAGATGCTTCTTGTAGATACTGTCGCAGGAAAAATCATAGATGATGATGAGCTCAAGGAGAGATATGCTGACAAGCAGCCTTATGGTGAGTGGATTGACAGATATATGGTAAATCTTAAGGATTTAAAGATTCCTAACCAGAGAGTACCTGAGTATACAAAGGAAGAGCGCCAGAGAATGCAGAGAGCCTTTGGTTACACATATGAGTCACTCAAGGATTCAATCCTTCCGATGGCTAAAAATGGTGTTGAGGGCACAGCAGCCATGGGTACCGATACACCGCTTGCAGCTTTATCAGGTAACAGGGAGCCGTTATTCAACTACTTTAAGCAGCGCTTCGCACAGGTAACAAACCCGCCTATCGATTCAATCCGTGAGGAGGTTGTCACATCAACCACACTCTATATCGGTGAGGCAGGAAACGTGCTTGAGGAGAAGCCGGAAAACTGCCGTGTACTTAAGATTAACAACCCAATCCTTACAAACACTGACCTTATGAAGATTAAAAATTTAAAGGCAGATGGCTTCAAGGTAGAGGTTTTACCTATCACATATTACAAGAACACAAGTCTTGAGAAAGCAGTAGACAGACTTTATATAGAGGCAGACCGTGCATACAGGGACGGAGCCAACATTATTATCCTCTCAGACAGGGGTGTTGATGAGAACCACGTTGCAATTCCTTCATTGCTTGCAGTTGCTGCATTGCAGCAGTACCTTGTAAAGACAAAAAAGAGAACATCACTTTCGCTCATCCTTGAGTCAGGAGAGCCAAGAGAGGTTCATCATTTTGCTACATTGCTTGGCTTTGGTGCGAGTGCAATCAACCCTTATCTGGCACAGGATACAGTTAAGCAGCTTGTTGACGAGCATATGCTTGACAAGGATTATTATGCAGCCATCGATGATTACAACCATGCAATCATCACAGGTATCGTAAAGATTGCAGCAAAGATGGGTATTTCAACCATCCAGTCATATCAGGGCTCAAAGATTTTTGAGGCAATCGGTATTGACAAGAGCGTTATTGACAAGTATTTCACAAATACAGTAAGCCGTATCGGTGGAATCACATTACAGGATATTGAGAACGATGTGAATGAGCTTCACTCAGCAGCCTACGATCCGCTCGGACTTGAGACTGATGTTACACTTGACAGCAAGGGCAGACATAAGATGAGAAGCGGTGCAGATGACCATCTGTACAACCCGGCTACAATTCATCTCCTCCAGCAGTCTACACAGCGCGGTGACTACAATATGTTCAAGCAGTACACAGCACTTGTGGATGAGGAAGAGAAGAATACAAACATCCGTGGACTCATGGATTTCAACTATCCAAAGAAGGGTGTCAAGCTCGAGGAGGTTGAGAGCGTTGATTCAATTGTGACACGTTTCAAGACAGGTGCTATGTCATATGGCTCTATTTCAAAGGAGGCACATGAGACACTTGCCATTGCCATGAACCATCTGCACGGTAAGTCAAATACTGGTGAGGGTGGAGAGGATAAGGATCGTCTCACAATCGGAAAAGATGGAAAGAACCGCTGTTCGGCAATCAAGCAGGTTGCTTCAGGACGTTTTGGTGTCACAAGCAGATACTTAACAAGCGCACAGGAGATTCAGATTAAGATGGCACAGGGTGCTAAGCCTGGTGAGGGTGGACACTTACCTGGAAAGAAGGTTTATCCTTGGATTGCAAAGACAAGACTTTCAACACCGGGTGTTGCACTTATCTCTCCACCACCACACCACGATATTTATTCTATCGAGGATCTGGAGCAGCTTATTTTCGACTTAAAGAATGCAAACAGAGATGCAAGAATCTCAGTCAAGCTCGTTTCTGAGGCCGGTGTAGGAACTGTTGCGGCAGGTGTTGCAAAGGCCGGAGCACAGGTAGTACTTATCTCAGGCTACGATGGAGGAACAGGAGCCGCACCTAGCAGCTCAATCCACAATGCAGGACTTCCATGGGAGCTTGGACTTGCAGAGACACACCAGACTCTTCTTATGAACGGTCTTAGAAATAAGGTAAGAATCGAGACAGACGGTAAGCTCATGAGCGGCCGTGATGTTGCAATTGCAGCATGTCTTGGAGCCGAGGAATTCGGTTTTGCGACAGCTCCGCTTGTAACAATGGGCTGTGTAATGATGAGAGTATGTAACTTAGATACATGTCCGGCAGGAATTGCCACACAAAACCCTGAGCTTCGTAAGCGCTTTGCAGGAAAGCCGGAGTACGTTGAGAACTTCATGCGTTTCATCGCAGAAGAGCTTCGTGAGTATATGGCAAAGCTCGGCGTAAAGACCGTAGACGAGCTCGTAGGACGTGGAGATCTCTTAAAGAAGCGTGACAACTTAAGCGAGAGACAGTCAAAGATAGATCTTGACTGCATGCTTAATAATCCGTTTGACGGCAAAAAGCAGAGTGTTATCTTCGATCCTAAGCAGGTATATGACTTTGAGCTTTCAAAGACAAAGGATATGACTGAGATCATGACACAGCTTAAGAGCGCACTTGAGAGCGGACAAAAGCGTGCGATTGAGATTGAGGTAACAAATACAAACAGATCTCTCGGAACAATATTTGGTTCTGAGATTACAAAGAAATATGACGATACGCTGGATGAAGACACATTTGTTATCAAGTGTAACGGTGCAGGCGGACAGAGCTTTGGAGCATTTATCCCTAAGGGACTTACACTTGAGCTTGTCGGAGATTCAAATGATTACTTCGGAAAGGGTCTTTCAGGTGGAAAGCTCATCGTATATCCACCTGCAGGAGTCAAGTTTGAGAAGGATGATAATATCATCATCGGAAACGTAGCACTTTACGGAGCTACAAGCGGTAAGGCCTTCATAAACGGTGTTGCCGGTGAGCGTTTCTGCGTAAGAAATTCCGGTGCAACAGCAGTAGTTGAGGGTGTCGGCGATCATGGCTGTGAGTACATGACAGGTGGCCGCGTAGTTATCCTTGGAAAGACCGGAAAAAACTTTGCAGCAGGTATGAGCGGTGGAATAGCATATGTGCTTGATGAGGACAATGACCTTTACATGAGAACCAACAAGCAGATGGTATTTACTGAGGAGGTCTCAAACAAGTACGATGTATTAGAGCTTAAGGAAATGATAAAAGAGCATGTAACACTTACAAACTCAGAAAAGGGTAAGGAAATCCTTGATCATTTCAGTGAGTATCTTCCAAAGTTCAAGAAGGTTATTCCTTACGATTACAACCGTATGCAGATGGCTATTGTACAGATGGAAGAAAAGGGTCTTAACGCAGAGCAGGCACAGATTGAGGCATTTTATGCCAGCACAAGAGGCTAAGGAGGACGCAGATAATGGGAAAACCAACAGGATTTATGGAATATGACAGATGCGAAGCAGCGTCTGTAGAGCCAAAGGAGCGTATTAAGAACTTTAACGAGTTCCATGTGTTTCTTTCAAAAGAAAATCAACAGAAACAGGCTGCCCGTTGTATGGACTGCGGAGTTCCTTTCTGCCAGTCGGGAATGACAATAGCAGGCATGACATCAGGCTGTCCTCTGCACAACCTGGTTCCGGAGTGGAATGACCTTGTATATACCGGCAACTGGGAGCAGGCATATAACCGTCTGCACAAGACCAATAATTTCCCTGAGTTTACATCAAGAGTCTGCCCGGCACTGTGCGAGAAGGCATGTACATGTGGACACTGGGGTAGTCCGGTATCAGTCAGGGACAATGAGCATGGTGTAATAGAGACTGCATATGCAAACGGATATGCAGCTCCAAAGCCACCAAAGGTCAGAACCGGCAAGAAGGTGGCAATCATTGGTTCGGGCCCTTCAGGACTTGCGGCAGCAGACCAGCTTAACCAGAGAGGCCATGAGGTTACAGTATATGAGAGAGAGGACCGCGTCGGCGGCCTGCTCATGTATGGTATTCCAAATATGAAGCTTGATAAGAGCATTATTGACAGAAAAGTTAATATAATGAAGGAAGAGGGCATTCATTTTGTCACAGGCTGTGATGTCGGAAAGGATATAAAGCCGGCAGAGCTTTACAAGAAGTATGACAGGGTAATCCTTTGCTGTGGTGCCAAAAATCCAAGAGACATAAAGGCAGACGGAAGAGATGCAAAGGGTATTTACTTTGCTGTTGATTACCTTACCCAGAATACAAAGAGCCTTTTAAATTCAAACCTGACAGATGGCAAGTTTGTATCTGCAAAGGGCAAAAATGTAGTCATTATCGGTGGTGGTGACACAGGAAACGACTGTGTCGGAACAGCAATCCGACAGGGAGCCAAATCAGTCACACAGCTTGAGATGATGCCTTGTCCGCCTACAGAGCGTGCTGCAAACAATCCGTGGCCTGAGTGGCCAAAGGTCTTAAAAACAGACTACGGCCAGGAGGAAGCCATTGCAGTATTCGGACATGACCCACGTATCTACAAGACAACCGTAAAAGAGTTCCACAAGGACAAAAACGGCAACTTAAAGGAGCTTACAATTGTAAGTCTTGAGAGTAAAAAGGACGAGAAGACAGGCAGATTTATGATGGTTCCGGTAGAGGGAACAGAGAAAAAGCTTCCTGCAGAGCTTGTGCTTATAGCAGCAGGCTTCCTTGGAACAGAAAGCTACGTGGCAAAGGCATTTGGCGTAGAGCTCAATGCCAGAACAAACGTAAGTACCCAGGAGGGTCATTACGCTACAAACGTTAAAAACGTATATGTGGCAGGTGATAACCATCGTGGACAGTCCCTTGTAGTGTGGGCTATCAGAGAGGGACGTGAGGCTGCCAGAGAGGTTGATGAGAGTCTCATGGGATACTCATATCTCTCAGTACAGTAACTAATTATTATAGCAATTCTCCTTAATAAATTTTATTTCATACATTTTATATCAAAATCCCGGTGCATTGCGCTGGGATTTTTGCTGCAGATAAACTAATTGAAATTTGATTTATAAGATGATAAGATAGCAGTGTTTGACACGATAATGAAGATATTAGGAGCAGCAAATGAGAAAAACAGTATTTTTTGACATAGACGGAACAATATGGGACGATGACATGGTAATTCCCGAAAGTACCCTAGAGGCTGTGGCAGCCCTCAAGGCAAACGGGCATCTGGCATTTATCTGTACAGGACGTGCCAGAGCCAGCGTGAGATCAGAGAAGCTATTAAATATGGGGTTTGATGGAATAATTGCGGCATGTGGCAACTATATTGAAATGGATGGCAAAGTAATATACGAAAATGACCTGAGCGCAGATATGGTTCAAAAGGTCATAAGGGTGCTTTCAGAGTGCAAAATGCCTGTAGTGCTTGAGGGCTCCACAGACTACTGGATAGATGACGAGGGCTTTGAGGATGACCCGTATGTGGACTATCTTTTTGAGTCACTTGGTGAGCATGCACATATAATAAGAGGATATGACGGCGAGATAAAAATTAATAAATTCTCAGCTGACGTGATAGACGGCACTGATTATGAGCGTGTGAAGGCAGAGTTTGCCGACGATTTTCTGATACTTGAGCATGTGGAAAATGTCGTGGAGTTTGTGCCGAAGGGAACCTCAAAGGCAACCGGTATCAAATGGCTGTGCAAGCATCTGGATATCCCACTTGACAAAACCTATGCGATAGGCGACAGTGTGAATGACCTTGAAATGCTTGAGAGCGTAGGACATGGAATCGCAATGGGCAACTCAATGCCACCGGTTAAAGAAATTGCGGAATATGTCACATCGGATATTTCAGATGATGGTGTGAAAAATGCGTTAAAGCATTACGGATTAATATAGAAAATGTAAAATAAATATTAAAATGAAATATCACTGTTGACATTGAAATGCAATAGTGATATTTTATTTACAGAAAGAAATTAGCACTCGAAAGAAATGAGTGCTAACAGAGATAAAAGGAGGCAATACAATGAAATTAGTTCCATTATCAGACAGAGTAGTATTAAAGCAGTTAGAAGCAGAGGAGACAACAAAATCGGGAATAATCCTTACAAGTTCAGCACAGGAGAAGCCACAGGAGGCTGAGGTTATAGCAGTAGGACCTGGCGGAATGGTTGACGGCAAGGAAGTTAAGATGCAGGTAACAGTCGGACAGAAGGTTATTTATTCTAAATACGCAGGTACAGAGGTTAAGCTCGACGGAGAAGAGTACATCATCGTGAGACAGAACGATATTCTTGCAGTAGTAGAGTAATTTACAATACAAATAGAAGCTAAATATCCGGCACGTTTTTACATATCCGGTCATAGCAGCTTACAGCTTGAATTTAAATATCAATATATATATAGAAAGGTCGTATAAATCATGGCAAAGGAAATTAAATATGGCTCAGAAGCCAGAGCAGCACTTGGAGCTGGAGTAGATAAATTAGCAAATACAGTCAGAGTAACACTTGGACCAAAAGGAAGAAACGTAGTACTTGACAAATCATACGGTGCACCACTCATCACAAACGATGGTGTTACAATCGCAAAAGAGGTTGAGCTTGAGGATGCTTTCGAGAACATGGGAGCGCAGCTTGTCAAGGAAGTTGCCACAAAGACAAATGATGTAGCAGGAGACGGAACAACGACAGCTACAGTTCTTACACAGGCAATGGTTCAGGAAGGAATGAAGAACCTTGAGGCAGGGGCAAACCCAATCGTGCTTCGTCGTGGTATGAAGAGGGCTACAGACAAGGCTGTTGAGGCACTCAAGGATATGAGCCAGAAGGTTAAAGGCAAGGAGCAGATTGCAAAGGTAGCAGCTATCTCAGCAGGAGATGAAGAGGTTGGTAATCTCGTAGCAGACGCTATGGAAAAGGTTACAAACGATGGCGTTATCACAATTGAAGAGTCAAAGACAATGCAGACAGAGCTTGACCTTGTAGAAGGTATGCAGTTCGACAGAGGATATCTCTCAGCATATATGTGCACAGATATGGATAAGATGGAAGCAGTGCTTGATGATCCATATATCCTTATTACAGACAAGAAGATTTCTAACATCCAGGATATTCTTCCATTACTTGAGAAGATTGTTCAGGCCGGTGCAAGACTTCTTATCATCGCTGAGGATGTTGAGGGCGAGGCTCTTACAACACTTATCGTTAACAAGCTTCGTGGTACATTCAATGTAGTAGCTGTAAAGGCTCCTGGATATGGTGACAGAAGAAAAGCAATGCTTGAGGATATCGCAATCCTTACAGGTGGTCAGGTAATCAGCTCTGATCTTGGACTTGAGCTCAAGGATACAACAATCGATATGCTTGGCCGTGCTAAGTCAGTTAAGGTTCAGAAGGAGAACACTGTTATCGTTGACGGTGCCGGAGACAAGGAAGCTATCGCAGGCAGAGTAAGCCAGATTCGTGGTCAGATCGATGAGACAACATCTGAGTTTGATAAAGAGAAATTACAGGAGCGTCTTGCCAAGATGGCAGGCGGTGTAGCAGTAATCCGTGTAGGTGCTGCAACAGAGACTGAGATGAAAGAGGCTAAGCTTCGTATGGAGGATGCCCTTAACGCTACAAGAGCAGCAGTCGAGGAAGGAATCATCGCAGGTGGTGGATCAGCATATATCCATGCATCAAAGAAGGTTGCAGAGCTTGTTGATACTCTTGAGGGAGATGAGAAGACAGGTGCAAAGGTTATCCTTAAGGCACTCGAGGCTCCGCTTTACTACATCGCTGCAAACGCAGGACTTGAAGGTGCAGTAATCATCAACAAGGTAAAGGAGTCAGCTCCGGGAACAGGCTTCAACGCAGCTACAGAAGAGTATGTAGACATGGTTGAGAGCGGAATCCTTGATCCTGTAAAGGTTACAAGAAGTGCATTACAGAATGCAACATCAGTAGCTTCAACACTCCTCACAACAGAGTCAGCAGTAGCTACAATCAAAGAGGACACTCCTGCAATGCCAGCCGGTGCCGGCGCCGGAATGGGCATGATGTAATCGTAGACAATGAGGAAAATAAAAAAT
This sequence comes from uncultured Lachnobacterium sp., assembly GCA_900546625.1. Taxonomy (GTDB): domain Bacteria; phylum Bacillota; class Clostridia; order Lachnospirales; family Lachnospiraceae; genus Roseburia. Next base: position 6,578 of record URDU01000024.1, on the reverse strand, counting down.
CAGAGGCAAGCTCGCTTGTCTCTGATTTTTTATTTGACGAATGTCCGGATATGAGCAAGGAGCACGTAAGTGCGGATTGCGAATATACGGAGGCTGGAGAATCCAGCCGTGTCTACGATGTAGGTAGAATAACACCACTGTCCATCAAAAACATCTTTTCAAACAATTACACCTATGGTATAATGGGCGGTGTTGGAAAAAATACGACAATGAATATTTATATCGGAGTGAGAATTAATGAGTAAGGTTATAGTAGTTACCGATTCAAACAGCGGTATCACACCTGACGAGGCAAAAATGCTTGGAGTAGAGGTACTCCCAATGCCTTTTTACATCAATGAGCAGATGTATTATGAGAATATCGATCTGACGCAGGAGCAGTTCTACGAGAAGCTCGCTGCCGGAGGAGATATCAAGACATCTATGCCTTTAGTCGGTGACGTTACAGATAAATGGGATGAGCTTTTAAAGGAATATGACGAGATCGTATATATTCCGATGTCATCAGGACTTTCAAGCTCATGTGAGACAGCATATATGCTCTCACAGGATTATGACGGCAAAGTGCAGGTAGTCAACAATCAGAGAATATCAGTCACAATGCGCCAGTCGGTTATAGATGCAAAGAAGCTGGCAGAGGAAGGAAAAAATGCGGCAGAGATAAAGCGGATATTAGAGGCTGCAAAGTTTGAGTCTTCCATATATATCATGGTCGATACTCTTACTTATCTCAAAAAGGGTGGCAGAATCACACCTGCAGCAGCAGCACTTGGCACACTTTTAAAGCTCAAGCCAGTGCTTCAGATTCAGGGTGAGAAGCTTGACGCGTTTGCAAAGGCACGTACCGTAAAGCAGGCAAAGAGCATCATGATAGATGCCATGAAGTCGGATTTTGAGAAGCGCTTTGGTAATCCGGATGGTAGCCGTATAAATCTTGAGATGGCTTACACGCATGATCTTGCAGCAGCAGAGGCATTTAAGGAAGAGGTTCAGGCGGCATTCCCAAATAACGAAATCGTTATGAATCCGCTTTCACTTTCGGTTTCATGCCACATAGGACCGGGAGCGCTTGCGATAGCCTGCTCAAAGAAGATAGAGTACTGTAACAGCTAATTTTGAATAGTTACAAGGCATAATAAATATACCAATAAAATCAGGCAGTTACATGGCACAAGGTGTCGTGTCAGAAAATACAAGGGAGGCATGTAAAATGTCAAAGGTAGATGTAGTAATAGGATGTTTCTATGGTGACGAAGGAAAGGGTAAGGTAATTGATTACCTTGCAGCCGACGCTGATGTAGCAGTAAGATGTACAGGCGGAGACAATGCCGGTCACACAATCAAGGCAAACGGTGTTAAATACGCAATGCACCTTATTCCGTCAGGTCTCTTATCAGGACACACAATCGGAGTAATCGGAAACGGAGTGGTTTTAAATCCACAGGTTCTTTTAGAGGAAATCAACAACTTAAAGGAACACGGATATGATGTAGATAAATATTTAAAAATCAGTGACAAAACACATGTCATTTTCCCATATCACAGAAAGCTTGATGTAGCGCTTGAGAAGGTGAGACAGGCAAAGAAAATCGGTACTACAGGAAAGGGTATTGGACCTTCATATTGTGATAAGTATGAGAGAAGCGGAATCAGAATGGAGGATTTATACGCACCTGATTTCAAGGAGCGCCTCAAAGAGCAGACAGAGCTCAAGCTTGCACTTCTTAAGGTATATGATCCTGAGACTGATTATACAAAGGAGCTTGATTTTGACAAGATGTTTGCAGAGTACAGTGACTATGCAGCACAGCTTGAGCCATATGTATGTGATACAATAACTCTCTTACATAAGGCACTTGAGGATGACAAAAAGGTGGTTGTTGAGGGAGCACAGGCTACACTCCTTGACATCGACTTTGGCTCATATCCATATGTTACATCATCAAATCCTACAATCGGTGGTATCCTTACCGGAACAGGTCTTTCAGCATCAGATATCGGAAATGTATACGGTGTCATCAAGGCATACTCAAGCCGTGTAGGTGAGGGACCATATGTGACAGAGCTTCTTGACGCAACAGGAGACAGAATCCGTGAGCTCGGACATGAGTACGGCACCACAACAGGCCGTCCGAGAAGATGCGGATGGTTAGACCTTGTTACCTTGAAATATGCTAAGCGTCTGAACGGACTTACAGCACTTTCTGTAAACCATCTCGACACAATCGGCAAGTTTGATACAATAAAGGTCTGCACCGGCTATGATGTAAATGGTGAGGTGACAGAGGACTTTACCACAAACCTTAAGGTTTTAAACAACGCAAAGCCTGTATATGAGGAGCTTGAAGGAGGCTGGGGCGATGAAATCGCAAGCTGCAAGACCTTTGAGGAGCTTCCTGAGAATGCACAGAAGTACATCAGCTTCATAGAGAAATACATCGGAGTACCTGTTAAGTTCATTGGAACAGGTGCTGACAGAGAAGCTATGATTGTGCGCGCAGACAAATAACAGTGCAAATATTACAGTATGAAAAAATTTAATTAATTTACAAAAGAGTGTTCAAAATTCACAAATTGAACACTCTTTTTTTATACGCTGATATCATAACAATTTAGGAAGGAGCATTACTGTGATAGAAATTAGTAATCTCGTAAAGAAATATGGCGACCATATGGCTGTCGATCATCTTTCGCTGACTGTGGAGCCGGGAAAGATATATGGACTTTTGGGACCAAACGGCGCCGGAAAGTCAACCACCATGAATATTGTTACCGGATATATTGGTGCTGATGGTGGAACAGTAAAGATAAACGGCTATGATATATTTGCACAGCCTGAGGAGGCAAAAAAATGTATCGGATATCTGCCGGAGATACCACCGCTTTATGTGGATATGACGGTGTATGAATATCTGCAATTCGTGGCAGAGCTCAAAAAGCTGGACAGGAAAAAGAGAAAAGAAATGATAGAAGATGCCATGGATATGACCGGTATCACGGAGGTGAAAAACCGTCTCATAAAGAATCTGTCCAAGGGCTTCAGACAAAGAGTTGGTTTCGCTCAGGCGCTGCTTGGATACCCGGAAATCATCATACTGGATGAGCCTACGGTTGGACTTGATCCAAAGCAGATAATAGAGATTCGTGAGCTTATCAAAAAGCTGGGAGAAAACCATACAGTGATACTGAGCTCACATATTCTAAGCGAGATAAGTGCAGTGTGCGATCATGTGTTTATCATATCAAAGGGCAAGCTTGTGGCAAGTGATGCCACTGAAAATCTGATCAGTCTCATGTCAAAGAACCAGGAAATCAACCTTGTTATAAAATCAGACGAGATTGGTGCAAGAGGAATGCTTGAGAAGATTGTAAATGTTGATAAGGTCACATTTGAACAATCTGAGGAAGAGGGTACAGTGAAGGCTTTGGTTGTTGCAAAAGCAAACTGCGATATACGTGAGGAAATATTTGAGCTTGCAAGCGCAATGCATATGCCGATCCTTGAGATGCATACTGTTGTCAAGTCACTCGAGGATGTATTCCTTGAACTTACCGGGGAAGGAGATGAGAAATAATGCTTGCAATATTTAAAAGAGAATTCAAATCATATTTCCAGAATGTTATAGGATGGCTCTTTGTAGCCGCGCTTCTTGCAGTGTATGGCCTGTATTTTTATGTATACAATCTGAAAAACGGTTATCCGTCTATCTCATACGATTTAAAGGGAATCGGTTTTATTATGATGATTGCAGTGCCGATCCTCACAATGAGATCACTTTCTGATGAGAGAAAGACAAAGACAGATCAGCTCATGCTGACATCGCCTGTATCTGTCGGCAAAATTGTCGCAGGAAAATATTTTGCAATGGCAGCAGTATACACAATAGACATAGCTATTTTTGCACTTTCACCGCTCGTGCTGTCAATCTACGGCAAGGTGGCTTTAAGTGAAGCCTATGTGGCTTTGTTTGGCTACTGGCTTTACGGTTTATCATGCATTGCAGTGGGACTTTTTATATCGTCAATATCTGAGAGTGTGATTATATCTGCAATACTTACATTTGCGGCATTGTTCCTCTCATATATGATGCAGTCCATCACAGGGCTTATCTCATCGAGCGGCAATCTGCTTACAAAGGTGCTTAATTGCTTTGATCTGTATACACCATTTGAGAATTTTGTGAGTGGTTGCTTCAGTGTCACCTCTGCAGCTTATTATGTGACGGTTATTCTGCTTTTATGCTTCCTTACGACGCAGTCTATCCAGAAGAGAAGATGGGCATTTTCAAAGAAGATGATAGGCACAGGGGCGTTTTCAGCTGGAATGATTGTCATAATGTGTGCAATCTGTGTGGTTGTAAACCTCGTGGTGTCAGCGCTCCCTGCTAAGTATACGTCAATTGATTGTTCGGCTACAAAGCTGTACTCGCTCACAAGCGATACAAAGGACAGGGTAAGTAAGCTCGACGAGGATATCACAATCTATGTTTTGAATTCCAAAAAATCAAAGGATGCAAAGATAGATGAGACAATAAACAGATACAAGGAACTTTCAAGTCATATAAAGGTAAAATATGTAGACCCGGCGACAAGTCCGAAGTTTTATCAGGATTACACAGACACGACACCGACTACAAACAGTCTTATCATCGAGAGCAAAAACCGCTCAAAGGTGATTGATTACAATGACATATATGAATATGACAGCTCATCATATTATTACGGATACCAGTCGCAGTCTAGCATCACAGGCTATGATGCCGAGGGACAGATTACAAGTGCTATAGAGTATGTCACAATGGATGCAGATGAGCTCCCGGTAATTTATCAGATAACAGGACACAATGAAACGGAAATAGGAAGCAATTTCCAGAGTGTTGTAAGCAAGGCAAATGCAAATCTTAAGAGCTTAGAGCTCTTTAACGAGGAAAAGGTGCCGGAGGATGCAACAGCCATTATCATTAATTCTCCGACTGTTGATTTCAACGAGGAGGATGCTCAGAAGGTAATTGATTATTTAAATGGCGGCGGAAAGGCACTGATTATCGGCTGCTACGCATATAATGACGAGCTTACAAACTTTAACAAGATACTTGCGGCTTACAATGTCAGCTTCAAGACCGGTGTTGTAGCTGAAAATGACAGTTCAAAATACTATCAGAATCCTCTCTACCTGCTTCCAACGGTTGAGACGACAGATTACACCTCAGATGCCACAGACGGATATGTATTTTTGGCAGGAAGCTGTGCAATCAGTTATCCTGAGGATACAGATGATGTGACATATACAAAGCTGCTTTCTACATCAGACAGCGCAGTTTTAAAGAAGGACTGGAAGAATATCACCACATCGAAGGCCGAGGACGGAGATGAGAACGGACCGTTTACCACAGGTCTTGCTGTAAATGATTCAAGCACCGGTGCATCGGTTGTCGTGTTTGGCACACCGTATGTGGTTGATGATTCATACGATAATGCCGTTTCCGGCAACAATGCAGATATGTTCAAGGATGTTATCACATCAATGACCGGAAATGTGGAGCTTGCATCAAGTGTGATACCGGTGAAGGATTACACCTTAAGCAATATCACTATAAATACGCTGCAGGCAGTTGTTACGGGACTTATCATAATGATTGCTGTACCGATACTGCTTATAATCATAGGAATCGTTGTGTGGGCAATGAGGAGAAAGAAGTAGATTTCAGGTAAAAGCGTATAGGAAACAGGAGAAATAATGAATGAATAAGCAAAAACGCACCTTTGTGATACTTGCGATAGTTCTGGTAGCCTGCCTGGCGGGCTATCTGGGGCTTCTAAATTACAATAAATATAAAAGTGATGATGATTCAGAGAGCGAAAGCGACAGTGTTGAGGCACTTTCGCTTGACTCATCGGATGTCAAATCGCTCTCATTTCTGATTGACGGTCAGGAGTATACCTTCAGCCGTATAAAGTCGGAGGATACCTCCGATGATACCGAGTCAACGGAGTCTGAGAAAACAGATACCGATTCCGAAAGCAGTACAGACGATGATGACCAGTGGGTCTGCGATAATGACACCTCTCTTAAAATCAATACAAGCAAGGTTACATCACTGCTTGGAAACGCTACAAGCATCACAGCTTCAAAAAAATTTGATTCAGATGCGGATACATCTGATTTTGGACTGGATGAGCCACAGAATGTTGTAAAGCTGAGCACTGCCGACAAGACATATATCATAACAATCGGTGAGAAAAACGCTATGCTTGGAGAGTACTATATCAAGGTAAATGATGATGTATATCTTTCAAGCAACACAATCCTTGGAACAATCCCGGATTCTATAGATGATATGGTAGCAACAGAGGACAGTGAGAGTACTGAGACTGAAAGTGAATAGTTACAATGTGAAAACAAATTAAGAAATAGTTCATCTTTTTTTTATGAAATATGTATTGAAATCATGCTGATGTTGTATCATTATTATTATGATTAAAGGGTCAAAAGGTATCATCGATGCATGCTTGCATGCAATTAGATGTATACCTTAGTGACCCGCACTACACCGAGAAAGTAGCAATTTGCTGCGGAA
>URDU01000023.1 GCA_900546625.1 uncultured Lachnobacterium sp. | reverse complement strand
ATTGCGTTTTGTCTGGTTTATATAAAAAGAGGAAATGTTGTTTTTGGGATAGCAGATCATATGAGCATCAATTTGATGCATAATTTGATGTATTTGGTTAATCAATGAATGCCATATCTTAATAGCATGTTTGGCTTTTTTTATGGTTATATTCTAGCGCCAACCCAAAATCCAGCCCAAGAGCCGGAAAACTCTGTGAAAAAGTAGCTGAAACTGCAGAAATCCCTAAAACAGCACCCAAAATCCAGCCCCAAAATATAGCCTGTTTTGGGATTTTTATCGTGCTATCCTTTTAACTCAGTGCGAAACGCTTGCGGCTCACAACTGTGAAGGTACTGAACAGTTACATAAAATTATAATAGATAGCATATTATTATTGACATACTAATGATGATTACTTATGATGAAAATTGCTAAAAAAATGTAAAGGAAACATATAAACGTGAAAAAACAAAATCCAATAGCCCTGTTACCAATAGCAGTATTTCTCGTACTGTATCTGGGATTGGGGATACTTTTTGAATATGTAATGAAAATCCCGATGGGATTTTATAATGTGCCCATCATAATAGCATTTCTCGTGGCAATACTGGTGGCGTGTCTGCAGAACCGTAGTGTGAAATTCGACCAAAAGCTTGAGATAATGGCACAGGGACTGGCTGACAAAAATATCATAACAATGCTGCTCATTTTCCTTACAGCGGGAGCGTTTGTGGGTGTAGTAGGACGAAGCAGTGCGGAAAGCGTGGCATATTTCATGCTGTCACTGATACCGGCAAGGTTTGCGGTGATGGTGCTTTTTGTTGTGGCATGCTTTGTGTCTATTGCGATGGGTACGTCAGTTGGAACCATAACACTGATTGTGCCGATAGCGGCAGCAGTATCGGATGCATCGGGCTTTGGGCTGCCACTTTGTATAGGCTCCGTAATGGGTGGCGCGATGTTCGGAGACAACCTTTCTTTTATATCAGATACGACCATTGCCGCATGTAACGGACAGGGCTGTCAGATGAATGACAAATTCAGGGAGAATTTTTTTATTGCACTTCCGGCGGCAGTAATGACGCTGGTTGTTATAGCAATTCTGTCATTCAGGACAGATATCGCGGGCGCTGTATCGCAGGAATATCATCTGTTGCAGATAGTACCGTATATTCTCGTGCTGATCGGTGGAATTGCAGGAATAAATGTATTTGTAGTGCTTATAATAGGAATCATATCGGGAACGGTCATAATGCTCGCAACAGGAAATACAGCACCATACGATCTGCTTACCAATATGGGAAGTGGAGCGTCAGGCATGTTTGAAACCTGCATGGTCGCAGTGCTTGTGGCAGCTATGTGTGCGCTGATTCGTGAATATGGCGGCTTTGATGCCCTACTTTCTGGAATTTACAGGACATTCAAGGGCAAAAGAGGTGGACTTCTAGGTATGGGACTTCTGGTAGGACTTATCGATATTGCCACTGCCAACAACACAGTTGCTATAGTTATGGCAAATCCGATAGCAAAGGAAATGGCTCAGAAATACGACATAACTCCGCGTAAAACAGCGTCTATACTGGATACATTTTCGTGCATTTTTCAGGGAGTGATACCATATGGAGCGCAGATGCTCGTGGCCATATCGGCAGTACATGAGCTGGGGCATGATGTGTCAGCCTTTAATATACTGCCGTATCTGTTTTATCCGATGTTTCTGCTGGTAAGCTCGCTGGTGGCGGTTTTAATTGTTGAAAATGGGAGAAAATTTAATTGAAAATGAAGTTTAAAGCGAAAAATAATGAGGTTATAAATGAAATGCCGGATAGAAATATGATATTTCATCCGGCATTTATTATGCTTCAATTAATTACACCTTGCTATTTACCGCTATTTACCTCCTATTTACCCTTGACAATCATTTATGACAAGAATATAATACATTATGACAAGCAAAGTTGTCAAACAGACAAAAATAATTGTCACACGGAGGCGCTATATGACACTGAAGAATCGTTTAAAGGAACGCAGGGCCGCGCTGAATGTCAATCAACAGGAGATGGGCAGGCTGTGTGGTGTGTCGAGACAGACAATCAGCCTTATAGAAAGAGGCGACTATTCACCATCAGTTACCCTGGCACTGACGATAGCAAAGGTGTGCGGTGTTACAGTTGAAGATGTATTTTATTTGCAGGAGGAAGATGAAGATGGAGAGAAATGATATTAAAAAAGCAAACCGCAAGGCTATGCCGGGATTTTTGCTTATTACACTCGTGGGAGCAATTGTGGGTGGTATTGCTGGATTTTATTCCACAAAATATGGTGTTGATCAGTTTGCAGGCAGCATGAAAAGCGCGGGAGCATTTTTCAGCAAATATGTTTCGAGCTGGATATTGCTTGCTATAGCCGTCATCACACCGATAGTGGTCATACCTGTTTATAAAAAGACAAAAAGGCTGCTTTTGGCATGGGATGGAGAGGATGAATCTATATGCGACATCGCAGAGAAGAAGCTTAATGTGATACTCATGATAAGCAGCATTGTATTGATATGTGCATTTTTCCTTATCAGCGCAACATATTCAGGTGGATTTGCAATGCTTGATAAAAATTTTAACATGTATGTGCTGGGAATTGTGGCCTTTCTGGTAATACTGGCTGAGGGAATAATCATCCAGCAAAAGGCGGTTGATATTACCAAGATAATGTATCCGGAGAAAACTGCTTCGGTATATGATCTGAAATTTCAAAAGAAATGGGTAGACAGCTGCGATGAAGCAGAAAAAATCATGATAGGCAGATGTGCCTTTGAGGCATTCAAGGTGACCAATTCAGTATGTTGCGCACTATCTGTTATTCTGGCAATAGGTGCTTTGACGTTTGATATAGGATTTTTACCATCATTTGTCGTCTGCCTGATATGGCTTGTCAGCCAGTGTGCATATTGCAGTGCTGCGATAAAGTGCAATAAAGTACTTTAAGGCGGCCTGATGCGGTAGGGAGGCAAGCTATGGATAACACATGGTTCATTTATTATTTGCTTTTGATGCTTATAATATTGTATCTTCCGTGGAAAAGACGGAAACGATATGCAGCAAAAAGAATTATGAAAAAAGGCAAAATAAACAATAGTCAAAGGAGTGCAGGAAAAATTATGAGAGAATTAGCAGAACGTTTTATAGGAAAAGATGTCTATATCAATTTATTGGATGGAAGAGCTGATGGAGTAATAAAGGAAGTTACAGATAATGGAATTGTGTTGGAAAATAAAAATGGAGTGCAGGTAGTGAATCTCGATTATGTTGTGAAGCTGCGTGAATATCCACATAATAAAAAGGGCAAACGTAGCACGATTATGGATATGTAGTGACAAAACATGAAAAGGTGGCTGAATTTCCGGGCAAATAGTTTAAAGCAAATAGTTGTAAAATAAATACGATTAAACAGGTGGGAATAGGGGTGTTTTTGAAAAAAAGCATAAAAAATGCTGCATACGTGTTATACTACATTATATAGATGTCGTATGAAATATGAACGATAAACACATAAATAAACACAGGATATGAGAAGAAATCGCAATCACAAATATATATTGTGAAATACAACAATTGCTCTCTCATAGGAAAAGGAGATAAAAATGCCGGAAAACAGTAGCTGTAGCAGCGCGGGAAGCTGCACAAAATCAAGCTGCGAGGGCTGTCCATCACATAATGGCGGACCACAGAGCTTCCTCGTAGAGCAGAATAAATTTTCAAACATCAAGCGTGTAATAGGAGTTGTCAGCGGAAAGGGCGGAGTAGGAAAATCATTCGTCACATCCTCACTGGCGGTAAACATGGCAAAGAAGGGCTATAAGGTAGGTATCCTTGATGCCGATATCACAGGACCGTCAATACCAAAGATGTTTGGTGCACATGACCAGATACTCGGAGACGAAAACGGCCTGATGCATCCGTATGAGACAAAAGAGGGCATCAAGCTCATCTCAGTAAACCTGCTCATGGACAACGAGGAGGATCCAGTTATCTGGAGAGGCCCTGTCATTGCCGGAGTAGTAAAACAGTTCTGGAACGAGACAGCATGGGGCGATATAGACTATCTATTCGTTGATATGCCACCGGGAACAGGCGATGTACCTCTTACCGTATTCCAGTCACTCCCGGTAGATGGAATCGTAATCGTCACATCACCGCAGGAGCTTGTCAATATGATTGTCAAAAAGGCATACAACATGGCAGAGGCAATGCACATCACAGTGCTTGGTGTGGTAGAAAACTTCAGCTATCTCAAATGCCCTGACTGCGGCAAGGAGATAAAGCTTTTCGGAGAGAGCCATATAGACGAGATCGCCAAAGAGCTTTCAGTACCGGTGCTTGGCAAGCTGCCGCTCGATACATCATATGCAGCTATCGCCGATAAGGGTGATTTCTACAGCATAGAAAACGACCACCTCGCAAAAGCAACAGAAGTACTTGAGCGCATTTAAATATTTCGTAATGAAGCAGGCATATATCCACCGGGTGCGGTATATATGCCTGTACTCTTAAATATTAAACTTTCTTTAAATATGCAATTTCCCTATTTACATTTCGTTCCATTGGCTTCATAATCATATTACCCACGGATTAAACAATAGTTTTCATACTGAAAATTTACGAAAACAACCAAAAAAGGTAAAAAGAGTTAATTTTATTATCAATATTTACCCAAAAACAATATTTTTGACGTCAATTTTTATAAAAAAATGCTCTTGTTTTTGTGCATATTTTTGACTATATTATCATGTAGTAAAGAGAAGGTAAAAGAAAGGCAAATAGGAGGAAAAGATGAAGAAAATATTTGATGTATTGAATGTCGTTAAACAAAAGCTCTTTGTAAAGAAAGACAAGATTCATTCAGAAAAATATTATCGCAGAATTGATTTTTTAAATAAATATTCGCTTTTATTCCATGCAATCATAGCTATGGCTATCGTATTTATAGTAGAGATTATCTCGCGCAGGAACTTTATCTCTGCATGTAAGTTCGTAGATGCACATACACTTGCGTTTATGTACAACTCATTTTTAGTGTTTGTATCATTTTCACTTGTGTATCTGTTCAGGCGCAGGGCTTTTGCAAGGGTAATAATCACAGGCTTTTGGACTATCCTCGGAATCATCAACGGCTGTGTGCTTTCAAACCGTGTCACACCGTTTGGTTATACTGATTTAAAGTGTATTCCGGAGCTTTTAGCCATGAACAATACCAGCTATTTTACAGCGCAGCAGGCTACAATAGTTGTATTTGGACTTGGCACATTTGCACTGTTTCTTGTGGCACTTTTTATCAAGGGACCTAAATATACAGGCAAAATCCGTTATGCAGGCGTTTCAGTGGCATTTTTAGCACTGCTTTTCGTAGCAATTCCTGTCACAACCAATGTGGCACAAAATACCAATGTAGTTGCCAGCTACTATTCAAATATCGCTCAGGGCTATGATGATTATGGCTTTGTATACTCATTTTCATCTACTGTAGTGGACCGTGGAATGAAAAAGCCTGAGGACTACAATAAGCAGAATGTGGAAGATGTGGAGCAGAAGGTCAATTCACAGAAACAGACCACCACAGTGGACGGAAAGACCGGTCCAAACATCATCTGTGTGCTTTTAGAGTCATTCTGTGACCCGGACGAGATTAATTTCCTTCAGGTGAATGAGGATCCTATTCCTACATTCCATGAGCTTGAGAAAAACTATTCAAGCGGATATCTGACTGTACCTGTAGTCGGAGCAGGAACTGCAAACACAGAGTTTGAGATGCTTACAGGACTCAGCATGCAGTATTTTGGTACAGGAGAGTATCCATACAAGACTATATTAAAGCAGACAGATTGCGAGAGCATTGCCTCAGATTTATCTAAGATTGGATATGCAACACATGTAGTGCACAACAACGGTGGTAATTTCTACAGCCGTACCAATGCATTTTCACAGATGGGCTTTGATACCTTTACCAGCAAGGAGCTCATGAATATCACAGAGTACACTCCAAACGGAAGCTGGCCTACAGATGATATCCTTGTCAGCGAGACAATGAAGACCTTTGATGCTACACCGGATCAGTCTGATTTTACTTATATCATCACAGTTGGCACTCACGGAGATTATCCAAAGGAGCCTGTTATCGAGAATCCTACATACACCGTATCAGGTGTTGAGGATGAGGGCATGAAAAATGCCTGGACATATTATGTAAACCAGCTCAACGAGGCAGACCGCTTCATCAAGGAGCTCACAGATGAGCTCTCTAAGAGAGATGAGGACACCATCGTTGTTATGTTTGGCGATCACCTCCCTACAATGGGACTTCAGAATTCTGATATGAAGTCAGGTGATATCTACAAGACAAAGTACATCACATGGAACAACATGGGACTGCCAAAGGAGGATGCTGACCTTTATGCTTACCAGCTTCTTGCCCAGACTACAGACACTGTGGGTATCCATGAGGGAACTATCATGAACTATCATCAGACTCAGATGAACAGTACAGATGAGGCATCATATCAGGATGGTCTTGACCTGTTACAGTACGATATCCTCTATGGAAAGCGCTACTGCTACAATGGCGTAGATTTATATCCGGCTTCAGATCTTGTCATGGGAATTGACAAGGTGGACATTACAAATGTGTCTGATTCATCGACCGGTGATACAGTATATATTTACGGTCACAACTTTACTAACTGGAGTAAGGTTTACATCAACGACTCCAAGGTGGCTACAACTTATCTCTCAGCAGGTGTGCTTGCTATCAATAAGGAAGACATCAGTGATGGTGATGAGATAACTGTGTGCCAGGTTGGATCAAGCGATACTATTTTCAGAAAGTCTGAGAATGCGTATACATATGTGGATCCTGCCGTGGAGCACGACAGTGAGTCGGAGACAGATGAACCGACAGAGAACCAGTAAAAAATATAATCCTTGCCCCGCCGTCCTTGGCGGGGCATTTCTGCGTTTCATGGGCATAATTTCTACAGTATCTAGGCAGCTTCGCGCGTGTAAAATGTAGGTATGATGTTTCTTAAGATATAATTAATGGGTTGAAAATTGTGTATATTGATGATACAATTTCTACGGTTAAGAGTTTGGTAGGATTTACTGACGTGACAGATATCTGCAGGCCGGTGAAGTATATCGAATCTATTACTTTAACTTTAGAAATTTAGAATCTAAGTATGGAGGTGAATTTCATGGACAGTAGTGATGGTCTTGGGCGAAGTAAGAACAACATCGGTGCTGATATACAAGTGAGTATTGTATTGGCAGGCATAGTGGATTCTGTCCGTGGAAGGATTCATCACCGGATAGTTTTTAGAGGTACAGTGTAGGATATTTAGGAATATTTAGGAATATCAGCTTACGCCGTGCTGTATTTTGCTGTGCACAAATGCATACTTGTTTATATATCAGGGCACCGTTAGGTGCTTTTTTCGTGCGCAGATTTATGGAGTGCACGGGTTTCGTCCTTTCTATCATGGAGTGATTTTTATGCTTCAAAATCTCGGGATTTTGGAGAACCGCATATAGTTTTTATGTGGAAAATGCTATCGGAAATGAGAAAGGAGAGAAATAGACATGAATACAAAGAAATACGAAGAGCTTCTTGTTTTATTGAGAAGTCACAAAACGGATAAGGAAATTCTGGAGGTTTTGTCAGATTATCATGAGAATGATATTGCTGATATGCTTGCAGGAATGAACGAGAAGGAGCGCAAACGTCTGTACAGGCTCCTTGGCACACAGCGGACTGCGGAGATTTTTGCATATCTTGATGAGCCACAGGCCTATTTTGATGAGCTGTCTGTGGAGCAGGCTGCAAGGGTAGTATCGTTGATGGATTCGGATGATGCTGTCGATTTGCTTGAAAATCTGGAGGATGAGGACAAGAAGGAGATTGTAGAGCATCTGGATGAGGAAGCGGAAAAGGATGTCAGGATGCTTCTGTCATATGACGATGATGAAATCGGCAGCTATATGACAACCAACTACATCTGTATTCCGAGCGGTCTGACAGTGAAGCAGGCGATGAGTCAGCTTGTGAAGCAGGCGGGCGAAAACGACAATATCATGACTATATATGTGGTTGATTCAGATGAATGCTTTGCGGGAGCTATTGATTTAAAGGATTTAATCACAGCCAGGGAGGGCATGAATCTGGAAAGCATTATAGCCCATTCATATCCGTATGTGCTCGACCATGAGAAAATCGAAGATTGTATCGACACAATCAAGGACTACGCAGAGGATTCAATTCCGGTGCTCTCAAAGGATAAGCATATACTCGGTGTCATCACATCTGATGATATTGTAGAGATGGTAGACAATGAGATGGGCGAGGACTATGCAAAGCTCGCCGGACTGACCGCAGAGGAGGATCTGAAGGAAACCACGCTGCAGAGCATGAAAAAGAGAATGCCGTGGCTTATCATCCTGCTTTTCCTTGGAATGATAGTGTCTTCCGTAGTTGGAATATTTGAGAATGTGGTAGCGGCTTTGCCGATAGTCATCTGCTTCCAGTCGCTGGTGCTTGACATGGCAGGAAACGTAGGAACACAGTCACTTGCTGTCACAATCAGAGTACTCATGGATGAGAATTTAAGCGGTAAGCAGAAGCTTTTTCTCGTAGTAAAAGAGGTAAGAATAGGCCTTGTAAATGGTGGCTTGCTCGGAATAATGGCACTTGTATTTCTGGGAATATATGTGCATCTGTTCAAGGGCTACACATGGCTCGGAGCATTTGCGGTATCAGGCTGCGTAGGAGTTTCACTGCTTGTGGCAATGGCAATTTCAAGCCTTGTGGGCACCGTGATTCCGATGTTTTTCCACAAGATAAAGATTGACCCGGCAGTTGCGTCAGGTCCTCTTATCACTACGGTGAATGATCTGGTGGCAGTTGTGACCTATTATGGGTTGGCATTTCTGTTCCTGATTGAATTGTAATATCTGACGTGTTGCTTAAATATTTAGAATACAGCAAATAAAAGGATAATTTGTAATTTGTGTTTTAGATGTAAATCCGCTATACTATTGATATAGTATTGCGGATTTGTTTTTATAGAAAGAGGGTAAAATATGCCAGAGATATCATTATTTTATGGGATTAGAGTCACTATGTATTATAATGACCATATGCCACCACATTTTCATGCTGAATATAATGGACATAAAGCATTGGTAGATATTAATAATATACAAGTAATCAGAGGTTCTTTGCCGAATAAACAATTACGATTGATATTGGCCTGGTGTACGATTCATCAGGATGAATTAATGCAGAATTGGGAATTGGCTAAGGACATGAAACCGTTGAACAAAATTAATCCACTTATATAATGAGAGGTGAAATATATGAATGAATATTTTCCTACAGTTGTACAGGTAATACCTTTAGATAATTATCATGTACAGGTTTTCTTTGATGATGGTAAAATAGTTGATTATGATACAACACAAGATCTTAAGTCTTCAATTTTTGAGCCTTTGAGAGATATTGAAAATTTTAAAAATGCATGTACGGTAATGAATGGAACGCTTGCATGGGATATTTCCGGAAAAATGGATGAAAGTGATTGTATAGATATTGATCCATTTACGTTGTATGAATTGAAGGCTATTAATGGTCTGATTGCGTAAGATTAGAACCATTTTCACGTATCACAGCCTTACAATCCTTTTTAAAGCATGCAATGAGTTTTTTTATTGGCTTTATTTGGTAACTAGTGTATACTATTTGCATATAACAGCTTCGTTAAGCAGATATAAATACACATAAAAGAAAGGTATAATCATGGACATCGTATTAGGAAATTACAAAGGATTAAAGGCAAACATCCCTTATATTGCATATACAGAGGAGGATGTCAATTCACAGATAGCGACACTTCTCGCAGGAAATCCTGTCAGAGAGCAGAAAACAGGCCCATTAGCGATGGGCGACACGGCAGTAATCGACTACGAGGGCTTTAAGGACGGAGTTGCGTTTGAGGGCGGAAAGGCTGAGAAATATCCTCTGGGGATCGGTTCAGGCTCTTTTATTCCGGGCTTTGAGGAGCAGCTTGTAGGCATGGAAATCGGTGAGGACAGAGACATCAATCTCTCATTCCCTGAGCAGTATCATGCGCCGGAGCTTGCAGGCAAAGCGGTTGTTTTCAAGGTTAAGCTGCACGAGATTTACAATGAGAAGGAAGCAGAGCTGAACGATGAGTTTGCAGCATCTCTCAATTTCCCTGAGGTACAGTCAGTGGAGGATTTAAAGAAATATATCAACGAGTATCTTGAGTACCAGGTAGAGGCAAGAAAGGCTGATGCGGCAAGAGAAAAGCTCTATGACCAGATTCTTGAAAGCAGCTCATGCCTTGTTTCTCCACAGGCAGTAGAGACAGCGGTAAATATG
Organism: uncultured Lachnobacterium sp.; assembly: GCA_900546625.1. Lineage (GTDB taxonomy): Bacteria > Bacillota > Clostridia > Lachnospirales > Lachnospiraceae > Roseburia. The sequence goes on along the minus strand of URDU01000023.1, from coordinate 33,667 downwards.
CAGCTTCAGCAGATGGCAGCATCATTTGCACAGCAGGGTGTGGCTATGGAGCAGTATCTTCAGATGACAGGCAAGACTATGGACAGCTTAAAGGATGAGCTCAAGCCGGTAGCACAGAAGCAGGCAAAACTTGAGGCTGTTCTCGATGAAATCATCAGAGTAGAAAATATCACTGTATCTGACGAGGAGATGGATGAGCAGTATGAGCTTATTTCACAGAAGTATGGTCAGCCTGTTGACGTTGTAAAGCAGGTGCTTCCAAAGGCACAGCTCAAGCCGGATTTACTTCGTATGAAGGCATCACAGCTCATCATCGATGCGGCTGAGATTATCATGGAAGAAAGCGTAAAATAATGTATAGAATATTTTTGGTTGAGGATGACGATACCATAGCAAAGCTTGTCAGAAGACATTTGGAAAAATGGGATTATGATGTGCATGTAGTGCAGAAATTTGATGCTGTAATGTCAGAATTTGCAGCATTTGATCCGCAGCTTGTGCTTATGGATATCGGTCTGCCGTTTTACAATGGGTATCACTGGTGTACGGAAATCAGAAGGGTATCAAAGGTTCCTGTGGTTTTCCTGTCATCCGCTGCTGATAATATGAATATAGTGATGGCAGTCAGTATGGGGGCTGATGACTTTATAGCAAAGCCGTTTGACCTTGATGTGCTGACTGTAAAGATACAGGCTATCATCAGGCGCTGCTATGATTTTGGCGCAAACAACAGTGTTTTGGAGCATAATGGCGCCATGTTCAATATATCTGATGCCACCATAACCTATGACGACAAAAGGCTCGAGCTTACAAAGAATGAGCTCAAAATATTGCAGACACTTTTTGACAACAAAGAAAGGATTGTATCACGCAGCCTTCTAATGGAAAAGCTGTGGGAGAGTGATGCGTATGTGGACGAGAATACACTTTCGGTGAATGTCAACAGGCTGCGTAAAAAGCTGGATTCTATAGGGCTTGAGAGCTTTATTGTCACAAAAAAGGGGCTTGGGTACAGGCTGGGGTGAGAGGTCATGGCAAAAACACAAAATAAACCGCATCTGACAAACTTTATAAAACAAAACTATATATGGATTCTGATGATAATCACAATGTCATGCATCCATTTGCTTTACATGTACCTGATTGGTGCGCGCAAACAGGATGTGGTGTATGCGGCAGTGCTTGATGCAATACTTCTTCTGATAACAGTTTTGGTTGGATTTTTCAGATATAGAAGCAAGGTAAAGGCTCTAAGCAATGCCTTAAAGCGTCCGGTTGAGGAGCAGGCACAGCTTCCGGAAGCAACAGATGATGTGGAGATACTTTATCACCGGCTGCTGGAAAATCAAAGCATTGCAAGAAGTGAGTCAGAAAGCAGTGCTGCAGTCAGGCAATCTCGTATGAGAGACTACTATTCTATGTGGGTGCACCAGATAAAGACCCCGATATCAGCTATGAAACTATTGCTTGAGGTAGAGCGGGAGGAGCTTGGACAGCTTATATGTGATGATGAACAGAGTCAGTACCTGCTGTCAGATAACATGGACTCGTTTGAGGACGAATTGTTCCGCATAGAGGAATATGTCAGCATGGCGCTGCAGTATCAGCGTGTGAGCAGCACCGAAAATGATTTTGTGCTTGAAAAAGTCAGTCTGGATGGTGTCATACGTGATACCATTAAAAAATATGCAAAGATTATGATCCGAAGGCATATTGGGATAAATTATTCAGGTACAAAAAAACAGGTATATACCGATGAAAAATGGCTTGCATTTATACTGGAACAGATACTTTCAAATGCCATAAAATATACACCGCAGGGGTTTGTTACAATAGAAACTGCAGAGGAAAAAGATCGGTTTTTTATTACAATAAAGGATACCGGAATAGGAATCAAAGCAGAGGATCTGCCACGTGTTTTTGAAAAGGGCTACACAGGCTACAATGGTCATGCCGATAAGAAGGCTACGGGAATAGGGCTTTATCTGTGCTGGCAGATGGCAGATAAGCTGGGGCATACAATCCGCATGGAGTCAGAGCTTGGAAAAGGAACTAAGGTGTGGATTGGGTTTAATCTGGATTATGCGGATACGAGGGATTAGGATTTATTTGGAAAATAAATAATTAAAAAGCGAGAGGAATAAAAGAGGATCAGCACATCTGTGCCAATCCTCTTTTTTCTACTCCAGATTAAGTTTCTTTGTCATATTGTATATCGAGCCTGCGACATACACCACAGTGAGGATCAGCGATACGGCAAGTGCACCGATGACCACTCTATTCATAAGACCTGTAATCTCCTGCGGGTTTAATACCGTTAAAATATAGGTGATAGATCCCTTTGATGACAGCGGAATAAAATATGTAAAAATCATCACTATAATATTTGCGACCTGACCGATTACATACAGTACAATGAAAGTAAGTACAGAGTAAGCATCTTTGCTTCCATTTGCCCTGTAGCCGGTAGTAAGGCTGAAAAACAGTATAGAGATCGTGTAGAGCAGAGATATTACTGCAATACTGCCAAACATTACAACAGGACTCGTTGTAAATCCGGCATTGGCAAATTCATCAGACATGCCTCTTATAATATCTCCAATCCATGCAAAGCCATGGTTTATTATAGAAAATGTTAAAATAGCAACTATCAGGTCGAGTATAAAAAGTACAAAAGCTGTCAGGAATTTTGACACATACAGCATCCATGGCTCCACAGGCAGCGTATTCATGAGGTAGCCTTCGTCTTTTAACAGATTGCGTCTGAAGTAAAGAACTATGATCACAAAGCTGCAGATCAGCATGGCGATCATTGACAGGCTATGCAATATCCAAAAGAATACGGATACAAGATCCAATTTAAAGCTTTCCGAAATTATTTCTGTCAGGGCTGACACAAACACCAGTGCATAAAGTCCGATATGTTCCTTGAATTGTTCCCTGAAATCATATTTAATTAATTTTAACAGCATGCGAACACCTCCCTGAAAAGCTCATCAACACTTTTCTTGTAATTAGTGCGGATATTGTCTACGGAATCGTTTAGGAAAATACCGCCATCTCTGATAAATACCACATCATCGAGCACTTTTTCTATATCACTTATTAGATGAGTTGTGATAAGAATTGTTGAATCTTCATTATAGTTTTCGATTATTGTGCGTAAAATATAGTCTCTTGCGGCAGGATCAACACCACCCATAGGTTCATCGAGCAGATAAAGCTTTGCATTCCTGCTCATTACAAGCACGATCTGTACTTTTTCACGCATACCTTTTGAGAGGCTTTTGATCTTTGCCTGTGGATCAACTCCGAATTTCTCAAGCATGGTATTTGCACGCTCAGGTGAGAAATCAGCATAGAAATCCTTGAAAAATGCAATGATATCACTCACCTTTTTTGACGGATTAAGATATGTCCGCTCAGGAAGATATGATACCATAGCCTTGCTCTTTACTCCGACAGGATTACCATCTATCAGTATCTGCCCCGTGTTTGGCTGCAATACTCCGGCAAGCATCTTTATAAGTGTGCTTTTACCGCTGCCGTTAGGACCGAGGATGCCGATAATCTTTCCACCCGGAAAAATCACATTCATATTTTCGATAACTTTATGGCTCTTATAGTTTTTGCTTAGACCTTTGATTTCAATACGTTCTGCCATTTACATCACTCCTTTTTTAAACTTTTAAGATAATTTTCATATACAGTAAGGGACTGTTCGGGAGTAAAACCTACCTTTTCCATCCCTTCACAAAATTCACTGCACAGCTTATGTGCCAGATCATTTTTTAGTGAGTCAGCCTGATTTCCCATGTCTGCGACAAATCTGCCTGAGGTACGTCTCGACTCCAGATACCCGTCACGCTCAAGCTCGGATAGAGCCTTTTGCATGGTGTTTGGATTTACACCGGCTGACAATGCCAGCTCTCTTACGGATGGCACTTTGTTACCTGGCTTTAGGCTGCCGTTTGCAATCTCCATCTTGAACCGGTCTATGATCTGTAGGTATATGGGCGTTTCGTTGTTAAAATTCCATTCCATCATTTCACCTGCCTTTGTACTACTGTATTATTTGATTAATACAATAATACATGTAAGGTTATTTGTCAACTACAAATTTATTTCTTACAAAAATGTAAGATACGAGGTCGAAATGTAAGCTGATTCGATAGCATACATTCCGGTCTTTTGTTATTATAATTACATGAAGCGGCAACAATGTAAGTTGTGAAGCCGATTATGACGTCATATAAAAAATAAAGGTTACTATTCAGAACCACAGATAACAAGAAAAGCTGATGCGTCATGCTTGCATGTAAGCAGCAGATTTTCTTGTTATCAAGGTGGCTCGAATAGAGCCACCCCCACACATATGAGCAAAATTAGCTGCGTAGCAGCGAGAAAGCACGAGTATCGTGCGGTTTTGCGAATGTGCGTGGGACGGTTCTGAATAGTTACAAATAAAGGTAACAAAAAATAACATTGTAGAAATAATCGCAAAGGAGCATTGAAATGGCAATCTTGGAAGTAAGCAACCTCAAAAAAATATATACCACCAGATTTGGCGGCAACCAGGTACAGGCATTGAAAAATATCAATTTCTCTGTAGAGGAAGGTGAGTATGTGGCAATCATGGGAGAGTCCGGCTCGGGAAAGACGACACTCTTAAATATTCTCGCGGCACTTGATAAGCCGACAGCGGGAGAGGTACTCTTAAACGGAAAGAACCTTGTCTCATTGAAGGAAAAGGAGATATCTGCCTTCAGACGTGAGCATCTGGGCTTCGTATTTCAGGACTTTAATCTGCTTGACAATTTTTCACTGAAGGACAATATCTTTTTACCGCTTGTGCTGTCAGGTGTGGACTATAGGGATATGGAAAAAAGGCTTGCGCCTATAGCTTCATTGCTTGGAATTGAAAAGCTGCTTAATAAATATCCATACGAGGTGTCAGGAGGACAGAAGCAAAGGGCAGCAGTGGCACGTGCGATAATAACAAATCCCGAATTAATTTTGGCAGATGAGCCAACAGGAGCGTATAAGATAGTACAACAAACATCATAAAAAAACTATCTCAATATCTCCGCCGTCTGAAATGATGATTTTATCAATAATACTACTCCATAAAGTACGCTTTTCCTGTGGGGTCAGACTATCATATATACTTTGGAGGTCAAGGGCAAGGAATGAGCGGATAGCGGACAGGTCTTTTACTTCCGGGGCAGCAGTTGAGGTAAGTTTATCAAGTTCCTGTTTATATTGTTCGTACTCTATGCGGTAATCGTCAAGGTCTATCAGTTCATTTACATACAATTCTTTGAGCCTTTGCATCTTGGTTTTAATTTTGCTTGGGTCCGCCTTTTTGGTTGGTGCGTTCTGTTTTACCTCATAAGCGGTAACATACTTTTCAAGTTCCGGCTTTATATTATCCAATAAATATTTTTCTATAGCTTTTTCATTCATTCCGTGCGAATGAGTGCATAAATGAGAGTTTGAGTAATAATTGCATCTGTATTGTGTATATTCCCTGTTATACCTTTTCTGTACGGTTGTATTGGCTACGAGGGCATGACCGCACTCTTTACATTGAGCCAAGCCGGAAAAGACATAGTAACGGTTATTCTTACGAACCTTTACGTTACGTTTGCCAAGCACCTGTATACGGTCGAATCGGGCAGGGTCGATAATCTTAGGGCAGTAATCCGGGTTGCCCCTGTATTCCCCTTTATACAGAGGATTCCTTAAAGCACGGGCGATAGTTTCATAACAAAAATAACGGTCGTACTTGTCAATGAGGTACAGGAGAGTACCACGCTTACTATTATGCGTTTCAAAATAATCAAACATATCATAAGCAATTTGAACCGTATCGGGGTCAATGTCAACATTGCCATTTTCTCCGACAGTTAAGCCAATAGGTAGGCTGCCTGTAATAGCTTCCCCCTTTTTGACTTTAAGACGGAATACGTCCTTAATACGGTCACTATCCCGGTCGGCTTCATCCTGTGCAACAGACAGGCGGATATTTACGTTAAGTTTGCCGTTGGTCGTTTCCATTTCATAGCGTTCCAAGGCGGTAAGCCAAGTTACGCCGTTGTTATCAAGTATTTCCTGTATCTTATAGAAATCGGCAATATTACGAAACCAACGGTCTAATTTTGTGAATATGATATACTCAAATTTATGCAATTCTACATCTTGGAGCATCCGCATAAATTCCTTACGCTTGTTATACTTCTTTCTTGCGGTATGCCCCTCATCTACATAGATTGCATGGATTTTTAAATGGTGCAGCTTTGCAAAGGCTTTTAAGTCCTCTATCTGTGCTTCTATGGTATCGCCAAACTTGGCTTGTTCTTCCTTGGAACAGCGGACATATAAAGCACAGGTTTTATATTCTATGGTCGGGTAATGTGAGTAAAAATGTGTGGTAGACATATAGCAAACCGCCTTTCTTAGAAAAATGGGTATAAAAAATAAAAACCCTTTGAAAGACAATAGAAAATCTGCTATAATACAGGTGCGTTTAAATCAGTTCCTTTGTCTAACAAAAGGAATTAGGAAACCGTCAGCTATTACAGTAGTTGGCGGTTTCTGTTTTTATTGTATCTGTTGAATATCTCCGTTATCGGTATAAATCATATAGCTTTTAAGAAGAGTGCCGGAAAACATCAACTTAGCATCCTTTTCCTCTCCGTCTACATAATCGTAAATATCAAGGAATAGAATACCACCATTAACACGAATACTTGAAGTGGTTTTACGAGTAAAGTTTATAATACCGTGTATTTCAGTATCACTTTTGAAATAGGTTTTATAATATGACAGGGCATAATTTTCTATATCAATATTATCTGCTGTCATAGAATAACGCCAGTTCCCGGTAACATCATTCCTTACATCACCAAAATAGTTTATATCAATGTCGGAAATATCCTTATCACTTACACCGACTATATCGCTATCGGTACGGTGCGGTACGGTTGTTTCTGCTTTGGATTCTGCTGCCGTTTCTGTTTCGGTATTAGCGGTAACGGATTCAGTAGAAGCAGGGGTAGAGGGATAAAGCTGTTTATCTCCGTCTGATACAGTAGATACAATGTTATTATCAAGTGTCATTGAAAGGGTTTTAGAACCATACTTTACAGAGTATGGAGCGTTGACAAAACTTGATACGGATATTTCTTTATCAACACCGCAATCATTTACGAGGGTAATAAAAATATCGTCCGCTTCTTCCGGGGAAACATTGCAAGCACCACGGATTGAAGCAACAGAGTTTTCGTAATAGGCATATTCCTTTCTTAGTTCTGCTGATTTTGGCGTATCGGTATCTACAAACATACCACAGGAGCAGAACGATAAACATAACAGAACCGATAATAGTAATAAAATCCTTTTCATTTAAAGACCTCCATACATTAAATAAATAGCCTGTCAACCTCCGGGGATAATAAAAATATCTAGGAGGTGTAAGATGAAAATATTAACTTGGCAGGCGAGAAATAATAAAAAAGTTACACTTGTCAAGCTATCGAAAATGACAGGGATAAGTAAAAGCACGCTCAATAATATTGAGAATGAAAAGGTATCCCCGACCATAGCAGAATTGGAAGCTATAGCAAAAGCGTTAGGAATGAAAATAACGGATTTATTCGATAGCGATTACAAATAATTTCCAATATTATGGAAATCGTACCCTGTTTTAACAAAAATCCAAAGTGCAGCAGTATAATATATACATAAGCACAAAGGAGGGTTGCCGTCATGCAGGAAAAAATACGAAAATCCATTATTGATATGCTCATGCGTATAGATGATGTAAAGTTGTTGGAGAGAATCCACCGCTTTATACAATACATATACACACAGGAGTAAAGGAAAAGGGCCGGGCAACCGACCCTTATTTTTTATCCTTAAAACCACGGATAAAATTCATAACTATACTACGTTGTTCCTTGGGTAATTCACAGAAATCTGTTACCAAGTCTTTTTCATCCTCTGTTAATTCAAATTGCAAAGCCAATTCATCCAATATAGTTTCCGGCAGATTTGTAAACATATCGCCTACACCCTCAACAAGCCATGCACGATTAACATTAAATTCCCTACAGATAGAAATAATCATTTGTTCTGTGAGGTTTCTTTTTCCACTCTCCAAGTTAGATAATCCGCTATCTGTTATACCTAACTTTTCGGCAAATACCCTTTGACTTAAATTAAGGTATTTTCGCAGTTCTTTTAAGCGTTCATTCAATTTTATACACCTCCTGTAGGTATAAAATATCACATAAACTTTTCATAGTCAAGAAAAAGCGTAAAAAGATATTGACAAACTTTTCAAAGACAAGTATACTATTTTCAAAGACAAGGTTAATGTCAACGAAGAAAGGAGGTAAAGACTATGTTAGAAACAAAAATGCAGAATGACACATCACAGGAAGAAAAAGAAAAGAAAGAAACAACGGAATTTATTGAACTCCTCAAAACCTTATCAAGAGATGAACAGAACCAAGTAAAAGGATACATGACGTGCCTTAGAAGTGTTAGAGCTATAAAAACAGCATAAAGGAGATAAGGAATTGGATTTAAACGCAAAAGAAAAAGCTAGAGAGTTGGCGGATATGGTCGGCTCTCTAGTGGTAGATGAAAACCTACCGTTGGAAGTTATGGAAATGGCAGCAGACCTTTTAAAAGAGGATTGCAAAGAAATAAGACAGGCAGCAGTTGATATAGCAGAGGAAGAGAGGGCGATACGACTTGAATATAGAACAGGTACAACGCTTCTATGATACTTTGGCTATGCTGATAGGACAGAGAGAGGGTGTAGAAATAACCGTAAAGGTAACACCAAGAAAGGAGGGTCAGCATGGCAGGAAGCAGAACAGAGAAGCACACGGCGGTATACAGAAATGTGAAGCGGTGCGAGTTTCATAATATCGGGGATTATATCGTTGTAACAAGCATTATAGGCGGTACAACCTTTTGTGCGTTTTTCGATTCGGGATTACACACAGAAGAAAGTATAAAAAGGCGTGGAAGTATTAAGTTACATTCCATTTACGCAAAACATTAAAAAACAGGAGGACAAGGAACAATGAACGCAGTAAACCACAACAATGTAGTAATTTTTGATGATAGAGGGATTCCGTCTATCATGTGCAGATTCGTAAGACCAAAGGATGCCGAAGAGGTCCCGGCAGTATTCAAAATCGGGGATAAGGTGGCGGATGCCATTTACATATCCAAGTACCCGAATATCGTAATTGACGGCAGAGCCTACAGTATGCCAATGGCAGACCCGACCGCAAATATCACATTTGACGAAGCGGTACAGGCTTGCAGATGCAAGGGGTTAGGTTGGCATCTTATGACCGCCGTAGAGTATGAATACCTGTTAAATCAGAGTAGGGGAAAAGGCACAATGCCACACGGTAACACCGATTGGGGCAAGGACTATTACCACAAGGACGAACAGGGCAAAGTAAGCAATCTTGGACGGACATATACAGGTACAGGACCGGTTACATGGAATCACGACCATACACCTTATGGAGTATCAGACCTTAACGGTAATGTATGGGAATGGTTGGCAGGATTAAGAATTAAGGACGGAGTAATAGAGTTTATCCCGGACAATAAAGCGGCATCCCCATATTGTGACCTGTCAAAGGATAGTACCGAATGGCAGCAGGCGGAAACATCCAAGGGACCGGTAAGGGCAAATGTGGAATGTGGAGAAATTACAATTACGGATACCGTGGCAGCAGATGATTACACGCCGGATTATGACGGAGTAAGAATTGATGAATTAGAGGTTGAGTTATCAGAGATTCCGCAGATACTTAAAGACTTGGGAATCATCCCGGACAAAAGAGCAGAGGAAGAGAATAAGACCTATGTATACTTTGATGCCACAGAGGGCGAATATTTGCCTATCCGTGGGTCGGCGTTCAACTTTACTTCCGATTCGGGTCCGTCCGCTCTCTCCTTGTATTACCCTCGTTCCTACTCGTACGTCGACGTTGGTTTCCGCTCCGCTTTTTATGAGGTAAACGGAAAACTGATTACTGAATAACTGTTAAGGGGTGCGATAGCACCCCTGTACTTGAAAGGTGGCAACCATGAAACGAAGCGAATTAGAAAAGCACATAGGTAAGAGCGTGGAAGTAAAGCTATTTGACGGCGAAACAATGCAGGGAGTTTTGAGGGAAACAGGAACGGAAGAGGTAAAAAACGACCCTAACCTTTACTTGAAAGGCGGGTATTACTTTTTATCTCATAAGGATACTTATGTATGTAAATCCTGTTTATTCCGAGTATCCCATATCAAGAGCCTAAAGGTGCTACAGGAGGAATAAAGTGAAACCAATAAAAAGAAAATACAAGCCTACAATCGTATGCGATAAGTGCCATAAATCCATAGGAAAGATAAAGCCGAGTTATAAGAAAGTCGGGGAAATCGAATACAGGTATTGGCGTTGCAGACATTGCAGTACCGTATATGTCATATCCGCCACGGATGCGGAGTTAAGAAAAAAGATACAGGAATACCAAGAGTTTGTAGACAGGTACAAAGATAAGGAAATGCCACAAGAGGAAATGCAAAAGGCACAGCTTATATTACAGACCAATGTAGAGCGTAGCCGTGAGATTAAAGAGCAGTACCCTCTTATGCTAAAACCTTGGGAAAGGTAGGACAATGAAGTACAGAGGATTGACATATAACAGGGAAAAGGAATCTTACGAGTGGGTCTATGGTATGCCGTCTTATGGATATGAAACGGACGAGATAGCGGAGATTGGCACGGTCTACGGAGACTTTAGAGAGATATTCCCGGACACCTTGGGGGAACAGACACCTTACAGGGATAAGAACGGCAAAGAGATTTACACAGGCGATATTGTAGCCTTGGAAGTAGACGGACAGGTAAGAGAATTTGTAGCAGACAAAGCAACCGTTGATAGGGAGTATAACACATTACAGGGATTCACAGGAAAAAACGGCAGCAACACGGTAAAAGTAAGGCTTGCAGATGTGGTTATATTCCGTTGGATTGACACCGAGGGCATCATACACCAGTTATTGCCGTGTGTGGACGATATGGGGGTATCTGACACGGCATCTATGGAGATTATCGGCACGGTTGCGGAAAGAGGGGTACAGGAGAGTGAGAGCAAAGGCAAAAAGCAGTAGTACACCATATCCAATATGGATAGAGGGCGAATACATAACAGAGCCACCAATAAGACCGAGTGACGGGGCAGTACGCCCCGCAGGTCATTACATAGACGAGGGCGGTTATCCGGGTGCAAATGTGTATGAGATAGATATAAATACCATGTGCAGACAGACGGATGCAGCAGACAGGCACGGAAAACCGATTTATGAGCAGGATATATTGCTTTACGAAACAGCAGAGGAAATAGGCTATTTCATAGTACAGGACTTGGAAATAACGGTAGACATAGTAAACGGCGAGATTATAGAGGTCGGGGATTTGGATACCGAGAACATAAAGAATATTGGAAGTATGGTAGATTATTCGGATTTTGTGGAGGGTATCAGATACCACGCAGATAACGGCTTGGAGATACCGTATATTCCTTGTTTAGACGTACAGGTAACGGCATTACCGTACTTTAAACTTAAATGCTTAAAATGCGGTCAAATATCGCTTAGTTGCTCGTATATGGCAAAACATAAAGGTTGTGGAGGGTATTACACGGTAGATTTTGCAACCAAGATTTACAGGGAAAGGACAAAAGAAAAGGAACTTGCATAGTGGCTTATGCAAGTTCCATGTTACCGCCTTATAGCGATAATTACACCTATTCAAATTATACTATAAGGCTTGCACAAAGTCAATAAAAAAGCCTTGAAATCACACGCCAAAAGGCTATAAATGAGGGCGTGTTGAGGACCTTGTATGGGGTATTAACATCTAGGACATTCATAAAATTATATACTTATATAAGATTATACTTGTATAAGTATATGGTTTAGTAGGTGTACCCTTATGGACTTGTAGTATAAGGAGAATGAACGGTATGGCAAAGAAGAGAAAGAACTTTATCCGTGAGAAGAGGATATATTGCGGAGAGGAATACTTAGAGGTTGATATAGTAGCGGTTACAAATATGCCGGAAGTAGGCAAAGGAAAAAAAGGTAAATCCTCACAGGCTCAAAAAAACCTTAATGACAAGAGGAGCAAAAGAAGATTCGTACAGATAGCCAATACTAATTTTGGTACAAATGATTTTCATATATCGGCTACATACAACAATGAACATTTGTCTATGTCATTGGAGGAAGCGGAAAAGAATGTGCATAACTACTTAGACCGCATCAAAAGGAAAATGAAGAGGGAAACAGGCGAGGATTTAAAGTATATGCTTGTTACTGAATATACCCCGGAAGAGGAAGAGGGGCAGCTTACACTACAGGGGATTGATGCGGACGATAAGGCAACAAAAGCCGTAAGAATCCACCACCATATCATTATCAACAACGGAGGGTTAGACCGTGACGATTTAGAGTTGATGTGGAGTACCACAAGGATAAATTGGAAAAAGGCAAACGACCCGGAATACAGAGCCAAGGCAGATTATTACGGATTCGTGAACTGTGACAGATTACAGCCGAACGAAAACGGATTAGAGGGCATAGTAAATTACATAAACAAGCGTAAAAAAGGTTGTAAAAAATGGTCTACATCAATGAACCTTAAAAAGCCAAAGGTAAAGAAAAACGACCATAAATGGAGTTTTAGAAAACTCCGAGAGTACGCAAAGACCCCGGAAGATAAGGAGGTATGGAGAAAAATATATAAGGGATATGAGCCTACCAAGATAGATTTCGAATACAACGACTATACGGGGTGGAATTGCTACCTACGATTGCGGAAAGTGAGGGATTAAATTGATTGCAACGATTGATTTTGAAACAACAGGATTCAAGGCAGGAGAGGACGAGGTATTACAGGTATCAATTATTGATGAAAATTACAATGTCCTGCTTAATGCTTATTGCAGACCGAACAATAAAGACAGTTGGGAGGATGCACAGGCGGTACACGGCATTACTCCGCTTATGGTAGCCAACGAGTTACCGTTTGAAAGATATGTGCCTACGGTACTTGGTATTCTAAGCAAGGCGGACAAGGTAATAGCCTATAATGCAGCGTTTGAAGATAGTTACCTAAAGGCATACGGAATAGAGGTAGACCCGGGAAAATGGATTGACCCTATGATTATGTTTGCAGAAATCTACGGAGAATGGAACGAACGCAGAGGGAGTTACAAGTGGCAGAGTCTTACCAAGTGTGCAACATACTACAGTTACGAGTTTAAGGCACACGATTCCTTGGAGGATGTAAAAGCAACCTTATATTGCTACAAAAAAATGGGAGAGGACGCAGAAAGGAGAAAAGGGAAATGCTGATAGGTGGAAAAGAGTACAAAACAGGACAGCGGATTAAGATAATCAATGCAAAGTCAATACTGCATTACAAGTACGGAATGACAGGAGATTGCAACAAAGATATGACAGGAATAACGGGAGTTATCACGGCAGAATCAACTTTTGATGAATACGCAAGGGCAAATTTAAGAGTAGACGAGCCACACAGCGAACATTACAGAAATGGAATGACAAGGCTATTTTGTGATGATGAAATAGAACTATTAGAAGAATAGGCAGGGAGGAAAATATAATGCTGATATTACCAACTAAGGGTAAATGGTTCAATATGATTCTTTCCGGGGATAAACGAGAGGAATACAGAGAAATTAAGACATATTACACGACAAGGTTTAAAAAGATATTCGATATGTACCCAAACTCAAACATACCGACAGGACTTGATAAACAGTTAATAGGATTTAGAAATGGATACGGCAGCAGTAGACCACAGTTTACCGCCGTATGCTCATTGGATGTTAAGACAGGTAAGGAAGAATGGGGAGCAGAACCCGGAAAGGAATATTACGCACTACACATTCACGAAATCAGAGAAAGGAGCGGTTGTTAAATGCAGCAGGCGGTATTCATGGCACATTGCCCTTATGAGTTGGGCGATATTGTAGAGGTTGCAATAATTGAGGGAATGGCTATTACAGGATACCCGAGAAGATTAGGCACGGCAGAAATGCAAATAACGGACATTATCACAGAACACAGCTTAAAGAATGGCACGGTATCATTTATTTATGAATTGGACGGTAAAAAGCGTATGCAGCTGATACCGTGGAATGAATTAACAAAAAGGAGCGAAAAACATTGATAAATCAAGGATTTGTGACCGATTCGGACACGGAAAAAGAATTAAAGAAGTGGCAGCAGGCAAGAGCCACGGCAGTAGATGAAGATAAATTAAAACGGCAGTATAAAAACAGGCTCAACAATGCACAGGGGCAGCACTTTGAAAGAGAAATTTTAGCCGGGTGCAGAATGTACGAGAGCCACGGAATAGCAACTATTGATAAAACGCCCGAGCCATTCAGAGTAACAAGCAAGAACCACAGGACAGGAGAATTTACCGGGCGTTTCAGTACACACGCACAACCCGACTTTCAAGGGACCTTATACGGTGGGCGTTCGATAATGTTTGAAGCCAAGAGGACAAGCAAAGACAGGATAACCCGGAATGTGCTTACAGATACGCAAATGGACGTATTAGAAAAGCATAGCCGATTAGGGGCATTATGCGGGGTGTGCATTTGTATACAGGATGATTTTTTCTTTATTCCGTGGAATGTATGGCGTGACATGAAAGAAATGTACGGCAGGCAGTACCTAAAGCCGGATGATATAGAGGAATACAAGGTTAAGTTTGACGGTGCGGTACATTTTTTAATGCACACCGAGGAATTGAAAGGAGCATACGAAAATGCAGAGCGAAAAAGATAAAATTATGGAACTGTTGACCGTAACAGAGGTTAAGGAGGGCGGAGAGGTAATATTTACAGACCGTTCAATAGAAATCTTACAGGAATTAGGGCAGCAGTACAAAGAAACACCACTTTTTAAGAAATCAAGACAGGATAACCCGGATTGGGAGGGGGATGCCAACGCAGGCTTATTATTTGTGTATATGTGCGAGAGATTAACAGAAGCACCAAGCAGAATACATACAATTATGGTTTGTAAGTTAATGATTCCTTTGATTTGGGAGAAGTTGGAGCAGGAGTTACAGGAAACGGCAGCAGTAGCGGATAAGAAGATTGAAGAAGAAACGGCACAGGGAGGGTTATTAAGTGCGACTTAACGGAATTGTAGGGGCAGAGATTCCGTATTACAAGATGATGAATAAAGCAATGCCAGGACCGGCAAAGGACACCAAGAGGAAATCAAAGAACGGCAGACTTACAGAGATTGACCCAAAGACCAATAAACCGAGATTAAAAAGCGGTGTGCCGATAAGCCGAGCGGTAGAAGTCCTTTATATGTTTGAAAATACGGATGTATTGCCTTATCAGATTGAGGAAATGAAAGTAACCATAAGCAACCTACAGACAAGGGTTAAAAAGTTGGAGGATTGGCAGGAATGAAAACAATAATAACAGCAATCTTAATTATCGTTGCCGTGGCAGCAGTATTATTTATTCTTCCGTTCGCTATTATGTTTTTCTCTTATGTATTCGGTATTGATATGGACGAGAACGGCGGATTACATGAATGTATCGGGTGTCCGTATAGAACTTGCCCCGATTGTGAAAAGGATT
The DNA here is from genome assembly GCA_900546625.1 of uncultured Lachnobacterium sp. GTDB lineage: Bacteria > Bacillota > Clostridia > Lachnospirales > Lachnospiraceae > Roseburia. The sequence continues at coordinate 17,938 of URDU01000023.1, read as the reverse complement.
GCAAAATATACAAGAGGTATCAAAAGAGATTAGCGAGAATGGAAGAGGACAAAGAACAGGAAAGATACTTACAGGAATACGCCAAGAGAAAACAGGAGAAGAAAAACAGAAAGGAGGGTAAGCGTTGAAACAATTAACACTAGGCAGCCTATTTGACGGTATCGGAGGTTTCTGCTATGCAGCAGGCATACCGAGCGGGATAGATACAGGATGCACCATTAAACCGTTATGGGCCGCAGAGGTAGAACCGAATTGCATTGACATAACAAGATACCGTTTTAAGGATGTAATGCACGTTGGAAGTGTTACGGAACTAAAAGGGGATGAAATACAACCTGTGGATATTATAACCTTTGGAAGTCCTTGCCAAGATTTGAGCATAGCCGGAAAGAGAAAAGGACTTAAAGGTAATCGTTCCGGGTTATTCATACACGCAATAAGAATTATAAGAGAAATGAGGTTAGCAACAAATGGACAATATCCAACTTTCATTATTTGGGAGAACGTACCCGGAGCTTTTTCGAGTAACGGCGGAGAGGATTTTAGAGCCGTGCTTGAAAAAGTCACAAACGCCAATATTCCAATGCCTGCAAGTGGTAAATGGGCAACCGCAGGAATGGTTAGAGGGGGGGAGGTTGACACCGCTTGGAGAATCCTTGATGCTCAATATTGGGGAGTACCCCAACGTAGAAAACGAATCTACCTTATCGGAGATTTTGGAGGACAACGTGCCGGAGAAATATTATTTAAGTGCGAAAGCGTGCTTGGGTATACTCCGAAGAGCAAAGAACAAAGGGCGGAAGCTGCCGGACAATCTACGAATAGCCTTAGAGCAGAAAGTAGCCGAGGGGGGGGAGGTTTTAGGTCTTGATTTTGCACACGCCGACAGCGTGGTAAGAACATATAAAGATATTACCCCAACCTTAGTACAGAATATGGGGCGTGGCGGAGGTCAAACACCTTGCATCATGTACGAAGAGAAACGAAGCGTAATACCTTTAAGGGATGAAGTTACAAGAAATAAGGCAAGCAACGGATTAGGCGTTGGAAAGGTCGGGGGACCTTGCCCGACACTCACAACGGCAGATATTCACAGCGTATTTTACGAAGCCTACCAACACCACGGATACAGGGAGAGCGATACAAGCGGAACATTAACCGCAGGACAGAACAATACCGTAAGGGGAGATACCCCATTGATTGTAACCGATAAGAAAGCCTTTGAAGAGAATCAGCACGGAGGATACAGGGAAACACAGATTAACGGCACTTTAAGGGCAGCGGGGGGGTCTTACGGCGGAGGGTCGGAAACTCTGATAACAGAGAGTACCAAGACAAAGGGGAATATCCCTAGCACTCCGAAGAAAAGCATTAAAGACCTGTTGAAGAAAGCAACACAGAAAGTTGTATACATAATCCGCAGGCTTACACCTGTTGAGGGAGAACGATTACAGGGATACCCGGACGATTGGACGAAATACGGAGCAGACGGCAATATTATAGCTGATACGGCACGATACAGGGCAATAGGTAACAGTATATGCGTATATTGTGCGGAAAGGCTCTATATAGGCATTATACGAATCCTACAGGAGGAAGAAAAGGACAATGAAAGAAAAGACGAGAGCCTTTTATAAGGCGGTATTTAAGTATTGGTGGAACGAAAGAGTATTAAAGTTCTTTAGAAAATAGGAGTTGGTACACATGAAGAAATGTAGCTTATGTGGAGAAAAGGCATTGGAGGGCATAGAGATATGCCCGGAATGTCTGAAAAGGGCAGCAGTTGACCCAGAACAGATAAAGAGGTTACGACAGATAAGCAACATATTAAGCATAACAGCAGACACGGACACGAATATAAAAGCCTGTATGCAGAGTATAACAGAAATTGCGGACGATTTGGAAAGGGGCAGTTATGGCAAAGAAGAGAAGAAATAGGAAAGTAATACCATTCCAACAGGAAAGGACATTGACATATAACAAGGCAAAACCGAACCGACAGGCAAGAAGATTAGGGATTGAACCCGAAGAGCCGAAGAAAGAAGAAAAAAAGACGGTAAGCAAGGCAGCAGTATTAAGCCAAAAAGCGAAACAGGCAAGAGAAGCACAAAGAAGAATCACACCGCCGGGAATGACATACGGAGAGTACATGGAGTATCTGAAAGACAAAAGGCAACAGTTGGAAGAGAAGAAAAAGAACATACAGGAATGATACTTATATAAGTATACAAGTTGCACAAAAGATTGATGTACTTATATAAGTATATTTGTTAATTATCCCGGGTTGTAAATATACTTATATAAGTATATAATAGAATCATCAAAGGAAAGCAAAACGGAGGTAAGAAACAATGAGGAAATTTGAGGTAGGAAAAAGATACGGAGAAAACACAGTAGTATTTGAGATTATAAAGAGAACAGCAAAAACAATTACATACGCACCAATTTACCACGCAGGAAGATACAACGAAAGCAAGAGAGAAGAAAAAACGGTAAAGATTCGTGATTGGGGCGATAGAGAAGTGTTCTTTACAACAGGACATGAAACAGTAGAAGCATAAAGAGCCGAAACGGTAAGGGGCAACCGCCCCGAGCCGTCAAGACAGGTCGGCAACCTGTTTTCTGACGAGGGCAAGCCAATAGCCGTAGCGGGGATAGAGTGAAAAAATAGCAGTGGGTACGCCAACTAGAGAGCGTGCGGTAAGTCAACAGGTTTTTAGTAATTTTTTAATGTGAAAAATTGCAACGCCTATCACATAGCCGGGAAAGGCGGTGGATATATGCCAAGAAGTCCACCCGAAAAGGCTATTGCACACCTTATAGAGTGCCTAAGCCTTTAGAGATTGTATAAAGTGTGCAATGCACACGCAGGAGGTAGCCTATGAAAAAAATACCAATGACACAGGAGGATAGGGATTATTTCAAAAGCGGAGTAAGAACCCTATGCGGTATCGAGGTAATACAAGTTAAAAATATCATAAATGACCCGGAATTAAAGGTAGTATTCACTTCCGAGGATTTGGACTTTATGAACAAAGAACTTGGTAGACAGGCAGGGGCGGTATTTGCCCGAATCCTTAGAGCGATTAAGAAAATGGACTTTAAGGAAGCACAAAGAGTAATCACAGGAGGTAAAAGCAGATGAAAACTATTGCAATTATTAACATGAAAGGCGGATGTGCCAAGACAACAACAAGTGTAAACATGGGTTATATCTTGGCAGAGGATTACGACAAAAAGGTATTGATTATTGACAACGACAAGCAGGGCAATTTATCCAAGGCGTGCGGTGTATGGAATGATGAAGCACCGAGTTTTGCGGATGTACTCACAGGAGATAAGACATTAACGGATGTAATGCAGCTTGGAGCGAATGGAAACATTGCGGTAGTACCTGCCAATATGAGCCTTTTAACAGCAAACCTTGAGGTAATCAAGAATGAGGAAATAGACCAAGTAACAATACTGTCTAAGGAATTGGAAAAGGTAAAAGATGTATTTGATTACTGCATTATTGATTGTCCGCCGGATATAAATATATCTGTTATAAATGCCTTAGTGGCAGCAGACGAGGTTATTATACCGATTAAGATTGACGGTTACGCATTTGACGGTATGAAAGAGTTAGAGGAACAGATAAACAATGCAAAGCAGCTTAACCCTAAGTTGAAGTTTAGAGGATGCCTTGTAACAATGTTCTATAACCGTGATGTATGCAGACAGGGAGAGGAATACTTGCAGAATCAGAGATACCCGGTATTCAAAACACACATTAGGAGAACCGAAAAGGCGGACGAGGTTACATTTACCACACAAAGCCTTATGCAGTATTCTCCGAGGTCGGGAGCAGCAAGAGATTATAAGACATTCGTTAAGGAGTATTTGGAGGGATAGAATGGTATACAGAAACAAAGAGGGATATGCTGACCCCACAGCCGGGGCAGCAATCCACGGAGCAGAACCAAAAGCAAAGAAAAAGGAATACAACCCGGAAGTGACAAACCTTGTAAGCGTATTAAAACAGATGATAGATATTGCAGGGTATGAAATGGTCGGACGTATCGTATTGAGAGATAAAGATACAGGAAAGGAGTATAGATAGTGGATTGTGGAATTATCACAGAGGAAAAGGAAGAAATGATATTGATTCAGAAGAGGGATTATATCAGATACATAGAGAACGAAAAAACACTTGATAACATCAGAAAAATTGTGACCGATTCGGACACAGAAAAATGGAGAGGCATAGGCATTTTGAGAATAGGAGGAAAGAGCAATGGCAGGATTTAATATTAACGATTTACTCAACGCAAAAAGCAAAGGGGCAGCAGTACAGGCAGAGGGACCAGCAGAACAGGAACAGGAGTTTAAGGTAACTATGCTTGATGTGGAGGACTTAATGCCGAGCAAAGATAATTTTTACTCCACGGAAAACATAGACGAATTAGCAATGTCTATTGAGTTGGTCGGACACATTGAGCAGAACTTAGTAGTAAAGCCGGAAGCACACGGAAAATACGAAGTAGTCGCAGGACACCGCCGTAGACTCGCAGCCTTGAAGTTGGTACAGGAAGGCAAAGAGGAATATAGAAAAGTGCCGTGCCTTATTAAAAAGGAATCCGACACAATCAAGGATAAGTTAAGCCTTATATTTACCAATGCAACGGCAAGACAGCTTACGGATTGGGAAAAGGTACAGCAGGCAAAGGAATTAAAAGAAATCCTTACCGAGTACAAGAGAGCATTACAGGAAGAAAACAAGGATAAGCCGAAAGAGGAAAGGGAGAAAATGGGGCGTATCCGTGATATTGTGGCACAGATGCTTAATACATCAACTACACAGATTGGAAGAATGGAAGCCATTGAAAACAATTTATCACAGGAGTTTAAGGATGAATTGGAAAAAGGCAATATCAATATTTCTACCGCCCACGAACTTAGCCGACTTGATGAAGAGGGGCAGAAACAGGCTTATGAAAAATACGAGGAAAAAGGCGAATTACATATAAATGATGTGAAAGAAGAGCCGAAAGCAGAGATTACGGACGAACAGGCGGAACAGGTACAGAAAGCAATTAAGGAAGCCTTAAAGGGAGAGGTAAACCGTGCGGTATTCAAAGTAAAAGGCAATACGGCAGCAGTTGAAAAGGAATTGATTAAACACTTTTCAAAGACATTTACCGCCAAGACCTTAGAACTTAACGGAAAAGAATTTATTTACAGATTCCAAACGGAGGGAATGGCGATACAGATTAAGGAGGATTGGAGTACATATATTATCGAGTATGCCGACCTTGCGGAAATTGTTGCATTGATGATTGAAACGGAAGAATTGACCTATGACGATTCCGAAGAGGAAGCACCACAGGGACCGGCAGAGGAAGAGGACACCGAGGAAACACAGGAAAGCGGTTTTATGAATGAGCCGGAAGAAACACAGGAGGACGAAGAGGAAAACGATAATTTACCGGGGCAGCAGGATATGAGCGATTACCCGGAATATGTACCCGAACCACAGGAAAAGGGATTATCCTTTACGGAATGGATAAGCAAAAAATACGGAACAGGTCAATATAACATGATACAAAAAGAAATAAGGAAAGTTATTATGACAGAATCCGAAAACGGAAATATCTGCCCGGCAGAATGGGAAAGCAGATTAACCAATGCCTTATCTGTATGGGTAATGGGTAAAACGGCAGAGTATCAGAAATACTTACAGGGTTAGGCGGTGCATATGGACCGTATCGAATACAAGGAGGGCGTTATTTGGTGCGGAGAAGAAAAGGCAAGCAATCAATTATCTACATTGGCTGCCTGCCTATCCGCACAAATTGGAAAAACAGAAAAAGAAACGTGCGATTTAATAAATCAATTTATGCAATCCTTTGATTTGCTTATGGAGAAAATAAAAGACCTTGCAGAGAGGTTAAAAGATATTTTCGATATAGCAGAATCGGATATTTGCGAATCTTGCGAAGCCAAGAGGACGAAGCACGGCAGCAGTTGTATAGCAGAAATCGAAGCTACAGGAAAAGCAAGTATCAAATGGTGTGAAAAATACAGACCACCATAAAAGAAAGGATAGCATAAAATGAAGAATTGGGAAGTAGAAGCAATCTTAAAATTTTACAAAGATATTGACCTTGATATTAAGGTTACAGGCGAGTGGCTAGAGCGGTACGAAAGCGTGTATGATACCACAGGGGCAATTAACTATGACGGTATGCCACACGGAAGTAATACAAGCGATTCTACGGCTCTGCTTGCAATCGAAATAGCAGGTACAGATACCGCAGAAAGAATTAAGGAATTAAAGGGCAGAATACAGGAGTTAAAGAAGTTGAGAACGGAAATATCAAAAGAGATTTATTCCTTAACTCCGATTCACAAAGCTATTATATGCGGATTTTACTTACAAGGTCAAAAATGGGAACGCATAGCGGAACAGATTAGTTATTCTGTCCGACAGAGTAAAAATATAAGGTGCGTTGCCTTAGAGGTCTTAGGCGGAAAATTAGCAAGGAATAGAAATGTATCACGAAGCAAAATTTTAAAAGAGGTTTTGCATTAAAGATTGCCCGCTATTGCCCGATTTTATGTAGTATAATACTAAGATGAAAAGCGAAGCAGGGCAGCAGGATTTTATTGTTAAATCCTGTTGCCTTTTCGTGTTATAAAAATTTGAATTTGCAAAAATGCGAAGATTCCGAAAGAACGGAAAGCCGAAAACCGGGAAAACAAACGAAAGGAGGTTTTGACTTGGCAAGACAGAAAGACGAAAACAGGGAAAAGGCGAAGCAACTTTTTTTAGATTCAGACGGCTTAATGAAGAATACAGAAATTGCGGAAGCCTTGGGGATTGATTCGGCAAAGGTACGAAAATGGAAGTGCGTAGATAAGTGGAATGATGCACTTGAAAATAAACCCAAAAAGAGGGGCGGACAAAAAGGCAATAAAAACGCCAAGGGTCACGGGGCCCCTGTGAGAAATAAAAACGCAGAAACACACGGGGCATATTCTAAGGTGTATTTTGATGAATTATCAGAGGATGAAAAAGCCTTGATAGAATCAGTTACCCTTGATACAGGGGAAAATACATTAAGAGAATTACAAAGCCTTATAGCCAAAGAAAAAGATTTGGAAAAAAGGATAAAAGAATTAAACACAGACACCACAGGCAACCTATACACAGACAAGGTTGTAGAAATGCGTACGCCCGGAAAAGAGGGAGAGGATGCAGACCCATACGGTGCATACAATGAGGACGGCAAGGATACACCACAGGGACCGGCTCTAAGTGTGGCTATGGAAACAACTATTAAATCCTCTGCCTTTGAAAGAGCAATGAAGTTAGAGGACCAGCTTAATAAAGTACACGGCAGAATAATAAAGCTATTGGATACTATAAAGTCCTATGAGTTAGAGCAACGCCGTATCACATTGGAAGAGAAGCGGTACGCATTGATGAAGCAGAAGATAAGCGGGGAGTATGATGTAGACCCCGATACAGGAGAGATAGACGATAGCTACACAGAGGACAGCGAGGACGGCGAGGTATAGGCACAGGCACACGGCAGCAGTAGCCACGCCACGCACCGCCACACGCTCACACACGCACGCACAGGCAGGCACACACCACACACAGCACCACAGGCGGACACAGGCACACGCCACGGACGGCGAGGGTGCGTAGGTACTGTAAGCCGTCTGAATGGCATGAGGGTGCCGTGACCCCAAACGCTTCCTAGATTCGAGGTCAAAAAAACGACTTCCAAAAATCCGCAAAATTTTTTAAGGGGGTAGGATTTTGAAACTCTATGATAAAAATGCGGTCGCAAAATTCTTGGATATGACCCCTAAAAATGTGGAGAGGTTGACACAGAAAGGAATTTTGCAGACAAAGCAAGGAAACCTGTACGCCTTGGCGGAAACCAATAGGGCATACATAAAATATTTGAGGGACCGCAACCCGGAATCACAGGAAGCGGTAGACCTCAACGAAGAGAGAGCAAAGCTAACCAAAACAAAAAGACTTAATGAAGAGTTAGACCTTGCAGTAAAGAAAGGAGAATTGCACAGGTCGGAGGACATAGAAAAGGTAATGACAGCTATGTTAATCAATTTCAAGAGCCGATTAAGTGCCATTCCGGCAGAGGAAGCAGACAAGTTGGCAGCAATGACGGACAAAGCAAAGATTTTTCTATATCTGAATGACAAAATAAAAGAAGCACTTAACGAGTTATCCGATTTTGAGGGTATGTTTAAGGAGGAAATAAAAGAAGATGAAGAGGGAAACGATTGACCTTTTCAACAGAATATTTAAGGTCTTAGAGCCACCGCCCGACTTGACATTATCACAATGGGCGGACAGATACCGCCGTTTGTCCTCTGAATCGGGTAGCAAAGGCGGTAAGTGGAATACAGAAAAAGCACCTTGGCAGCGGGAGATTATGGATGCAATAACTGATATATCCGTTGAAAAAGTTGTGGTTATGAGTGCTGCACAAATGGGAAAAACGGATGCTTTTTTGCTTAATACAATAGGCTATTATATGCACTACGACCCATGCACCATATTGTGTATGCAGCCGACCTTATCCCTTGCGGAAACAATGAGCAAAGACAGGCTTATGCCAATGGTACGAGATACCCCAGCACTAAGGGATAAGATAAACGAGAAAAGCCGAACCGCAGGAAACACAATTTTTAAAAAGGCGTTTCCGGGCGGACGTATCACAATGACAGGTGCAAACTCTCCGACAGAGTTACGAAGCCGACCGATTCGTATATTATTGGCGGACGAGATAGATGCTTACCCACCAACCGCAGGAGCGGAGGGGGACCCTCTGATACTTGCAGGGAAACGACTTACAACATATTGGAATCGAAAAGAGGTAGACACAAGCACGCCAACGATAAAAGGGGCAAGCCGTATAGAAATGGAGTACGAACATTCTACTATGGAGGAATGGAATGTACCTTGCCCGAGTTGCGGAGAATTACAACCGTTGGAATGGAGCAATTTAATCTATAAGGTGGATGCAGACGGGGAAATAGAAAGTACAACCTATGTATGTGCGAAATGTGGAGTAGTGCATACGGAGGTTGAGTGGAAAGAACATTTTAACGAGGGGCGATATGTGGCAAAATATCCGAACCGTAAAGTGCGAGGATTCCATTTTAATTCCTTGGCATCTACTTTTTTTGGTTGGGATAAGATAGTAAAAGGATTTATCGAAGCGGACCAGGCATTAAAAAAAGGCAATATCGAACTTATGAAATCTTGGGTTAATACCGAATTGGGGCAGACTTGGGAGGAACAGGGCGAGAAAGCAAGTAAAGATGACCTGTTGAAGCGTAGGGAAAGATACCGTTGCGAAGTGCCGGACGAAGTTATAGCAATCACGGCAGGAATAGATACACAGGATGACCGTTTCGAGGTCGAGGTAGTAGGTTGGGGCGTAGAACACGAAAGTTACGGCATAATCTACAAGAGGATATACGGAGATTTGAAACAATCGGAAGTGTGGAAAAACCTTGACGATTTTTTAAAGCAGACATTTAAGAAAGCAGACGGTACGGCAATAAGAATATCATGTGCCTGTATGGATTCGGGCGGACATTTTACCAACAAGGTATATAAATTCTGTAAAGCGAGAACGGCAAGAAAGATATTTGCAATAAAGGGAGGTAATGAGGGTACGGCAAGACCGTACATATCAAAGCCGACAAAGAATAACAGGGAACAGGCGTATTTATTTACCCTTGGAGTTGATACAGGCAAATCCCTTTTGCTACAGAGGTTGCAGATTGAGGAAGAGGGCCCCGGATACTGCCACTTTCCGAAAGACGAAAACGAATACATCCGAGGATATGACGAGGATTATTTTAAGGGCCTTACGGCAGAGAAACAGGTACTAAAATATAAAAAAGGCAGACCATATTTTGTATGGGAACTTACAGGAGAAACAAAACGAAATGAGCCTTTAGATTGCAGAAACTACGCACAGGCAGCAATAGAAATTACAGGATTAACGCTAAAAGAGCCACCGAAGAAAAATACGGAGGTACAGGCAACACGAAAACACACAAGGCATAGAGGAAATCGAAGTGGAGGTATAACATAATGGCAGCAATAACACTTGAAGTAGCAAAAAAACACTTGGAAATGTGGTTGGAAGCAGAAAGCGAGGTAGCAATAAACCAATCATACACAATAGGCGGAAAGTCTTTTACAAGGGCAAATTTGGCAGAAATCCGCAAACAGATAGAATATTGGAGTAATAAGGTGGCGGAATTGGAGAATTTAGCAAAGAAAAAGGGTAGAAACAGGGTATACAGGATTGTGCCGAGAGATTTATAGGCAAAAACAGCCGAAAAGGGCAGAAATACAAGCAAAACAGGAAAATAAAAGATTGCCCGCCATTGCCCGATTTTTTGTGATAATATATAAAATAGCAAAGCACCAAGGAGATATAGAAGTATCCAAGGTGCTTTTTTCGTACCCAAAATACGGAGAAAGGAGGTTTAAGCCTTGAATTTTATTAATAAAGCCATAAAAGCAATATCCCCGGAAAGGGCATTAAAGCGAGAAGTGGCAAAAAAACGCCTTAGTATGATTAACAGCGGTTACGGAAACTACGGTGCAAGTGCTACAAAGAAAAGCCTTATAGGTTGGACACACGGCGGAGGTAGTCACAGAGAGGACGTAGAGGACAATATAGACCCTTTAAGGCAGAGGTCTAGGGATTTATTCTATGGTGGCTCAAATGTTGCCACAGGGGCAATAAAAAGGCTTAGAACCAATACTATAGGAATTGGACTACACCTAAAAGCATCAATCAATGAGGAAGTGCTAAAGATTGAGCCGGAGGAAGCAAGAGAGTTAGAGGAAACGATAGAAAGAGAATTTGCACATTGGGCGGATTCTACAAATTGCGACCTTGAACGCATAGACAATTTTTATCAGTTGCAGCAGTTGGCATTTTTAAATGCCTTGCTTAGTGGCGATTCGTTCGCACTAATGACAACAACCAAGAGGACAGGAAGTATTTACGACCTTAGAATACAAACCCTTGAAGCGGACAGAGTAAGCACGCCGGATAACGAAAGGGTAAACCCTTTGTTTTGTGAGGGCGTAGAAAAAAATACGGCAGGAGAGGTAGTTGCCTATCATGTATCAAAATTTCATCCGCTGTCATTTACGGACAGAGAGCCGAGAGAATGGGTAAGAGTGCTTGCCTACGGAGAAAAAACAGGACGAAGAAACATATTACACGTTATGAACAGGGAGCGAATCGGGCAAGTCCGAGGAGTTCCCTTTTTAGCACCTGTAATTGACACGATAAAGCAGTTAGGACGATACACCGAAGCGGAAGTATTGGCAGCAGTCATTAACGGATTATTTACCGTATTCATTGAAAAAGAAAGTGCAAGTGATGATGTGCCGTTCGGGGAAAGCATCCCGGAAGAGATGCAGGTAGACCAAGAGGACGAAAACAGTATTGAGCTTGCACCCGGGGCAGTAATCGACCTTGGAGAGGGAGAAAAAGCCAATATGGTAAATCCGGGTAGACCAAACCCGAACTTTGACCCGTTTGTAATTGCGGTACTAAAGCAGATAGGGGCAGCCTTAGAAATTCCATACGAAATACTGATTATGGCTTTTTCAAGCAATTATTCCGCATCAAGGGCAGCAATTCTTGAATTTTTCAAGGTTGTAAAAATGTATCGGGCGTGGTTTGTTGCTGATTTTTGCCAACCAATCTATGAAGAATGGTTAAGTGAAGCGGTAGCAAAAGGGAGAATCAAAGCACCCGGATTTTTTGCAGACCCGATTATTAAAGATGCCTATTGTTCGGCGGAGTGGACGGGACCGAGTGCCGGACAGCTTGACCCGACAAAAGAGGTTGAAGCTGCCGAGAAGAGGGTACAGGGCGGTTACTCCACAAGGGAAAGAGAAGCAAGGGAACTTACAGGCACAGACTTTTACAAAAATATCAAACAGCGAAAGCGTGAAGAGGAATTGTTAAAGGAGGTAACAGGAGGTGCAAAGACAGATACACAAACCGTTGAGAATATTAACGGACGTGAGGAATCAGACACAGAAAACAACCCCGACAATGACGGAGGGCAGACAGAGGAAGAAACCGAGAAATAAGAACGAAGTGCAAAGGTTTTGGAACTTTGTGCCGGACGAAGAGAGCAACACGGCAGAAATGCTATTGTATGGCGAAATCTCCGAGTATTCGTGGTATGGGGATGAAATCACACCAAGCGTATTTAATCAAGAGTTAAAAGACTTGGGGGCGGTAGATGAAATAACCGTGCGTATCAATTCGGGCGGAGGGGATGTATTCGCAGCAGTAGCGATATATACACGATTGAAAGAGCATAAGGCGAAAATATCGGTAAAAATTGACGGTTGGTGTGCAAGTGCAGCAACCATTATTGCTATGGCAGGCGATACGATAGAAATATCTGTAGGCGGTGTATTTATGATACACGACCCATTAGCCGGATTGATTGGATATTACAATACAACAGATTTAGAAAACATTGTTAAAGAGTTGGAAACAATCAAGCAATCTATTGTTAATTGCTATATGACCGTTACGGACAAGTCAGAGGAAGAGATAAAAAGCCTTATGACAAATGAGGGCGAATGGTTCACAGGAGAGGAAGCAGTAGAAGCAGGCTTTTGTACCGCAGTAATGTTTACGGATGTGGATACAGAGGTAGAAAATGCGGAAAAGGTAATTGTAAATTCCGTACCTATCGGCTTGGAGAGATTCAGCACGATACCAAAAGGATTATTAGGCTACGCCAATAGCCATAATAATAACTATAAAACCAATGGAAAAAACAAGGAGGACAATAACATGACATTGGAAGAGTTTAAAAAGAACCACCCGGACGTAGCCAATGCGTATAAAACCGAGGTTTTGGCAGGAGTAAAAGACAACGCCGGAGCGGACACACAGGCAGCAGTAGATACAGAAAGGGCAAGAATCAAGGCGATTGATGAAATTACATTGCCGGGATTTGAGGATTTGGCAAACAAGGCAAAGTATGAAGAGCCTGTAAGTGCGGAAGCGTTTGCAATGCAGATTGTAGCAGCACAGAAAAAGACAGGACAGGCGTTTTTAAACAACCGTGAGGATGATGTAGATAAATCGGGAGTAAAAGACGTAACCCCAGCTTCTAACAATGGCGGACAGGGAGAAGATAAAGACCCGTTCGGAGATATTATTGACCAGATGTATCCGCAGACAAAATAACAGGAGGTAAAGAACAATGGCAGGAAAAGAGAAGTTAGAAAGTTATTCCCCTAAAATGGTACACGCCGGGGATTTTCCCGTTGTGACCGATTCGGGCACAGTAGCAAGCGGAGAAACAATTCACGAACTTATGCCTATCACATTAGGCACGGACGGAAAAATTAAGGCGGTAACAGCAGATACCGTAGCGGATGTATACGGTCTTGCAGCGGAAAACGCAGAAGAGGGAGAAGAGGTAGTGTATTACCTCACAGGCGAATTTTTCGGTAGTGCGATTGAAGTACCTGTAGGCAAGACGGCAGCAGACTTTAAAGCACCATTTAGAAAAATTGGTATTTTCCTCGTAGATACAGACAACGCAACAGCATAGAGAAAAGGAGATAAATAAAAATGGCAAATATCAGCATTTACGACCCTAGAACAATGGGTAAACTTGTAGAGCGTATGCCTAAAGTGCAGACGTTCATTAAGTCTACTTTCTTCCGCAATGTCGAAACATTCGACACACAGAAGATTGATGTAGATTTTAAGAAAGGAAACAGACAGCTTGCACCATTCGTACATAAAAAGATTGGCGGCGTGACTATCGACAACGAGGGGTACGAAACAAACACCTACGAGCCACCACTTGTAGCACCAAACAAAATTACAACCGTTGACGATATTTTGAAGCGTACACCGGGCGAAAGTCTTTACGGCGGTAAATCCCCGAATCAGAGAGCAGTAGAGAAAATGCAGAGGGATTTTACAGAACTTGACGAAATGATTACACGCCGTGAGGAATGGATGTGCTGTCAGGCTTTATTCACAGGTAAAATTCCTATCCTCGACAAAGACGGAAAAGAATTACAGGCAGAAATTGATTTTCAGTTTACAAACAAATTGACATTAAGCGGTACTAATGCTTGGAATAAAAAGACAGGCGGTAAGATTAAGCAGTTAAAAGAGTGGAGAAAGCAGGTACAGAAGAAAGGTTTTGTAAACTGCAACGTATGTCTTATGGGTGCAGATGCCTTAGAAGCGTTCTTGGTAGACGAAGAGGTGTTAAAGGTGCTTGATACAAGACGTGTTGAAGCTGCCGTTATCGCCCCTAGGGAGTTGCCGAATGGTGCTACCTATATCGGTACTATCCATGAACTTGCTATGGATATTTACACATACAACGAGTGGTACTTAGATAACTGGACAAACAAAGAACAGCCGGAGGACAAGCCTTTACTTCCTGCCAATGTTGTAGTTCTTCTTTCGACAGAAGCAAATTACTCAATGTATTACGGTGCTGTCGGAGTAACGGACGAAGCAGGTAAGACAATCGAGGTAGTAGAGGGTGCGAGAATCCCGGAACAATGGGTAGAGCGTAGACCTCCTAGAAGATTCTTACAGTTAAATTCAGCACCTCTTTGTGTACCTCACGAAGTAGATTCTTGGTATGTTGCTACCGTCTGCTAAAGGCGGTGGCAGCCTATGAAAAACTTTAAGGAAATGCTTGATAAGGACTTGGACCGCACTTTTTACAATACGGAGGAATTTGCAGAATTGCAGAGAATACGCATTGACGGAGTAGACAGGAATATACCCGTTATATTTGATTCGGATGCAGCAGAAGCACGCCGACAAATGCTATCCGGGGACCATGCACAGGGCATATACCAAAAGTTGCTTGTAGTACGCATCCGATTATCTGACTTGGAAAAAGAACCAAGGCAAGGCATGAGAATGTGGATAGGTAACGAACTGTATAAAATATCCGAGGTTACAACAGAGTACAACGAACTTATTATTGAGTTGGTGGGGGAGGATGAATAAATGGTAGACATTGAAGTATCACAGGAAACCACCAACAGGCTACACGCCATTTTGTCCGGCTTAGGAAAAGCAGACGAAAAAGTATTAAAGCCTGCCATGCAAAGAGGATTGACAGCAGGGCGGACGGCTTTTAATAAGCAGATTAAGAGCGTGTACTATGTAAGTCCGGCGGTTATATCGAGGTATTCACATATCGGGTATAAAAAGGTTGAAATGCGGAGTGACGGACTGATAGGGAGTATTGAGTACGCAGGTACGGTTATCCCACTTATTAAGTACAATGTCACACCGCAGAAAGCAACATACGGCAAAACACCTGTTAAGGCAGCAGTAAAAAGGGATGAAAGCCAAGTGGAATTTGCGGAAGCATTTACCGCACAGATGCCAAACGGACATATAGGGATATATGAACGCAAAAACGATTCAAGCTATCCAATTAAACAGCTTTACGGTCCGTCTGTGCCAAGAATGGCAGAAAACGCCGTTGTATTAAAGACGGTCGAGGACAGGGTAAACGAAGTAATCAACAACCGTATGGAACACGAAATTGACAGGATATTGAACGGAGGGAGTTAATGACGGCGATTGACCTATTAAATGCACTTAAAGCCTATATGGAAGATAAAGTAAAAGATATGCGGTTAATCGCAAGAGTGCCGGAGAATGGAACAGACCCCGGAGAGCGACCGCCGTTAGTTTTTATCGGGAACTTGCCAAACAAGGAACAGGAAAAGAAAGCAGCACCCTACATACTTCTTAAATTACTTACCCAAAAGGTAGATGATGAAGAGAATGTATGCAGGGTGCGTATTATTTGCGTTACATTTTCGGAGGATAAAAACGAAAATTATATGCAATGCCTTAACCTTGTCACAAAGATAGAAACAAGCCTATTGGAGGATGTGGTAATAGATGAACATTATTCCTGTCAAAAACCGATAGAAACAATTATCTATGATGAAAACATGGAATTGTACCAAGTTGGGGAACTTATGACAATTTGGGAGTTACCACAGATTCACAGGAACGTAAGACAGTATTTAGAGTAAAGGAGGTTGGAAAGTATGCCGAGAGCGAGCAGAACAGCCACAAAAGCGGAAGAAACAGAACAGGCGGTAAAATCTACGGCAGAAGCAGAAAAACCGCAGGAAACGGCAAATACGAACGCCACAGAGGAAAGATTTATCTATATCGGACCGACAACAAACACCGGGTTGGTAGAAAATACGATTTTTACAGGAAGCAGAAAAGCAGTTGAAAAGTATTTAGAACCGACTATTGAGAAGTTACCACAGGTAAGATTGCTTATTGTGGCAACGGAGAGCCTTGCGGTATGCAAACCAAAAGTAAAGACGGCAGGAACATTATTGAATAAATACTACAATGATGTTTTAAGCCTTATGAGAAAACCAAAGGAGGATTAAGGTAAATGAGCAATTACTATCATGGAGCGAAAGCAAGTAAACAGGCTACAAGCGTTTCAACACCCGTTGTTGCGGACAGCAGTATACACCTCATTGTAGGTACTGCCCCGGTACATACAGTAGGTGGAAAAGTAAACGAGCCTGTATATGCTTCTAATTATGCGGAAGCGGTGGCAGCAATGGGATATAGTGACGAATGGGATAAATACGATATTTGCGAAGAAATCTATTCATCATTTAAGCTATATTCTAATGGGCCTATTATTATGGTTAATGTCCTTGACCCTGCAAAGCACCTTAAAGGGGCGGAAACAGTAGAAAAGACATTAGCCGGAGGAATTACAGAGTTACCGTATGAAGCGGTAAGTGATACGGTAGAGGTAAAAGGATATGACGGCGAGGATTCACTTACAGAAGCATACGCAAGGGGCGAAGATTACGACCTTTTTTACACAGACGGAGTATTAAGGTTGGAGCGTATCGAAAGCGGAAAAATCAAAGCGGACAACGCAAGACTTAATATTAAGTTTAATTCTGTTGACCCTAGCAAGGTTACGAAAAAGGAAATTATCGGAGGATACGACACAAACACCAATAAATCAAGTGGTTTTGAGTTAGTAGATTCTGTATATCCTAAGTACGGCGTTATCCCTACACTCTTCCTTGCACCGAACTTTTCTACAGATTCGGAGGTAGCTGCAATTATGGCAGCAAAGGCGGAGAACATCAACGGATTATTTACAGGAAAAGCAATCATTGATGCGGACACAAAAACAGTAAAGGCATATTTGGATGTTCCGGCATGGAAGAATAACAACAATATCACACAGCCGTCACAGCTTGTTACATGGCCCAAGTATACACTTGGCGGTAAAATTTACCATTCATCAGTACATCAGGCGGGCGTTATGTCAAAGACAGATGCAACAGAGGATTTAGGTGGAGGTTCGCCGTGCGAATCCGCAAGTAACAAGACTATTCAGATTGACGGAATGGCACTTGCGGACGGCACAGAGGTACTTTTAGACCTTGTAAAGGCAAACTACCTCAACTCAAACGGAATTATCACAGCATTAAACCTTACAGGAAGTTTTGTATCTTGGGGTAATGAAACAGCTTGCTACCCGGCAAATACAGATGTTACGGATTATTTCTATTGCGTAAGCCGTATGTTTAGTTGGGTGGCAAATTCCGTTATTCTCTCAATGTGGAGCAAGGTTGATAAGAAGTTGAATAAACGCCTTATCGAATCCGTAACACAGAGTATTAACATTTGGCTCAACGGCTTAATGGCAGAAGAGAAGATATTGGGCGGTCGTGTTGAGGTGTTGAGGTGTTGTTGGTGCACTTGAGACAAGTGCACCCCCTGAGAGTTCTCTGTGGGAGTTTCTTCTCAGCAATAAACTTCTGTGAAATTTGTGTATT
>URDU01000022.1 GCA_900546625.1 uncultured Lachnobacterium sp. | reverse complement strand
GAGGCATTTTAAATGGGCTGTAATCGTTGCTGGTCACACTGTTAGGTGTGAACAGTAACTGCCACCGCGGTGCCCGCGGCAGCGCCCCTTACATTGTGGTGGAAATAATGATGGAATTGTGATAAACTAACTAATATGTAATGCAGATTTTTTATAAGAGGTCAGATTAGTGAAGGTTGAAGAGGTTATAAGCAGGGTTGCAGAGCTTTGCAGACAGTATGATGCCCAAAAGGTAATTTTATATGGTTCAAGAGCTAAAGGTACTGCATTGGAACGCAGTGATATTGATGTAGCGGTATCAGGAGTGAAGGATTTTGATGCGCTTTCTGATGAAGTGGAGGACTTACCCACCTTGTACAGTGTTGATTTACTGAATTTGGATACATGCATGAATGATTTATTATTGGAGGATATCAGACAGTATGGACGCGAAATTTGAGAGACGTTTTAAATCTTTTTGTAATTCACTAGATGCGTTAGCTGAGGCAAGGCAGAGAGACCTTACAGATTCGTTTGTTCTTAGTGGGACAAGTGCTAAATTTAGCATTACTTTTGATTTATCGTGGAAGGTAATGAAAGATATTCTGGTACAATATTATTCGATAACCGGGTTTGTTACGGGTTCACCGCGTGAGGTGTTACGTGAATCATTTAAGGCAAAGTTGATTTCTGATGACGCATGGATGGATATGCTTAAGGTCAGAAATGAACTTGCACATGACTATGATTGTGAGGTTGTAAGGACACATTGTAATACAATTGTTGAAAAATATATTGATTTGTTTTATGATTTTAAGAATACAATAGATGAATTATTGAGACTTGGATAAGGTTTACAATAGTGTGAAATTTTTAAGAGTTTAAGAATAAAATGGCAGAATTAAATATTACAAATAATAACAATTATATATGTGTATATGAGAGGCTTAATGACGATTGCATTAGGCTTCTTCATATGTATGGGAAAAATCCGGTGTGTGTGGTGCCGGATATGCTTGATGGCATGAGAGTGACAGAGCTTTCGGAGTATTGCTTTTCCTTCAAGAGCATGCCTGAAAAATTGAAAACAGAGCTTGGGATTGATGATATTCTGCGTCCTGATATGACGGAGCTGTGTGATGATTATATTGAAAAAGTTGTTCTTCCTGAAACTATGAAAAAGATTGGCAGGCTATGCTTTTACAATTGTTCAAGGCTGTCTGTGCTTGAAATGCCATCCGACATATGTGATGTGGATGGTGACGCTTTTATGAACTGCACAAAGCTTTCTATGCTTGTGATGAGAGGCTTACCTAGTGATAAGTCGTGTCTTAAGCAGATCCTTTCACAGATAAGTACTCTTGTGAGGGTTAGATGGACTGACGGCGGTGACAATGTGGTTGCGCAGGCATGTTTTTTTGAGTATGACCAGACCTATGATGAGATTGGTCCTGCACATATTTTTAAGCTGAACATGAACGGAGAGGGCTTTCGCGCCAGACAGGCCTTTATGGACCGCGTGTTTGTGTGGAAGCAGTATGATGAAATATTTTCAGAGGCGATTGCGCAGGAGAGTGAGGATGACCTTTTAGATATGGCTTTTTACAGGCTTATTTATGCGTATGAGCTTTCAAAAGAAGCGAGGCAGCAGTTTGTGGAGTATATTGCGAAGCATCTGAAAAGATTGTCAAAGCTTATCATTGAAAAACGTGACACACGGCTTCTTATGAGCTTTCTTAAGCTTACGGACGATGACGGAGGTTTTATTGCAAATGTTTCTGCTGTCACAGATATGCTTGCGCTTGCCGCAGAGGATGAATGGAGTGAGGGCAGCGTGATTTTGCATAGATTTAAGAAGGAAAATCTGTCGGTATCCAGGAAGAGGCGGTTTGAGTTTTAAATTTAAGTGTAAATGCAAAGGCTATGTTATTGCTCAAAATTATTAGAATGAGATTTTTGAAAGAGCCAGCACCTTGAATGGGCTGGCTCTTTCAATGTCACATGTAATTGACAAACTGGAAGTTTCTTAATTCTGCATCTCTGGTTTTTTCTTTTTCCAATTAATCAGTAGACCAATCGTGGAAATAACAAAAATTAGTGCCGATGTTAAAGAAATAATTCCATCAGTAACCACAAATATGATAAACGTGGCTAATGGGATATAATTAAGAATACTTTTCAAAATTTTCATGTCCAACCCTCCCTTAGATTTCATAATAAATTTTTCTTTATTTTACCACATAACAAAGAGGATTGGTAGGTTATTTTCTTTCTTTGATGACTGCATTAATGCAATTATGCTTGGAACAGGTTTTCTTTTACCAAACTATTTGCAGGTGGCACTTTTATGTGAGTCCATGCTTGTAGGATATTTATTTTATTGAGAAAATAAGGTTACTATAGTATAATAAATTCCGAAAACATTGCAGTAGAATAAAACTCGCACCATTTGCGCGAGAAATAAAGAAGTGTATGGGAAAGGAGGCTGCTTCATGAAAAAACATGTCCAGACGGATTCTGAGTGGCAGGAGGAAATGTCGCAGAAAATAATAGATGAAATACAGTGCGAGCTGTATCTTGACATGCCTTTTATGAAGCTTGCGCTCTCGGCTCTTTCACCGAAAGCCAATGAGCAGCTTTACTCCATGGCAACTGACGGCACATATATTTATTACAATCCCATCAGGCTGATTGATATATTTAAGAAAAACGGCATGTATCTGAACCGGGCGTATCTGCACAGTGTGCTGCACTGTCTGTTTTTTCACCTGTGGACCAGGGGTGAGCGGGATGAATTCCTGTGGAATACAGCATGTGATATAATGGTTGAGTATACGATTGATGCAATGGAAAAGAAAAGCACAAAGCGTATCCTAAGCTATATAAGAAAAACCACGTATGAGAGGCTAAAAAAAGAGCATATAGTGATTGCTCCGGGAGCCTTGTACGCGTGGCTATGCAAGCAGTATGCAGAAATAAAGGCTGAAGAAATCACGGATACAGATGAGATTGCAAATACAAAGGATAAAAACGAGCTGGCACTTCTGGCACGGGAATTTTACACAGATGACCATGCCTTGTGGCCGCAGGAGAAAAACGACAATGCTATGCCACTAAGCTCATCCGAGGCACAAAAGCAGTGGCAGAAAATATCCAGACAGACACGCATGGAGAAAAGCCATTCAAAGGACAGTGAATCCGAGGGCGAGCAGGTAATGATGAGGGAGCTGTCTGCGAAAAGAAGCAGACGAAGCTACAAGGAGTTTCTGCGCAGGTTTGCGGTGCTTCGTGAGGAGCTGCACGTAGATTACGATGCCTTTGATATGGGCTATTACGCGTATGGACTTTCGCTCTATGGCAATATGCCGCTCATTGAGCCGCTTGAGACGAGGGAGACATACAAGATAAGGGATTTTGTCATAGTGCTTGATACGAGCTATTCTGTGAGCGGAGAGCTGGTGGAGCACTTTTTACAGGAGACCTTTACGATCCTCACGGAGTCGGACAGCTTTTTTGTCAGGAATAAAATACGCATCATACAGTGTGATGACAGCGTAAAGACGGACGAGGAAATTACAGATGAAAAGCAGATTAAGCCGCTTTTAAACAAGTTTACGCTTGTAGGAGGCGGAGGCACAGATTTCAGACCGGCATTTTCGTATGTGAGAGAGCTTCTGGACAAGGGTGAGCTAAAGAACATGTGCGGACTTATATATTTTACCGATGGCAAGGGGATTTTCCCGGCAAAGTGTCCGCCGTACAAGTGCGCATTTGTGTCGGTTGGTGCATATGAGGGCAATGAGGTGCCGCCATGGGCGATGCAGGTGGAGCTGGAGGAAACATTATGAATATAAAACAGGCAAAAAACGAAGTGAAAAATACAGTGAAAGCATACCTGTCAAAGGATGCACACGGAGAGTATGCGATACCGCAGATCCGGCAGAGGCCGATGCTTTTAATCGGACCGCCCGGCGTAGGCAAGACACAGATTATGGAGCAGATTGCAAGAGAGTGCAAAATAGGTTTTGTGGCGTATACCATCACACATCACACGCGCCAGTCGGCGGTAGGACTGCCGTTTATAAAGGAGCGTGAGTATGACGGAAAGAGCTATTCTGTCACGGAATACACGATGAGCGAGATTATAGCCAGTGTTTATGAAAAGATGGAAGCAACAGGGCTTAAGGAGGGCATACTTTTTATTGATGAGATAAACTGCGTGTCCGAGACACTTGCGCCTACGATGCTGCAGTTTTTGCAGTGCAAGACCTTTGGCAATCAGGCTGTTCCAAAGGGCTGGGTGATAGTTGCGGCAGGCAATCCGCCTGAGTACAATAAATCAGTGCGCGATTTTGATATGGTCACACTCGACCGTGTCAGATATATATCGATAGAAGCGGACTATCAGGTGTGGAAGGAATAT
The DNA here is from genome assembly GCA_900546625.1 of uncultured Lachnobacterium sp. Taxonomy (GTDB): domain Bacteria; phylum Bacillota; class Clostridia; order Lachnospirales; family Lachnospiraceae; genus Roseburia. The sequence goes on along the minus strand of URDU01000022.1, from coordinate 40,536 downwards.
GCCAGAAATGTGCATATCCATGATGCACTTTTAAGCTATCTGGAGCTTCATCCAAACAATTTTTACAGGGTGGAGACAGACGTGGACGGCATGAATTTCGTCACGGCAAGAGGCTGGGAGGATTTAAGCAGCCTGCTTAAGGTGTATGAGGCGGGAGAGCTTGCAGTCACGGAGGACGTAATAGGTGAGTTTATCCATCATCCTGATATAGCAGAGGATGTGTACGCATATCTGGAAATTTACAGGAAATACAATGAGGATTACGGTATAAGCGATATACTTTCCGGAAACGTGAAAAAGTCAGTGTATAAGCGTGTATTTGATGCCGATTTCGATGAGAGAATCACTGTGGTCAATCTGCTTTTAAGCGGACTGACGGTTGTTTTTTCGGATGTGGCCAGAGAGCGGAAAATGGTGCAGCTATGGTATGAGTTTTTGAAGGAATACAGAAAGTCACAAAGCAGCCTTGAGGAGCAGCAGGCGCTGTACAACAGTGCTGTGGAGCAGTTTTCAAGGAATATGGAGATATTGAAGGAGAGCTCTCTTATTTTGCCAAGGGAGTATTACATCAGACAGGATGTCTTAAAGCATATCAAGGGTGATTTTGATACGGTGATGGATGATTTCACCGAAGAATCTGAGAAGCTTTCGACGATGGAGGATGCGGCAGGAGAGAAGCTAAACCACGCATTTGATTTTGTGGAGGATGTATTCTCAGACGGACAGGAGATGCTTGTCTTTGTGACAGAGCTGACCATCACACCGGAAATCAGCAGCTTTTTAGCTGAGAATGAATGTGAAAAATACGATATCTACAATGAAAAGCTCATGGTTGGAAGCAACAGGACAAGGCTTCTTAAGGAGCTTGAGAGATAAAGCCTGTTGATGCATGCAGGAATATTTGAAGGAATTATCTATGATTTATATATTTAGCGCTTTTTACGCTGAGGCAAAAAATATAATAGACCACTACGGCTTAAAAAAGGAAAAAAGCCCTGAAACGGTCAGATTTGACGTGTTTGCAAATGATAGCATCAGGCTTGTGATAACAGGTGTAGGAGAAATCAATGCGGCGGCAGCGGTTTCAAATATCGGTGGAGCTTATGGGATTTCACCTGATGATGAGATTTTGAATGTGGGGTGTGGCGCAGGTTTTGGCAATGAGACCTGTTTAGGCAGTTTATTTCTTGGAAACAAGCTCACCGAGCAGATGACAGGGCGTACATTTTACCCCGATATGCTGATGAAAACAAATTTTATGGAGTGTGAAATAGTAACGGTCACAAGGGTGCTCAATGAAGGGCGCGATTCAGTTGTATATGATATGGAGGCAGCCGCCGTTTATCAGGCAGCAGCGTTTTTCGTGGGGCCGCACCGTATGCATTTTATAAAGCTTGTTTCAGATGCAGGAGAGAGAATAGACCAGTCGAAAATCACAGAGCTTTTTGCTTTGCAGGAAGAAAAAATATGCGGCTACATTGATATGCTTTTAAGTGTAGGTGGTAATAAGGCTTCAATAGATGATACTAAATCCGCTTGGAATATAGACGGGCTGATCAGCGATATGCGCTGTTCCAAGGTAATGGGAGATCAGCTGGCACAGCTTATAAAGTATTGCAGACTAAGTGGTATAGATTATAAAGCTGTTCTGGATGAGTACTATGCAAAGGGCATGCTGCCGTGTGAGAGCAAGCGTGAGGGAAAGAAATGTCTTTTTGAATTGAAACAGAGATTATTGTAAGAAGGAAATGTCAAATGTGCCAATACAATAGAATGTTTTCACATGTATATGTGGAAAAAGGCGTGGCAAAGCACCCACGTACAAAGCAGATTTTAGAAAAGCTGAATAATACAACAGTCATAGAAATTGACCATTACAAGGATGTTTTCTGCCGCAAAAAGCAGAGTATTTCTGCTCAAAGCAATGCCAAGGCGCTCATACTGGCAGAGAATACAAGCGGCTGTATATATGAGGGTGCACCGGTGTGTCAGAGCTTTGGAAATGAGAATTTCTACTATTGCTCATGCATGATGAATTGCATATTTGACTGCGAATACTGCTATTTAAAGGGTATGTATCCGTCAGGTAATCTTGTGATGTTTGTAAATCTGGAGGATATTTTTGCAGAGCTTGAGCGTCTTTTAGCACAAAAAAGCATATATCTATGTGTATCATATGATGCAGATCTTGTGGCCATTGAGTCGCTTGGCGGCTTTGTGAGGGAATGGATTGCTTTTACAAAAAAGCATGATAATCTTACGATTGAAATCCGCACCAAGAGTGGCAGATGTGATTTGTGGAGCGATTACGAAGCCTGTGACAGGGTAATTATTGCCTATACAGTTTCTCCTCAAAGGGTTGTAGCAGAGTATGAGCATTTTGCGTCGATACCTGTAGAGCGGATTCAGGCTGCAAAATGTGCTATGGACAGTGGATTTCCTGTGAGACTGTGCTTTGATCCGATGATATACTGCAAGGACTGGAGAGGTGAATACAGCAGGCTGGTTGATGACGTATTTTCACAGATAGACGGTTCTAAGCTGTGGGATGTGAGTATCGGAAGCTTCCGCATATCGCAGGATTATCTGAAGAAAATGCGAAAGGATATGCCTTGTAGTGCTGTGGTGAATTTTCCATACGACAATGTGAATGGGTATTACCAGTATCCGGAAAATATACGAAGTGATATGGAAGAGTTTATGATACAGGCTGTATCCGAATATGTGGATAAGGACAGGATATTTATGTGGAAGTGATATTATTGCAATACATTTTCAATATATACACATAGTATAAAGGAGCAATCAGATGAACAAAGCAATTGTAACCGGGGCGTCTTCCGGCATCGGAAAAGCTATATGCAGGCAGCTTGCAGCGAATGACTGGCTGGTTTACGGAATAGGAAGAAGCTTCAATCAAAGTGATGATATTGCAGGGATAGAGCGTATAGTATGCGATATTACCGATACCGCAAAGCTCATCAAGACAATAAAAGAAATTAATAAAAATCATGATATATCACTTCTCATAAACAATGCAGGAGTCGGCTTTTACGCGCTTCATGAGGAACTTAATCCTGTAAAAATATCACAGATGGTGAGGACAAATCTTGAGGCACCGATGATTATCACAAATTTGCTGCTTCGCGATTTAAAGAAAAACAAAGGAACAATAATAAATATCTCATCAATCACTGCTGAAAAGACGAATCCGCACGGCTGTGCCTATGGTGCCACAAAGGCAGGGCTTACGAGCTTTTCCCACAGCCTGTTTGAGGAGGCGAGAAAGTACGGTGTACGTGTGGTAAATTTAGAGCCTGATATGACCGACACCAATCTGTACAGGAATGCTGATTTTACAGTGGATGAAAATGAAGCTGCAAGAATACAGCCAAATGAGGTTGCAGACGCAGTGCTTTATGTTTTGGGGCAAAGAGAAGGCCTTGTGATGACAGATATCACCATAAGGCCACAGCTTCACAGAATTGCAAGAAAGTAAAGTGTTTATATTTTAAAAAGTATCAAATGCCATTCGAACGATTGACTTATAGTCATTAAGCGTCTGGCATTTTTTAATTTTCTTCCAGAGCTTTTCAGAGTCAGAAAACAGCTCATGCATATATGCCCAGATTTCCTTCATGCGGAAAATGGCATCTTTTTCACCGGAAAAGATGGACAGATAACCGGATAAAATCTCATCATGCCAGTTTCTTAAGCGCTCGCGAAGCTCGGCTTTATCCATGCTTATACCCTTAAGCTCTGCGATAAGAGCAGGATTTGCAAACAGTCCGCGGCCTATCATGATTTCATCAATATCAGGAAAGCAGTCGGTTAGGGCATTAAAACTATTAGTATCAGTGATATCTCCGTTGTAGCAGAGTGTTGTTTTATCAGGATTTATTTTCTGCATGGCGAGGGCGAAGTCATCCATGCGCGGCGTATTTTTATAAAAATCCTTCTGGACTCTCGGATGCACGGTAAGCTCACTTATCGGATATTTACTGTATATTTCGATAAGCCTGGGCCATAGCTCATCATCGTTAAAGCCCACGCGGGTTTTTATTGAAACAGGAAAATCAGCTTTTGTATACAGCTCATCGAGGAAGCTATCCAGCATATCAGGATATGCGAGTATGCCGGAGCCTCGTTTCTTGGATACGACGGTGCCTGACGGACAGCCGAGATTTACATTTATCTCATCATATCCGTAAGGAACAAGCTGCCTGTGCAGGTCGATGACCTCGTCTGCCACTATAGACATGGCCTGCGGTATGAGAGTGATTCCGTCGTTGTTTACCGGGTCTATGTCTCTTTTTATCTTGGCATTCATGCGCTTTGCGGCAGGGATGAACGGTGTGTAGTATTTGTCTATGTAGTCAAAATGGTGGTGAAATGCGTTTCTTACTGTATATCCGGTCAGCCCTTGCATCGGTGCGAGAAAAAATTTCATGTGATTGTGAATCTCCTCATTTATGATTAATCAGATTACTACATGCTGCTTTCTCAGTGTAGTGCGGGTCACTAAGGGATACATCGAATTGCATGCATCGATGATACCTTTTGACCCTTTAATCATAATATGGGAAAAAGCCTGAAATGTAAACCCCCATAACGTGAAAAGAAGCCGAGGGAAGCGGCTTCTTTTCGAGGAGTTTAGTTTATGAAAAAATGTTTAAAAAAGGGAATTTGTAAAGGTGTATCTCCTTTACGAGTATTACTATACTAAATAAATTTGTCCAAATTGTGTCCTTAATCGAAAAGAATAATAAAAAACTTAAATTATTTATGAAGAAAAAAGCTAAAAAAATCATTTGAATTTGCACATTGTATATATTGAAAAAAAACTGATAATTAGATACAATAGACAGTAAACGGGTAATTGTATCGGTTGAATATATATGATTAGGGAGCAGATAATATGAGTTATGCAGATAAGGTTTTTGTAGCGATGTGTCAGGATATTCTGGAAAATGGCACAAGCACTGAGGGAGAACTGGTGCGTCCACACTGGGAGGACGGCACGAGCGCCTATACAATAAAGAGATTCGGTGTCGTCAACAGATATGATTTGTCTAAGGAGTTTCCGGCTATCACTTTAAGAAAAACATATATAAAGAGTGCTACGGATGAGCTGCTTTGGATATGGCAGAAGAAATCCAACAATATCCATGATTTAAAAAGCCATGTGTGGGATGAGTGGGCAGATGAGGATGGCTCAATCGGCAAGGCATACGGCTATCAGCTTGGTGTAAAGCATCAGTATAAGGAAGGCATGATGGACCAGGTGGACAGAGTCATCTATGATTTGAAGCATACACCTTTTTCCAGAAGAATACTTACCAATATATATGTGCATCAGGATCTGCATGAGATGAATCTGTATCCGTGTGCATACAGCATGACCTTCAACGTGACACAGAAAAAGGGTGATGACAGGCTCACATTAAACGGTATCTTGAACCAGCGCTCACAGGATGTGCTTGCAGCAAACAACTGGAATGTATGCCAGTATGCGGTGCTTATGCATATGCTGGCGCAGGTGTGTGATATGAGAGTCGGAGAGCTGGTGCATGTGATTGCAGATGCACACATTTACGACAGGCATGTGCCAATCGTTAAGGAGCTGATTGGCAGACCACAGTACGATGCTCCAAAGTTCTGGCTCAATCCTGATATAAAGGATTTCTATCAGTTTACGACGGATGATATCAAGATAACAGACTATGTGACAGGTGAGCAGATCAAGGATATACCTATTGCAGTCTGAAGAACGTGGATATGAAGCAATTATAAGAAGCAAGTAATAGAAGGCTATTGTTCACCTGTCAGTGTGAACAGCAACGATTACAACAGGGAGAAAATCATGAATTTAATAGCAGCAGTTGATAATAACTGGGCAATTGGAAAAAACAACCAGTTGCTCGTTCGAATACCTATGGATCAGAAGTTTTTCCGCGAGATGACTACGGGAAAGGTTGTAGTTATGGGCAGAAAGACACTTGAGAGCTTTCCAAACAGCAGACCACTTAAGAACAGAACCAACATAGTGCTCACACACAACCCATCCTATGAGGTGGAGGGCGCTGTCGTGGTTCACTCACTTGACGAGCTTCACAAGGAGCTTGAAAAATACAATTCAGAGGATATTTATATCATTGGTGGACAGAAAATCTATGAGCAGCTCGTGGATGAATGCGATGTAGCCCACATCACAAAGGTGGACTTCGAGTATGATGCGGATGCATATTTCCCAAATCTTGACGAGAAACCTGAGTGGCAGATTACAGGAGACAGCGAAGAGCAGACATACTTTGATTTGGAGTTTTATTTCCTTCGATATGAGAAAGTAAAATAAACTATTAAATATAGAAACGAGGATGACAGCAGTATGGACATCACAGGAAGAAAATTATTTGTAAAAGCATTGGAGGAGGAAGGCGTAGATACTATTTTCGCCTATCCGGGAGGAACAGTTACAGATTTATTCGATGAGTTATACAAGACTAATTCAATCAATCTGGTTCTGCCGAGACATGAGCAGGGCCTGATTCATGAGGCTGAGGGCTATGCCAAGTCTACAGGAAAGGTCGGAGTCTGCCTTGTGACAAGCGGTCCCGGTGCTACCAACACAGTTACAGGTCTTGCAGATGCGCATTACGATAATGTGCCGCTTGTTTGTTTTACCGGACAGGTACCGCTTCCACTTATCGGAAATGATGCCTTTCAGGAAGTGGATATAGTCGGAATCACCAGAAATATCACAAAGTATTCTGTTACAGTCCGTGACAGAAAGGACCTTGGAAAAATTATAAAGATGGCATTTCATATTGCAAGGACCGGAAAGCCGGGCCCTGTACTGATTGATTTGCCAAAGGATATCCAGACCTCATCAGGTCCGGCAGAGTATCCGGACAAGGTGGAGATCAGAGGCTACCGTGTAAATGATACAGTACATGTCGGACAGCTTAAGCGTGCCTACAAGATGTTAAAGAGTGCCAAAAAGCCGCTTATCCTTGCAGGAGGCGGTATAAATGTTGCAAGAGCCAACGAAAACCTGCGCCGTTTTGCGGAGGCAGAGAATGTGCCTGTTGTCACTACAATAATGGGTAAGGGCGCTATACCGACCACTCATCCGCTTTATGTGGGTAACTGCGGTATGCACGGCAAATATGCGGCAAACAAGGCAGTCAGTGAGTGTGATTTACTTTTTTCAATAGGTACACGATTTAACGACAGAATAACAGGTGACTTAAACGAGTTCGCTCCAAAGGCAAAGATTGTACATATTGATGTGGATACTGCATCTATTTCACGAAATGTTGTGGTTGATGTGCCTATCGTTGCAGATGCCAATGTGGCACTCGACAAGTTAAACGAGTGGGCCGAGCCGAAAAAGACTGCTGAGTGGCAGAAGCAGATTAAGGCATGGGATGAGGAAAATCCTCTTGGCATGAGAAGAGACAAGGGCATGACACCTCAGATGATTATGGAGCATATCAATAAGAATTATAAGGATGCAATCTATGTTACAGATGTAGGTCAGCATCAGATGTGGGCTACACAGTACTTAGAGCTTGACAATAGCAGCCAGCTTCTTACATCGGGAGGTCTTGGAACCATGGGCTTTGGTCTTCCGGCAGCAATAGGTGCTAAGATTGCAAATCCTGACAAGGAGGTTGTATGCATAAGCGGTGACGGCGGACTTCAGATGAATATACAGGAGCTTGCCACCTCAGTTGTACAGGGAGCAGGAGTGACCATCTGTGTGCTCAACAACTACTACCTTGGCATGGTGCGCCAGATGCAGCAACTTTTCTACGGCAAGCGCTATTCTGCAACCTGTCTTCGCAGAAGAAAGGGCTGCCCTGATGAGTGCAAGGGACCAAACGAGGCATGTCCGCCATACACACCGGATTTCATCAAGCTTGTTGAAAGCTATGGTGGACACGGAATCCGTGTGGAAAAGGAAGAGGATATCGATGCAGCCTTTGCAGAGGCAAAGAAATACAAGGATGTACCTGTAATTATTGAGTTTATGATTGCTACGGATGAGATTGTTCTTCCAATGGTCAAGAGCGGAAATCCTATGAGCGAAATGATTTTAAAGTAGGAGGTGCATAAGATGAACAATATTGAAATGAAAAACAGATGGATTGCACTTTATGTGGAGAATGAGGTCGGTGTTTTAGCAAAGGTTTCAGGACTTTTCTCCGCAAAATCCTACAATTTACAGTCTCTTACGGTTGGAACAACAGAGGATGAGACTATTTCCAGAATGACTATTTGTGTTACAAGCGATGATATTACCTTTGAGCAGATAAAAAAGCAGCTCAACAGAATGGTCGAGGTCATCAAGGTTATTGACCTGACCGATGTGCCTCTGCATATGAAGGAAATCCTCTATGTCAGGGTATCAAAGCTCACTCGCGAGGAAATCACCGATGTATTCCAGACAGCGCAGGTTTTTAATATTGACGTGGTGGACAAGAATGCAGACAGCGTGATACTTGAGAGCAAGCTCACAGAGCACCGCAATGATGATCTTATTGCACTGCTCAAGTCACAGTATAAGCATATCTCGGTTGTACGTGGTGGTGCTGTGGCAATCGAAGCTATGAGCACCGGCTGTCGTTAGTACATCGTTTTCGAAATAACTATACCACTCACTTGTCTGCAAATCCGATTGCACAGGCATAAAAGCCTCGGCGTAGCTAGATTATATGGACTTATGTGACAGTAACAGGCTGGATAATTAGTATGTGTAATATTACCATAGAGTAAGGAATGAGGTCTGCATATGTATGTATTTGTAAGCGATTACGAAGTGACCTAGATTTCTGTTAGAATTATGCCATGAAACACAGAAATGCCCTGCCATGGAAGGCAGGGCAAGGTGTTATGCGCCATGGACGGCGCATAAAAGCCGGTTTCGTCAAGCATAGAAAACCTTAAAGCATAATTCTTACAGAATCTTGGTCACGTAGTACTGAGCGCACAAACACATACATATGCAGACCTCGTTCCGTAATATTGTCATAAAATTAGCGAGCCGCAACCTCAATAATCTCACCGACATACATAGTGTGCATATCGTGATCACCGTACCATTGATGCATAATGGCTTTATCAGTAAATGAAGTCTCGTCAACAGGCACAGCAGCCATCTTGCGGCAGAGGAATACGAGATTTGCCTCGTCCGGATATGGGATGCCATGGCGTGTGGCAGGAGTCAGACCTGCATTTGACCATTTGTCTTCGCCACGTCCAGAGTGAGCACCGCAGTATTTTAAGGCATCGCGGTATTTCTCGCTTAGGAAAGAAAGTGAGAAAAACTCACCATTGTCTATGAAATCCTTAGTGTATCTGGATTCCCTGATAAAAATAAATACGACATTTTTGCCCCAGAGGACACCGGTTCCACCCCATGAAACAGTCATGGTGTTTGATTTTTCCTTGTCACCGGCTGTCACGAGAGCCCACTCCTTGCTAAGCTTGGTGAATGGATTGATATCGAGCATGTCGATTGGATATGGTTGAAATGTATGCATAATTTTCCTCCTGAATATTAATAAAATTGACAAAAGCTGCTAAGTGTATTGTGTAAATGTCATACGCAGTGCATGTCAGAAAAATCTGAGATTTTCCTGACTGTACGGGCAGTCGCCCTATCAAATTAAAAATATATAAAAAGTGCTCAGCAAGCTGGCATTTTTATATATTTTCAATTTGGCACTGCTCGTTGCCTACGCTCATTATATCATATGCGCCGCACTTTGTGCATATTATTGTAAAAAGATATTAAGGTAATAATATTCATGAAAAATCTGCACATTTTACAACAGGAGTCCATTGATGAGGGGCGGCTTCAGGTGAGAGTACGACAGAAAAACATGGGGACGCCGGTTGCGGATGCAAGGGTAGCAGTCAGCTATTCCGGGGATCCGCAGGGGAGGATAGAGGAGACTGATACCAATGAATCGGGAAGCATAGAGGCAGTTGAGATTGCCACTCCGCCACTTGAGTATTCTATGTCGCCCAGTGAGTCACAGCCGTATTCGGAGGTGACGGTGACTGTTTCAGCTAACGGATACAGAAATATCACGGTTTCGGGCGTTGAGGTGATGCCAGACAGACTTTCCATACAGGATATTGAGCTGGAAGCACTTGATGCACCGGGAAATGCTGTGGACAATATTGTTATTCCGGCACATACACTTTACGGCGATTATCCTGCCAAGATACCTGAGCCGGAGATTATGCCGGTTGCTGAGACAGGTGAGATTGTACTTAACCGTGTGGTGATTCCGGAATATGTTATTGTGCATGATGGAGCGCCATCGGATTCCACTGCGGCAAATTATTATGTCAGATATAAGGATTACATCAAAAATGTCGCTTCCAGTGAGATATATGCGACCTGGCCTGATGCCACTATAAGGGCAAATGTGCTTGCAATTATGTCATTTACGTTAAACAGGATATATACGGAATTCTATCGCGGAAAGGGCTATAATTTTAATATCACTTCGTCCACGGCATATGACCACAAATTCATTTATGGCAGAAATATATATGATAATATCTCGCTGATAGTAAATGAAATGTTTGAAAACTATCTGTCGAGACCTAATGTGAAGCAGCCGATTCTGACGCAGTACTGTGACGGACAGAAGGTTTCCTGTCCGAGCTGGATGACACAGTGGGGCTCTAAAAGTCTAGGTGACCAGGGCTACAGTGCAATTGAGATACTCAGATACTTTTACGGCAGCAACATGTATATCAATACCGCGGAGGCTGTATCAGGAATCCCGGCGTCATGGCCCGGCTACAATATAGGCATAGGCTCGTCAGGGCAGAATGTATACCAGATACAAAAACAGCTCGCCCGCATCGCAAAGGCATATCCGGCAATTCCGGCTATTGTGCCGGATGGAATATACGGACCAAAGACAAAGGCGGCCGTGGAAAAATTTCAGGCTGTATTCGGACTTCCGGTATCAGGTGTGGTGGACTACAATACATGGTATGAGATATCAAATATATATGTCGCTGTGACACGTATTGCGGAGCTTGCTTAATTGGATTAAAGGAGCAAAACAGTGCTGGCAAGAGAAAAAATGATGTGATATTATATAAATTAAAAGTAACTATTCAGAACCACTGAGAACAAAAAAGCTGATGCGTCATGCTCGCATGTAAGCGGCAGGTTTTCTTGTTCTCAAGGTGGCTCGAATAGAGCCACCCCCACATATATGAGCAAAATTAGCTGCGAAGCAGCGAGAAAGCACGAGTATCGTGCGATTTTGCGAATGTACGTGGGGTGGTTGTGAATAGTTACAACCAAAAGTAACTTCAAAACCACAATATTTCCAGATAAAGAAAGACAATTTTATGAATACACAAACCCAAAATTACAAGATAATTGTGGCATACGACGGCACACGCTACAAAGGCTGGCAGGTGCAGAAATCCACAGATGATACAATACAGGGAAAGCTTCAGCATGTGCTTTCCACGCTGGCAGGAAAGCCGGTTGAGGTCATAGGCTCAGGACGCACGGATGCTGGAGTGCATGCGGTGGGGCAGGTGGCAAGCTTTCACATGCCGAAGCACTTTTCCAAGGATGAGATATTTATATGGCTGAATGAGCATCTGCCGGCAGATATTGCGGTGACAGATATTTCAAATGTGCCTGACAGATTTCATGCCAGGTACAATGCTGTGTCAAAGACATATGTGTATACAATACACACCGGTATCGTGTCCGATGTGTTCAGAAGAAAATATGTATACGACTATGATAAGCCGCTTGACACGGATAGGATGAAAAAAGCAGCAGCGTATCTTCTCGGAGAGCATGATTTTAAAGCCTTTTGTGGCAACAGACATATGAAAAAGTCAACGGTCAGGACGATTTTTTCTATTGATATAGAAAAAACAGGCGCCGATATTGTTATCAGCTACACCGGAGATGGATTTTTACAGAATATGATAAGAATCATCACAGGAACGCTTATCGAGGTGGGCGACGGAAGGAAAAATCCGGATGCTGTGATGGAAATTTTAGCTTCAAAGGATAGGGCACAGGCAGGCTACACAGCACCGGCGTGTGGGCTGCGCCTGGAAAGGGTAGATTATGGCAAAGTGGTATGTTAGTGCGAAGAAAGCTGATTTTGTGGCAATCGGAGCGAGGTTTGGAATAGACCAGGTGACGGTGCGGATAATCAGAAACAGAGGTGTGATAGGAGATGACGCGGTAAATGAATTTTTAAACGGCAAAATCTCAGACATTGCAGACCCGGCTCTTTTAAAGGATGGTCAAAGGCTGGTTGATATTCTTGTCCCAAAGATAGCTGACAAGGCCAAAATCAGGATAATCGGTGACTATGATATAGACGGAGTGATGTCTACATATATTCTTGTGAAAGCACTTAAAAGAGCCGGTGCATGTGTGGACTATATGATTCCTGACAGAGTGAAGGATGGCTATGGTCTGAATGTGCACCTGATCGACAAGGCATATGAGGATGGGATAGATACTGTGGTCACCTGTGACAACGGAATTGCAGCGATTAAGGAAATCGCCCATGCAAAGGAGCTTGGAATGACAGTTCTCGTAACAGACCACCATGCAGTGCCGTTTGATGATATAAAGGGCATAAAGATTTACAAGGAAAGCAAAGCAGATGCCATTGTAAATCCACATCAGATAGAGTGCAGCTATCCGTACAAGGAGCTTTGCGGAGCAGCGGTTGCCTGGAAAATTGTCATATTACTATATAGAAAAATCGGCATAGATGAGAAAGAGGCCATGGACTTTATAGAGAATGTGGCGTTTGCAACAGTCGGTGATGTCATGCCACTGACAGGTGAAAACCGTATACTCGTAAAGACAGGCTTAAAGAGTATTCATCATACGACAAATATCGGCATGAAAGCCCTGCTTGAATGTTGTAATATAGAGGCTGAAAACGTGGATGCATATCATTTTGGATTTGTCCTCGGACCATGTGTCAATGCGACCGGCCGTCTGGATACAGCCAAAAGAGCACTTGAGCTGTTTTTATGTGACAGGCAGGAGGATGCCATGCGCATCGCATCAGAGCTTGTAGCGCTCAATGATGACAGAAAGGAAATGACTGCAAAGGGTGTGGAAACCGCAGTTGAGATATATGAGAGGGACAATTACGAAAAAGACAGGGTGCTTGTCATATATCTGCCGGATGTGCATGAGAGCATAGCAGGAATCATAGCGGGCCGCATCAGGGAGAAATACAATAAGCCAACCTTTATACTCACAAAGAGTGAGGACGGCGTAAAGGGCTCAGGGCGTTCGATAGAGGAATACTCTATGTATGAGGAAATGTGCAAATGCAGTGAGCTGTTCACGAAGTTTGGAGGGCACCCGATGGCTGCAGGACTTTCACTGCCACAAGAAAATGTTGAGCCATTCCGTCAGAAAATAAATGAGTATGCGTCGCTTACCGACGATGACCTCGTGCCTAAAATACATATAGATGTGCCGATGCCGGTGGATTATGTATCAATGAGACTGGTGTCTGAGTTTTCAGTGCTGGCACCGTTTGGAAAGGACAATCCAAAGCCGGTTTTTGCGGACAAAAATCTACGTGTGAGCCGTATGTGGGTGGTCGGCAAAAACAACAATGTGCTGAGGCTTTCTTTGATATCCTCATATGGCACGCCAATCAATGCCATTTACTTTGGTGATATAGAAAGCTTTTTTGATTATATCAGGCAAAGATTTGGTGCAGATGCGCTTGAAGCTGCACAAAGAGGAAGGTTCAATAATATAGTACTGTCCGTAGTATATTCACCAAAGATAAATGTATTCAGGGAAAATGAGTCACTGCAGTTTGAAATACAGTATTATAAGTGATATTATATTCTAAAAAGGTAACCGCTAGAGGTAAAGGAGAATCGATCAGTGTTTGGGAACAAAGCAAAAATATCCGCTGAGGAATTAGCGTATATGAAGGAACAATTGGATAATGACAGGGGATTTTTCGAGAATGTAAATGCAAAGTCAAAGCTTATAGAGGCTGATTTTGATGAGCTTGAAAAATCAAGACAGCTTGAGGAGTCATCCCTTAAGCAGCTAAATGATAATGCAAATAATGTGGTGGAATTTTCAAAGGACAGCATGGATGCCATATCAGCCTTAAATGACAGCTTTACAGAGTGTGTGAAGGCGGCTGCGGACAATCTTACAAGCCTTGAGGGGGCAGCAAAGGCAATTGCCACACAGCATGAGGATACATGTGCGCTTGTCGAAAACAATAAGCATTTTACAGCTCCGGCTAAGAGCTTGTCAGAGACATCGGACAGGCTTGAGGAGCATGTGGATAGCTGTGTAGACATAGTTGCGCAGATGAAGGAGCAGAATAAGCAGATGAGTGTTCTCTCACTCAATGCGGCTATAGAGGCGGGCATGCTGGGAGAGCAGGGAAAGCTGTTCGTGGAGGCAGCAGAGAGCATAAGGGAGGCATCTGTTTCATATGACAGTGCAATCGATGCTGTGAAACAGGAGCTTTCTGAGGTAAAAGCTGAGATTAGTGCACTTAAAGAGCAGGTGAGCCACCTTGTAGGGCTTCTAAAGGACAACAATGTTGCCACGACAAAGCTCATGAAGCAGGGAGTGGAGCTCAATCATGTGTTTTCACAGTGTGACGAGATTTCAGTTGATATGATAGAAGCATGCAGACAGCAGATTGTGTCAATCCGCAATACACAGGAGGAGATTATCAAGTTTGAGGAGCGCAATAAGCTGCAGATAGAGGATGCATACGCAGAAATTTCGACTCAGAGGAAAAATTCAGCAGAAATAAAATCCACTGTGGACAAGGTGCTTGACTACAGCAGGGAAAGAGTCAGATAACAGGACAGATATGCAGACTGTGAGTGTCATGCATTCTATGAGTGAAATATAAAAAGACATCAACCGGTGGATATTCCGGCTGATGTCTTTTTTTGAGTTGTTCATTATATAAATTCTAGTAACTGTTTTGTACCTTCACAGTTCAAACACGAACCTTGCGGTTTGCCGCATCCTGGAAGCTTCCGCTCTTCTGTGGCAGATGCATCCAGTTTTTGATGTAGACCACATTGTACATTACGAAAGCAAGCATAAAGGCTGTAGAAACGTCAAATACTGAGTGCTGTTTGATAAACATGGTAGACAGTATAATCAGAACACAAAGCACCAAGGATGCGTGCTGAACGTGTTTTTTATCCTTGAAATAGCTGCTGTGCATCACCGCAAAATGAATGCCGAGCGAATTGTATACGTGAATGCTCGGAAACAGGTTCGTCGGTGTGTCAGTGGAGTAAAGCCACTCGCAAAGCGCTGTAAACATATTGTGGTGCGTGAAATAATAAGGCCTTAAATTGTGACCATTCGGGTAGAGCGTTGATATAACCAAAAATACGGTCATACCGGTATATAAAAACGCACACAGTCTGTAAAATTCTTTTTTGTCATGTAATGCCGTGAAAGCAATTCCAAAGGCCACATAGCCAAACCACATGATATAAGGAATAACAAAGTATTCACAAAACGGTATATAATCATCTATCGGAAGATGAATCAAGTGATAATGTGTGGTAACAGTGCGCTCTAAATATCCAAACCAGGTCAGATATATGATAAAGTATGATAAAATCCACACATGCTTGTAGCGGTTGAAAAGCTCTATAAGCTTATTCTGTATTTTCTTCATAAAACCACCTTTTTAATCCGCTTGAAATTATAACACTGAAAAATAATTCAAACAACACCAAAACAAAAGACTTAATAAATTTTATGAAAAAATTAATAATTGAGACCTTATATAGTAAGCTTTTTGTGAAATATTTATCTGCAGCAAAAAGCATAGGATATAAGCTTTGGTTTAATCAGCATAAAGAATGCTAAAATCCCATGGAGCAAGAGCTATACAATCGCCTGCTGATACTGTACTGTCATCGCAAAGCCTCTTGAGACCGTCTGCATGGCATGTAACGGTCTGCTCATCATCCGAGTAGTTAAGCAGATAAATGATTTCTTCGCTCTGCATATTGGTTCCGCGCTTTATGACAACCGGATAAGAAGCATCAAATTCATTTTTTTGCTCGCCGAAGAAAAGCTTTAGGGCTTCTATCAGCGTGTCCTCGCCAAAAAGTGTGGCAAGATACATGGCACGGCCCTTACCATAGCTGTTTTGGGTGATAGCTGCGTGTACTCCCCAGTGCTTGTGCTCATACATGGCAACAGGCATGGCAGTGGTGCAGTCGACCATCTCCATCCAGTCACGCGCTTTTGACGATTTGCCGCCACAGGTTACGGTGACATTGTCGGGCAGGGTGAACTCATCATACTGTATGCCGAGAGACTTGTTTATAATATAAGGCTGCACGTCATGGCGTATTTTAAGATGTTCATCCGAAAAAGCAGATTTAAAGGTTACCACCAGATTGCCTCCGTTTGCAACAAATTCATTTAAGGCATTGAGCACCTCATCTGTTGCGCTATAGAGCGCAGGCACAAGGATATTTTCATATGAAGCAAAAAGTGCCGGATCGGCAGGAATCACGTCGTACTCGATGTTCATCAGATACAGTGCATCGCAAAGCCATCTGAAAACGGTATTGTAGTTGGAGTCACTTTCGTTGTTCAGCTTAAATTCATTAAGCCCTGTAAGAGAAGCGTTGTCAGCAATAACCGCAAACCGGTTTGTCTTTTTTAAATTGACCAGCCTGTGTCCGTATTTTTTAAATTCGTTTCCGATGACACTGCACTCCTTATAAAGCCTGTTCGGTCTAAGGTCGTGAGAGAGCACGCCCTTCCAGTAGCTTTCGATGGCATTGTGGATAGAATGCCAGTGCCAGTATTCAACCATGCATGCACCGTTTGCAATGTGGCTTATGGCCTGAAGCCTCAGTTGGCCCGGATAAGGAAGCCATGGGTGATTTCCGGCTGCCTCAGTCTCAAGCACCAGATAATTATCACCTTTTATGCCCCTTGCAATATTGCCGCAGGCGGTAATCTCGCGGCCGCTCAGACTGCTCTGGGAAGGGTGATATATATCGCAGCCTGCGATATCCATGCACCTGGCAGCCTCGTACTGATTGACCTCCGGCTGCATGCCGTAAGAGTAGTCGTGCCACTCAAAGTCGAAATTGTGAGTGATGAACTGGTCGTCTCTTTTGTATTTTTTGACGATATCAGCCTGCCATGCAAAAAAGTCTGTCACGAGCTTTCTCTGGAATTTCTTGTATTCTGCATCAAGGCTCATATTTATGGTGCCGCGGATATCGGGAAAGGCATCCCAATCATCCACACGGTTGCTCCAGTAATCAAGTCCAAACTCCCTGTTAAACTCGTCAATATCAGGAAATTCATTTTTCAGATATTCTACGAATTTAGCCTGAGCGTATTTGGAACAGGTGTCATAGGGCTTAGTCTCATTGTCGAGCTGGAAGCCGATCACGCAGTCGTAGTCCTTCACCTGCTCCATGAGCTTTTCAATGATAATCTGTGCATGGTGCAGATAGTCAGGGTTTGTGATATCCATGTTCTGGCGGTGGCCGTAGAGCTCTTTGCCGTTATGTGTCACAGCAAGAATATCGGGATATTTTTTTGCAAGCCATGATGGAATAGCATATGTAGGTGTTCCGACAATGACCTTCAGCCCATATTTTGTTGCGCAGTCAAGCATACGGTGCAGGTGTGTAAAATCAAATACTCCCTCCTTAGGCTCCCAGGTGCTCCAGGTGGATTCGGCGATCCTGATAACATTCATGCCGGCATCGCGTATCATTTTAAAATCTGTTTCTATGCGGTCGTAAGGCATATATTCGTCGTAATATGCCACGCCATATAATATTTCGTCAAAATTCATTTATACATACCTCCAATATCTATACTATAAATATACGTTAGTAAATGAATGGTGTAAACATTAAATAATCAGAAAACAAAATGTTGAGCGAATATGCGTGGAAGAATGAGTCAGTTGCGCAAAAAATTGCATGTCTGGGATGACAAGTGGATGAAGATAGGGTATAATGAAAAACAATAGAGTTGCGCAACAAATAAATGTTGTTCAGTCATTATTTACATTCAGAGAAAATAGGGGGCAGAATGAGTAACAATATCACGATATCAGATGTAGCAGAGGCACTTGGCGTTTCAAAGACAACAGTAAGCAGGGCTATATCGGGGAAGGGCAGGATAGGCGCTGCAACAAGAAAAAGAGTGCTTGAATATATACAGGAGCATGATTATAAACCTAATGTAATAGCCAGGGGGCTTGCACAGTCAAAGACATATAATATATGTGTGGTGATGCCGGGGGATTATGCACTTGTCGATCTGCCTTTTTTCCAGGAAGCTATAATGGGGATTCAGGAGATAGCAGGTATGATGGAATACGACCTTTTGCTTTGTATAGGCTCAGGTAATGATATGGCGGGGCTTAGGCGTATCATACAGAATCATAAGGTGGATGGAGTGGTGCTGCTTCGCACGATGGTAGATGATCCACAGGTGACATTTTTGCAGGAGCGCAGGATACCGTTTGTCACAGCTGGTTCATGCAAATATAAGGATGTAAAGCAGATTGACCATGACCATAAAAGTGCCTGCAGGGAGCTGACATCAATTATGCTCATGCGTGGCATGAAAAATATGGCGCTTCTCGGTGGAAGCGAGGATATTGTTGTAAATCAGACCAGATACGCAGGCGTAGTGGATGCCCATGAGCAGTTTGGAAAGAAAATAAATGACAAT
Organism: uncultured Lachnobacterium sp.; assembly: GCA_900546625.1. GTDB lineage: Bacteria > Bacillota > Clostridia > Lachnospirales > Lachnospiraceae > Roseburia. The sequence goes on along the minus strand of URDU01000022.1, from coordinate 21,749 downwards.
CTTGTATTTTTAAACCTTGAAGGAAAAGCATATGTCGAAAAGGCTGTAGATGATGCAATTGACAGAGGCTGCGACTGTCTGCTGTGTATGGATGATGCAGTCTGTGCGCAGGCCATGAGACGGCTCCGCGAAAGGCATATAAAGGTGCCGCAACAGGTGAAGGTGGCTTCATTTTACAACAGCTCAGTGCTGGAAAATAATGTGCCGTCCATTACATCGCTTTCATTTGATTCAAAGGAGCTTGGAGCAAGAGCCTGCAAGAATCTGCTCAGACAGATAGAGGGTGAAGAGACTGAGAACAGGACACTTCTGCCGTATGAGGTAGTGTTAAAGGAGTCCACACAGTAAATAGTAAAAGCCGGAGCCGACAAATTGTCAGACTCCGGCTTTTGCTTGTGTGCCAAGCATGGCACTAATCTAGCTAGTGAAAGTCTAGCCACGGGTATTTACCGCCAAGTGTAGCGGAGCGCAAGTCGGTGTCAGTAATGACATAGATGAAGGAAGCGCATAGCAAAATTCTTGAGCCTACGTACAGAAACTTGATAAGGCAATGAGGTGGGTAAGGTTGCAAGACAAACTGAAGCCCAAAGGGTAAACGTATAACCGAAATTGTAAATCAAGAGGTTGTGGAACGAAAGATTAGTGTCTTACCTTGGGAGACCCTACCCACATATCGAAAGATATGGTCGAAAAAGGTTTAGGGAGGGAGTCAGATGATGTCATAGTAGGTGTAAAAGCCGAAGGACTGAAACGATTTATAGTACAAATCGTTATTAAGAGAATAATGCATTAGCCAGAAATCAGATGGATGGGAAAGGTAGGAACGTAACCGAGGAATACTATCTATATCGAGAGGGGCGTTATGCATAAATTTTGTAATAATCAGAGGAGTAACAACAAATGGAATTAATAGATGTGATTACATCAAAGGAAAATCTAAACAGAGCCTATAAGAAAGTAGTGGAGAATAAAGGGGCAGGTGGAGTTGACGGAATGAAGGTCGAAGAACTTGGTGCATATATCAAGGATAACAAAGATGAAATCGTCCAGTCAATCAGAAACCGAACCTATATGCCAAAGCCAGTACGCCGAGTTTATATTCCGAAAGATAATGGAAAACAAAGACCATTGGGAATCCCGACGGTCTTGGATAGAGTGATACAACAAGCTATTGCTCAACCCATTATAGATATATATGAGGAAATTTTCAGTGAGTTTAGTTATGGTTTCAGACCGGGTAGAAGCTGTCATGATGCCATAAAACAAGCACTGGAGTATCTGAACGAGGGATATGAATGGGTCATAGACATTGATATAGAACAATTCTTTGATAAAGTAAATCATGACAAATTAATTCAGATTCTTAGAGAACAAGTAAATGACAGTACTACATTGAACCTGATTCGGAAATATCTGAAAGCGGGTGTAATGGAAAAAGGACTGGAAAGAGCCACAACAAGCGGTGTGCCGCAAGGCGGACCTCTTTCAGTTGTACTTTCTAATGTTTATCTTGATAAGTTAGATAAGGAACTGGAGCAAAGAGGACTTCGTTTTACCAGGTATGCTGATGACACAATGATATTCACAAAAAGTGAAATGGCAGCCAATAGAGTTATGAAATCAATAACGGATTGGATAGAAAGAAAACTATTTCTGAAAGTGAATGCAACCAAAACAAAAGTAGTCAGACCAACGAGAAGTAAGTATCTTGGTTTCACATTTCTGAAGAATGGTAGAGAATGGAAAGTAAGACCTACCACAGAGAAGAAAAAGAAACTTAGACAGAAAGTAAGTGAATATCTCAAAAGAAACAAAGCTATTGCACGCCCACTTGCAGAAACAATCAAACGAGTGAATGAAATAGTAAGAGGATGGATCAATTACTTTAGAATCGGGATGATGAAACAGTTCATGGAAGAGTTTGGAGCATGGGTAAGGCATAAGATAAGAGTTATTGTTATAAAGCAATGGAAAACACCTAAGACAATATATAGAAATCTATGCTATCTCAATCAGAAAAACAAGAATGGATTCGACCATGAAGCAATCTATAAAGTGGCAAATTCAAGACTAGGCTGGTACAGACGAAGTGGCATGAATGTTGTGAACTTCATTATCAGTCAAGATTTACTTGAAAATAAAATAAAGGACGGAGCAGGTTTGCTCAATCCTTTAAATTACTATCTAAGATAAGTTGGAATATAAGTTGTAGAGCCGTATACGAGACCCGTACGTACGGTTCAATGAGAGGGAGATAACTCTTGCAGTTATTTCTCTACTCTATTATATAGTTTTAAAACTGTTAAATCATCGCCAGATAAACCGTTGCGAGTGACACAACAATCTGGATAATTGCAAATCTGAAAACGACCTGTGCATTTGACCAGCCGAGCTTCTTTCTGACGTGGTCATGGATAGGAGTTGTGGTATTCTTTAAAATATGTATCTTCAAAAATCTAAGAAGAGAAACCTTTACGAGTCCAAGTCCACCGTCGATGATAAGCACGAGTCCTGCCAGTATGTAGATGAATGGACTTTGTGATTTAAGAGCACAAATAGCTATGAATATACCCATGGCTCTTGAGCCCGCATCACCCATCAAAAGCTTGCTTGGTGTGGCATTGTACCACAGATATCCGAGCAGACATACTGCAAATAATAAAATACAATAGTTGAAGCTGTCAGCTATTTTGAGTACTGAATCAAGCACGAAGAAGGTCATTATGGTAATGATGGTAAGTGTTCCTGAAAGACCATCAACACCGTCTGAACAGTTTGTGACATTGATTGATACCCAGACAAGGATGACTGTGAGTATTCCAAACACAACAGGTGGAATATTTACAGAGCCGCCAAATATGGCAAAGGTGATCGTGCTTGAGTTGAAATGCAGATACACAACTGCCACAACAATGGCAACCGCAAAATCAAGTGCGCCCTTTAAATACTCGCCCCATGGCTTTTCAGCCGCATCGTCAAAGTAGCCTGTGAGCATCTCAATAACTATAAGCACGAGATAAATGGCAATCTCAGCATTGATTTGTGAAAAAAGCACTGCCGATATCACAAACGTGAAGATAAAGATAATACCGGCTCCTCTCGGCTTTCCGGCTGAAAGCTTTCCGTCCACAGCAAACTGTCTGCCGAGGTCCTTTGGTAAAAATTTATTTAATTTTGCAATAGCAATACATGTGAGTGCGAATGCAAAAATCACTCCGATGAAAGCTATTATCGACATATCTGCCGAAGTCAAATAAGAAATCATATAGTCCTCCTTTGATATTGTATTACAACATCATTCATTATATTAGTCTGACAAAAAAAAGTAAAGTTTTACTTGCAATTTTAAATAATTATGTTATTATACTTATATGCTTTAAAGCGTTGAAGCATTAAAACTTTAAATTGTAACATTAAATTACAGTAATATTTATATTTGTTACAATAATATTTATACTTGGAGGAAACAAAAATGGCTCAGAAAGGTGATTTAATGACAGCACGCCCTGATATCCGCGTGCTTGACGCTACCATTAGGGATGGAGGACTGGTAAACAACTTTATGTTTACAGATGATTTTATCAATGCTCTTTATCGTGCAAACGTAAAGGCAGGCATCGACTATATGGAGTTTGGTTATAAGGCATCTAAGGAGCTTTTTGATGTAAATAAATTCGGTAAATGGAAGTTCTGTGATGAGGCAGCTATTCGTGAGATAGTCGGGGACAACAATTCTGATATGAAGATTTCTGTCATGGCGGATGTAGGCAGATGTGACTACAAGAAGGATATTCTCCCTCGCGAGGACAGTGTGATTGACATGGTGCGTGTGGCTACATATGTACATCAGATGCCAGCAGCAATCGAGATGATTGAGGATGCCAAGTCCAAGGGCTACGAGGTAACCTGCAACATCATGGCCATTTCAAATACACAGGAATCAGACCTTGACCAGGCACTTGACATGGTTGCCAAGAGCTCTGCAGACGGCATATACATTGTAGACAGCTACGGTGCCATATATCCTGAACAGATTCGCCGCACTGCCGAGAAATACACAGAAATTGCAGAGGCAAACGGAAAGTTCGTAGGAATGCATGCACACAACAATCAGCAGCTTGCATTTGCAAATACCATAGAGGCAGCAGCCCAGGGAGTCAGCCTGTTGGATGCAACAATGATGGGCATGGGACGTGGCGCAGGAAACTGTGCGATGGAGCTTTTACTCAGCTTCCTCAAAAATCCAAAATACAACGTATTCCCTGTACTCAAATTCATCGAAGAGCATATGCTTCCACTCAAGGAGAGCGGTGCTGTATGGGGCTACGATATTCCATACCTGCTCACAGGACGCTTAAATCAGCATCCATCAGCAGCCATTGACTACATCAAGTCAGGAGAGACACATTACGCTGATTTCTACACAGATTTGCTTGATAAATAAAAATAGATAGATGTATATAAATCAATCCGCTATGCCAGATTTTGGTGTAGCGGATTGTTTTTATGTGCGTGAAAATTAAAATGTAAACGTAATTAGTGATGTGTATGTTATCTCTTGACTAAGGACTAAAACAATATATTTTTTAGTCGAGGATAGTCAAGAGTTTAGTCGAGGATTTAGTCAAGGACAATACAACAAACGGGATATGTACAGTTCTAAATTAACCCATTCTTTTGTAGTGCATTGTAAAACATAGCACGTCCAGAATAGTTCCAATACGCACAATCCTGTTCCATAAATAACCATTTTACAGCTAATATTATTATTTCTATAGGATGAGAGTTACCAGCATAATCAAAGAAAGTTGCACCAGATGGAGTAAGTGATACATGTGAGCAATCATATATTTGCTGAAGTCTTTGTGCAATGCCAGGATAGAGGTTGGGAAAATTTGTTTTACAATCCGCTAAAGCATTTAAAATATCCTGATGGCTTGGATTAGAATACCTACGATTTTTTTTTGAAAAATAGACCATCAATATTTACAGTAAAATCAAAACCTTTATTTAATTGAGTAGGACGTTTTAGAAAAATTCCATAGTTCCCCCATCTTTCAACATTGTATTGGTAACGTGAAGCATTATCACCTGTTCCAATACCTGGTATTTCACATAAAAAAGTTTGAATTAGATTTTTACGCATAGAAATACGATCACCTAAAGGTAATGAGTAGTTAATGATTTGTGTCATTTTTAGATACCTCCTTGAAAAATTGGATAATTTCTATACCAAGTACATTAGCAATTTGATTAAGAACAGATATAGAAAGGCTTTTATTGCATCCGGCAGCTTCAATTTTTGAAAGATAGCTGATACTGATTCCTGACTGCTCCGCAAGTTGTATTTGTGTTAATTTTGCCTGTTCTCTATAATATTTTATGTTTGCACCTATAACATGGTATAGGGATGTGTCTGATTCAAAATGCATAGTAAGACCTCTTTCACTATTTGTGAATATTATCTCATGCTTCGAAAAGTATATAAATTCACTTATTGTGAAAGAAAAAAGTAGTGGATTTTTTGAATAAAACGTTGTACAATGAATTAACATTAACGGAGAAGGGGGAATGTCATATAACTTTACAACCAAATAATTTTGCACTTGAACCTACAACTGTATGGTCGTTTAAAGACAGGGGGGATTGGGCAACACACTCAGGGAAGTATCGTGGTAATTGGTCACCATATGTGCCGAGAAATTTGATACTTCGCTATTCTAAACCAGGTGACTGGATCTTAGACCAATTCATGGGTAGTGGTACAACATTAGTTGAAGCAAAGCTACTTAATCGTAATGCGGTAGGTATTGATATTAATCCGCAGTCAGTTTTAATTTCTGAAACAAACTTGAAATTCCAATGTGAAACAAAATCAAAGATATTTGCAAAAAATGGAGATGCAACAAAATTACATTGTATAAAAGACGAGAGTATTGATTTTATTTGTACTCATCCACCATATGCTGATATTATCAAGTATAGTAAAGGAATATATGGTGACATTTCATTACTTTGCGTAGATAAATTTTTAGATAAAATGAATAAAGTGGCAGCAGAATCATATAGGGTTCTGAAAAAGGGAAAGATATGTGCGGTGATGATTGGTGATGTTAGAAAGCATGGAAAAGTTATTCCTTTAGGATTTAGAATGATGGAATGTTTTTTAAATGTTGGTTTTTTAAATAAAGAAATAATTATTAAAGAACAGCATAATTGTCGTTCAACAAAATATTGGGAGAATCAGAATAAATCTTTTCTAATGTTGGCGCATGAATATATATTTGTTTTTCAAAAATAAATTTGTTTTTATTCACTAAAAGTGAAAGACACTGTTGTTATTTTATTTGTTTCAAAGTATAATAAAAAAGAATATTGTCTATTGGACATAGAGAAGAGGAAGATTAAATGAGTAACTCAAATATTGCTCCATTTGTAAAATGGGCTGGAGGCAAGAGACAGCTTTTATCACAAATTAAGGAGCGTATGCCTGAGAAATATAATAATTACTTTGAACCATTTGTAGGTGGGGGCGCAGTTGCATTTGAATTGCTACCGGAAAAGGCTCTGATAAATGACATAAACAAGGCTTTGATAAATGCATATAAGCAGATATGTGATGCGCCGGATGCTTTTTTGAAGACGGTAAATAATCTTGATGCAGAAATGTGGGAAGATGGAAAGAAATATTATTATTCTCTCCGTGAGCATTACAATGATAAGCTGATGAAAGCTGAATATGATGTGGAGCTGGCAGCTTTGTTTGTGTTTATCAATAAGCATTGTTTTAATGGTTTGTATCGTGTAAATGGAAAAGGATTATTTAATGTTCCGTATAATAATAGTCGTAGAGTCTCTGTTGATGAGGGAGCGATTAGGGATATTTCTAAATATTTGCAGGGGATAACTATTATTGATGGAGATTTTGAGGAAGCCTGTAAGGGAGCAAAGAAGGGAGATTTTATATTTATTGATAGCCCATATGCTCCATTGAATCCGACTTCGTTTGAATCATATACCAAGGAAGGCTTTGATATTGAAAGTCATAGGCGATTAGCGAGGCTTTATGATGAATTGACGGAAAGAGGATGTTACTGTATGCTTACAAATCATAATACGGAGTTGATAAATGATTTATATGGTAACAAAGGCTATACAATAGATGTTGTAAGTGTTAAGCGTATGATTAACTCTGATGCATCAAATAGGGTAGGAGAAGAAGTAATAATATGTAATTATTAAATGGTGTTAATGTCTCTGTTGGCAGAGATTAACATTTAGCTCTAAAGACGAGGAGAAATATAATGGATAACTTATTTACAAAGAAAGTGCCATTATACTTTGAGACGGATGAATCACAGTTGGTTGTAGGTGATTCATTTAAAATTCTAACAAAAATGGAACCAGAATCAGTGGATATGATATTTGCTGATCCACCTTATTTTTTAAGTAATGATGGGATTACATGTAAAGGTGGAAAGATGGTTTCAGTAAATAAAGGCTCATGGGATAAACTTTCAGAAAGTGGAACCGGTGTCGAAGAAAAACATAAGTTTAATAGAAAGTGGATTAGGTTATGTAAGAAAGTACTAAAGCCAAATGGCACAATATGGATATCAGGAACATTACACAATATATATTCAATTGGTATGGCATTGGAGCAGGAGGGCTTCAAGATAATTAATAACATAACATGGCAGAAAACAAATCCACCGCCAAACTTAGCATGTCGATGCTTCACACATTCTACAGAAACCATTTTATGGGCTAGAAAGAATGATAAGAAGTCTCGGCATTTTTTTAATTATCAGAAAATGAAAGAAATGAATGATGGAAAGCAGATGAAGGATGTTTGGACAGGCTCATTGACAAAGCCATCTGAAAAGGTGGAGGGAAAGCATCCCACACAGAAACCAGAATATCTGTTGGAAAGAATAATACTTGCATCGACAGAGGAAGGACAAGTTATCTTGGATCCTTTCTGTGGCTCAGGAACTACCGGGGTAGAGGCAGTAAGATATGGACGAAAGTTCATAGGAATAGATGTAAGCGAAGAATATATGGAAATATCTAAGAAAAGATTGGAGAAGGGACTAAATGACAAATAGGAATTTTGACGAATGGCTTAGTAAATTCAGACCAAGTATTTCAAGCTATGATTATTACATAGATTTTGAAAAGGTAATTAAGAATGTTGATGAAATCAAGGTAGAACTCAACATTTTAAATTCATTAATTGGATCAAAGAATATAGAAGATGAGTTTGAAAAGATAGTGACAAGATATCCGGAAACATTAAAATGTATACCATTGTTACTTGCAGTCAGGGGTAACGAAATATACGCACAGGATGAAGATGGAGCATTTTTATACAATTTCAAAACTATGAACTACGATGTAGAGCAATACAAGGTATTTATGAGAAAAACAGGATTGTTTGATATGATAGCAAATCATCTTGTAAATAATCTGGTAGATTATGCATTGGGTATTGAAACAGGTTTAGATTCTAATGGACGTAAAAACCGTGGTGGACATCAAATGGAAAATTTGGTTGAGAAGTATATTGTGGCAGCAGGTTTTAAAAAGAACGAGAATTATTTTAAAGAGATGTATTTGAAAGATATTGAATCTAAATGGAATATTGATTTGTCAGCACTTTCAAATCAGGGAAAAGCAGCTAAAAGATTTGATTTTGTAATTAAGACTGACAAGATGATCTATGCTATTGAGACAAACTTCTACGGTGGCGGTGGCTCTAAACTTAATGAAACTGCAAGAAGTTACAAGATGCTTTCGCAGGAGGCTGATACAATAGATGGATTTACATTTGTATGGTTTACAGATGGAATTGGCTGGAAGAGTGCCAGAGGTAATTTAAGGGAGACATTTGATGTTATGGATACTATTTATAGTATTGATGATATGGAGAATGAGATAATAAAGAAAAAGTTAGTGTGAGGAAAAAGATGGAATTTAAAGCAGTACCAAGAACTATAGCAGATACTTTAGACTTAAAAAGAAAATATGTAATACCTAGATTTCAGCGTGAATATTCATGGGAAAATGATGAATTACAAGAGTTGTGGGATGATTTGTTAGACTGTTTTACTGTAAATAATGGTAAATTATTTCCTAATGAGTATTTTATTGGAACATTAGTTTTAGTAGGCGATGATGATGATAATATGAATATAGAAAGACAAGTTGTTGATGGTCAGCAAAGATTGATGACAATAACTATTGCATTTTCAGTAATAAGAAAATTATTTCTTGCGGAAAAAGAAGAAACTTTAGCAAAGAAAATATATTCTTATATATTGGGAGAAGATGCTGATGGAGTAGAGTATGCTAAGCTAGTAACAGAGACACCTAAACCATACTTTCAAATGAAAATACAAAAACGTGATCAGGATGAAGATATTTCACCTAAAACTGACGAAGAAAAAAGAATATTAAATGCATATAATTACTTTGAAAGAAAACTATCAAGAAAAAATATTCTGCTAGAAATCAAGAAAAGATATTCAATTGATGTGAATAAGTTGGACTATATTGAATTATTAAAGCTAATTAGAGATCAGATTCTTCATTGTAAAGTAATATATGTGACAGTAAAGAGTTTTGATGATGCATATGCAATATTTGAGGTTTTAAATGCAAAAGGAAAAGATTTAAGTCCGATTGATATAATAAAAAATTCGTTGTTTTCAATTTTAGATGAAACTGAACCAGTAGATTTTGCTGAGGAAAGTTGGAAGAAGATAAAAAGTAAAACAATAGGTAAATGTGATATTCAAACATTTTACAGACATTATTGGTTATCGAAATATGGATATTCTACAGTGAAGAAACTGGTAAAAGAATTTAATGATAAGATTGGTAAAAATCAGTCGGAGTATACTGCTTTTTTAAAAGAGCTTGTTGAGGCATCAGAGGATTACTATAAAATAGTTTATCCAAATAAAAATGATTGGTCTCAACCGGAAGAAATAGATATATACTATGCGTTAGAAGCCTGTGATATTTTTGACGTTACTCAGATGAGAATTTTTCTGTTGGCATTGTTTGATGTAAAAAGAAAAAAGATGATCTCTCACAAACAATTTTTAAAGATTATTAGATTCTTAGAGCAGTATCATTTCGCTTTTAATGCTATTTGTTCTATGCGTCCATCAGGTTTAGAGAGAAGATATTCAAGTTATGCTCGAAAATTAAGAACATGTAAAGATAATAATGAAACAAAAAAATGCATTGATGAGTTAATAGAAACATTAAAAGAAGGGCTGCCGGCAGAAGAGGTTTTTGTTAGTAATTTTGTCAATGTACGATATACTTCGGATTTTTCAAAGGATAAGAAGTTAGTGCAGTATATTATTAAAAAATATGAACTATATAATATGAATACAAATGAAGTACAGCCATTATCATTTACGATAGAACATATTATGCCTGAATCTCTAAAAAATAAAGAATGTGGAATGATTGGAAATCTGTTGCCATTAGGAGATAAACTGAATTCAGAATTAATGGATAAAGATTTTAAATATAAAATTAAAAAATATTCATTATCTCAATACAAAACAGTAGGAAAATTTGTACAGCAATATCAAAATGATACAGAGTGGACAAAAGATATGATAATTGATAGAACAAAGAAAATGGCAAAAAAAATGTATGAGATGGTATATAATTGGAAATAATTAAAAGTGTATTATGGACACCAAACATCATCCATAGCATCGGTCCAAGCCTGTAACTCACAATTAAGAGCGAGTGCATCATACATAAAAACTAAGTATTTTTGAGCTTTTCAAGATATCTAAACATCAACAAAGAGAGAATTCAAACGAATATCATAAAAGAGTAAATTTATGTTGAACGTACCGAAAAGTACAATGTCATCAAATCAGAATATGATAAGACTTTCAGAATAGATTGAAACCTAAAAGGCTCAAAGAAAATTATTCAATGGATTCATCCAGGTATTGAAAAAGCAGGAATCTTTGTAGAAGAATTCGATGATGGATTTTGGTACAGTCTGGAGTAAAAAGTGGTGGTAAATGCCAAGGATGATATACGATTCATCTTCAAGAACGGATTTGAAATAAAAATGAGATAAATTACATCTTGATTTAACATACACTATATAAATTCAGAAATTTGATTATAAAGGTCAGATACGAAAATAACTATCGGGCTTGACTTTTTAGCTTGCAGAAATATGGCAGAAATATGGCAGAAATATGACATAAAATGGATATGAGAATCAGCCGATATAAGGTATAATAGGATTGAACAGAAAAAGGGGAAAATATGCAATGAATGTAGAATTGGAAAATATTTACATACAACACCTATCCCCCTGCTTATTGGATAAATAAGCAGGGGGATAGTAAGGCTATTGATAAAGAAATAATAATAAAATACACTTTGGACTACTTGAATAAAGTAGGAATTAAAACTACGAAAAATCCTAAATGCGAAAATCCTAAATGTATATATTATGATAAGATTCAACAGAAATTTCAATTAAATGATCGCAGAGATTTCGTTTGGATGAAATTTACAAGGGATGGATATTTAGGCGCTGTAGCAGTAAGTGAGGATGTGAATTTTGATATGCCGGAAGATTGTAGTGTGTATGATAAAAAACATGCAGTGTACAATTCATATAAAAAGGCAATGAAGAAGAATTGGTTCATAATTCTGCTGGAATCCTTGTTCATTAACTTGGGAGGGAATGGGATGAATCATTTGTACTGATTTTCCTTTAAAAGGGATTCCTAATGGTTATGGCAGAGCCGATGTGGAAACAGCAATTGGAAATATGTTGATAGAAAAAAATGTTCCGATTTTGGATTTTTACTCTCATATGTACTAGGAGGACGATAATATGGAAATTAAAAAATTAGCAAATGAAATGGTTGATACACTGAGAGAAAGTGTGTGGAATAAAATTGACCAAGAGGTAACCAACGAAAGATGGAACAATATAGGATTTGCAGCACAAGCAATGGTTGAGTCTAAAGTGCCAGAGCAACAAATTTTGAATATGCTTATAAAATATTGGGATTTGCGGCCAAGTGAAGCAAAAGACGTTTTACAGTTTGCCGTAGATAATATTGTTGATGCTACAAAATAATAAAGAACGGTAGGTGAACAAATGATATACAAAAGCTCAGATAATGATTTTTAGATACCTATAGATTCTTATGCAAATCAGTTAGCTTGGTATCTTCGGTGGTATCTAAATAGGATTAAAACTGATTCAGTTTTTTCAAAGAATGCTACATAAAAGGCAAAGATATGTCTAAGATGGATTATATTTAAAAATAATAAAGAGTTTGAAAGGAATTTTAATAATGTAAAATATGATGTTGGGAAAAAAAACAAACATGATTATTAGGGAAATATACTAAGTGAATCATGCAGTTGTTAGGGCAGGTTGCTGAATGCGTAATTGTTGACAAAGGTGCATCTAATTCGGATATAAATCGAATTTGCATAGCAACTAACAAACAGGAGACTCGCAGGAGCGCATGCTGCAAAATCCGCTGTACGAAGCGGCATAGAGTCTGTTAGAATTATGTCAAAACACAGCAATGCTCCGACACGACGTCGGGGCAAGGCGTTACCGCGCCATGGACGGCGCGTAAAAGCCGGTTGCGTCAAGCATAGAAAACCTTTAAGCATAATTCTTACAGCCTCTTGGCCGCGTAGTATGAGCGTATTTTGCAGCAAGTGCTCCTGCGAGTCTCCGTCATTTTTTAACTATCGGGCTTGACCTTTTATATTCATAAAATATGATTGTTTTTATGCGCGTGAAAACCAAAGAGTAATGCGAAACTCGGTATTATTATGTGAAACAATAGCCCGCCCATTCATCTGCTTCATCATAAGGGTAATATTTCTGATACCCATGCCGGTGGTATTAAACAGAGAGCTTTTATCTGCGATATGGTTTGTTATCTCGATACCTGCATCTTTACTCCGATAGATAGAGCTTATGCAGACAGGAGCTTTGTTATCTGCATATTTGCATATATTGTTTGTTATATTGTTAAAAATCCGTCCAAGGAAGTTTGAGTTCACAGTGATTTTGAAATCCTTCCATATGAGCTTTTCTATATCAAGCGAAAAGCTGTTTTCACGGAGGATAAAAGCCATCTCAGAAAGATAGTCACCTATTGCACTTTCCATATTGCATGGAGCGTCAAGCTCAAGAGCTTCCTCGTTGCAGGCAAGTGAATAGTCAAAAAGCTGGTCGGTAAGGCCTTTTATTTCGCATATTTTATTGAAAATCACATCTATGTGTTCAGTGGGAATCGCACCCTTTTCATTTTCCATTCTGATAATTTCAGCGTATGATTGCAGCCCCGCGAGAGGAGTGCGGATATCGTGTGCCATGCTTCTTATCAGCATATTTTTTTCATTGATCAATTCGGTTTCAGACTGCTCGACAACGTTTAAAGTGCCATGTATTTGCATGAGAATATGTCTGGAAATGAAAAACAAAATCATTATTGCTGTAATTAAAGTGAAGAGAGCATCACAAATAAGCAAAGCTTTGAGATATTTTACCTGATAGTTATTGTATATAAAAATTTTAGCTGTCCTGTCATTAAAGTTTAAATCTTTAAGGTAAACAGATATTTTCTGATTATATAATGATAGATTTTGGGGCTTTTTGAGACATAAAAATTCTGTTGAAACGTAATGTGTTTCATTATCAATGGATATGAGAAAAAATGCGGGCTTTTCTCTTTGAATCCATGCTTCAATGCTTTTAAAATCGTTTGACGAAATTTTATTGTCAGACACATATTTTTGAAAGTCTGTAATATACGCAGCTTGTGTATTGTAAATATAGCTGTCGGAGTTTACATATTCATTTATTATTTTTTCCCCGCAAAGGTATATAGCTGTAAATACAGTAATTGAAATCAATAAAGCTATTAAAAATGAAATCAATAAGCTGCTTATGTATTCCTTATATCCGTTAAATTTATTCTTCAAATTTATATCCCTTTCCCCACACTGTTTTAATCAGGTGGGCACAGCCACAGCCGGCTTCAAGCTTATTGCGCAGATTTTTAATATGAACCATAATGGTGTTATTGGAAAACTGTGTATACGGTTCATTCCAGACGCTTTCAAATATATTCTGTGTTGAAAATGTCTTTGTCGGATGAGAAATTAACAGCAGAAGAATCTGATATTCTTTATCCGTGAGAGCAAGCTGTCTGCCATCGTAACTGACATTGCTGCATTTTGTGTCTAAGGTTAAGCCACATCGTTCAATAGTGGATGAAGCGGTGTTGTCTGATGCATCTGCATTGTCGTAGACGCGACATCTTCTGATAAGAGCCTGAATACGCGCTATCAGCTCCACGTAGGAGAATGGTTTTACAAGATAATCGTCCCCTCCGGCGGAAAGGGCTTCCATTTTATCGGTTTCAAGAGATTTGGCTGTCAAAAAGAGAATCGGAACATATGATTTTTCCCTGATTTTGCGGCATACCTCAATGCCGGAAATATTTGGCATCATTATGTCAATAATCAGCAGATCAAAGGTTGAGTCAAATTTTTGGAGCCCTTCTTCACCGTCATGCGCTTCTTCGATGAAGTAACCTTGATTTTCAAGCAAAATTCTAAGTGCATTTCTGATAGTTTCGTCATCCTCGATAATGAGTAGTTTATCCATACAAGCTGCTCCTCATATAAGTGAATAAGATTTATTGTAAAAACAAAAGTGATATAAATATAATAGCACATAAAAACACAATATGTGCTTAATAAAATCTGAAAAATTCTGAAGAAATCTGAAGCTTGGATGTACATGACAATGAAAAATTCAGAAATTTTCATAACAAATTAAGTCGAATTTTCAGAAATATGAGATACTATATAAACATAGACGTCTATGGCAACAATGCGGTAGTAAAAAATTACAAGGAAGGGGAAATATGAGACAGCAATTAAACAGAATTATAAGTGATAAAAAAAGTATAGGAATGATAATTTTTATGCTCGTAATTCCAATTTTGGATATTGTACAGATTTATTATCAGGATATTATTATATGTAATGGAGAAATAGGGAAACCCTATCCGTTATATGTCACATTTTTATCATGCTATTCACAAGGGCACATATTTCAAATGATTTATCTGTGGTTTTTACCATTATATTTGCTGGTAATAGTGGGAGAAGAGAGTATTGTTGATTATATTACAGGATATAAGAATATATTGATATGTAAAATGGGAAAAAATAAATATATTTTACAAAAAATGAAATCAGCCTTTATTGTCTCTTTTACAATTGTATTTGTAGGATTGGGATTAAATCTTATACTCTCACAAATAGTATTTAATGGGGGAACTAGAACACGATTTGATTCAGAACCATTGAAATATGACAGTTTTGTCATGGCAGAAACATTTCTTTTTGAAATAAGCTATACACATCCATTGACAACGAATATAGTCTACATTCTTATAACGGCAATATTTGCCGGTGTTTTGGGAATGATGGGAGCTGCGTTGGCAATATCTATACACGAAAGAAAGATGGTATATGCGTTGACCTTTGCAATCTGGTTCATACCTATTTTGTTTAAAAATTCATCAATGCATATTTTTCAACCGTTTATGGAATATGGTTTTAATGTTGTTGTTCCAGTGGCCATATGGTGTATAGTGCTTTACATTTTAGTGATTATAACAGCTATTATATGGGAGAAAAAAATTGTTGAAGTATAAATATTTAGTATGTGCTTTAATATATGTGGGATTGTGTAGTATAGATTGTTATTTTTCAAATGTACCTATGCTTAATTCAATAGGGCAGATGGGGATAACGGAGGATGTAATTTTCCTGAATATCCACAATTCAGGCAGTAATTTTTGTGGAATTAAAGAAATATTGGTTGTAGATACAATTCCTGTCTTATTGGGAATATACTATGCATTGGACAAAGAAAAAACATATATATTACTTAGATATAAAACGCGGGAAAAATATAATAATAGCCAGATCAGGATAATTATTGTAATGGCGGCAATATTTTCGGCAGTTCGTCAGATAGTTGATTATATTTTTACGGTATATAGTTTTAATGGTGCAACAATTAAGAAATATCCATTTGTGCTGTATTCTCTTATGGAATTTGTTGTTATTTGGATTTTCTTTGTCGCAACAGGTCTTTTTTACAAAATACTTAGAGATTGTTTACAAAATGAACTTATTGCTCTTATAGGAGCTTTTGGAGTTAATTTTGTGCAATTCATTTTGATAAGATTTTGGCTCGTTAAGTTTTGGATACCGGGTTTAGATGTTGCTGTAGCATATGATTTTTTGGAAGGAAATAAATCGCCGGTAAGCTGTTTGTGTATTCTTGCAAAAAATATAGTAATGGCAATAGTTCTGTACATAGCAGGAATAGTAACGTTTGCAAAAAGGGATATTTTAAGAAATGAAAAATAAGTGGTTAAACATAATATTGATCATATGCATGATTATTATGCAAAGAGTTGTAATACAAATGAGTGGCTATGAGGTATATCAATTACCATTTGCCAGTACACTTTTTATTTTTGACAACCCAACAAGTAATTTAGTGCAAATTTTATATGCATATATACCATTACCATTTGTACTTTTTTACTTTTCGGGTAATGCAAGAGAAATTACAACCGGATATGGTAAGCTTTGGCTGATCAGATCTTATAGCAGAGAGAGGTTATACTTAAAAAATGCTATATTATCAGCAGCGAAATTAGCCTGTATAGTAATAGGTCAGACGATTATTTTTTTAATATGTGATGGGACATGGAATGATTTATCAAGTATAAAATTAATACAGGTAATAGTTACATATTTTGTTGGAGTATGGGCATTGGTACAATTACAATTTCTACTTGAATTATTTATGGATGCCAGTATTTCAAATATATTTGTAAATGTTTTTTTGGTGGTATCCCTGATAATTGGAAATAACGTACTGATAAATCGTGATCTAAGCCGGATTGGAGTTATGCTTTTCCCCAATATGCTATTTGGAACGCGTAGTGGGATAATTTATCAAAAAAACATATATGTGAGATACGAAGCTTCAATTACATATGTGATTATATTATTAGTGATTTTAAATATTATTTCAATAATAAAATATAAGAAAACAGACATTTACTGAGGAGATGATATAAAATGATACAATTACAAAATGTAACAAAGAGGATAAAGGAAAATACGGTATTGGATAATGTATCGTATACGTTTAAAAGTGGTTTTGTTTATGGTTTATATGGGCAAAATGGTTCAGGAAAGACGATGCTTTTAAGAGCTATAAGTGGTTTGATAAATCTGGATAGTGGAAGTATTTTCATTGATGGGGAAAAGCTGCATGATAAAATTGAGTTTCCACCTGAGACCGGTATTGTTATAGAAAATATGGAATTGCTGCCGGAATGTTCCGCAAAGAGAAATCTTCAGATGCTTGCAAAGATAAAAAATATTGCTGATGAAAAAGATATAATCTTTTCTCTGGAAAGAGTAGGTCTGGACCCCGACTCTGATAAAAAAGTGAAAAAATTTTCATTGGGAATGAAACAACGATTAAATATTGCACAGGCAATTTTTGAAAATCAAAAGATTATATTGCTTGATGAACCGACAAATGCATTGGATGAAGAGGCAGTGCAGCTTATATATAAAATAATAAGAGAGGAGAAGTCAAGAGGAGCAACGATTATTGTAGCCACTCATCATAAAGAAGATTTAAAGGAAGTGTGTGATGTGATATTAAAAATTGCGGAGGGAAAAATTGTTGAGGAAAATGAAAATAAATAAGTATTTTCTTGGAATTGTTCTTATAATCATAATAATTATGTACTTTATGGCTGGAGTTCTTTTCCTGGGAAATACAAGAGAAGATAATAATATGAAAGTTAGTACTGAACAACAGAGAATAGAATATCAGACTTTTAAGTCCGAAACAGAAGGCTATAGTCTTGCATCAAAATATGCAGAAAATCTGCAGAATAATTCTTTGGACAAAGAAGCTATTAATTTACAATTGCAGGAGGCAAAGAAATTTTTACAGGATAATATTAAAGGAATAAGCAGGGAAAGTGATAATTTTGCGCAGATGTTTTATTATTGTGGGATCATATATGGGTTAGATTCTATTTACAATTGTGGTGATTATGAATTTGTAAAGGTTGGAATTGAAGTCAGAAGAAAGAGCAGAGCAGGAAAAAGTCTTGAACATCATCTTGCTGCGATATTTGATGGAAATGCCATTCAGTATTCAGCTCAGGCGGTGACAGAAGGAAACAAGAAACCAGATTTTATATTTCCTTCAGGAGAGGCATACCATAACAGCAGTTTTAACATTCAGAAACTGGTAACTCTTGCAGCCAAAACTACCTGTAAAGATCGTTGGAGACAGGTCTTGAATGAGGCGAACAGATTAAAAGATTCACCCAAATATCTTTGTACGTTACAACAGGGAATCTCAGGAGCACAGATGGATGAGATGCAGGCTGAAAATGTAGTATTAGTAGTTCCGGAACCATATATTGTATCTTATCCGGAAGACAGACGGGACAGAATCTGGACCATTGCACGTTTTGTGAAGTATATACAGGAAATCGAGGGATAATATGGACATCAAGAGTCCGGAAGAACGTAGCAAAAATATGGCAGCGATACATTCAAAGAATACGAAGCCGGAAATATATCTGAGAAAATTATTATTTGCCAGAGGGTACAGATATGGAGTGAATTCAAAAAGTGTACCGGGACATCCGGATATATACATGAAAAAATATAATACAGCAATTTTTGTACATGGGTGTTTCTGGCACAGACATGAAGGATGTAAATATGCTTACATACCAAAATCAAGGATGGAATTCTGGCAGAAAAAGTTTGACGCAAATATAAAGAGGGATGAATATGTTCGAAAAGAATTGATGCGTAAAAAAGTCAAAGTAGTAATTGTGTGGGAATGCACAATAAAGAAAATGAAAAAAGATGAAATATACAGGAATAAAATAGTAGGACAAATAATAGATTTTCTTGGTGAGTCGGATTATTTTTTGGAAATTTAAATTATGGCATGATCTTTTGAAATCCAGTTTCAGAGATCATGCTGATTTTATTTTTTGAACTTGTATCTTAATGTATGGTATGCTATAATAATAAAAACTAGCACTCAATATTGATGAGTGCTAACAAAAAAGACCGATATTTAGAGAAAGAGGTGTTATTATGGAACAATATTTAAACTTGGGCGGAAATTCTAATGTAAAAGCGTATTCAATTGGACAGGACTATATAGATGTAGTTTTTGGAAGAGGAGCTCGTTATCGTTATTCTTATAGAAGTGCAGGAATAGATAAAGTTGAGCAGATGAAAATGCTTGCAAGGAAGGGCGTTGGCTTAAATTCATACATTATGAGGTATGCGAAGATGGACTATGAAAAATAATCTGGAGGGGTGTAGATGTATCATGTAGAAGTGAAAAATTGTAACAGTATTTTGAATGGCAACATAAAGGTTGAAGAAGGAAAATTAAATATTAAGTATGGAATAAATGGGACTGGAAAAACGACAATAGCAAAGGCAATAGAAGTAGCAAATAATCCGGAAAAGCTTCAGGAGTTAAAATCATATTTTGCAGAGGATCCGGCTGGCGTAACAATGAATCCCTCATTTGAAAAGGTTCTTGTGTTTAATGAGGAGTTTGTTGATAAGGTTGTTTTTAAAGAGGATGAGGTGATAGAGAATTCGTTCGAAGTATTTTTAAAAACACCGACGTATGATAGTAAGAAAGAGCAGTTGGACCAGCATTTAAGGTCGTTACATCAGATTATGGAAAAAGACTTAGAAGTTATGGAATTGCAGGAATTGCTGGAAAAAATCGGTGGAAAGTTTAAAAGAACAGCCAAGGGAACATTGAACAGACGTGGAACAATGAAAAGTCTGTTAACAAAACAAAATCTGTATAATGTTCCAAATGAATTAGAGGTTTACAAAGAGTTTTTTGCGAATAAAGATATTAATATACAGTGGATAGACTGGAAGAATAAAGGCGATGCATATGACATTGAAGACAGATGTCCGTATTGTTCTGAAAGGGTAAACCGGATTGAACACGACAAGCGTAAAGATATATTTCAAAAAAATTATACTAAAACAGATTCACAAAATTTGAAGGAACTATTAGATCTGTTGGAAAGTTTGGAAGCCTATATTAAACCAGAGCAATATACAACATTGATATCTTATGTGAAAAATGATACCCCAGAAGATATTATTGAAAAGATTATGAGCGATTTGCTGGGGGAATTTGATTTGATTTTGTCCAGATTTATTGCTATTGAAGAGTTTGGAAACAGAAAGATTGTCATAAATGATATATCGAAACTAGATACACAAATTGCATTAATGATATTTCCGCAAGAATTATTCCATATATTTGGTGGTGAAAAAATAGAGGGAGTATTTGACCGGATTAATAATAAAGTAAACAAATTGCAGTCGGAAGTTGCGGTTCTGAAACAGGAAATGGGAGCACTCAAGGGAATTATGCAGGCAACTATAGTTCAATCACAAACGGACATAAATGAATTTCTGAAAACAGCCGGCATAAATTATGAGTTAGTAATTAAAACGGAAGATGAATCCAATAGCAGAACTATATTGAAACAATGTTTTACAGAAGAAAAAACAGATGTTACAAAAATCAGACAACATTTAAGTTGGGGAGAGAAAAATGCATTTTCATTGATACTTTTTATGTATTATGCCAATTTGCAAGATCCTGATTTGATTATTTTGGATGATCCGATTTCTTCGTTCGATACTAATAAAAAATATGCTATTTTACAGAGAATGTTCAAAAATGTAGGCAATAAAAATGTTACATTTGCAGGTAAAACAGTACTGTTATTAACGCATGATTTTGAACCTATTACGGATTTTATTGTAGTTGGGAAACTAGATGAAAGTAAAGCTGTTGCTTCATTTATTTGTAATGTTGAAGGAAATGTGATAGAAAAAAATATTAATCCAGAAGATGACGTTAAGTTGATTTTGCGTGAGTGTAAAGAGATTTCTATTGATGAGAATGTTAATATTGTAAGCCGAATTGCATTTCTTAGGAAATTGTGTGAATTAAATGAATGCAGAGATGCTTGGGGAAATGCATATGAGATTTTATCATGTCTTGTGCATGCCAGACCGATAAAAAGAAAAATTGCTAATGATGTATATGAGGATATGTTACCTGAAGAAATCAATGAAGGATTAAATAAAATCAAAGAATTTATTCCAGATTTTAATTATGAAGATTTGCTTGAAAATACATATACGATAGATCATATCAAAGAATTGTATAATTCGGAATTAAATGCTTATCTGAAAATTCAATTGTTCAGAGCACTGAAAGACATAGTTGATGATAAACAGTTGAGTTTAAGACCGATGGACAGTGCATGGTATAAATTTATTGATGAAACCTATCACATAGAAAATGATTATTTACATTATCTTGATGTTATGAAGTTTAATATTGTACCGGATTACATTATGAAAAAAGTAGATGGAATAATGAGTGAACTATAAAACTGTGATAACACCATGATAACAAAATCTCCAAAAACCACACGGACATAACGGAAAATCCGGATTTTTCCCCACAAATCACACGAAAAATCACGATTT
The DNA here is from genome assembly GCA_900546625.1 of uncultured Lachnobacterium sp. Lineage (GTDB taxonomy): Bacteria > Bacillota > Clostridia > Lachnospirales > Lachnospiraceae > Roseburia. The sequence continues at coordinate 11 of URDU01000022.1, read as the reverse complement.
GCACACCGTAA
>URDU01000021.1 GCA_900546625.1 uncultured Lachnobacterium sp. | reverse complement strand
AGCTCGATATTGATACTGCAGCAGAGGAAGCCGGTGTCAGTGTCAGTGAGTTTGAAAAATTGATGAGTGAAGCAGGCTATAAGGTACCTGAGACTGTATAGCTTTAGGCAGGAATAATTTATCAAAATGTAAATAGTAAAAATCCGCTAACCATTGATTTGGTATAGCGGATTTTTTGCGTAGGAAAGTATCACATCCGGCTGTTATTGTACTGTGCTATTGCATCGGCACCGCCTAACAGCAGTATGATAAGTATAGCCCCAATCCATGGAAGCAACATCGTAAAAATTCCAAACCATGCGCCAAGTGAATCGCTGCTATAATCCCAGAAAGGCTTGTTCGGGTCATCAAGCCAGTATACATTTATGATAGTCCTAAGCTCAGAACGGGTGCTATGTCTGTTATCGCATGAAAAACGCTTGCGGTACTCCTTTCCGTCTACAGTATATGTGTATCTGGCAGCCCAGTAGCTGTAAGCGGATTGTGAATTATTGACAACGAGCCTCTTTGCATCCTCCTTCACAATCATGCCTCGCACCACATGTCCGCGTTCCTTTGCAAGTGCTATCTTGCGCTGTAAACCAATATTCAGTTTGTCGAAAAACTTAAAATCTATGATGTACAGTGGTATTAGTGAAAGCACACCCACATTTACCTGCCACGGGTAGCTTGCGATAGCCTTAAAAACTTCTGATAAAGTATCCATTGAAAATCCCCTTTCTTTATATGCTGCATTTGAATATATGGTATGTGAATATTATAGAAATAAGGAAGGGGATTGGCAATGGGAAAAAATATTTCTTTCACATATGTTTTACGAAATTTAATCTTTACACCCAATTTACCTCCACACACCTTTCGACTTTACAACTTTAAGTTATAGTAATTTCAGCAGCTGTGAAACACACTAACTTAATTTTGTGGAGGAAAATATGAGAAAGAACAAGAACATACTGAAGAAGGGCATGATCCTTGCAGCAGTTTCAACAATGGTAGTTACCATGGCACCGGCAATTCCGGCTTATGCTTATGGTGAAGTAGCGGATTCAAAAACAGGTCAGGCGGCTTTTAATGCGGCAACAACAGGTTCGGCAGATTATCAGAGCTGGTTAACCGGTACATGGCAGGGTGGCACACAGGATTTTGCAAATACCAATCAGATTGCACTTACACCGGGCTCTACAGCCAAGGATCTGGGCTTTGCATGGTATTCAAAGACCAAGGGAACACCGGCTGTTATGGTATGGAAGGATGGCTCAAAGGCAGGTGCACAGATTGTAAAGGGTACTGCAACAGATATAAGTGCCACAAACTGGCAGCAAGAAGCCTATGCTGCTTCAAATAAAGTAAGCATCAATGGCTTTTTTGAACCAAATACAAAGTATGTTTATCAGTATACAGACAATTATTCGGACAATGGTGATACAGTATGGTCAGATGAGTATACATACACCACACATGCTACAGATGCATTTTCGGTAATCCTTACGGGAGATCCTCAGATTGGAGCATCCGGCAGTAAAAGTGATAAAGAGGCAAACGATATGAGCGTTGCACAGGATGCCTACAACTGGAACAAGACAATGCAGAAGGCTATGGAGATTGATCCGAATGCGTCATTTCTTTTATCAGCAGGAGACCAGATAAATGAGTCAAATGCAGGATCGGAAGAGACGAAGAAGACCAGAGAGAGCGAATATGCCGGATATCTTTATCCGTCAGTATTCAGAAGTCTTCCTATTGCAGCTACAATCGGAAACCATGATAAGGATGGCTCTGACTACACTGCACATTTTAACAATCCAAATTCAGAGGATAATCTGGGAAGCACCGGTGCCGGCTGTGATTTCTACTTCAATAACGGAAATGTATTGTTCATTTCTTTAAACAGTAATAACCGTAACCAGGCAGAGCACAGAGAGTTTATGAAAAAGGCTGTTGAAAGCAATCCGGATGCAGTCTGGAAGGTAGTGGTATTCCATAGTGATATCTATGGCTCAGGACAGCCGCATGCAGATACAGATGCTACAACAAACAGAATTATCTTTGCACCGCTTATGGACGAGTTTGATATTGATGTGTGTCTTACAGGTCATGATCATACATATTCAAGAAGCTACCAGGTACAGGACGGAAATGTTATCGACTATGATTTGAGCAAAGGTTCAGTTAACAATCCTGAGGGAACTCTTTATATCACAACAGGTTCAGGCTCAGGTTCAAAATACTATAATCTGTTAAACTATACTCCATACTATATCGCAGAGAGAACCAATGCTTGTCTGCCTTCATTCTCTACTATAGATTTTTCAAGTGGAGCAATGACAATAAAGACATATGACTATAATGGAAATAAATATGCTGATGATTTCACAATCACAAAGACAACAGATGCGCAGAGTGCCGATGAGGTGATTGCGGCAGCAGATGCTCTTGTAAACAGTACAGACGTAGCATACACAGATGATAGCATGGATGCATTAAAATCAGCACTTGCCTCTCTTAAGGAGCTTAAGGCTTCCGGCACAACAGCAGATGATCCGATGGTAAGTGATATCACAACAAACTATGGAACAGCAAATGACCGTGTTAAGGGATATGGCTCTATAGCAAAGGATTCTGATAAAGATGGTGCAAAAAATCGTTTCAAGAAGGGAATTTCTACACTTCTTGACAAGACAATCTATACTCAGGTAGCTGAAGGCAGGGAGGAAAACCTTTCTGATTACAGTGCTGATAAGGCTCCGGTTGTAAAGGGTATTGATGAGGCAAAGAAAGCAGTTGTAAATGCAATAAATGATTTACAGGTTAAACAGACTGCTCCAAGTGGAAATCAGAACGGAAATGCGGACCAGAGCGGAAACGGAACACAGGGCAGTGCAGGCCAAAGCGGAAGCAAAGCACAGGGGAGCGGAAACCAGCAGATTGCCGGAAACAATGCAGGCGGATCAGGAAACCAGAATGTCAGCTCGGCAAATGCAGGTGCAGGCAAGTCTGCTTCTAATAGTGTAAAAACTTCAAAGAGTGCTAAGGTAAAGACAGGAGATGTTAACCATGGCGGCATGTATGCAGCACTTGGAGTATTAGGTGCAGCAATCCTTGCAGCAGTGCTTGGAATGAGAAAGAAGGGTAAATTTTGGCAAAAATAATTGACACATTTGGCAAATACCTGATTGTGGCTCTTATTACACTGGCAATGTTTATATTCTTTCGAAGTGTTGAAAGAAAACCGCTTCTTGCAGATGACAATACGTCGTTTGTGAGGGCGGTGGTTACGCAAAACGACAATGAAGACCTTCAGGCTGAAGCCTCACTAGACAGTGGCGACAGCCAGAAGGTTGTTTTGCTTATCAAGTCAGGAAGCCACAAGGGGGAGACAGTTGATGCATACAGCTTAAACGGATATTTATACGGTGCCAATTGTAAGGTAGGCACAAGGGTTATTGCGAGTCTGTCGGAGTACGATGGCAGTCTGTCAGCAAATGTTTATAACTACGACAGGGAAAATGAGATATGGGTGCTTTTAGCGGCGTTTTTTGGACTTATGTGGCTGGTTGGAGGAAAGAAGGGCTTTAATTCAATTCTTGCGCTTATATTTACCTTTGCTACGGTAATATTTTTGTATATTCCGCTCATGTATATCGGGGTTTCTCCGTTTATTGCGGCAACAGCTTCGGTCGTAATTATCACGGTTGTCACGTTCACACTAATAGCAGACTGGCAGATGAAATCTATAGGTGCTATGCTGGGAACAGTTTTTGGAGTTGTAGTTTCCGGAATAATCGCATTGCTTTTCGGACACTTCGGACATGTGACAGGCTACAATGTGGATGATATTGAAAATCTGATTTATGTTGGCCAAAATTCAAAGCTTGATATCGGTGGCATGTTGTTTTCCGGTATACTCATTGCATCGCTTGGAGCAGTGATGGATGTGGCAATGTCTGTAGCCACATCGCTTCATGAGATAAAAGAAAAAAGCTCTGATATATCTGCAAAGGAGATATTTAAGTCGGGCATAAATATAGGTCGCGATATGATTGGAACTATGTCAAATACGCTTATTCTTGCTTATGTGGGCGGAAGTCTCGGACTTGTGATGGTTATATATGCATACTCGTATCAGATGCACCAGATACTTAATATGTATTCTATGGCAATCGAGATAATGCGAGGCATATCAGGCACAATGGGAATTATCCTGACTGTGCCGATTACATCGCTTATTATGTCTTTTCTTCTGACAAGGAAAAACAAGGAGTGAGTAGCTGAAAATGCTAATCAATTACAAGCCCGTTACAACAAGGTATATCACGCCAAGCCCCCAGCTTGAAAATATGCCGTACAGTATCACGGGACCGGCAATCTTGAATATCTGACAGCCTATGCCAAATACCTGTCCCTCCACCTGAAATTCACATGCGGATGAGCATACTCCGTTTGCAAAGCCTGTTATAGGAACGAGAGCACCGGCACCTCCCCAGTTTGCAAGCGGTGCATACAGGTTTAGCGCTGTCAGTACGCAGCTTATGAGAATCAAAATCATGCTGCACCAGGCAGAGGCTTCCTCGCTGCTTAACCCAAAGTATTGTGTGCAGGTATTTACTATGAGCTGTCCGATAGTGCATATGATGCCGCCGAGTATAAATGCCTTTAGCATGTTTGCAGAAAGGCAGTGAGTAGGTGTGACGCGCTTTACATATTTGTTATATTCATCATTTCGTTTTTCTTTTTGGTCAGTAGTCATGTTTTCAGACCTCCTTTTTTATAGGATGACCGTATTTTTTAAATGTATTCATATATGTGATTTAGTTATTTGATTTGGGTATAGTTACTTATTAGAATTAAATATGAAGGATATATCAAATAATCCTTGCCACTTTCTGCTTTAAATAGTAGAATTGTAGCAAGGATTATTTTTATGCGGTAGCGCATCAAAGTAATAAATCACAGCAAAGCATATAATTGCGATAAATAATGCAAGTATTTTGCAATAAAGAAAAGGAGACACATATATGTATACACTTGACGACATCAAGAAAGAAGATCAGGAGATTGCAAGCGCCATCACAGACGAATTTGAGCGCCAGAACAGCCACATCGAGCTTATTGCTTCTGAGAACTGGGTAAGCCCTGCTGTTATGTCAGCTATGGGAAGCATCCTCACCAATAAGTATGCTGAGGGATATCCGGGAAGAAGATACTATGGAGGCTGCGAGTGCGTGGACGAGGTAGAGGAGCTTGCCAGAGAAAGAGCCAAGAAGCTTTTCGGCGCAGAGTATGTAAATGTACAGCCGCACTCAGGCGCTCAGGCCAACATGGCAGTTCAGTTCGCCATCTTAAAGCCGGGCGATACCATCATGGGAATGAATCTTGACCACGGCGGACACCTCACACATGGTTCACCGGTCAACTTCTCAGGCTCATATTTCCATGTAGTGCCTTACGGAGTAAATGACGAGGGCTTCATCGACTATGACAAGGTAGAGGAGATTGCCCTTGAGTGCAAGCCAAAGATGATCATCGCAGGTGCATCTGCATATGCGAGAACTATAGATTTCAAGCGTTTCAGAGAGATTGCAGACAAGGTAGACGCAGTGCTCATGGTTGATATGGCTCATATCGCAGGTCTTGTAGCTGCAGGACTTCATCCAAGCCCAATCCCATATGCACATGTTACCACAACCACTACACACAAGACTCTTCGCGGACCTCGTGGTGGAATGATCCTCTGCAGCCAGGAGATGCAGGATAAGTACAATTTCAACAAGGCTATTTTCCCTGGAATCCAGGGTGGACCTCTCATGCACGTTATCGCTGCAAAGGCAGTCTGCTTCAAGGAGGCATTACAGCCTGAGTTCAAGGAGTATCAGAAGCAGATTGTAAAGAACGCACAGGCACTTTGCAAGGGTCTTCAGAGCCGTGGCATCAAGATTGTATCAGACGGTACAGACAACCACCTCATGCTTGTAGACCTAACTCCGTTTGGTCTCACAGGAAAGTCTATCGAGAAGCTTCTTGATGCAGCTCATATCACAGCCAACAAGAATACTATTCCTAACGACCCACAGAAGCCATTTGTTACAAGCGGTATCCGTCTCGGAACACCTGCTGCCACATCAAGAGGCTTAAAGGAGGATGATTTCGACAAGGTTGCAGAGGCAATCGCCATGATCATCAAAGAGGGCGAGAGCGCAGTTGAGCCTGCAAAGGCTATCATTAAGACACTTACTGACAAGTATCCTCTTGCATTTTAAGGGTTTTCAGAGTAAAATGTTATAAGTTATAAAAACATAATACTTTGGAGGAATTATGATAGACTTAAAGTTTTTAAGAGAGAATCCGGATCTCGTAAAAGAAAATATTAAAAAGAAATTCCAGGACCACAAGCTTCCGCTCGTTGATGAAGTAATCGAGTATGACAAGAAGGCCAGAGAAGCACAGCAGGAGGCTGATGATCTTCGTGCAAAGAAGAATCAGGTTTCTAAGCAGATCGGTGCTCTTATGGCACAGGGCAAGAAGGAAGAGGCTGAGGCTGTAAAGGCTGAGGTAGCACAGATTTCAAAGCGCCTCACAGAGCTTGAGCCGCTCGAGAAGGAGTATCAGGACAAGGTGCTTGAGGATATGATGAAGATTCCAAACATCATCGATCCATCAGTTCCAATCGGAAAGGATGATACCTTCAACGTGGAGAACGAGAAGTTTGGTGAGCCTGTTGTTCCTGATTTCGAGATTCCTTATCATACAGATATCATGGAGAGATTTGACGGAATAGACCTCGATGCAGCAGGAAAGGTTGCAGGAAACGGTTTCTATTATCTGATGGGAGATATCGCACGTCTTCACTCAGCCATGACAGCATATGCACGTGACTTCATGATTGGAAAGGGCTTTACATACTGTATCCCGCCATTCATGATCCGTTCAAACGTTGTAACAGGCGTTATGAGCTTTGAGGAGATGGATGCCATGATGTACAAGATTGAGGGAGAGGATCTCTACCTCATCGGCACATCTGAGCACTCAATGATCGGTAAGTTCATCGATACAATAAACGATGAGTCAAAGCTTCCATACACACTCACAAGCTACTCACCTTGCTTCCGTAAGGAAAAGGGTGCACACGGCATTGAGGAGAGAGGTGTTTACCGTATCCACCAGTTTGAGAAGCAGGAGATGATTGTTGTCTGCAAGCCACAGGATTCAAAGGAATGGTATGAGAAGATGTGGAAGTACACAGTAGAGCTTTTCAGAAGTCTCGATGTGCCTGTCCGTACTCTTGAGTGCTGTTCAGGAGACCTCGCAGATCTCAAGGTTAAATCATGCGACGTAGAGGCATGGTCACCAAGACAGAAGAAGTACTTCGAGGTTGGAAGCTGCTCTAACTTAGGCGATGCACAGGCAAGACGTCTCAAGATTCGTGTAAAGGGCGAGGATGGCAAGAAATACTTTGCACATACTCTTAACAACACAGTTGTTGCTCCACCACGTATGCTCATCGCATTCCTTGAGAACAACCTGAATGAAGATGGCTCTGTAAATATCCCTAAGGCACTTCAGCCATACATGGGTGGTACAGAGAAGCTTATTCCGAAGCACTAGTATAGCGTTCTGGTTTTTGAAATAAACTGGTTCATGTATATAGTTAATACATGTATATAACAGCCGTAGCTGCGATTGAAAGATAAATCGCGGCTACGGCTGTTTTTGTGGTTAATGACCTTATCAATATTTATGTCATAGATCATAAGCAAATACATAAGGCTTTTGACAAAAACGGTCATGCAAAATTCTTTTAATAAACGTCATTGACACCAAATGCGACACCACATATAATATAGATAGGAGGTATTCTAAATGTCAAAATGGGATAAACTATTAACGAGAATATGTGCTTTATCAAAAGACCTCCGGTTTGATGAATTGCGTAAGGTATTGGAAAGCTATGGATATGTAATGAATGCCCCAAAGGGCGGAAGCAGTCATTACACGTTCAGAAAAGCCGGATGTCAACCGATTACGATACCGAAGCATGAACCTATCAAAAAAGTGTATGTTGAGATGGTAAAACAGATTGTGGAAAGTGAGGCGGTGAATGATGAAAACGCTGAATGATTATTTTACAATGAATTATCGTATGGAAATTGTAGAGGATAAGGATGAGGGTGGTTTTGTGGTTTCATTTCCGGAGCTCCCGGGATGTATTACCTGCGGAGAAACAGTAGAATCCGCTGTCGCAAACGCTTTAGATGCCAAGAAAGCATGGTTAGAAGCTGCTATGGAAGATGGTATTGAAATCCATGAGCCGGACAGCTTAGAGGATTATTCTGGACAGTTTAAACTTAGAATTCCACGAAGTCTTCATCGTTCCCTTGCAGAACATTCTAAGAGGGAAGGTATCAGCATGAATCAGTATTGTGTATATCTTCTTTCCAGAAACGATGCAGTTTATTCAAAATTATAGACTAAATGAAATAGGGGGGCTGTTATGTTTTTTCTTATAGCGAAGGATAATGAATGGGCTGGATTGCTTAGTAGTCTGGATATGTTTTCTGATGATTTTATGGAAGAAGAACGGATACAGCCTGAAGTACAGGTAAGGGAAGATTTCTAAATGAATTTACAGAGAAGAAAATCCCTTACCAAATACTTCACTGGTGCTCATCACAGACATAAAAGCATGCAGCTTATTCTGATGTATGAAGCTTCTAAGCTCTATGGCCTGCTTCTTTGTAAGAGTGCTGAAAACGATATAGTTTGGTTCTCCGGTGTAGGCGCCTCGTGCCTCCACATAGGTGGCACTTTTTCCGAGAACATTTATAATATAATCACATATCACATTTTTGTCATCGCAGATAAGCATTATGGATTTTCTGAGCATGATGTTTTCGATGATTGCATCAATCATAAATGATTTCACAACAAGTCCGACAAATGAATACAGAGCAGTCTTTATGTCAAACACAAAGCAGGCAATGATAATCATGACGAGGTCAGTGAGAAATAAAGCCATGCCGATATTTTCAACATGTGTATATTTTTTTACAATCATGGCAATGACATCTGTTCCACCACTTGAAGCCCCCACATAGAAAAGCAGTGCAGATGCGATTGCAGGAAGCGCGATGGCAAAAATCAGCTCAAGCATTGGCTCGTTTGAGAGCGGATGAGTGAGCGGGTCAAGCTTTTCAAGCACCAGAAGCTCAACAGACAAAAGTACTGTGGCATAGGTGGTCTTAATAGCAAAGCCTTTGCCGAGAAAGAAAAAGCCCACTACAAGCAGGAGCATATTTACAATAGTAGAAAACATACTTGCTGAGAGCGGCGTTATCTTTGCAAACACAACTGCAGCACCGGTTACACCGCCGAAGGTAAAGTTGTTTGGGAACTTGAAATAGTATACACCGATTGCCATGATGGTGATACTGAGTGTCATTATCAGAAAATTTTTTATCTGTTTAAGCATTTGTTGTTCTCCTTTATGATCTGACAGCCTGTCAGGTATTTATTTCAGTGCTGTGTATCATAGCTTTCTTTTGTATTATTAATCGTTCAAATCTAAATATTTATTTGCATGGATAGTGTAGGACGATGGATGTCTGATGTCAATATTATCCGTGAAATAAATTATAAGTATTATTTCTATAAAAGATATATTATATTAGTAAAACTAATAAGAATAATTACAATATATAATTGGAAAATTTAGCACTATGAAGGTATACTATAGGTATTGAACGAATTGCAGATTATTAGGAGGAACAATAATGGATTACAAGAATTCAGGTGTTGATATCGAGGCAGGTTACAAGTCAGTAGAGCTTATGAAAAAGCATGTAAAGGAGACTATGAGACCGGAGGTGTTAGGTGGTCTCGGAGGCTTCTCAGGAGCGTTCTCACTTGCTTCCATCAAGGATATGGAGGATCCGGTGCTTTTATCGGGAACAGATGGCTGCGGAACCAAGGTAAAGCTTGCTTTCATCATGGACAAGCATGATACAATCGGAATCGATGCAGTTGCTATGTGTGTAAATGATGTGGCATGTGCAGGCGGTGAGCCATTATTTTTCCTTGATTATATAGCTTGTGGCAAGAACTATCCGGAGAAGATTGCTACAATCGTAAGCGGTGTGGCAGAGGGCTGTAAGCAGTCAGGCTGTGCACTTGTTGGTGGCGAGACAGCAGAGCATCCGGGTCTTATGCCTGAGGATGAGTACGACCTTGCAGGCTTTGCAGTTGGTGTGGTTGACAGAAAGGATATCATCACAGGCGAGGGCTTAAAGGATGGCGATGTACTTATCGGAATGGCATCAACAGGCGTACACTCAAATGGATTTTCACTTGTCAGAAAGATTTTCAAGATGGACAAGGAGACATTAAATACATACCATGAGGAGCTTGGCACAACACTTGGAGAGGCACTTCTTGCCCCTACAAGAATCTATGTAAAGGCTCTTAAGGCTGTAAAGGATGCAGGAGTTACAGTAAAGGCCTGCAGCCATATCACAGGTGGAGGCTTCTATGAGAATATCCCACGTATGCTCATCGATGGCAAGCGTGCCGTAGTTGAGAAAAACAGCTACCCTGTTCCACCAATCTTTACAATGATGGCAAGAGAGGGCGAGGTCGAGGAGCAGATGATGTACAATACCTACAACATGGGACTTGGAATGATTGTTGCAGTTGACCCTGCAGACGTGGACAAGACTATGGAGGCTATGAAGTCTGCCGGAGATACACCATACGTAGTCGGAAAGATTATTGACGGCGAGAAGGGTGTAGATCTCGTATAATAACATTCAATATATTGTTAATAATTGTATACATCGTTGCGAGGAAAAAGAATGAAAATTGCAGTATGTGTATCGGGTGGCGGCACCAATCTTCAGGCCATCATAGATGCAATAGATAACGGAACAATTACAAACACACAGATAGAGGTTGTTATCAGCAACAACGCAGATGCATATGCGCTTGAGAGAGCTAAAAAGGCAGGAATAAAGGCAGTATGCATCTCGCCAAAGAGCTATGAAAGCAGAGCTGCCTTCAATGAAGATTTCTTAAAGCAGCTTAATTCATATCATGTGGATTTAGTCGTACTGGCAGGCTTTCTGGTAGTGATTCCACCGGAGATGATAAAGCAGTACAGAAACAGAATCATAAATATCCATCCATCGCTCATACCATCCTTCTGCGGCACAGGCTACTATGGTCTTAAGGTGCATGAGGGAGTGCTTGCACGCGGTGTGAAAGTGACAGGTGCCACCTGCCACTTTGTGGATGAAGGCACAGACACAGGCCCTATTATTTTACAGAAGGCAGTCGAGGTAAAGCAGGGGGACACACCTGAGGTGCTTCAGCGCAGGGTTATGGAGCAGGCTGAGTGGAAAATCATGCCACACGCTATCGACCTGATAGCAAATGGCAGGGTGTCAGTAGAAGACGGACATGTTATTATAGATGAGAAGTAATGACAGTGCTGTAAATAATTAGTATGTAAACACAGATAGATTATGATTACCGGACAATGAAAAGCTTATATATAGCTTAGGTATAGGAGGCAAAAATGAAGGTATTAGTAGTAGGAAGCGGCGGAAGAGAGCATGCAATATGCAGGGCTGTTGCAAAGAGCTCACGCGTTGATAAGATATACTGTGCACCGGGCAATGCAGGTATCGCTGCACTTGCAGAGTGTGTGCCAATCGGTGCTATGGAGTTTGATAAGCTCGTATCATTTGCAAAGGATAATGCCATTGATTTTACAATCATCGGCATGGATGATCCGCTTGTAGGTGGTATCGTTGATGAGTTCGAAAAGGCAGGTCTCAAGTGCTTCGGACCAAAGAAGAATGCAGCTATTCTTGAGGGCTCAAAGGCATTTTCAAAGGACCTCATGAAAAAGTATAATATCCCAACTGCGGCATATGAGAATTTTACTGATGCCAAGGAGGCTCTTAAATATTTAGAGACAGCAAAGTTCCCTATCGTGTTAAAGGCAGACGGACTTGCTCTCGGAAAGGGTGTGCTTATCTGCAATACTCTTGAGGAGGCAAAAGAGGGTGTCAGAACCATCATGGAGGACAAGAAGTTCGGAACAGCCGGAAACACTATGGTAGTTGAGGAGTTCATGACAGGCCGTGAGGTTTCTGTGCTTTCATTTGTAGACGGAAAGACTATCAGGATTATGTCATCTGCGCAGGATCACAAGCGTGCAGGCGATGGAGATACAGGTCTTAATACAGGCGGCATGGGCAATTTCTCACCTAGTCCGTTCTATACAAAAGAGGTCGATGATTTCTGCAAGAAGTATATTTATCAGGCAACTGTAGATGCTATGGCTAAAGAGGGCAGACCTTTTACAGGAGTTATCTTCTTCGGACTCATGCTCACTGAGGATGGACCAAAGGTGCTTGAGTACAATGCAAGATTCGGAGATCCTGAGGCTCAGGTTGTGCTTCCTCGTATGAAGAATGATATCATCGATGTGATGGAGGCCTGTGTAGACGGAACTCTTGACACAATAGATTTACAGTTCGAGGACAATGCATGCGTATGCGTAGTTCTGGCATCAGACGGATATCCTGTCAAGTATGAGAAGGGCTTTAAGATAACAGGCTTTGAGAAGTTTGACGGCAAAGAGGATTATTACTGCTATCATGCAGGCACCAAATTTGATGCTGACGGAAATATCGTCACAAACGGTGGCCGTGTGCTCGGTATCACAGCAACAGGAGCTACACTCAAGGAGGCCAGAGCCAAGGCTTACGAGGCAACAGAGTGGGTACAGTTTGATAATAAATACATGAGACATGATATCGGAAAGGCAATAGATGAAGCATAAGGGTATTATTTTTGATATGGATGGAACTCTCTGGGATTCAGCAGAGAACGTGGCAAAATCATGGAATAAGGCCATAGCTGATTATGGCTACGAGAGGGCACCTATCACAAAAGAGGACATGTATTCAGTAATGGGAAAGACAATGGATGTATTGGCATCCATTATCTTTCCTAATTGTGCTTGCAGAGACGAGTTAATTAATGTATGCTATAAGGAAGAAAACGATTACCTGACAGCTCACGGAGGAGAGGTTTATCCGGATGTTGAAAAGACACTTGATGAGCTGTCAAAAAGCTATGACCTGTATATAGTCAGCAATTGCCAGCGTGGCTATATCGAGTCTTTTTTTGCGTACCACGGACTTGGCAGGTATTTTAAGGATACTGAGTGCTATGGCAACAATGAGCTTGAGAAGTCAGAAAACATAAAGCTTATTGTAGAGCGCAATAATATAGATGAGGCAGTGTATGTCGGTGACATTCAGGGGGATTACGATTCCAGCAAAAAGGCAGGAGTAAAGTTCATCCATGCAGCATATGGTTTTGGCACAATAGATGACGATGTGCCGGCAATTCACAGATTCTCTGAGCTGCCACATGTGGCCTCAGGAGTGTTTAATGAATTAAACAGCTCTGATGAGAATTGATTTTTATTTTTAAGTTTATGAATATGTAGATAACGGGGTTTCCACATGGCAGATAAGCGTAACAGAGGGAGAAGAATTACAGATAGAACAATGGAGGCTTACTATGAGCTGATGAAGATTGTTGCAGAAAACAACCATGAGCGCATGTTTGAGTACTATGTGGAAGCTGACGAGGCATATATTTTCAAAATAGCAAACTCTTCTCCGGCTCAGGAGACAGTATATCCATGTTTTAAACAAAATATCGACACATACATGTCAGAGTGTCCGGCAGACAGTATCGAAAGCTTCAAAAAGCAGCTCGATAAATGTCTGCTTCGGCCTATGCGTACTGCATTTCAGCTTAGCTTTATATCAGAGGATGGCAAGAGTAAGCCTGTCGAGATGTACATGGTCAGCATACCTGATCTGGATAAAAAGGTATGTATGGTAGCCGGAGTGATGTTTGATATCAGAGATGAAAAAGGTCTTTTGGACTCCCTGACAGGCACATACAATCACCTCGCATTTGAGAATAAATGTACATCACTTATCAGGCAAAAGGGAACAAAGCTTTTATTTGTGATGCTTGATGTGGATGATTTCAAGATAGTAAATGACACCTTGGGACACAATGTGGGGGATAGGGTATTAAGCCAGACAGGACAGGTGCTTAAGGAAGCGGTTGGAGCCAATGGCATAGTTGGCAGGCTTGGCGGTGATGAGTTTGCGGCGATTGTATTTGGATTAGAGGACAGTGATGCTGTGGACGAGTTCTGCGTAAAGCTGTCAGGCAAGCTGAAGAATATTATTTTTGATATGGAGTATTCTGCATCAATCGGCATGACTACAGGCGATGACAGAGAGCTGACCTTTAAGGATCTGTACTATGAGGCGGATCAGGCTATGTATTACTCAAAGAGGAAGGGCAAGAATCGCATATCATTTTTCGATTCTATCAGGAAAAATGATATAAGCACTCCGCATAATTCCTGTACTCTTTCCAATACAGGTGTATCCTGCAAGCTGTCAGATATGGAGATTTTCTCGTATGATGAAAAGCCGGACTATATACTTGCAGTAGATGAGGAGAGCCGTAGAATAGTATTTGTAAATAAGGCTATCAGAAATTCAAGCATTATGACAGCATCTCAGATTGATGAATTTATTTCAAAGCCGTTTGATGATGGGTTCATTGATTTGTTTTTACGGAAGAAAGAGCAGGGAAACAGAGTATCGGTTTTTTCAGGAAAGGATCATCCCGACAATATAGTTGCAAAGCTCTTAGGCGAAAAGAAGCTCATAGTCAAGCTGACTCATAAGGATTATAATGGCTATAGACTGCTCAAGATGATAGATTTGAGTAATGAGTCAAAGCTGAATGCTGTTATGAGACAGATAAGCAGCTACAGGTCTTTTATGCAGAATTTCATTGATGCTATTAATGATACCACCGAAGGCTTGGGGTATAAGAACTATTTACGGCTGCTTAGAGAGTTTTACAATGCAGATTGTGTGGCTGTTATCTATAATGGAGAGAGTGAGTGGGACACAATTGAGGAGATACATATACCAAGTGCACAGATTATGGCAAAGGTGGTTAATGAATCTGTTTCAAGAGGTGCAATTGCAGATTTTCTCGCTCTTTTTAATGACGCCGGTCGTGTGTTTATAAGTGATATTAAGTCAATTGAGGGTGAATACAGAGATTTATTCAAGCGAATGGCTGATGTCAGAATATGGTCTGCATCTGCTGTTCTTCTAAACAAGAGGGAACAATGCTTTGGTGCTATCGTAGTTATGAATCCAAGAGCCAATTCAGGAAGTCTGGATTTGATTGATATGGTTGGTATTTCAATATCGAATAGTCTGTTTTATGAGAAAGCAAGGGCAGAGTATGAGTACAGACTCAATTTTGACCAGGTCACAGGCTTAAGAAAGAGAGAGAACTTTAATAATCTCGGGGAGAGCTATGTAGAGTATGACTGTAGCTCAATGGGAATATTTGCATCAGATATCATAAGGCTTTCGGATATAAATGATAAATTTGGATATGCGGCAGGAAATGCGCGTCTTAGGATGGTTGCAAATGTGATCAGCGGCGTTTTTACAGGCTATGATATATACAGGTACGAGCAGGATGAGATAGTTGTTTTTTGCAAGGATATTGATAAAAAATCATTTATGGGGCTTGTCAGGATAGTAAGGGAAAGCCTTGATGATCTGGATGTCTCAGTATCGACAGGCTTTAGCTGGACGGATAAGCCTGATATCGCAAGGCAGCTCTCAGAGGTCCGCTTAATGTACGATATTGAAAAGGATACAAAGCTTAAGAGTCTTGACAGTACAATGAGAAATAAGGTATTTAAGGACGTGGTTTCTGAGATTGATAAGGGAAGCTTTATGGTATATTATCAGCCGAAGGTTGATTCCAGAACAGGTATCACCGTCGGGGCAGAAGCCCTTATCAGATTTTTTGATGAGGCTCATGGCATTGTAGGACCAATTCATTTTATTGAGATTTTAGAAGAAAACAGATGCTCGCATCTTATTGATTTATTTGTGCTCGATGAGGTTTGTAAAGCGCAGAAGCAGCGCTGTATAAATGAAAAGAGAGTGGTTCCTGTTTCAGTGAATTTTTCAAAGAATACGCTGGAATATGCAGGTCTTTTGGAGCAGGTGAAGGAGATAATGAATAGGTATGATCTTCCGGAGGGGCTTGTTCAGATAGAGATAACAGAGTCTGTAGGTGATATGGACGTTGCATTGATAAATAATATCGCCCAGTCTCTTATTTCGATGGGCTTTCGACTTTCGATGGATGACTTTGGTACGAAGTACTCTAATCTTGAGATGCTTTTTAAGTTTCCGTTCAGTATTGCAAAAATTGATCGTTCCCTGGTCAAGAACCTGGAGAGCAATGAAAAGAGCAGGATTATGTTAAAGCACCTCATATCCATGATTAAGGAGCTTGGCATAGAGTGTGTTGCCGAGGGTGCAGAGAATGAGGAGCAGGTAAGTCTATTACAGCAGTTTGGCTGTAATATTATTCAGGGCTATTTCTATTCAAAGCCGGTTACACTTGATGTTTTCACGAGTGAGTTCGTGGAAAAAACAAGGAATCAGTTGTGATTCACAATTTTATATATAGTGCAGCTATTAACAGGCACCTATAGCAGGAAAGCGGATAACAGCTGCAAAAAAAGATAAAAGGAAAGGAAGAAAAATGTTAGAGAAAATCTTCAAACTCAAACAAAACAACACAACGGTCAAGACAGAGATTCTTGCCGGTCTGACAACATTCATGACCATGGCATACATCATTGCTCTTAACCCAAACCTCCTCACCGGATTCGGTGCTGAGGGAACAAAAGCATTATGGAACGGAGTGTTTTTGGCAACCTGTATTGCTTCGGCAGTAGGTATGTTTGTCATGGCATTTCTTGCCAACAAGCCATTTGCACTGGCTCCGGGAATGGGACTCAACAGCTTTTTTGCTGTAGTAGTTGCCAACATCGTAAGCATCACAGGCCTGTCATATGTTGACTCATTCCAGGCTGCACTGTGTATCATCCTTATTGAGGGTATTTTATTCTTCATACTTTCAATATTCAATATCCGTGACAAGATAGTAGATGCCATTCCTTATGGTGTCCGCATGGGTATTTCACCGGCTATCGGTCTTATGCTTTTAAATATCGGCTTTGGCTCAAATGCCGGTGTTTACTCAAAGGACGGTGGACCATTTTATGTGATGAAGGATTTCTTCGGTGCACTCACACCGGGACTTGCCAAAACAAATATGGCAGATGGATATTCTTCAATGGTACTCACTGTTGTGACCATGTTCATCGGACTTTTTGTTATCATTATTTTAGCGCATAAGGGCGTCAACGGAGCAGTACTTTTTGGTATGCTTGCAGCCTGCGTGGTTTACTGGGCAGGAGAGGCTATCTTCTTCGGAACAAACCCATTTGCATCACTTGCAACAGCTTCATTTGTGCCACAGTTTAAGGATATGGCAGATACTACACTGTTCAAGTTCGATTTCAAGGATTTTATCAGCATTGGATGGTTTACAGCAGTTTCACTCATCATCACATTCTGTATCATTGATATGTTTGATACCATCGGAACACTCGTTGGTACTGCATCACGAGCAGGAATGGTTGACAAAGAGGGAAATATGCCAAACATGAAGGAGGCCTTGATTTCCGATTCAGTTGCCACAATGGTTGGTGCCGTAACAGGTACATCTACCGTAACAACATTTGTTGAGTCTGCATCAGGTGTAGAGGCAGGTGGACGTACAGGTCTTACAGCCTTCACAACAGGTATCCTGTTCCTTGCATGTATCTTCATCGCACCGCTTGCAGCAATCATTCCAGCCGCAGCAACATCATCAGCACTTATCTATGTTGGTATTCTGATGCTTGGCGGTCTTAAGAAGGTGGATTTTGAGGACCTGTCTCAGGTTGCTCCTGTGGCGCTCATGCTTATTGCAATGCCTATCTCAGGATCTATCGGACATGCTATAGGTCTTGGACTTATCACATATACTGTACTCAAGGTATTTACAGGAAAGGCTAAGGAGGTTTCTGTCCTCACTTATGCTATTTCGCTTCTTTTCCTTGTGAAGTTCTTCCTTGTAGTGTAGTGCTTTGAAGCTTCTTGAGCCATATTTGTTATGGTACGAAAATGCCGCTACAGTGCAGTTTAATGCATCCGTAAGCTGGTTCTTCGTCACTAAGAGGCTGTAAGAATTATATATTCAGTTTGTTATAGACCATGACACAACCGGCTTTAAGTGCCGTCCATGGCACATAACGCCTTGCCCCGCCATCCTTGGCGGGGCATTGTTGTGTGAGGAAATAATTCTAACAGCCACTAAGTGACTGCGTAAGGCTTACTGATGCATTAACCTGTACTGTAGCGGCATTTTCTTACGTAGTGACAATAATTTACACATGCAAACATATGTTCTTGACAATTAAGCGTAATCAATGTAGAATTGCAGTATGGACAAGCATAATGAAGAGCACATTTATGTGGCAATAGATTTAAAATCATTTTACGCATCAGTAGAGTGCAGAGAGAGGGGAAAGGATGCTCTGACCACTAATCTGGTCGTGGCAGATCCAACCCGCACGGAGAAGACCATCTGTCTTGCTGTATCGCCTGCGCTTAAGGCATATGGCATACCGGGCAGGGCACGCCTTTTTGAGGTGGTACAGCGTGTGAAGGAGGTAAACAAGCTGCGTCTGTCGAAGCTTATGGCGAGTGGACATACAGCTGGGACTGTGGATGCAAGCCGGCAAATTGAGGGCAAACAATCTGACAGAAACCAATCAGCAGGTGAACAGCAAAAAAGAATTCAGGCTGAGGGCAATCCGGATGAAAGAAAAAAATATGTAACAGAAAATGATATAGCAGAAAATGATATAACAGAAAGCACAATGGCAGGATTTGAGTATGCATCAAATAATGCGAATCTGCTTGACGCACATCCTGAGTATGAGCTTACATACATTGTCGCACCGCCGCGTATGGCTTTGTATATGGATTACAGTACACGTATATACAATATTTATCTTAAGTATATCGCTCCTGAGGATATCAGTGTTTACTCGATAGATGAGGTTTTTATGGATGTGACACACTATCTTCGCACTTATCACATGACAGCAAGGGAGCTTGCGTCTAAGATTATAGATGATGTCCTTAAGGATACCGGTATCACGGCAACCTGTGGTATTGGAACAAATCTGTATCTATGCAAGATAGCCATGGATATTATGGCAAAGCATGCTATGCCTGATGAGCGTGGAGTGCGTATAGCAGAGCTCAACGAGAACAGCTATAGGCGAAAGCTGTGGGATCACCGGCCGATTACCGATTTCTGGAGAGTGGGGGCAGGCTATGCCAAAAAGCTTGAGGCAGCCGGCATGTATACCATGGGAGATGTGGCCAGGTGCTCACTCGGAGGACCGAATGATTTTTACAATGAGGAAAAGCTGTATAAGATGTTTGGCATCAATGCAGAGCTTCTTATAGACCATGCATGGGGATATGAGCCGGTCACGATAGCGGATATCAAGGCCTACAGACCGCAGACTAACAGCATCAGCTCTGGGCAGGTGCTGCAGGAGCCTTATGATTACGAGAAGACAAAGCTCATTGTGCGTGAGATGACGGACCTTCTTGTGCTTGATCTGGTTGATAAGAGGCTGGTTACAGACCAGATAGTGCTCACTATCGGGTACGATATTGCGAATTTGTCTAATAAGGCGGATAGCTGTTCCGGCAATAATTATGACCACGTAGGAAACAATAAAGACAAAGACAGCAATGGCAGTAAAAAAGGCACACCCAGAGCTTATACAGGCGAGATTACCATAGACCGCTACGGCAGAAAGGTTCCAAAGCATGCGCATGGCACGGCTAACTTAGGACGTTTTACATCATCCACGCGCATCATCATGGATGCTGTTATGGAGCTTTATGACCGTATCATAGACCCTTCTCTTCTGACGCGCAGGATTACTGTGGTAGCAAACAGGGTTTGTGATGAGAGTAAGGTGCAGGAAAGTGAGCAGTTTGAGCAGCTTGATTTATTTACGGATTATCAGGCAAAGGCTAGGGAAAAGCTAAAAGAGGATGAGGCACTTTCCAAGGAGAGAAAGCTTCAGGAGGCTATGATTTCCGTTAAGAAGAAATATGGAAAGAATGCCATGCTAAAGGGTATGAATCTTGAGGAGGGTGCCACAACGATTTCGAGAAACAACCAGATTGGCGGACACAAGGCATAGCAGCAACTGCTGTGGTTCTTAATCGGATTTTTCTTAGTGGTTTAAAATAGTTACGAAAAAGTATATAAGGAGCATGGCATGGGAAAATATGATGATATTATAGATTTACCACATCATGTGTCAAAGGTACATCCGCAGATGTCTATATGGGACCGCTCAGCACAATTTGCACCTTTTGCGGCACTTACAGGTCATGAGGAGGCTATTGCAGAGACAGCGAGGCTGACAAACGAGTGGCATGAGCCTGATGAGGACAAAAAAAGAGAGCTTGATGAGAAAATGAATGAGCTCATGATGCTTTATAGAAAGCGTAATTTCAATTCAGACGGTTTATATGACGAAAATGTCATAAACACAATGGCAGAGAATTATTTTGAGGTGACATATTTTGTGCCGGATGAGCACAAGGAGGGTGGCAGCTATGAGCATGTGACAGGGTATCTTAAAAAGCTTGATAGCATAGGGCACCTGATGATAGTTGTGGATGATAATGGTGCAGAGACGGTAATTGATACAAGAAGAATATATGATATCGATTTGTGATGATTTTGTTAGGAATTCATTACTTGTAAATGTGGTATAGAAAGCAGGAAATTATAAAGATGGACAAGCAGATAGAAAGAGCCGGGGATGACAATAAAAATAATATTGGTGTGTTATATGGCATCGGTGTAGGTCCGGGAGATCCTGGGCTTATGACTTTAAAGGCTGTTAATACAATAAAAGCATGTGATATAATTGCAATCCCTGCAGTTTCAAAAGAGGAATGCTATGCGTACAGCATAGTGCAGGCTGTTTTACCGGAGATAGAGAAAAAACAGATTATGTGCACACCGTTTCCCATGATAAAGGATAAAGAAAAGCTGGCTATATCACACAATAAGATATACAGTGACATAGTCTGTGAGCTTTTAGCAGGAAAAAATGTGGCAATGCTTACAATTGGCGATCCGAGCGTGTATTCAACATATATGTATATCCATAAGCGTGTTATTCAGGCAGGCTTTACGGCAGTGATGATAAGCGGGGTGCCGTCTTTTTGTGCGGCGGCAGCGCGGCTTGGTATTTCGCTCGGTGAGATGAGGGACGAGATACATATCATACCGGCCTCGTATGATGTGAGGGATACCATGGGATATGGTGGTACCTGTGTGTATATGAAATCGGGGAAGAAGCTTGCAGAGCTGATAGAGGTGCTTCGCACAACTGATGGGAGCGATGTAAAGACAGATGAAGAAGCTGATATGTGCTTATCAGACGTGAATTCTAAAGGCGGTATCAGAAAAAAGAAAATGACAGTGTATGGTGTGACCAACTGTGGAATGGAGTCGGAGCGTGTATACAGAGGGCTGGATGAGCTTACCGAAGCAAAAGGGTATTTGACAATAGTTATAGTGAAATATAGCTAAAATGAGAGTTTACTTTTTGTGCATGATTGCTATAATAATATGTTGAACCGAGTGTTTACATATATTTGAATAAAGAAAAGAGCTGAAATATCACATGAGTATAGTGGATAAATTTGGAGCAAAAGTAGGCGAGACAGCAGAAAAGGATCCTGTTAAGGCTAGGAAGCTTTTGCTTGCAGGATATAGATTACAGGAAAAGAGATTGGCATTATTTCCGGACAGAAAGCTTCCAATGTCAGGGCAGTATGTGGCAAAGGTTGTCATGAATAATATCATACAGGCACTGGCTAAGCCTGAAAATGCCGCGATGGTCAGTATTTTTGTACCGGGAGAGCTTTTGACGGCAGCAGGTCTCACACCATATTCGGTTGAGGCATTATCGTGCTTTATTGCAGGAACTAAATGCGAGCAGGCTTTTCTCAGACAGACTGAGAAGGAGGGTTTTCCGGAGACCATGTGCTCGTATCACAGGGTTTTTCTGGGAGCAGCTTTAAACGGAATAGTGCCAAAGCCAAAGTGCATGGTGTATACAAACCTGGCATGCGATGGCAATATGATGACATTTCCATATCTAAAGGAGAGATATGAAATACCAAGCTTTTATATAGATGTTCCATATGAGAAGAATTATGACTCTGTTATGTATGTGGCAAAGCAGCTTAGGGAGCTTAAGAATTTTTTACAGGATGTCACCGGCAGAGAAATCACAGAGGCGTCTGTGAAAAAGGCTGTGGACAAGAGCAAAATTGCATCAAATAATTATTACAGGCAGCTTCACCTGAGAAAAGGACATGATATTGCGTCAACTCTCACCAATGAGCTGTATGCGCTTTTTATGTGTCATCTGCTTGCGGGTACTGATGAATCAGTCAGATATACACAGCTTCTGAGAGATGATGTGAGACGTGCACCTGTTGGAGATGGCTTTCATGTACTTTGGATGCACACCATGCCGTTTTTGCAGGATGCAGTGAAGGATGTTTTCAATTACAGTGACACAATCCATATCAGTGCGAGCGATTTTATTGCCGATGGCTTCAGAGGCATGGAGTCGGAAGACCCGTATGAGGCGCTTGCCGAGAAAATGGTTTACTGCATTTATAATGGCAGTGTGAACCAGAGAATAGAGGAAGCAAAGGAGCTTGCCGACACAGTTGGAGCAGACGGTGCAGTGCTTTTTGCACACTGGGGCTGCAAGAATACAATCGGTGCATCAAGCCTTATAAAGCGCTCACTCGAGTGGGAAGGACTTCCAACTATGGTTTTAGACGGAGACGGCTGCAACCCGGCAAATGCCAGTGACGGACAGATTTCCACAAGGCTTCAGGCATTTGTGGAGATGCTTGGAGAGCAAGAACGTAATTAGAAATAATACACCGGTTATTGCGTCCGGTGTGTGGATATTTACTATAAATGAATTTCAGAAAGTGGAAAACAGATGATATATTATGTTTGTAAATATGCTCCGGTAGAGCTGTTTAAGGGCTTTGGGCAGGAATGTGCTGTGCTTGAGGAGATGCCGGAGAATTTCGATAAATCAGATAAGATAGCTCATGCGAATCTCTGTGGATTCGGCAAATCAGTGATACAGGCTGTGCTCGAGGGCAAGGTAGAGGAGCTTGTGCTCGTGAACTGCTGTGATTCGATGCGCAGAGTCTATGATATCATAGAGAATACAAAGAAATGCAAATTCCTGTATATGCTTGATCTGCCTCATGAGGATAACGAGTGTGAGAATATAAAATTTGCACAGTCAATCCTTCGTTTGAAGAAAGCATATGAGAGATATTCAAAGAGAAAATTTGACAGGGAGCTTTTTATAAAGTCATTCACACAGCCGCAGCAGGAGCGTAAGCCATATATAGGACTTCTTGGCGTGCATGTGAGCAGTATTCTTGAGAAGACAATACGTGAAAATATGCAGATGGATGTGGAAAATATGACATGCACATCCGGCAGAAATCTCATTATTTTACAGAAGAATCTTAGAAATATGGATGATGAGACTATGTTTTTAGCATATGCAGAGAGTCTGCTCGGACAGATGCCATGTGCCAGAATGAACAATAATACAAGAAGAAACCAGCTCTTTTTAGACCCAAGCCTTAAGGGCATCATATATCACACGATAAAGTTCTGCGATTATTATGGCTTTGAGTATGCGAGCATAAAGAATAATGTAAAGGTGCCTCTCTTAAAGCTTGAGACGGATTTTACAAGCCAGAGTGCCGGGCAGCTTCTGACAAGAATACAGGCATTTGCAGAGACAATAGAGGGTTCAGATGATATGGACCCTGCAAAAGGCATAAGCGAGGAGGCAAAACGAAAGATGGAATCAGGAGTCTATTACGTGGCAGGAATTGACAGCGGCTCAACAAGCACAGACGTTGTAATATTAGATCAGGATGGCAGAATCAAATCGACAATGATTATTCCGACAGGCGGCGGAGCTATGATGAGCGCCGAAAAAAGTCTGGAGAAGGCTGTCGAAAAGGCCGGTATATCAAAGGATGATATTGTAAGGATTGTAACAACCGGATATGGTCGTGCGTACATCAATAGCGGTGATGACAGCATAACGGAGATTACCTGCCATGCAAAGGGTGCGCATTACCTCAATCCAAAAGTGCGTACTGTAATTGATATCGGAGGACAGGATATAAAGGCAATCAGCATAGATGAAAACGGTGCGGTGAAGAATTTCCTGATGAACGATAAATGTGCAGCAGGAACAGGGCGTTTTCTGGAGATGATGGCAAGGACACTCGGACTTTCACTTGAGGAGATGAGCACCATGGGACTTGAGTGGAAAGAGAATGTTGTGATTTCCAGCATGTGTACAGTCTTTGCTGAGTCTGAGGTGGTATCCTTAGTGGCTCAGAACAAGGCTGTCCCTGACATTATCCACGGACTCAACATGTCTGTAGCTTCAAAGGTAGGCGCACTTGCAGCAAGGCTTGGGCAGGATAATCCGGGTGAGTATATGATGACAGGCGGAGTGGCAAAGAACAAAGGCATAACAAATGCACTTGAAGAAAAGCTCGGCGCAAAGCTGTATATCTGCGATGAGGCACAGCTTTGCGGAGCGCTTGGTGCAGCACTTTTTGCATATGAGAAGTGCAGGGAGGCATAGAGCCTGGGCTTTATAGGCTATTCATTCATTTCAGCTTTGATATCGTCCTCAGTAGCCTTCATAGCATCGAGAGTCATTGTAAGAAGCTTTTCAAGCTCCCAGCCGAGCTGTGTGGCACCACGTTCAATTACCTCACGTGAGCAGCCTGCAGCAAACCCCTTGCTCTTGTATTTTTTCTTTAAGGATTTAAGCTCCATATCCTTTGTGCTCTTTGATGGACGCATAAGGGCTGTGGCCCAGATAAGACCGGTAAGCTCATCTGCGGCAAAAAGTACTTTTTCCATTTCGTGCTCAGGTGCGACATCTACTGTGATGCCGTAGCCGTGTGATACAACGGCGTGTATTATATCTTCACCAACGCCGCCTTTTCGCAAAAGCTCCGGAGCCTTTATGCAGTGCTGATCAGGATAAAGCTCGAAATCAATGTCATGGAGTAATCCTACAATACCCCAGTATTCAGTATCATCGCCATATCCGAGCTTGGTTGCATACCATTTCATGACAGCCTCAACAGTGAGAGCATGCTGTATATGGAATGGGTCTTTATTGTATTCTTTAAGCAGGTCGAAGGCCTGTTCTCTTGAAATGTGTTCCATTGTATATTCCTCTTTTCCTAGCTGTATTGTATGATTTATACTATTTTAATGTTTTAACGGGAAAAAGTCAAATGATTTTTGGATTGGGATGTATATTACGTCTTTTTCTTAGATTATGTTATTGTATGTTACTTAAAGAACGAACCCAAACAATTGACATAAAGAAAAACTTTATCTATTATAAAGCATAAGTTTGTTTTAATGCTTTTTGGAATATGTTATTTTAGGAGAGATGAATATGAGTACATTTATAAAGAAGTGTAGGGAAGCGGCAAGGCTTACACAGGCTCAGCTTGCAGAAAAGATGGATGTATCTGTTGTTGCAGTACAGAATTGGGAGAAGGGAAAAAACAAGATTAACCTTGACCGATACATGGATCTGGCGGCGGTATTTAATGTCCCAGTAGATAAGCTGATAAAGGAGATGCTTATTGAAGAAGATAAACTTCGCCCAGACAGATGGCCTGATTTTCTTTTTGATGAGGAAACCAATGCAATAGTAAATAACCTGCATCTGAATCTTGCACAACAGGACTTGTTTGGTCTTCTTTATATCTACGGAGCAGAGTATCTTGAAAAAACACATATTGATATTGATACATTCAATGAAGATTTGAAGAGGATACCATATGGGTTTATAGACAGAGTAGGAAGTATCCAGTTTATGAATCAGTCTGAGGGGCTGCATAAGGTGATTAAATATGTACAGACGGATTTTCTGATGAAGGTATTGAAACAGAATCCGGAGGCAGAGTTTAATATAAGAAAACTCTCAAAGAATCTTATATGTGAATTTATAGATAAAGGATATAAGCCGGTTGATGATTCAGCTGAAATAGATGATGGGTACGAGGGTGAGGATGGTATACACTTTCGAATATCCATGAGAAAGGCAAGGATTATGCTGCCAATATTGGAGAAACTTGGCCCTGTTCATTTAACGGATGGTTGGTGGTCAAATCCCGCGCGGGTTGATATCCCGGAAGAGATTCTGATAGGATATCTTTCATATAACGGCTACAGCCGTGAACTTTTTGATGAGGGATATTATAAGAGAGAATATAGTACATTGAATCTGATGGGCGAACTTGAAGCGGTTACTGATTATAAAAATGTGGCATCTAAAGGCAAAGATGAAAAGTGGATGTGGAGTATCAATAATAAGGGAAGAAAGCTATTAGAATGGTTTAAGGAATAATGTAATCTGTTACAATCAGTGCGGGTTCCATTGGAAGGAGAGATTTATGAATAAGATAAAATATGATGCAGCTTATATCAGCTATGTTGAGTCAGGAGAGTCGGCAGCGGTATTTGTGGCAAGAGATATTGTATGGTCGATTGATACAACCGGGATGTGGATTGATATAATTAAGCTTGATGGACATAAGAATAATAACGACAGATGGGATTTTAAATATTTTTCATTTGAATTATTTCCAAGAAAAAAACATCCTAAGTATCCAGCGGGGAGTAGTGATGAAGAAAAAAAATATATTACATGGCAGACAGCTCATGATGATATTTCGGAACAGAGAAGATGCGGATACAATGGTACAAGATTCAGAATATGTCCGAAACTTGTGAATCGGAACAGAGGAAAGAACAGGGAACCGAAATGGGACTATGATATTCTGTCGATAAAACGTTTGTAACATATAATAAGGATTGTATATCTTTAGTAGCCGTGCATTGGGAATACAGATTCAACCACATGGTAGGCAGGGGATAATGGGATTTACAAGATTCAGATGTCAATCATCATTCCAAAACCACTACAATATTTGATGGTATATTCGGATAAGTACGATAAGCCTTTGAAACAGAATATGTTCAACGTGGTATAGCTAACCTCAGATTACAGGCTAATGACTTGCTTCGGCTTTTTTTGAGCAATTTTCAAGCAATTATTATCAAGCAATTATTAAGCAATTATTAATCAAAAGTTTCTGATCAATTTTGATGGATTTGTGATATAATAACTATTCATGGTATTGTACTCTTCAATAAGAGTCAATTATGAATTATTATATAAATATCGAAGGTGAGGGTTACTTATGGAGGATAAGACAGTTTATACTACTCAGAAGGACTTTCCTTTATCAACAATTAGGGAGATGTTTGATGATGGGGATATTGTAACTGATCCTGATTATCAGAGAGATTTTGTATATACACAGAAACAATCATCAAAATTGATAGAGTCAATGATTATAGGAATTCCTATTCCTACAGTGTATTTATGTCAGGAAAATGATGAGACTTGGAGTGTGATTGATGGACAGCAAAGAATTACTTCTTTTGTATTTTATCTTGAAAACAAGTTTCCGCTTACAGGCTTAAGCGAGTTGAAGGAGTTAAATGGTTTGTATTTCAAGGATATGGATAAGGCGTTACAAAAGAAGCTAAAATCTTCCTCACTGAATGCCATATGCATCCTTAAAGAGTCACAGGAACTCAAGTATGAGATATTTGCTCGCCTAAATCAAGGAGCAATCTCGTTAAAACCACAGGAACTTCGTAATTGTATTTATCGTGGAAGTTATAACAGGATGCTTGAGGATTTGGCGGGGAATAGGTATCTTCCTATACTTTTCCATGACGAAAACAAGAGGAAACAGTATCAGGAGAGAATTCTTCGTTTCTTTGCTCTTCGCAACTTCACTGATTATAAGTCTTCTATTATGAAGACCATGAACGATTATATGTTTAGTCATCAGAATGCAGACGATTCTGAGATAGCCGAAAGTAAGGCTTTATTCAATAAAACAATTGATATTATTAAGCAGATACTCGGTGATACGGCTTTTTTTGCAGTTAATCGTGAGAACGGAAAGGTAATAGGAAAGTTTAGTGGTTCCGTGTATGATTCCATTATTATACCGTTTTCATTCTTTAATAATCATGACCTTATGGCACATGCTGATGAAATAAGAAATTCAATTGAGGATTTGAAATTAAATAATGATCAATATCGAGAGGATACATATGTAGCAACAGGTTCGAGAAAGAGGGTGCTTGGCAGAATTATTACTGTTTACAACCTTATAACAAAGATTACTGGAAGCTATGGAAGTGATGATAGCAGCAGAGTTTTTTCGGACAATGTGAAGAAGGAACTGTTTTATCCGGGATATATTTGCTCGTGGTGCAATAATGAAATTCTTGATATAGACGATGCTGAGGTTGACCACATTGTTCCGTTTTCGCAAGGTGGCAAGACAGATATATCAAACGCTCAATTACTCCATAGACATTGCAATAGGGAAAAGAGCGATGCAATGGATGATGAAGATTACGAGAAAGAGGAAGATGAATGAAAAGTCTAATTATAGAGGAACAGTAAGAATACCTGAGACACCGCCCCCCCTTTTGGGTGGGCGAGCAGTAACATAGCCCTTTGAAGGAGCTATAGCAAACCACCAGTTGAACTGGTGGTTGCTGACTTTACTCCATGATTTTCCCGTCAATACTTATTGTTACAACTTGCCATGGTATGAATTTTCCACTAGCTTGAAGAGCTTTTTTGGCCGCAATTTCCAGGCCGCCACAGCAAGGAACTTCCATTCGGACAATAGTTACACTTTGAATGTTGTTATTTTGAATAATAGCAGTCAGCTTTTCACTATAATCCACCTGATCTAATTTAGGACAACCAATTAAAGTTACCTTGTTTCGAATAAAATCCTGATGAAAGGCGGCATAAGCGTAAGCAGTACAATCAGCGGCGATTAAAAGCTTTGAGCCGTTAAAATATGGTGCATTAACCGGAGCCAGTTTGATCTGTACCGGCCAGTTCTGAAGCTTTGATTCTGAATTTGCGGTTGAAGCGGCTTTTACAGGCTCAGGAGTTTCTGTTCGTCTGATTTGCATGATTTTAGATCCAGGACAGCCGGAGTGAGATGTCATTGCCCGGTTTTTTGCAGCTATTTTTTTCTGTGCTTCTTTTACGGCTTCTTCATCATATGCAGGTGCTTCTCTCTCCTCAAATGAGATGGCTCCGGTAGGGCATTCAGGGAGACAATCTCCTAGTCCGTCGCAGAAATGTTCTCTCACCAATTCTGCTTTTCCGTCAATGATATCAATGGCGCCTTCGTGGCAGGCAGATGCACAGGCACCACAGCCGTTACATTTTTCTTTATCAATCTTTATAATCTTTCTTATCATTTTTAACCTCCGTCAATAGTATTTAGCGTTTGTTTATGCTAGAATTATAGTATTATAAATACAACTAGTATGTTTGATTTCCAACAGGGAGGAACTATTTTGCAAAAATATTTATCAATCCTAAGAAACAGTCCATTTTTTAAAGGTCTAACTGATAAAGAGATATTATCCATATTGCATTGTGTAAACGCAACAGTAATTTCTAAAAAGCGAGATTCTTATATTTTCAGAGCAGGTGATATTACAGAAGTAATGGGGCTTGTGGTGTCCGGCTGTGTCCTTATCATTCAAGAAGACATCTGGGGGCATCGGAATATTTTGTCAAAATGTCATGCCGGAGATTTTTTCGGTGAGCCGTATGCAGCAAGCCAGAGAGCCGTTTTAAATATCAGTGTGGTAGCAGATGAGGATTGTGAGATTATTCTATTAAATGTCAAAAGACTTATGGTTACTTGTCCAAATGCATGTGAGCATCATCAGAAGCTTATCCGTAATCTGGTCAGTGTCCTGGCAAATAAGATACTGATTCTGAACGATAAGATCACGCATGTTGGGAAACGAACGACAAGAGATAAAATATTATCATATCTGTCAGCAGAATCTATCAGACATTCATCGCTATCATTTGATATTCCTTTTGATAGGCAGCAGCTAGCAGATTATCTTTGTATTGATCGTGCAGCAATGTCTACAGAGATATCAAAGCTACAAAAAGAGGGCTTTATAAAAACAAATCGAAATCATTTTGAATTAACTGTTTCTGATGATGCGGATTCACCCATTCCAGGACGGAAACGGTCGTGTGGGCAGATTGATTATGTTTAAGGAGTGCCTAAAATACAATATTATTCCGTTTATCATTGAGGACAATTTGAAGATGTTCTATTATCGTGGATTGAAGGAATGGGATAACGAAAAAGGATATCTGGATTATTTTATAATTGCATCATAACAAGTTTAATTTAGTCATTTATGCTTAAATGACTAAATTGAACTTGATTTTGATTAAATTAAATGATATAATTCAATTAAGTCATTTTGTTTAAAAGACGAAATTAAATTCGAAATGAGGCAATTAAAATGAAACAATTTGATTACATGGAAAAATGGAAAAAATTGCTTACACCACAAATTGTAAGTTATCTTACAACAATTCATGAGTACAAAGGTAAACAGCACTTGATTGCTGAACGTCATGCTGATGTACTGGAAAATCTTGTTGAGATAGCAAAGATTCAAAGTACAGAAAGCTCTAATAAAATTGAGGGTATTTATACTTCTGATGAACGATTAAAAAAAATTGTTTTGGATAAGACAATGCCCAAGACAAGAAATGAACGAGAAATAGCGGGATATAGGGATGTGCTCAACACAATACATGAGAATTTTCAACATATTCCGATTCGTGATACATTTATATTACAATTACATAGAGATTTATATAAATTCGAGAATGCCTCTTATGGAGGAAGATTCAAGACAGCTGATAATATTATTGAGGAAGAAGATGAAAGGGGCAATAAGTTTGTTAGGTTCAGACCATTACCTGCATGGGAGACGCCAGACGCAATCATTAATTTATGTACAGCTTATAATGAGGCAATCAACAAAGGCGAAGCAGACTCACTTTTGTTAATTCCCATGTTTATTATAGACTTCTTGTGCATCCATCCGTTTAATGACGGAAATGGAAGAATGAGCAGATTATTGACCTTATTATTGTTATATCAAAATGACTATATTGTTGGAAGATATATAAGTTTGGAAAAACTAATAGAGCGAACAAAGGATAGTTATTATGATGCTTTACAGTCAAGCTCGCAAGGCTGGATAGAAGATGAAAACAATTACGAGCATTTTGTAAAATATATACTGGGAATTATTACGGCTGCGTACCGGGAGTTTTTTGACAGGGCACATATTGTAGAAGAAAAGAAAGTATCAAAACCAGACAGAATAGAAGAATTGATAAAGAATCATTTAGGTACAATCACTAAAGCGGAGATTGTTAAAGAAGCGTCAGGAATAAGTACAACGACAGTGCAGCGGACACTAACAGATTTAGTCAAGGCAGAGAAGATAATAAAGATTGGAAATGGCCGTTATACAAAGTATAAATGGAACTGGGATAAGGAGACTTAAAAAAGTGATAACAGGTGAATTAAAAAATAAAATAGACAGTTTGTGGGAAATTTTCTGGACGGGAGGTCTTACAAATCCACTAGATGTAATAGAACAGATGACATATCTTATGTTCATTCATGATTTAGATGTATCAGATAATACACATGCAAAAGAAAGTGCCATGCTTGGGCTTCCATACGAAAGTGTATTTGCAAAGGAAGTAAAAATTGGTGAGAGAACTATTGATGGAACACAGCTTAAGTGGTCTGTTTTCAGGGACTATCCTGCTGATAGAATGTATTCTGTAGTGCAGGAAATGGTATTTCCGTTTATCAAGAATCTGCATGCTGATAAAGATAGTGCTTTTTCAAAATATATGGATGATGCAATCTTCAAGCTGCCTACACCATTAATGCTTTCTAAAGTTGTGGATGCAATGGATGATTTATATACGCAGATGGCAAAACTGAATGATTCAGATGCCAGAGGAGATGTGTATGAGTATCTTCTTTCAAAGCTGGCTACAGCAGGGGTGAATGGTCAGTTTAGGACACCTCGTCATATCATTAAAATGATGGTAGAACTAATGAATCCTAAAGCTGATGATGTAATCTGTGATCCAAGCTGTGGTACAGCAGGATTCCTTGTGGAGGCAGGAGAATATCTATGGGCTAATAAGAAAGATGAAATCTTTTATGACAAGCAGAAAAAAGATCATTTTATGAATCATATGTTTTATGGTTATGATATGGATAGAACGATGCTCCGTATTGGCGCTATGAATATGATGAATCATAGAGTAGAAAGTCCGTTTATAGAATACAGAGATAGTTTATCAGACCAGAATACAGATAAGGATAAATATTCACTGATTCTGGCAAATCCTCCTTTCAAGGGAAGCCTTGATGCAGATATCGTATCAGCAGATTTGTTAAAGGTATGTAAAACAAAGAAAACAGAACTTCTTTTCTTAGCATTATTTGTTCGAATGCTTAAAGTAGGTGGTAGATGTGCCTGTATTGTTCCTGACGGAGTATTATTTGGTTCTTCAAAGGCACATAAGGATATACGAAAAGAAATTGTGGAAAATCAAAGACTTGAAGCAGTTATCTCAATGCCATCAGGAGTGTTCAAACCATATGCAGGAGTATCGACAGCTATCTTGATTTTTACAAAGACAGAGCATGGTGGAACAGATAATGTATGGTTCTATGATATGCAGGCAGATGGATTTAGTCTGGATGACAAGCGGTCTCCAATTGCTGATAATGATATTCCAGATATTATTGAAAGATTCCGCAATCGTGATGCTGAGTCAGACAGAAAACGCACAGATAAGTCATTTATGGTGCCTAAGCAGGATATCGTTGATAATGCTTATGACCTTAGTATTAACAAGTATAAAGAAATGGAGTATGTACCTGTGGAGTATCCACCTACATCTGAGATTATGGCTAATATTCGTGAGATTGAGATTGAGATTGGGAATGAGATGGAAGAGTTGGCAAGATTGTTAGGAGAATGAAATCATGGCGAAAGTAAGTAAACGAGGTGGATTTTCAGATAGAAATAAAATCAAACCGGAAAATACAGAGATTCAGTTAAAAGAATTTGATAAGAGAACTAGAGTACAATTGCAAAATATGATTAGCCAGTTTTATCAGGAGATATATGGGGATGAATATTATGGTGGAGAAAACATACAAGAATTTTTTAGATATGTTATCGGAACCGTTTATTCAGAACCAGTGGATACTAGACGGACTTATTTCGATGATGATGTGTTAAAAATGATTAATAAGACCATACAAGAAGATGATTATGATGATGTTTTGACTTTAATTGAAGCTATTATTCAATATTGGGAAGACTATCGGACTGATATGCAAGGAGTTATGTATTACAACACTTGTTTTGAACAATATCCGATTAAATCCATGTATCAAGCTGCTAATGATTTTTTTAGAGATGAGTATATAGGATATCGGTTTGTGGATAATATAATTGTACCAATAAGTGATGAATATGAAGTTGCAGAAGTAAATCAAGCGTTAGAAAACCCATATAGCCCAGTATATGAGCATATATCTAAGGCAAACAAATTACTAGCAGACAGAAGCAAGCCTGATTACGAGAATTCTATCAAAGAAAGTATTAGTGCAGTTGAAGCGTTATGTGAAATACTTACTGGAATAACAGGGAAAGAGGCTTCATTGGGAAAAATGTTGAAAAAATTAGAAGATAATGGTGTGGTAATTCATGCAGGATTGAAATCGGCTTTTAATATGCTATATGGATATACATCAGATGCTAATGGAATAAGACATGCTGGCGATATTGGTGGACCATCATCAACATTTGAGGAAGCAAAATTTATGTTGGTGTCGTGTAGTGCTTTTGTGAATTATTTGATTGCAGTTAGTGCGAAATGATAGAATAGAAAGGAAGACAAATTCGGATTTGTAGGGGATAATGTAGATGAAAGTTAAAATTGGTGATTTGACTAAGATTAAGACAGGAAAACTTGATGCAAATGTTTCTTCAGAAGATGGAAAGTATCCATTTTTTACTTGTTCAAAAGAACCATTGAAAATATCAACATATTCGTATGATTGTGAGTGTGTGTTAGTTGCTGGAAATGGAGATTTAAATGTTAAATATTATAATGGAAAGTTTGATGCTTATCAGCGAACATATATAATAGAAGCTAATGGAAGTGGAAAGTTATATATGCCATACCTTTATTATTTTATGGAAGATTATATAGATGAATTACGGAAACAGGCTATTGGTGGAGTTATAAAGTATATCAAGTTAGCTAATTTGACTGATGCATTAATCGAATTACCTTCAGTTGATGAGCAGAAATCCATAGTCGAAATATTGAAAAAGGTTAAGGGAATACTAGATAAGCGTAATGATGAGATTAGGGAGTTAGACAATCTCATCAAGGCCCGATTTGTCGAGATGTTTGGGGATCCAAGAAGTAATCCATATGGTTTCAGTAAGAAGCAGTTAAAGGATACATGTAAGGTAGTTACTGGTAATACTCCATCAAGAAGTGTTGAAAAGTATTATGGTGATTATATTGAATGGATAAAAACTGATAATATTGTATCTGGATTACTGAATCCAACTAAAGCTTCGGAAAAACTTTCGGAAGAAGGTATGAAAGTTGGAAGAACAGTAGGAAAAGATTCAATTTTAATGGCTTGTATAGCTGGAAGCGTTACTAGTATTGGAAGAGTTTGCGTTACGGATAGAACAGTAGCTTTTAACCAGCAGATTAATGCTGTGGTTCCTGTAAATTACAATATTTTGTTTTTATATGTATTACTTCAATTGTCAAAAGAGTATTTAGTTGGAGAAATAAATATGGCTTTGAAAGGTATTTTATCAAAGGCAAAGCTTGAGGAGAAAGAGTTTATTGTTCCACCAATGGAACTTCAGGAGCAGTTTGCCGATTTCGTCAAGCAAGTTGACAAGACTAAAGTCGCATTACAAAGATCTCTTGAAAAAGTACAGATGTTATTTGACAGCCTCATGCAAAATTTCTTTGACAAGCATGAGTGAGAATATGTATGACATGGAAAAGAGAAAATCAAATATTAAAGGTAGAAAGGATAAAAAATGGACGATATTGTTATTATTGAAAAAGCAGAGCTTGATAATTATAAAGCGCTTGATAAAAATGAATTAGTAATGATAGAGAAGGCGGCTCAGTTAATGAATCTTGATTTTCCAGAGCACTCGCTGTTGGAAATATGGAATGCGGGAATTCATAATTTAAGAAGACGAATAGAGGCTTACAGTATAGATATGTTTTTATCTAGTATTTCGAGTCTATCAGGTCGCAAAAATTATAAAAAAGATGGGGATACTATTGCAGAAAGATGGTCGGGGGTGGATGATGAAAATTTGTTGAAAGGTGCTGAGCAAATAGGTGTTATAAATAAAAAAGCTATTAAAGCATTAGAGATGATTGAATGGATGCGTAATCATGCATCACCTTCACATGATAGCGATGATGCTGTTACATCTGAGGATGTAATGGGATTAGTATATATAATTAAGAAAAATTTGTTTGAATTACCAATGCCTGATCCAGGCCATTCTCCTGTTGGTTTGTTGGATCCAATAAAGAATGCAGTATTGGATGAGGAACAAATTGAATTATTTAAGCAACAAATTGAAAGTTATAATAACAAGGATATTCGTATGTTGTTTGGCTTTTCGTTAGATGTTATATGCAAGGGAGAGGAACCATCTTATACTAATATTTCAAAACTCTTTTTCAATATATGGGACAAAGCAACTGAGGATTTAAAGACTAATATGGGGATGAAATTTCATAACTATATGTTTGATCCATCAATAGATTCAAGTGCCGATGTTAATGCAAAGAGTAGAGTTTATGAAACTCTGATATCAGTAAATGGGATTAAATATATACCAGATGCTACGCGCGCAATAATATTTAGAAAACTTGCCAATAACTTACGAGATGCAAAGAACACAGTATATGGATGGAGTGCTGAATATAGAGAAGCTAAGGCATTGGCACAGGCCGGAATTGATGTGCCTTCTATTGCATTTGAAGAAGTTTATCAGGAAATATTAAGTGTATGGTGTGGAAATTATTGGGGACGTTCAGAGGCATATTTAGTTTTAAATGATTTTATATTTGAGGTTGGAACACAAGAAAAATTGAAAATTGCACGTTTGTTTTTATCAAATGAAAGGGTAAGAGAAGAATTATTTCAATTAAAGCCGAAGAAAGTAGCCGTAAATCTTTTAAATGATATAATTGATACTCTGACGGTAGAAAGTCATAAGGCTGAACTTCAAAATATAATTGATGAGGTAAAGAAAATATAAAAAATTTAATAATGGAGGTCATGTGCCATGACCAACTTTGATTTTTTGAAACAAGAACCAAAATTCAATAGTTTCTCAGATGTGGCAATAGCCGCAGAGAAAGTCCTTAAGATAGACGAAGAATCCAGTGTGATTAACTGCCGTCGTGCCATGGAATTTGCTATCAAGTGGATGTATTCCGTAGACAAATCACTTGAGATGCCTTATCAGGACAATCTTATGAGCCTTATGAGCACAGAAGATTTTCATGATCTTGTGGATGATACTTTATGGAAACGTCTGAATTTGATTCGAAAGATTGGTAATAGAGCTGCGCACAATGGTAGAAAGATTACAGAGGACGAGGCAATTCTTTGTTTGCAGAATTTGTTTATTTTTATGGATTATGTGTCATACTGCTATTCTGATTTTTATAAAGAGAGACAGTATGATGTAAATCTGTTGAATGAAACATATGAAAATCCGGAGGTGATTAAATCTTCGGATACTGATGTGGATTTGCAGGCGTTAATTGCTGAAAATAAGGCTCTTAAGGAAGCGTTGACAGCTAAGCGTACGGAGCAACAGAAGACTTATGTTCCAAAACCTCTTGATTTATCAGAGTATAAGACAAGAAAAATTTATATTGATTCTATGTTGCTGGATGTTGACTGGATAGAAGGGCAAGACTGGATTAATGAAGTTGAACTTTCGGGAATGCCAAATAAATCAGAGGTGGGCTTCGCGGACTATGTGCTTTATGATGATAGTCATAAGCCTCTTGCTGTAGTTGAGGCGAAGCGAACATGTGTGGATGTGGCGAAAGGCAGGCAGCAGGCAAAGCTTTATGCTGACATATTAGAGAAAAAATATAAGAGAAGACCAGTGGTTTTTCTTACGAATGGTTTTGAGACGAGAATTATAGATAATCAGTATCCGGAGAGAAAGGTTGCGGCTATTTATTCAAAGAGAGATTTAGAAAAGCTCTTCAATCTTCAAAAAATGAAGACAAGTCTGAGACATATTTCAGTGGATAAGAATATTGCAGGACGCTATTATCAGGAAGCTGCAATTAAGGCTGCTTGTGATGCATTTGACAATCGCAATCGTAGGAAGGCACTTCTTGTAATGGCAACTGGTTCCGGTAAAACAAGAACTGTGATTGCATTATGTAAGGTACTTTTGGATGCAGGCTGGATTAGAAATATTTTGTTTCTTGCAGACCGTAATTCATTGGTTACACAGGCAAAAAGAAATTTTGTAAGTCTTTTGCCAGATTTATCCTGCTCAAATCTTGTTGAGGAGAAAGATAACTATACAGCGCATTGCATTTTTTCTACATATCAGACCATGATGAACTGTATTGATTCAGTCAGGGATGATAATGGTAAGTTATTTACTTGTGGACATTTTGATCTTGTAATCTGTGATGAAGCACATAGGTCTATTTACAACAAGTATAGGGATATTTTTAATTATTTTGATGCTCCGTTAGTAGGTCTTACAGCAACACCTAAGGATGAGATTGAAAAAAATACTTATGAAATATTTGATTTGGAAAATGGAGTGCCTACATATGGATATGAGCTGGCACAGGCTGTAAAAGATGGCTATCTTGTAGATTTTGTAACGGTTGAAAGCAAGACTAAATTCATTGAAGAAGGCATCGCTTATGATGAATTGTCGGATGAAGATAAGGCTGTTTATGAAGATACTTTTGAATTTGAAGATGGTAAACTGCCAGAGAGAATAGATTCGGCTGCTTTAAATACATGGGTATTTAATGAGGATACCATTAAACAGGTTCTTCATGTGCTGATGAGAGATGGACTTAAAGTGGATTATGGTCAGAAAATCGGTAAAACAATTATTTTTGCCAAAAATCATGATCATGCGGAGAAGATACTTGAAGTATTCAACAAGCAGTATCCTGAGCTTAGTAAAAATGGTCAGCCTTTTGCAAAAGTAATTGATAACTATATGACATATGCTCAGAGTGCAATAGATGAGTTCTCGGATGCTGACAAAATGCCACAAATTGCTATATCTGTAGATATGCTTGACACAGGTATTGATGTACCGGAAGTGTTGAACCTTGTATTTTTCAAAAAGGTAATGAGTAAGGCGAAGTTTTGGCAGATGATAGGACGTGGTACAAGACTGTGTCCTGGACTTATAGATGGAGAGGATAAGGACAAGTTTTACATCTTTGATTTTTGTGGAAACTTTGAATTTTTTCGTATGAATCAGGGAAGACCAACAGCAAATATGATTGCTTTACAGGGGGCGGTTTTTTCTCTTGAATTTGAAATTACATATAAACTTCAAAGCATTGAATATCAGATGGACAGACTTATTGCTTACAGGAACAAACTTGTTGACAAGATGACAGGCAAGGTGCAGGAGCTGAACCGTGAAAACTTTGCAGTAAGGCAGCATCTTAAGTATGTAGATACATATTCAGTGGAAAGTAATTATCAATCAATCACTTTTGAGGATACATTGATGGTTCGTGATGAGTTAGCACCGTTAATTCAGCCGGATGGAGATGAAGTAAGTGCGATTCGTTTTGATGCTTTGATGTATGGAATGGAATTGGCTTATCTTGCAGGAAAGGGATTTGGCAGACATAAAAGTGATCTTTTCAAAAAGGTAGAAGGTATTGCAAGTGTTGCAAATATTCCTGAAATTCAGGTACAGTCAGAACTTATTAATAAAATTCTTCATACTGATTATGTAGATAATGCTGGAATTGATGAGTTTGAGTATATCAGGGTTAGCCTCCGTAATCTTATGAAATATCTGCCTAAGGGAATTATAAAATATGATACAGACTTTACTGATGAAATATTATCGACAGAGTGGAATGAGTCAGAACTTGAAAATGATGAGTTAAAAAATTATAAGGCTAAAGTGGAATTTTATATTCGCCAGCATCAGGATAATATTGCAATTGCAAAACTTAAAACCAATCAGCCGTTGACGGAGGTGGATATAGAAAGTCTGGAGCAGATTCTTTGGAATGAACTAGGCTCAAAGGATGATTATGAAAAGGAATATGGACATAAACCATTGGGAGAGTTTGTGCGTGAGATTGTAGGACTTGATATGAATGCTGCAAAGGCAGCGTTTTCGGAGTTTTTAAATGATACAAATCTTGACAGCAGACAGATATATTTTGTGAATCAGATTGTCGAATACATTGTGCATAATGGCATTATGAAAGACTTGTCGGTGCTTAAGGAGTCTCCTTTTACTGATAGGGGAAGTGTAGTTGAAATATTTACAGATATGACACTGTGGATGAATATCAAGAAAGTTATTGACCAGATTAATGCTAATGCAGTGGCGTAATAAGTGCATAGAAACTATAAAAAATTAATGAGGAGATAAAAGAATATTATGACTGAAATTGGTCTGATAACAGGGAGGAGCGAATGATAGAATAGTTACAACAAAAAAGCATGAATGAAGAATATGAAAGAACTATAACAAAATAATATTAAAAAAGAACCTGGTGCAAAAAGTAATGACAAAAGAGTGATAATTAAATCATATAGACAGGGGATAGCAACAGCAGGTTGCTTTTCAAAACCGTGAGAAGTATGACAGTATTTACAAAGTACAAATGTCTAGTATTACACCTCATGTTTGCAGACACACCTTCTGCTCTAATATGGCAAAATCTGATATGAACCCAAAAACATTACAATACATTAGGGGACATTCAGATATAGGAGTTACCCTTAATACATATACTCATTTACAGTTTGAGGATGCCTTAGAAGAGATGAAAAAGGTTGTGGGCTAAAAGGTTTAAAAATAGCCCGGTATTTAGCCCAAACGAAGGAAAAGTTATGCAAAGTTATTCCGAAATGTGCTAAAAATGTGAACAAAAAAACTATTATAGAAATATTGCAGAATTGTTGCAAGTGCCGAAAATACAGTAAAATCAAGTATTTAGAGAGGTTTTAGATACATGATTATAACACTCTTGCGGGGATGGGAGAGGATCAGCTGGGCTGGTCCTTTTTCAGTGGAGTTAAACTTGTCTGAGTAATATGCTACAAACAAGTTTGTGGACTGAAAAAACCAAAATAAAAGTGTCGAAAAATACAAGACGCAAAACATTAAGCAAACGCAATAATTAAACGCAAAATATCGAATCGATTTGACTTTTTACGTTTTACTGAGGTATAATTTGTGTAAGATGAGGAATAATATTGCGAATGACAGGAGCTGATATATATATGAAAACTTGTAAAGAAAAGGCTTTAGAGTGGAATGTTTCTCCACGTTCCGTAAATGATATGTGCAAAAAAGGAAGAATACAGGGTGCAATAAAAGAAAAAGGATCTTGGTTAATTCCAGACGACTCTCCAAAGCCAATGGATGGAAGAGTGTCTAATGGAAAATACATCAAGAAAAATATGGTTGCGAAAGCAGAAGTTAAATCATTACCAATCGGCATCTCTGACTATGTTCGTGCGCAAGAAGAATATTATTATGTCGACAAGACGTTATTAATTAAAGAATTCTTGGATCAAAAGCCATTGGTATCTTTGTTTACGAGACCAAGGAGATTCGGAAAGACCTTGAATATGGATATGCTCAGAGTGTTCTTTGAAATATCAGATAAGAATACTAGTAAGTATTTTGCCGATAAAAATATTTGGCAATGTGGAGAAGAGTATCGTTCACATCAAGGAAAATATCCAGTCATATTCTTAACTTTTAAGGATGTTAAATTTGATACTTGGGACGCAACAATAGATAAAATAAGGGGACTACTTCAAGAAGAGTATGGAAGACATCAAGAGCTACTAAATAGTGATAAGCTCTCACAATATGAGAAGGAGTATTTTACAAAGATTATTAGCGCTACAGCTAATGAAGTGGAACTTACTTCTTCGCTGGAAAGACTATCTAAAATGCTTGCTTCACATTATGATAAGGCTCCAGTAATCATTATTGATGAATATGATACTCCGATTCAAGAGGGATACTCTAAGGATTTCTACGATGAAATTATTGGATTCATGAGAAATTTCTTTTCAGGAGCATTTAAGGATAATAAGAATTTATCCTATGGTTTCCTAACAGGAATTTTGCGTATTGCTCAGGAAAGTATCTTTAGTGGTCTAAATAATTTAACAGTGAACTCCGTAATGGATGAAGAATACGATAGCTTTTTTGGATTTACAGAATCTGAAGTGAAAGCAATGCTCAGTTACTATGGAGTATCAGATAAAGAGGAGGAACTTAAAGATTGGTACGATGGATATTTGTTTGGTAGCGAAGAAATATATAATCCATGGTCTGTAATCAACTATATTTCCAAGGAATGCCTTCCTCAAGCATATTGGGTAAATACAGGAAAAAATGAAATCCTTGATGATGTACTAAGAGTGGCTACAGATGATATTACAGAAAGATTATATGACCTTTTGCAAGGAGAAAGAGTAGTTGCAAGAATTGATCAAAATGTGGTGTATAGATCGCTTGCGGAGGATCCAGCAAATATTTATAGCTTATTGTTGGTTACTGGCTATTTGAAAACTCCTAAAAAGGAACTGCAAGCAGATGGTTCATATTTATGTGAAGTATCAATTCCAAATAGAGAGATTGCAGCTGTATATAAGAGTGAAATCTTGTCACATTTCTTGCAAACTGGAGCAATTACAAGGACTACAGCAAATAAGATTGCAGAAAGTCTTTATGCCAATGATTACAAGAAGTTG
This sequence comes from uncultured Lachnobacterium sp., assembly GCA_900546625.1. Lineage (GTDB taxonomy): Bacteria > Bacillota > Clostridia > Lachnospirales > Lachnospiraceae > Roseburia. The sequence continues at coordinate 4,255 of URDU01000021.1, read as the reverse complement.
CAGAGCGCTATTGGGGAATATATGGATAAATCAATTAGCTTCTTCGATGGTGGAGCTGAAGGATTTTATCATGGTTTGATGCTAGGATTAATAGCATTAATGGATAATCAGTATAAGATTAAATCGAACCGAGAATCTGGAGATGGCAGATTTGATGTTTCTTTAATTCCAAGAGAAAAAAGGTATCCTGGTATTATTTTGGAATTAAAGTGGAAAGAAAAATTAAGCGATGTTGAGCTTGAAAAATGGTCTAATGAAGCATTAAAGCAATTTGGTGAGTTGCGATACGATTCTGAAATGAAAGAGGATGGAATTACGGAAATCTTGAAGTTTGGAATTGCTTTTTCGGGGAAGAAAGTATGTGTAAGAACTGAGTAGAACAAGAATTTAGTACTAGGAGGTGTTAGTATGTTTCCAACAATTAATAAAAAAGAAACAGGTGTTAATCTTCGAAGAATTATGGATATGAGAGGAGTAAAACCAAAAGATATTCAAGAATATTTAGGGTTTGGATGTGTGCAGAGTGTTTATCGATGGTTGGATGGTGTTAGTATGCCAACAGTCGATAATCTGTATGCAATTAGCAAAATGCTTCAAGTTCCTATGGATTCAATTGTTTGCGGAAATGCTGGAAGAACAAAAAGTCAAATGGATGCATGTCTTACGGATCAGGAGAGAAGAGTTTATACCTACTATAAGAAAATGAGAGAATTAAATGCAGCATAATTTTTGAACTACAAGTTCAATGACATTACATGAATCCTCCCTTAGAATTATATTAAGAGATAATTTTAAGGGAGGATTTTTTATGAGCGAAAAGATGTTAGTAACACAGGCTCTTGACGAAAGAGACCTACTAGTAAAGAAGATATCAGATAAAATTGACAAAGCAAGTTTTGTGGATACCATAAAGCCAAATGAGGATAAAGTATATTCAAAGCGCATTGGCAAGGATGAATATGCGAAAGAAGCGGAGTCGGCATATCAGCAGATTGTTGATTTGATTGAACGATTCCAGAAAATTGATGCAGCTATTGTTGCATCCAATGCTGAAACAGAAATCACAACATCATATGGAAAATTCACAGTTGCTGGAGCTATTTCGCTTCGAAGCAGACTTCGTGGACTAGGAACATACGATGGAGAAGCTGATTTTGAAGGAATCCTTAAGTCTAAAATGCAGGATGAGTATAACGAGCGTGTGCGCACATGTGATCTTAAGAACAGTCAGCTTCAGAATACTGCTGAGAGCATGCGCCTTAGCATTCTCGGAAAAGACAGTAAAACAAAAGACGATAAGCCTCTTGGAGTCGTGGATGCATATGTGAAGGAAAACACAACAGAACTTGTGGATCCGCTTGATATCAAGAAAAAGATAGAGAGCCTGGAGGAAAAGAACAATACACTTTTAAAGGAATTAGATACTCAGATTAAAGTGTCTAATGCGACTACTTTGATTGAAATAGCATAAAGTATTTGCCTGCATTGCGAAAATTCTAAATCTGGCTTCCCGTAACAGGGTTACGTTACAAGATAAGTATACCAATTCAGCGAAAATTGGGTTACCAATATACAAAGTAGCGCAATGGGTAGCGCACATGATTTGTAATCGTGAAGTTGTAGGTTCGAATCCTATCTTTGAAAACATTGGTTTAACAGCGATGACTGATAATCATCTCCAATTTTAACGGTTTTGTGTCTTATTTGAACATTTAATTGTGAATTGTAAACTTTTAAATGATTGAATTGTTTTAGGTAAAATAAAAACATTGATTTAGGCATAGAGATATGCTGAAATCCATGAAGATGGTTAAAGTGTTAAGCCAGTTGACTGAGGAATATCCACATGGCTGCAATGTGGGCAAATATTTAATGGTGGAGTCATGGCGTAAGCTATGGCTCCATTTTAAGTTAGGGATGATTTAGGGAGGAATTAAGAAATGGCAAGAGAAATCAGTAGAATAGAGCCAATGCTTGATGAATTCAGGAAATTATGGGAAAAATATCCGGATTTAAGATTTGGACAGTTGGTTTGTAACATTGTGCCAGAAAATCAATTGTTCTATGTGGAGGATGACATTATGCTAGAGAGAATTCAAGATTGGGAGAAGAATAGAAGGTGACGACTATGGAAACAAAAAACAATAAAAAAGAAATCGCATAGATATAGGAGCTGTGGTATACTGTGTCTATGCGAATTTATAATAGTCTTGGGACAATGTATTGGAGGTAATGCAATGGAATTTGAACTGCTTGCAGATAGTATTAAACAAATAAATGATAAAGCAAGTTCAGCAGCAAAAAGTGCTGTAAATCAGCTTATGACATTGCGCAATTGGGCGATTGGTTATTATATAGTAGAATATGAACAAGATGGCAGTGACAGAGCAGAATATGGTTCTCATCTTTTGAAAAATCTGGAAAAACAAATTGATCAAAAAGGAATGAAATATACGCTTTTTAAGGCTTGTAGACAGTTTTATAAAGTATATCCTCAAATTGGTTCGACAGTGTCGAGCGAATTTAAATTACCAGATTTTGGAAAAAGTTCGACAGTGTCGAACGATTTTTTTACGAAACAGAGTGTATGAAATGCAACTGGAATGTAAGAGAACTCCGCAGACAGATAAAAACTAACCTTTATGTAAGAGCTGGCATAAGTAAAAAACCAGAGCTTTTATTAAAAAAATCTGTTGATAATGCAAATGGAACAATGCTATCAATAAAAGATCCATTTACATTTGAATTTTTGGGACTTGATGCAAGGGATGCTGTGTCAGAATCTGATTTAGAACAGGCTCTTATGGATCATTTGCAGGAATTTATGTTAGAACTTGGAGAGGGATTCTGTTTTGAGGCAAGACAAAGGAGAATTATAATAGATGATAAATATTATTTTATTGACCTTGTTTTTTATAACCGTCTTCTACATTGCAATGTTATTATTGAACTTAAGAATGATGAGTTCAAACATGAGGATTTGGGACAGCTTAACGCTTATGTAGGTTATTATAAGAAAAATGAGATGACAGAAGGAGATAATCCGCCAGTAGGAATACTACTTTGTACAGACAAAGGCTCGCAGATGGTAGAATATGCATTATCTGGAATGGATAACCAATTATTTGTTTCAACTTATATGTTGCATTTACCTGACAAGAAGAAACTAGAAGAATTTATGTTAAAAGAGATAGAAGAAATGGGAATGTAAAGTTAAGCACTTTAGCCAATAAGGTTAGCAATGACTGTTGGAAGCGTGAAGGGCGCATAGACACTTACAAGTAAGGCATACAAAACAGTGTCCATTAAGATCATTACAACCATTATGCGCTACATGCTAAAAAGTTTCAAAATATGCTAAAAAATATTTATGAAGTGTACCAATTAAATTTCGTTGTATAATGTCTTGGTCGTACAAGGTCACTTTCCTTTGTAATATTTTGTTTCAAATTCATTATAAATCTGAAAGCCCTGTACGATTTCTTTTTTATGAAAAAGTTGTAAAGTTATGATGCTATAGATTAAACAGGAAATCAGTAGATATTTTAGTCTACGAAGCGTAGAATCCGCATATATTCACCATTCTCTACGCTACGTGGGTGTGAAGTGTCTGTTTTTTATACTACACTTGGGGCAGAAAGGAGGAAAACAATGGATCAGGTGAAAATTGGAAAGTTTATTTCTGATGAAAGAAAGGCAAAAGGGTATACACAGAAACAATTATCTGAATTGTTGGGAATCAGTGATAAAACAATATCGAAATGGTAATGCATTTATTAAGCACAAGATACTTAAAATGTCCTCACTGTAAGACAAGAACCTGGTGTAAGAAAGTCATAATCAAAGAGTGCTGATCAAATCATATAGACATGGTATGGCAACAGCAGGTTGCTTTTCAGAACATGAATTTATCTGTATGATATGGTTATGGAGGTGACGACGATGGAAACAAAAAATATTATTTTGAAGCTTCGTACGGAAAGAGGAATGTCACAGGACGAGCTTGCAGATAAAATCATGGTAACAAGGCAGGCAGTATCGCGCTGGGAAAATGGAGATACCGTTCCGAATACTGATACACTACGGCTTTTATCAAAAGAATTTGATGTCTCAATCAATACGCTTTTGGGAGAACCCAGAAAGCTGATATGTCAGTGCTGCGGGATGCCTATTGATGATGATTCCATATTGGGACGTGATAAGGATGGCACATTAAATGAGGAGTATTGTAAATGGTGCTATGCAGATGGAACAT
>URDU01000020.1 GCA_900546625.1 uncultured Lachnobacterium sp. | reverse complement strand
AGGTAAGGCAAAATTCCATATCTACCTTACACCGCCAAGTCCTGCAAAGGAACTTGATTTTGTATTAGAGTATGACGTAAGTTATCTCGAAAACATTTTTGCATAGGAGGTAAAACAGGATGCCAAAGATTGACGAAACAGTAATCGGGTTTGCGGTGTACGAAGATGCAACGGAATATATCGGAATCTCCGAAGTAACCTTACCCGAAATTTCAAATATTACAGAGGAAATCAGCGGGGCCGGCATTGGCGGTAAAATCGAATCTGTAATTTTAGGTGCGATTGAAGCAATGAGCCTTACCCTCAATTTCAGAACGGTAACAAACAATGCAATTAAATTACATGAGCCTAGACAGCACAATATTGATTTAAGAGCAGCACAGCAGCAGAAAGATACCGTAAAGGGTACTACAGAGGTTGTATCAGTAAAACATATTCTTGTAGTAACCCCGAAGAAACTTAACCCCGGAAAAGTTGCCACGGCAGCGGCAGCGGAGGTAAGCGGAGAGTATGCAGTAAGTTATTATGCTACATACATTAACGGCAAGAAAAAGTTGGAGATTGACCCGCTTAATTATATCTACTATGTAAACGAAAAAGATTACTTGGCGGATGTAAGAAAGGCACTTGGAAAATAAGCACGGGAAACCGTGCTTTTCCTGTATTTGATAGAAAATTGGAGGATTAAACGCAATGGAAGATGTAAAGCAGACAGCAGTAGCAACAGAAGAAAAGAAAACGAATGTGACCGAATCGGACACAGACGGATTAAATTATACCCATGTATTCAAGAACCCTTTTGAATTTGAGGGAAAGACATACGATAAGTTGACTTTTAATTTTGAGGGTCTTTTAGGTTCGGATATGATTGCCGTTGAAAATGAAATGGCAGCAGTTGGCGAGTATGTATTATCGCCGGAAATTTCAACCTCTTTCCTGTCGAAAATGGCAGCGAGAGCAGCAGGCGTAGGAAGTGACCTTATCGAGCATTTGCCTATCCGTGATTTTGGAAAAATCAAGAATAAGAGCAGGGATTTTTTAGTAACAACAGGCTTAACGGATTAAACCCCGGAACTTGGGTAAGAGAAAACGCACTTTTACTTTCAAGACAGACACACACAGGGGTTGATTATTGGGTAAGCCTTACAATCCGTGATTTAAGAGGGTGGATACGAAGTCTTAACGGATTGATAGAAAAAGAAAAAGCACAACAACAGAACAACCAATAGCATATCCGCCCTTGAAATACAGGGCGGATTTTAACAAAGAAAATAATCATAATTTACATAGATTCAGCACTTGCACGGCAGGTGCTTTTATTATGCCCGAAAGGAGGTAAAGGCGTGGCGAGTGCAAGACAATTTCAATTTTTCTTTCAATTAACAGCAGCCTTGGGGCCGAACTTCTCTAAGACCTTTAAGACAGCAAACAGCACAATGACCCTTTTGGGCGATAATCTGAAAGAGGTTAGAAATAAGTTAAAGGATGTATCGGCTTATCAGAAACAGCAGACAGCGGTAGAGAGAAGCAAGCAGAGAGTTACAGACCTTGAAAAAGAGCATGAAAGGTTACAGGCGGAGTATGATGCAACAGGCGGAGAATCCGAAAAACTTAAAAAGAAATTAGAAGCCAACACGGAAGCGTTGGCAAAGGCGAGAGATAAGGCAGCGGATGAAACGGAAAAGCTACAGGAAATGGGGCAGGCACTCCAAGAAGCGGGCGTAAATACGGATAACCTTGCCAAGAATACGGAGGAGTTACAAAAGCAATACGACAGGTTGCAGAAATCACAGGAGAAAGTTGCAGCCATTAACGAAAAGATAAATAAGAATAACGCAGCAATAGCACAAACAAAGTCACAGTTGACAGGAACAATAGGAGCAATCGCAGCAGTAGGAACGGCGATATATGCCGGGCCGGTTAAAAAGGCAGCCGAATTTCAAGAGCAGATGTCGGGAGTAAAGGCAATATCGGGAGCGACAACCGAGGAAATCGCCCAACTTTCAAACAAAGCCAAAGAAATGGGAGCATCAACAAAGTTTACCGCAACAGAAGCCGGACAGGCTATGGAATATATGGCTATGGCAGGTTGGAAAACCGAGGATATGCTAGGCGGTATCGAGGGTATTATGAACCTTGCAGCAGCTTCCGGGGAAGATTTGGCAAGTGTATCAGATATTGTAACGGATGCCTTAACAGCTTTCGGGTTGAGTGCATCAGATGCCGGGCATTTTTCGGACGTATTGGCACAAGCATCAAGCAATGCAAACACCAATGTAGGTATGATGGGGTCAACATTCCAAAAGGTCGCACCTGTAGCCGGAGCATTAGGGTATAGCGTAGAGGATATGTCTTTAGGCATTGGTCTTATGGCAAATGCAAGTATTAAGGCGGAGGTCGCAGGTACAAGTTTAAAGACGGCATTAGCCAATATGGCGAAGCCGACAGATGCACAAGCGGCAGCAATGGAGAAATACGGCATAAGCCTTACAAATGCAGACGGCTCTATGAAGAGTTTTGGGGATGTAGTAAAGAACCTCCGAAGCAGTTTAGGCGGATTGTCCGAAGCAGAACAAGTGGCAGCAGCAACAACGATTTTCGGAAAAGAAAGTTTTGCGGGTATGCTTGCTATTGTAAACGCATCAGAAGCCGATTTTAATAAACTTACAGATGCGGTATATAACTGTGACGGTGCAGCTAAACAAATGGCAGAAACCAAGTTGGATAATCTTAACGGAAGTATCACATTGGCACAATCTGCCTTTGATGCCTTACAGGTAGAACTTGGAGAGTTGCTATTACCAACCCTTACAGAGGGCATAAAGAAATTTACAGAAATAGTAAATGTAGTTACAGACTTTGTAAGGGAAAATCCGCAGGCAGTAAAAACTATTGCCAAAGTTGCGGCTGCATTAGCCGGGTTAAAGGTCGGAGGACTTGTAGCAAAACTAGGATTTTTAGAAGTACAAGGGGGTGTATTCAAATTACAAAAAGCCTTTGAAATTATCAAAGGCATAGGGATGAATACATACCTGTCAAGTCTTACGGGCGGATTTTTAAATTTTAAGAATATCGGTAGCGGTATTCTTGGATATTTCACAAGTGTAAAGAACGCAGCCGGGGGCGTAAGCAGTGCATTAGGCGGAGTATTGAGCAACAGTACCCTGTTTACAAAGATTGGCAGCGTATTTAGCAGTATCGGCGGAAAAATCGGCGGTACTGTAATGGGGGCAGGCTCAAAACTACTTAACCTGTTTTTAAGTCCGTTTACACGAATGGGAGGTAAACTTGGCGGTATCCTGTCGGGAGTTGGAACGATTATAGCAAATTCGCCTTTAGGCAAGGTTGGAAACATCATAGGTGCGGGATTCGGAAAAATAACGAAGTTTATAGCACCTGTAGGAAATGCTATAAAAACAATGCTCGGACCGTTGGGAAATTTAGCAAGTTCTGTATTCGGTCCGCTTGGCGGAGTGGTAGGCAAGATTTTACCGATTGTTGGAGTAATCACAACAATTATTACTGTTATTCAGTTGGTAAAAAACCACTTACAGGAAATCAGAGCATTTATAGAAAAAACATTCGGAAGTGAAGCGTTGGCAATCTTTGACAAGATTGTAGCGGTTATTACGAGTGTTGGAGATACCATTAAAAATATTTTCTCTGATAGTAATATCGGAGAAGCAAGAAACAAGATACAAGAGATTTTTGGCGATAAAGGCGTACAGGTATTTGATACGCTTGTTAATATCCTTGGAAAAGTGAAAACGGCGGTATCGGATGTAATAGCATTTGTGACAACCTATGTAGTTCCTGTCGCAGAACAGGTATTACAGGTAATTATAAATGATGTTGTGCCGGGCATTGTAAGTTTTATACAGGCAGCAGCACCTACGATAATGTCAATCATTCAAAGTATTGTTGATTTTGTCGGTGCAGTTATTCCGATTATTGCAAATTTTATAGCCGGGTTAATGCCGATTATATCGCAGCTTATCTCGTTTTTGCAGACCTATGTATTACCGATTATATCGGAGTTATTCAGTTTTATAACAAGCACTGTATTACCTGCTATATCGGCAGCGATTCAAGCAATATTACCTGTGGTTACTAATGTCTTATCGGTATTGCTTCCGGCAATTCAAACCGCATTGACAACGATTTGGAACATAGTAGCACCAATCGTACAGGGAATTTTACAGGTGGTGCAAGCTGTGATGCCTGTAATTTTATCCGTGGTTCAATCCGTGATTGGTTCGGTACAGGGCATAATTCAAAATCTTATGACCGTATTAGGCGGAATTATAGATTTTGTGACAGGTGTATTTACAGGTAATTGGTCGCAGGCTTGGAACGGGATTAAGTCTATCTTTTCGGGAGCGGTCGGAGGACTTGGCGAAATCATCAAAGCACCATTACGAGCCGTTGTATCAGCGGTTAATACCGTAATCGGTGGACTTAATAAATTGAAAGTGCCGGATTGGGTTCCCGGACTTGGCGGAAAAGGAATTAACATACCTTTGATTCCGGGATTTGCGAAAGGTACAGACAGGACACCGGGTACATTTATAGCCGGAGAGAATGGACCAGAGTTGATTACAAACGCTGCCAATAGAAAAGTGTTTACGGCAGCACAGACAGGACAGATATTTAACAATATCTCACAGGCACAGACGGCGGATAATGTATCCGCAAGAATGAGCGGGGCCGGCACAATCGTTATAAATGTTCAAAATTCGCCAAGCGTTGTAGTAAATGGAAACGGCGAAGCAAATAACATTAAGCAACAGTTGGAACAGTATGACGAAGCATTTTTAGAAAAGCTACGAGCAATCATTGTTGCGATTCTGAAAGAACAAAAAGAACAGGAGGACAGGGTAGTATATGCTTAATAACACTTATACAACGGTATCCGGGGATACTTGGGATATTGTGGCTTATAAAGCCTATGGCAATGAAATGTATATGGATACTCTTATTAAGGCGAATATTGAGTATAAAGATACCTATATTTTTCCGGCAGGGGTTGTATTGACCTTGCCGGAAATTGAATTAACGGTATCGGAATCCCTGCCACCGTGGAAACAGGGGGTAACGGTAAGTGAGTAATAAGAATTACGCAAGGCGTACCGTGGTAAAACTGTACTTTAAGGGTGCAGATATATCCAAGGAATTATCCAAGTATCTGTTATCCCTGTCCTTTACAGACAAAGAAGAGGACGAAACGGACGATATAAGCCTATCCTTAGACGATAGGGAGGGTAAATGGATTAAAGATTGGCTCAATACGAGCAAAGCGGTAAAAACAAAAACAGAAACGGTTACTACAGGCGGTGGAGAGATAAAGGTAGGTGCTATTGTGAAATTTAAGGGCGGACCGGTATATATATCCTCTATGGCAGCAGAACCGACAGTAAACAGGGGTGCAAGCACCTGTAAATGCACGATAGCGAACCATAACGCACACCCTTATCATCTTATATCACAGGACGGACAAAGGGTATACGGTTGGTGCAATGCTTCAGATGTGGAGGGAGGACAGGCAACAACCACAACCAAAACGACCGTGATTAAAGAAAAGAAAGCCTTTAAGGGTACAGAAATACACGCTATTGTGATACAAAAAAATCCGTATTCAGACGGAAAAGATAAAATATTGGATTGTGGAAAGTTTGAGATTGACAGCGTGAGTTATCAAGGACCACCGCAGAAATTAACCATAAAGGCTACATCAATACCGTATAGCACAAAGTTACGGCAGGAAAAGAAATCTAAGACTTGGGAGAATACCAATCTTAAAAATATAGCAGAAAAAATAGGCAAGGGTAACAGCATGAAAGTAATGTATCTTTCAAGTCACAACCCAAGCTACAAGAGAAAAGAACAGGTAAACACGGCGGATATTGTTTTCTTGAAAAAGTTATGCAAAAACGCAGGCATTTCCCTAAAGGTTACATCAAAAACCATTGTTCTTTTTGACGAAGCAGATTACGAAAAAAAATCATCCGTTAAAAAGATAAAGGCAGGGAAAGGAAATATATTAAGCTACAGTTTTTCGACAAAAACGGCAGATACATCCTATTCAAAGTGCCATGTATCATATACAGACCCGAACACAAAGAAAACCATTGAAGCCACATACACAGCACCGGGAGCAGACCCGGACGGACAGACATACGAATTTAAACACAAAGTATCAAGCCAAGCGGAAGCGTTGGAGTTGGCAAAGTGTCAGTTACGACAGAGAAATAAAGGCGAAACAACAGCAGAATTTACATTAGTCGGGGATGTAGACTATGTGGCAGGCATAACCGTAACTGTATATGGATATGGAGAATTTGACGGAAAGTACATAGTAGAACAGGCACAACATAGTATCACAGGCGGATATAAGGTACAGATAAAGTTGCGTAGCGTGTTGGAGGGTTATTAAATGGCAGGATTCGGCAGTACAGATATACAGGAACTAAAGGACATTGTGAGAATCGGACAGGTAAGCAAGGTAAACGCCGGAGAAATGACCGCAAGGGTGCAGATTCCGGACCAGGGCATAGTTACAGGAGATTTAAGGATTGTAAAACGACCGCCAACCGTGGAATGTGAAACAGGATGCAAGATTAAAGTAAAACCTTGGATTCCGACCGTAGGGCAGTGGGTATTGTGCATATTCAAGCCGGACGGAGAGGGGGACGGTTTTATTATAGGAGGTATCTAATGGCAGAGATTGGAACACTTGGGGATATTGTCTTTAAGGTATCGGCAAATAAGGTAAGAACCTTTGACGATTTAAAGATAGACAGTAAAACCAATTACGCAAAGCATACAAGGCATCTTAAAAAGCCGTTGTTGGAATTTCAGTACAACGATTCAGACACGGCAAGCCTTACCATTTATTTATCTGCTTTTCTTGGGGTAAACCCTAAGAAGATGCAGGACAAAATAGACAAATACAGAAAAAAGGGAAAAATCCTTACGCTTATTATCGGCGGTAAGAAATACGGCAGTCAATGGGTTATAACAGGACATTCAAAAGACTATGAAAAGTTTGATAATCAAGGAAACCTATTGATAGCCAAAAGCACGCTATCGCTTGAACAGTACGCAAAGAGGTAGAAAGGTAGGCGAAAATGAGTTTTACGATAGACACCACACAGGAACAGCCTATAAGCCTTGCACCTCAAACCATATACGAGGAAGTAATACAAAATGTTTGGTTTTTACTATCCTCAATAGAATATGATATACCGCTTAACCGTGAGTTTGGGTTAAATGTAGCTTACATAGATAAACCGATTACAACGGCAACGGCACTTGCAACGGCAGATATTTACGACAAAATCGGAGAATATGAGCCGAGAGCAGAGATTGTAAGTATAGAATTTACGACAGACTACGAAAGGGGCATATTAAAACCTAAAGTGGAGGTAGAAGTAAATGGCGAATACGACGAATACGACGAGGAATATACCGAGTGAGTTACCAGAGGTTGAGTTTGTAGATACCGATACGGAAGCACTTGTAAATAAACTGATAGCCGGATACGAAGAGATTACAGGCAGAACCTTATACCCTGCCGACCCTGTAAGGGCGTTTATCCTTTGGCTTGCAAGTGTAATCATACAGGAAAGGGTAAATATCAACGAATCGGCAAAACAGAACCTACCAAGATACGCCACAGGACAAAACTTGGATTCATTAAGTGAAATATTCCATAACACCTACAGGCTACAACCTACGGCAGCGAGGACAACGCTTGGATTCAGCATTACAACAGCACTTGATAAGGAATATGTGATAACAGATGAAATCGAGGTAACGGTAGACGGATATATAAATTTTGTAACAACAGGATACTTAACATTCCCGGCAGGAGAAACATACGCAGAGGTAGAAGCGGTATGCACGACATTGGGAGAGGACGGAAACGGCTTTACCCCCGGACAGGTAAGTAGGCTTGTTACAGAGGAATTTTTATATTTTAAGGAAGTTGCAAATACAACGGAAACAGCCGGAGGAAGCGGAGAGGAAAGCGATACCGCATACTATAACCGCATGAGGGAATCCGAAGAAAGCTACACTACCGCCGGACCGAGAGGAAGTTATACCTATCACGCCAAGGCGGTATCATCTCAAATAAGTGATGTATCCGCAGAAAGTCCACAGGACGGAGTAGCGGATATAAGGATAATGCTATACGGCGGAGAGTTACCGAGCGAGGAACTTATAAAAGAGGTGCAGGCATATTTAAGTGCAGATGATATAAGACCTATGACGGATAAGGTAACGGTCGCAGCACCGACAACAGTTGATTTTGATATTGAATTAACCTATTACATACCAAAAGACAAGGAAGCAAGCACCAAAGAAATCAAAAGGGCGGTTGATTTGGCGGTGGAAAGCTACGAATTATGGCAGACCTCTAAAATGGGGCGGGATATTAACCCGTCCTATTTTTATGCAATCCTTATGGATTCGGGCATAAAGAGGGCGGATATTAAAAAGCCTGTATTCACGGAGATACCAAAGGGAAGCGTTGCGGTATTGAAAAAGTGTGCTGTGACCTTTGGAGGGGTCGAAGATGAATAGTTTAAAAGATGCCGATTTTTACGCAACATTTCCGCCCGCCTTGAAAAAGGATGAAAAAATGGTTGCGTTGGGCCGGCTCATAGCGGACGAACTACATCAAACGGTAGAGCAGACAAAAAAGAATATCATATACGCAAATATAAACGAGTTATCAGAAACGTGGCTTGATGTATTGGCGTATGACCTCCATGTAGATTGGTACGATTACGATTACCCGATAGAAGCGAAAAGGGCGATTATCCGGGATAGCGTAAGAGTACATCAAAAATTAGGCACAAAGGCAGCTGTTGAAATGGCTTTAGGTGGAATACACCCAAAGAGTGAGATAGAAGAGTGGTTTGACTACGGAGGAAAGCCGTACAGATTCCGTATTGTACTTGATACGACAGAATCAAGGGTTGCAGCAGACTATGACGAGATTATAAAGACGGTTGACATATACAAGCGTTTAACGGCTCATTTAGACGGTCTTTATTATCAAGGGTCTATTACTGTGGTAGTAATGCCTAAAACGGAATTTTGGCTATATTCCGTGCCTATGACAGGGCAATTAAAGACAGGCACAGAACCACATAGAAATACGGTTGGTGCGGTCGAAAATGCGGTTATAGATGTAATGACACAGGCAGCGGGATATACGGCAGAATTTACGCCAACAGGAACAAAGCCGGACAGAAATATTACATTTGCAACAAAGGATACCGAGATTGTGACCGAATCGGACACAACAGGATACCAATATACGAGCAATCAAACAGGACAGGCGAAAGCCGGAACGATACCGCAGAGAAACACGGCAGGAGGTGTAGCACAGGAGGGGATAACCGCACAGGCTACAGGACAGGCGTATAAATTTGATTCAGACCTTACAGGAACGAAGCCGGATAGAAATATGCAGTATCAAACGGCGGATGTGGCAGCAGTTGGAGAAACAGAAGCACAAGCCTATCCATTTGAAAGCACCTTTACAGGAACAGTACCCGACAGGGCGGTAACTGTAAAGAACAGAGATATACAGACGGTGACAGACACCGAAACAGAACAATACCCTTATGAAACAGATATGACAGGACAGAAAAAAACAGGTACAGAACCTTATACAAACACAAAACCCGGAATATCTGATAAGGGAATGGCAACCACGGCAGAAACCGAAAGCTACCAATACGAGGTAAAGCGTTGCGGTAAGAATCGGTTATAGCAAATAAAAGTAAAGGAGAGTAAAGAAATGCTGACAGAAAGAGCCTTAGAGAGTTTCAAGCAGTTTGTAGAAACCAATATTGCTTACGCTATGGTCGAGTATGGCGGTACTATGCACAAGGCAAAAATCTTAACAAGAGAACGCCTAAAAGACGGCAGGGTAGCGTTGAGTATTTCCATTACCCCGGAAGTATCGGGGACCACAACAATTACGAAAATTCAGTTGTACGATACGGCTAGTAAGTTGTGGGCGGAAAAAAGCGAAGCAATCAAGTTAAAAGGTACGCAACAGGGCGTGTTGTACCGATTCAGTTTTAATTTTAAGGAGGAATAGAGCAAATGGGATTATTTAAGATTTGGAAAGACCATGTAACGCAGTATTCCAACCGCTACAGGGAAGTGCAAAACGCAGACGGAACTATTACACACGAAGCCGTAGAGGGCGAAGTAGTGCAGGAGGGAACACCGCAGAACGCACAGAACTTTAACGACTTGGAAGAGAGGGTATTATCCGCCGGGTTAATTGCCAATCTTGCAATGCTTAAACTTGGTGCAGCAGAAAGCAGGATTAAGGGATTACAGGGAGAGATTGTAGAAGCAACCCTTACCAATACAAAATCATACCCTTTTAACAATTCCAAAAAGACCCTTGCACTTGCTACGCCAAGGGGTAATTTGGATTACACCGTAAATGTCGAAGCGGAAGCAAAGGACGCAGGAGGTGTAGGAGAAATCCATATTACAGATAAGCAGTTAAACGGATTCAAGATTGAGTACACCGGGGCCGCCAAGGAAGTAACGGTAAAATGCACGGTACAGGGAGGTTACGCATAATGGCAAATGTAATTATCAAAAGTGATGAAAGAAAGGCAAATACGGCAGCAGTATTACAGGCTTATGGAGTAAGAGGTAATGCCACAGCAACACAGAGGGAAGCAGCGGAACACATTGCGGTGCGTTCACAGGAAGCCTACGCAGAATTAAGAAGAATGGGAGGTAACAGATAATGGCAGCAGCAAAGATTATTGTAGTTGAGAAAAACGAGGGCGAGAAAATCGCCTATGACGTATCCACGACAAAAATTATTTTCGGGGATGATGATTTAATGGTAAACATCAAGAACCGAGAGCGTGACGAAGAGGTAACGCTTGATATTTGCAAGGATACGCAGGACGGCTTAACCGTTGGCGTGAATACCGAAGCAAGGGAGTATGTGGCACAGGTCATTATCCCGGCAAGGGAATATGAGATTGTGGATACAGGAGAAAAGGACGAGGACGGAAAGGCGATTACAAAGCGTGAACCTGTACCGTTCGACATGAAGAAATGTACGCTTGTATTATGGGCGTTAATTTAATTTTAAGGAGGATAAAATACAATGGCAAACTTTGACGATTTACAGGGTGCAGTAGCACAGTTTGGGGCAAACAACAAGGTAATTTTTGACGATACCGGGATGCCTAGCATCATGGTAGCAGTACCAAAGGCAAAGTATAGTGATGTAATCACAGGCGGAACAGATGAAACATTACCGTTTTGGATTATGGACGGAGAGGAAAAGAACGTAATTTATGTGTCTAAGTTCCTCAATATCGTAGAAAATGACCGTGCCTATTCTTTAGGCGGATACCTGCCTAGAAATTATATCAACTTTGACCAGTCTGTAACAGCTTGCAAAAAGAAAGGTGCGGGTTGGCACTTAAATCAGACAGGTATATTTGCGTACCTTAACCTGTTATCACAGAAAATGGGTACTGTACCACACGGAAACACAAACTACGGCAAGGATTATTACCACCCTTACGAAAGGGGAACAATGCCACAGGGAGAAACACAGAGAACACTTACAGGAAGCGGGCAGCCTACATGGTATCACAATCACGATATGTCGGGCATTGCGGACATTAACGGCAACCTTTGGGAGTGGACCGGTGGATTACGCCTTATGAATGGAGAAATTCAGATTATCCCTTATGGTAATTCTATGAAACTTGATTGCGATATGTCGGCATCAAGCACACTTTGGAAAGCGATTAAGCCGGACGGAACTTTAGTAGAGCCGGGAACAGCAGGCACATTAAAAATCGACCGCACAAGTGCAAGTGATGCAACATTGCGTATCAATACAAGCGTTACCACACAGACAACAGATAGCAACGATACATCAGAGGTATTTAAGAATGTAAAGGCAGTTTCCGGGGTAGCAATCCCTAAGTTACTCGTTGCACTTGGTTTATTCCCGGATAGCGGTGTAACAGGATATGGTAACGAAAGATTATGGGCGAGAAACAACGGCGAAAGGTTGCCTCTCCGTGGGTCGGCGTTCCTCAATACTTCCAATTCGGGTCCGTCCGCTCTCGGCTTGAATAACCCTCGTTCCTACTCGGGCGACGACCTTGGTTTCCGCTCCGCTTTTGTTGAGTAACTGTAAACTGAACACTGAAAAACTGATAGGGCGTGCGATAGCACGCCCTTTATAGCAAATACATTACAGTTAGGCGGTTGCAAAAGTGGAAGAGATACAACAGGAAGAAAAGAAGCATAACGGAAACGATATTTTTCATATCAAGGAAAAGATTTATGAAATGATATTGTACGGCAACCCTCAATTAAAGGACTTTCCGAAAACGGAAAGGTATGTACTTGCAGGCGATATAAGAAAGACAATGTATACAATGTTGGAAATGGCGGTACGGCTTGAAAAGAAGTACCACAAGAAAACGACATTGCAGGATTTGGATATTGAAGTTGATGTATTAAGAAATCTGCTAAGACTTGCCAAAGACCCAGACCTATACCCGAAACAAAAGCCTTGTTTAGATTTTCATACTTGGGAAGTGTGGATGCGTAAGGTAGATGAAATCGGTCGAATGATAGGCGGTTATACGGAATGGGTCAACAGCAGGGAAAGACAGAGATAAAAATACATAGGGAAATAATCACAAAGTTACGGTGGTTGCCTATCCGTGGGTCGGCGTTCAACAATACTTCCAATTCGGGTCCGTCCGCTCTCAACTTGAATAACCCTCGTTCCAACTCGAACGACAACATTGGTTTCCGCTCCGCTCTGCCCCTATGTCAAGAAGCCTTACGGTTACGACCGTAAGGACAGTACAAACAGGGTTAAAGGGGTTATTTTCCGTTCCTGTAGGCAGGAAAAAGATTGAATTGCCGTAAAGACAGTTAGTAAGCATAAGCCGAAAAGAAATATATTTGTCACGTCTGAAAGGGTTAAAAACTGATTAGGTTTGTACGGCACAAATTTACAAGAGGTATGCAATGCAAAGCATAAAGAACATATATGAAAAGATTTACGATTTTGAAAATTTACATAAGGCTTGGGAGGAAGCAAGAAAAGGAAAGAGGTACAGGGATGATGTATTGATTTTCAACCGCAACTACGAAGAGCAGTTAATAAATATTCAGAATCACTTGATTTACGAAACATACGAGGTAGGGAAATATCATACCTTTTATGTTTACGAGCCGAAGAAAAGGCTCATTATGTCCTTACCATTTAAGGACAGGATAGTACAATGGGCGATTTACAGGCAGTTGTTTCCATTGTACGAAAAGACATTTATCTTTGATTCCTACGCCTGTCGCAAGGGTAAGGGAACGCATAAGGCAGCCGATAGGTTGCAGTATTGGTTAAGGCAGACCGAAAGGAAGCCGGAACGGTACTATTATCTGAAAATGGATATATCAAAGTATTTCTACAGGGTAGACCACGATATTTTATTAAAGATTTTAGCACGCAGGATTAAAGACCAACGATTACTCAACCTGTTGGAAAAGATTATAAATTGCGAATCTATGAATTTTGGATTACCGCCCGGGAAAGAGCCGGACGAAGTGGAGGTATCGGACAGGTTAGGTAATAAAGGGATGCCGATAGGCAACCTTACCTCACAGATGTTTGCAAACATTTACCTTAATGAGGTAGACCAATACGCAAAGCATGAGTTGGGATTGCATTACTACATCCGATATATGGATGATATTATCATACTCCACCACGATAAAAAGTATTTAGCAGAGGTCAAGGAGTTGTTGAGAGCGTTTTTATCAGACGAATTAAGGTTAGATTTGAATAATAAAACAGCTATCAGACCGTGCAGTATGGGAGTTGATTTTGTAGGTTTTAGAATATGGTCTACGCACCGCAGATTAAAGAAGAAAACGGCGGTAAAAATCAAACGTAATCTTAAAAATCAGATTGCAAAGGTAAAAACAGGAGAAGAAAGAAAAGACAGGTTGGACCGTTCGGTAGCTTCATACCGCGGTATCCTGTCGCATTTTGACAGTTACGGACTTAGGCAGAGCCTTAACACCCTGTTTAAGGAAAACGGTATGGTGGAAAAGAAAGAAGAGGTAAGCAGATGTACAGGAAAATGTGATAACTGCCCGAACTATACCGAAAGTTATTTTTGCGGATTTGCTACGCCATATTGCAAACTGCAAGGAAAGGAAATTACACACAATGTATATTGATTCAGCAGCAATTATAACTATTGCAAGCGTATTAGGGGCATTAACTGCCATTGGTGCGGTTGTATACAAGATTATCAAATGGTTTCAGGCACAACAGAAACAGACAGCCGATATTGAGGACTTAAAGAAACAGGAGAAAGAGGACATAAAGGCAATGGAAGATGAATTATGTTTACTCACTTATGCGGTATTGGCGTGTCTGAAAGGACTTAAAGAACAGGGATGTAACGGACCGGTCACAGAAGCCATAGGAAAGATTGAAAAACATATCAATCAAAAGGCACACGGACAGGAAACATAGGAGGAAAAACAGAATATGAAATATCTTATTTGCGGAATCCTTGGCATTGCTATAGGATTCTTTGTTTTTTATTTGCTTTTTAGGATTGCGAACAAAGACAAGTTAAGTAGAAAGCTACAGGACGGAAGTAAAAAGAAACTTCCAAAGCCGAACTTTACAAAACTTGTATTGGTCGCAGTCCTTTTTACTTACTTTGTGGGTCTGTATATCGGTATCAAAGTAACACTTATCGACTACTCACAATTCGGGGTGCTTGCCACATACATAGCAACCCCGACCACTACAGTAATTGCCTTGTATTGTTGGAAAGCCAAGGCAGAAAACATTATCAAAATCAAAAAGGGATACCCCGAGGAAACAAAGGATATTTCTGTTGATTTAAACAACATCAATATTTAAGGAGGTACGGCGTTATGGGAAAAACAATAACAGCCGGATTTATCAGCGATACAATTAACGGTATCGGGATAAATTCAAGTATCAAATGTAACAACGACAATCTGAACAACAACACAAGCCGAAGCGTATCTTATGTGGTAATGCACTATACAGGCAATTCAAAAGATACGGCAAAGGCAAATGCAAATTATTTCAGCGGTGCGGGGCGTAATGCTTCCGCTCATTTTTTTGTAGATGATGCGGAAATTTACCAAAGCGTAGAGTTGAGGGATACCGCTTGGCATTGCGGGGCGAAGTCCTATAAACACGGCTCTTGCAGAAATGCAAACAGCATAGGCATTGAAATGTGTTGTACTGCCGGAAACTACAGAATTTCAGACAGGACAAAAGAAAATGCTGCATACCTTTGTGCATTTCTTTGTAAAATGCTTGGAATTGGTGCAAGTGGCGTTGATTCCTATGTATTACGTCATTATGACATAACAGGAAAGAATTGCCCGGCTCAAATGGTAAGTAACCCTACAGAATGGCAGGAGTTCAAAAACAAGGTTAAGGACATCTTAGGCGGTTCGGCATCTGCAGGAGGACAGCAGCATACCGCACAGCCGACAACGGACAATGTAGCAAGCTACAGAGTGAAGATTACCGCAGACGTATTAAATGTGCGTGTTGGTCCCGGAACTGATTACGGAGTAGCCACACAGGTAAAACAGGGAGAAGTATACACAATCGTAGGCGAAGTAAGAAACGGTAGCACCACTTGGGGTAAATTAAAGAGCGGTGCAGGGTATATAAGCCTTGGATATACGGAAAAATTAGCAGGAACAACCGCAAATACTCCACAGGATACAAGTTACAGGGTAAAAATCAATACCGCCGTTCTGAATGTCCGAAAGGGTCCCGGAACGAATTACCCGGTAACAACACAGGTAAAACAGGGCGAAGTATATACAATCGTTGGAGAGGAAAAGAACGGTAGCACCACTTGGGGCAGATTAAAGAGCGGTGCAGGGTATATAAGCCTTGGATATACACAGAGAGCGTAGGAGGTACACTATGGCAGTAACGGCAGCACAGGTAAAAAAGGTTGTTAAGGTCGCAAGCAGTATTATCTACTCACAGGAGGGTAATTACGGAAGCGTAAACAGAAACGACAACAACCACGGAATGAGCATAGGTAAGTGCCAATGGAACGCATATTGGGGCAGGGCATTGCCCCTTTTAAAGTCCATTGTTGAAAAGGACCAGGAACAGGCAAAGGAGATATTAGGGGATGCCCTGTATACAGAGATTGCCGGAAGTAGTGCGGATGCGTGGAACAGACAGGAGAGAGAAGCAACCGAAGAGGAAGCTAAGGTAATATCAAAGTTACTGACAACCAAGGACGGAAAGGAAGTACAGGACGATTTAGCAGATGCAGATATTACAGGATATGTAAAGAACGGCGTAAAAATCGGCTTGGTATCCTTAAAAGCACTTGCCTATTTTGCAGACTTGGAGAACCAAGGCGGTAGCGGTGCGAGTTCACGCATTGCCAAGACGGCAGCAGAAGCCACAGGAGGGGCGGAAAAGGTAGGACTTGAAGAAATACACGCCTACGCCTTAAAAGATGCCACAATGGGGCAATATGAAAGCCGTAGAAGCAAAGTATACGAAGCGGTAAAGGAAAGCAATTTAGCGGACGTATCAAACGCCAAGACGGAAGAGGAACAGAATACACCGCAGAAGCCACAGGAAACGCCTACAGGACTTTCAAAAGGCGATATAGTAACATTCACAGGCGGAGGGGTATATAAGTCCTCTACGGCGGAGTATGCGAGCGTACAGAGGAATGTTACAAGCACCTGTAAAGTAACAGGAGTAAACACCAAAGGTACACATCCTTATCATTGCATATCACAGGACGGTAAAGGTGTATACGGTTGGGTTGATGCAGCAGATGTAAAATAGACCGATTCGGTCACAAAACGGAGGAAAATACTATGCAGATTTTAAAATGGTTACTTGCTAATTGGGATTCTGTATTACTTATTGCTATGGTCGTAGTTTTGATTATTTACTTAATCAAGACAGGACAGACCAAAATTTTAAAACAGATTGCAATTAAGTTTGTTACGGATGCAGAGGGAGAGTGCGGGACCGGCACGGGAATTATTAAGCTGTCGGAAGTAGTTGCAAAAATGTACGCATACCTGCCGAGCGTGGTTAGAATCCTGTTTACAGAAAAGCAGTTGGTACAGATTGCGGAATCTGTATTAGCGGAAGCAAAAAAGAAATGGGAAGCCAACGAGAACCTTACAACGTACATTGAAAACAAACAGCAGGCAACCCCGGCAGTGGTAACACTTGCGGAAAGTACAAAATAACAGAATATGCAGTAAACAAAAACGCCCCCTTGGCTTGAAGCCTTGGGGGCATTTTTATATTCTGACAGGATAAGGCAGCAGTACAAGAGGGGTAATACCACATTCAGAAAGTTTATATATTTTATGGGAAATATTAACACCGCTATCAATCCATATCATAAAACTTTGTTCCTGTAATAATTCAGAGTGGTTTGTAAAGACACAACCGCAATTTATAAGATTATCAGCAACCCACTTTTTACATTCAGCAAATTTCTTTTCTATTCGGCGGTTGTTTTCGACCGTTACCGCCTTACGGTCATTCATATATTTTTCATATTCTTTATAATCCATAATATCCTCCTTGTGTTTTTCCGGGGCAGCAGTACCACAACCCCGGAAAGATATTTAGTTGAGTGGTTGAAGCCAAACCACATTATCAAAATTTAAGAATCCGCCGGAACGAATGATAGAAAGCAAGGCTTTTTTACCACCGCAAGGCATATATGGCTCTGTATCGCCCTTAAAGGCAAAGAAACCTTTAACAGGGTGCTTGAAGCAGTAGCCACTTGGACGAGTATAACCAAGCGGATGTTTAAATTTAAGTTCGCCTTTAAGTCTGACAACCTCTAAAGCGTTGTTGATAGTGATTGTTTCTAATGTTCTTTCCATAGTGAATACCTCCTAAAATGTGGATAATGTGAATAACTCTGTGGGTCTGTCTTATTTCCTGTTCCTTATGATGTTATTATATACTTATATAAGTATATTTACAACCCGGAATAATTACCAAAATACTTATATAAGTATATGGAATTATTTGTGCATTTTATATACTTGTATAAGTATAGCACCTGTGATATGATAGAGAAAATAAAAAAGGAGGTGCAGCAGTTGGCAGAGGAAAAGACAGGCGGAACACCTGCAACGAAAGCAAAGAATAAATACAATGCAAAGGCTTACGACCAATTCCTTGTAACGGTCCCTACAGGGCAGAAAGCAGAGATTGACAAGGAAGCAAAGAAACAGGGCTATAAGAGCCGTAACGAATTTGTGGTAGCAGCAATCGAAGAGAAGAAAGCGAGGGGAAAGAATGGATAAATTATTGAATCGTTGCCCCAAGTGTGGAGGTACATTAGAATTTAGTAATTTAATGCAATATTCAAATGTGTATAAAGTAACAAAAAGAGGGGGATTATCCGCAAAAAGAATAAGAAAAGAAGATTGCGGACCTATGGAATGTGGATTTTTTTTCATGTACTGATTGCGACTTTGTAACAGATGCAGAAATGAATTACAGGGGCAAAGATGAAGAAATAAGGATATATCAGAAAGAAGATAAGTATTACTACAAAAAAATACTTATATAAGTATAAAAAGTTGTTGACAATATACTTATATAAGTATATAATATAGTTGTAGCAAGGAGATAGCAGGAAAGGAGTTAGACAATGGAGAACGAAGAAATGAGTAAAGCTGATTTAATCGCAATGTTAGTATCAATTAGAGAAGTGGCAAGAGCCAACGGAGAACTTAAAACGGTAGAACACATAGACAAGATTTTAGATGAAGTAAGAAAGTAAAACATAAAGAGGGGCGGACTCCAAAACAAAAACCTGCCACCGCCCCTTATGTTATCACATATAGGCAGGAACTAATTTAAACGCACGGAGGTAAAAGGGTATGATTACAAAAATAAGACTGAAAGTTAAAGGACACGAAGAAAAAACATTTATGGCAGAGGTGGAGCAAACAAGGAAAGGATATAAATTTACAATGCCGGACGGCGGCGGAATGGAAATATATGGGAATCTTGTTGAAAAACTAGAAATAGAGCAAGAAACATATACAGGAATACAACCAATTGGAGAAACACAGGCGATAAGATTAAATGCAGATGCACCAAGATATAAAGAATATAAATACGATAAGACAGCAAAAAAGGGGTGCTGATATGGGAAATAAACCATTAGAACAAAAGAATACTAATAAAATCGGTGACTATTTTTGGCGTGGAAATACAGAAAAAACAGGCGGATTTAGTGCTAATTTAGTAGGAATGGAATATGCGTACAGTAAGTGTAGTTCGCAATGTATTCAAAACGGAAAACAATGCCCTATATATAATACCTGCATACAAAGAAAGTAAGAAAAAGGCGGTAAGTCAAGAGAAATCAAGGCTTACCGCCTTTTGTGTCCGATTCGGTCACAATGTTGTACTAACTATAACGCACCTACAGGAGCACTGGATTCAAAGGCAACAGACAGTCTGCTTAGGCTGTTCAACAGGATAAACGAGGACGGACAGACCATTCTCATGGTGACACACAGCACAAAGGCTGCAAGTCATGCCAACAGGGTGCTTTTCATAAAGGACGGTCAGGTATTTCATCAGATTTACCGTGGCAATCTTACAAATGACGAGCTCTATGTGAAGATTCAGGATGCACTTATGCTGATTACGACAGGTGGTGAGAAGCATGAATAAAATATATAGCAGGCTGGCATTTACAAATATAAAAAATAATAAGACGCTCTATATGCCTTACATTATATCGGGAATGGTCATGATAGCCATGTTTTATGTTATGATGTTTTTAAACAACTCAAAGGGACTTGGCAAGGTGCCGGGTGCGGATGCACTGGCGTCGATAATGGGGCTTGGATGCGGAACAATAGCGGTTTTTTCATATATATTTCTGTTTTATACAAACAGCTTTATCATCAAAAGGCGCAAGAAAGAGGTAGGAATATACAATATTCTTGGCATGGAAAAACGTCATATCGCGAGAGTTTTGATAATTGAGACACTTACCGTAGCACTCGCAGCAATAGTATCCGGAATTATAGCCGGTATTTTATTTTCCAAGCTGATGATTATGTTTCTTTATAGAATTATAAATATTAAAGCGCAAATTGATTTCACTGTATCTACT
The DNA here is from genome assembly GCA_900546625.1 of uncultured Lachnobacterium sp. Classification (GTDB taxonomy): domain Bacteria; phylum Bacillota; class Clostridia; order Lachnospirales; family Lachnospiraceae; genus Roseburia. Next base: position 29,762 of record URDU01000020.1, on the reverse strand, counting down.
GGCGCTGTCGTAAATACAATACTTATTTTTGGAGTGCTGTATTTTCTTACTCTCATCTATAACCTGATGCAGGTGAAGCTTGCTAATCCGATAGAGCTGCTTCGCGGTGGCAATGTCGGTGAGAAAGAGCCGAAGAGCAAATGGCTTATTGCTATAATCGGACTAGGCTGTCTTGCCGGGGGATATTATATTGCGATTACCACAAAGAGCCCTCTTCAGGTACTTTCACTGTTCTTTGTCGCAGTGCTGCTTGTCATCATCGGAACATATCTTTTATTTATTTCAGGAAGCATTGTGATACTTAAGGCACTCAGGAAAAACAAGAAGTTTTACTATAATAAAAAGCATTTTGCGGCGGTTTCAGGAATGATTTACAGAATGAAGCAGAATGCGGGCGGACTAGCGAGTATATGCGTGCTTTCCACAATGGTGCTGGTTGTTGTTTCCACAACCGTGAGCATGTATGCGGGCATGGAGGGAGAACTTAAGCAGAGATATCCTTCAGATATCAGTGTATATAGCTGGTATAAGGAAGTGCCGGATGATGTGAATCTGGATGATGCACTTAAAGAAGCTGCTGCAGATTCGGATAAAATAATAGCTGACTCTGCTTGTAATGTTAAAGACAGCAAAAGCTACACTTATTTTAGCTGGCCAGTGTTTAGAGAGGGGACAGAGTTTAAGCCGGTGTTAAGTTTCGATAACGATATTTCCCTGTTGTATTTTGTCACAGGAGATGAAATTGATAAGATGGAGACCGGCTTTAAAGAGAGGCTGAATAAAAAAATCCCACAGCTTGATACCGGTTCGGTGGCTGTTTATGGAACAGAAAAGTTTAATGGCGATATAATTAATCTGTTTGGCAAAGAATTTAAAGTGGCTGCGTCAGAAAAAACTGCTGTAAGTAAAGACAGCTATATGTCCTCTATGTATAGTGGTGTGTACTATGTAGTGGTAGACAGCAAGGCAACACTTGCAGAGATATTTAACCTGAACAGCTCGCTGGGAGAGGATAGTGTGCCGACTATGCTCAACAATGAAATTGATTATAATCTGTATGGCAACAGTGAGGATAAGCTTGCTGTGGCAAAGGCCCTGGATAAGCATTTTGAGGAAAATAGTGTAAAATCAGATGTGTCAGGCTTCTATGAGGAAAGCCGTGATGCAAACAGAGAACAGATTTATGTATTGTATGGTGGCCTGTTCTTTATCGGAATATTCCTTGGAACGATGTTTCTTATGGTTACTGTGATGATTATTTTCTATAAGCAGATTTCAGAGGGCTATGATGACAAAGCACGCTATGAGATTATGGAGAAGGTAGGCATGAGCAATGACGAGGTGAAGAAATCCATTACTTCACAGGTGCGTATGGTATTTTTCCTGCCGATTATACTTGCTACGTGTCATCTTGCAGCAGCATTTCCTCTGCTTCGCAGACTGCTTGTCATGTGCAATCTTACGGATGTTAAGTTAATTGTAATCTGCATGACTGCTACGCTTTTGGTGTTTATGGTCATATACTATATTGTTTTCAAGATTACTTCGAGAGCATACTACAGGATTGTGGGAAACCAGATTTAGGGGTTTCATATGAATTATTAATGCGCTATAATAGGACATAGCAATGATGCGTAAGAATATAGAGCGAGAGGAACAGGCAGTATGAGCATGACAGAAACAATTAAACTATACGACAGGGATGCATATGTCACAGAGTTTGAGGCAGATATTATATCCTGCGAGCCGAACAAGGCAGATGATAAGCAGTTTGATATAATATTAAATCAGACTTTATTTTTCCCGGAGGAGGGCGGACAGAGCCCGGACATGGGAATACTTGGTGGCTACAGGGTCGTTGACGTGCAGATTAAGAATGGAGTCATTACTCATACTGTGGATATCTCCGCAGGCGATTGCTGCATAATGGGCAAAGAAGAGGCTCAGACAGAAAAGAATGCTGATGGACAGATTACAGGTATGGAGTGCGCTTCTGAGAAAGCTGAGCTTGCAGCAGGCGTCCACGTACATGGCAAAATAGACTGGCAGCATCGTTTTTACAATATGCAGCAACACAGTGGAGAGCACATTTTTTCGGGAATTGTCCACCGCAGATTTGGATTTGAGAATGTGGGCTTTCATCTGAGTGATTCTGTAGTGACAATGGATTTCAGTGGAGTGATTTCACCGGAGAATATAGCAGAGGTGGAGCATGAGGTAAATGTAGCCATTTCAAAAAATATTCCGATAGAGGTGACATATCCGTCAAGGGATGAGCTTGCGCAGATGGAGTACAGAAGCAAAATCGAGATTGAAGGACAGGTCAGAATAGTGACAGTGCCGGGGTATGATGTGTGTGCATGCTGTGCGCCGCATGTGAAGCGCACCGGCGAGATTGGCATGCTTAAGGTTATGAATTATCAGAATTATAAAGGAGGCGTCAGAATCAGTATCCTTTGTGGTTTCAGGGCACTGGAGGCTTTCAGACAAAAGTGCGACATTATCTCAGAGCTCATGGGGATATTTACCACAAATCAGGAGGCTATTGTGGATAACGTCACAAAGCTTAAGGCAGTAAACCAGTCACTTAAGTCAGAGCTTGGCACTGCAAAGTCAGCGCTTTTGGATTATAAGGTAGCAGAGCTTCCTGCTGATACGGACAATGCAGTATTGTTTGAGGATGGCGTTGATACGAATACAGCAAGAAATTGCGTCAATGGCCTTGTGGAGAAATATAGTGGCTTTAGTGCATTTTTTACAGGAAATGATGAGGCGGGCTATAGCTTTATTATCGGAAGCAAGAATGCAGACTGCAATACAGTTGCCGCAGCACTGAGAAATAAGCTGGGTGCCAGAGGTGGCGGTAAGCCGGTTATGGTGCAGGGCTCTGTCAAGGCAGCAAAGAGCGAGATTGAGGAAGTGCTAAAAGAGGTGCTTTAACTTTTTGAAAATATAGTTTGTTGGACGGATTAAGAGCACAAAAGCGGTTTCAGGACATTGCATCCTGAAACCGCTTTTATTGTGAAAAATATATCCAAAGATAATTATTTGTTAGATCTTCTCCAAATGTGCATCTTCTCAGCCTCTTTGATAAGCTCATCACGGAAATCAGGATGAGCAACTGAAATGATTGCCTCAGCCTTCTGCCATGTAGAAAGACCCTTTACATTTACCATACCATACTCTGTAACGATATAGTGAGTGTTGGCTCTTGTGTCAGTAACGACAGAACCCTCTACAAGAGTAGGACGGATACGTGAGTGAACTACGCCCTGCTTGTCGGTGAAGGTTGAAGAGCAGCAGATAAAGCTCTTTCCACCGTTTGACATATAAGCACCGAGAACGAAATCAAGCTGTCCGCCGGCACCGCTGATATGCTTTGTGCCTGAGGTCTCTGAGCTGATCTGTCCGAAGAGGTCAAGGTCTACACAGTTATTGATCGAGATGAAATTGTCAAGTGCGGCAATATTCTTGATATCATTTGTGTAGCTTACCGGGGCACTCATGAGCTCAGGATTCTCATCGAGGTAATCGTACATCTTCTTGGTTCCGGCACCGAAGCCGTAAGCCTGACGATAACGGTCGATGTTTTTCTTTGCTCCTGTGATTTTTCCGGCCTTTGCGATGTCAACGAATGCGTCAACGTACATCTCTGTGTGGACACCGAGATCCTTGAGGTCTGACTCAGCAATGAGTGAGCCTACTGCGTTTGGCATTCCGCCGATACCGAGCTGGAGACAGGCACCGTTTGGAATCTGGTCAACGATAAGCTCTGCAACCTTCTTGTCTACATCTGTTGCAGGACCACCGGCACCAAGCTCTCCGATTGCAGGGTTGTCACCCTCAACAATGTAAGAAACCTGTGAAATATGTACATTGGCCTCTGAACCGCCGTGACAGCGAGGCATGTTTTCATTGACCTCAACGATGATTTTCTTTGAAGTCTCGCATACAGCACCGAGGTGAGATGCGTTAGGACCAAAGTTGAAGTAACCGTGTGAATCCATCGGTGCAACCTGGAACATAGCGACATCGTCAGGTGTTGTTGAATCTCTATAATAACGAGGAAGCTCTGAGTAACGGATTGGTGAGTAGAAAGAACAGCCTCTCTTGATAAGCTTTCTCTCATAACCGCCCATGTGCCATGAGTTCCATGTGAAATGCTCGCCGGCATCCTCACGCTCGAAAATGGCAAGTGGCTTAAGCAAAATACCACCACGTACATTGACATCCTTAAGTTCATCTGTTCTTCTGGCAAGTGCCTTGTCGAGTGCATCAGGTGTGCCTGTGCACCAGCCGTAGTCAACCCAGTCGCCTGATTTGACAATCTTTACTGCCTCATCTGCTGAGACAAGTTTCTGCTTGTACTCTTCTAAAAAGCTCATAAAATCCTCCTTAGATACCTAAAATGATAGTAGCAAAATGCTACGTTAAAAAAATAACAAACCCTATAATCTCTATATTATCACTTTAGAGAGGATTTTACAAGTTGGTAAATGCTGGTGGAGACTTTTATATGACAGCCTCTGCTAGTCACCCTCCGGAAGCATCCATTCCTCAGCCTGCTTTTGGTAATCGGCCGCCTGGCTGCGCAGTGAATCAATCAGTTCCTTATCGCCTTTAAATACATTCCTTGATTTAGGAGGAAGCGAATCAAGCTTTTTCTGCTTCTCATCAGCCCATCTTGAGTAGCACTCAGACAGGGCATGAAGCGCCTTGCCACCGCCGCACTCCACATCGAGTACCGGCTTTGTCTCGAAGGCAGCGTTGTAATACCACAGGCTTGCCTCCTCATAGTCTGCCTTGTCGAAATAGTACGCACCGAGCTCACAGCACACCTCGCTGCAGCCATCAACTGCTACATTCTTGAGGGCAACAGAAAAAAACTTGTCATAGTCGCCATTCATGCGATAGTAGCGGGACAGCACGCAGGTGGATTCGATGTCAGGGCTGTTGCGGTACTCACCCTGAAAATATGGCAGGGCATTGGTAAAATCCTCGGGGCTTCCGCATTTTAAAAGCTCCTTGGCATACATAGTCGCTATACTTTTTGGCAGGGTGCCGTTTTTTTCAAAGGAGCGCTTGAATATGGTGAAATCACGCTTGCCGTGAGTGCCCTGCGGCAGATGTTGTATACAGATATCGCTGTCATAGACTACAGGCTCTAAGCGCACAGTCTCGTGCACCGGATTAATCCATGTAAACGTGCGAAGCCTCTTGAACAGCTTCGGGCGGTACTCTGAGGATGAATTTTGCACTGTGTTGAATTTGCTTGGAGTAATGTATTTCATCTGGACAATCTCAATTTCCGGCAGCAACGCAGCCTTAAGCATCATGAAACGCCTGCGGTTGGTATCGTCGAGCACCTCGTCGGCATCAGGTGCATATATGTATTCCTGCGTAGCCTTGGAAAACGAAAAATTTCTGGCCGCAGCAAAATCATCGCACCATGAGAAATCATAGATTTTGTCCGTATACCGTGCAGCTATCTTCTTTGTGCTGTCCGTCGAGCCGGTGTCCACTATGATGATTTCATCCATCAGCCCTTTGAGACTGTTCAGGCATCGTTCGAGCACCTCTTCTTCATTTTTTACTATCATGCATAAGCTAATTGTAATCATATTTATCTCCATTTACCGGTCGGATGTTATAATTGTATTATAATATATATCGGCATGTTTTGCAGAAATATTTGTGTATTGTAAATATTGCCGGGATTTCATATAATTGAAATGTAATGTTGGAATTATATTAGAATTTGGAGGGAAAGACTATGAGTTCAAAGAATATAGATATAAAAATATCAGAAGATTTAGTACCTTATTTATATATACTAAAAGGTGGCGAAACAGTAAGTGATAAGCTTACATTATCAGCGGTGGTAGGTTTGTTTACTACTAAAGTTATTACTTTAGAAAAAGCTGCGGAGTTGACAGGCAAAAGTATATGGGATTTTATAGATATTCTTAAGGTATATGGTATACCATGGGGAGAATATGAGGAGGATGACATGGATATGGATGATGTTTTTTTGCGTAAATTGGGGGAATAATGGATGAAAAAAATTGACATTATATGCAATACCAGTCCTATTATAGGTTTGATTTCGATAGATAGATTATATTTATTATGGGATTTATTTGGAAGCATTATAATTCCGGAAGCTGTCTTCAATGAATTATGTGCAGATTCTGTAAATCATCAGGATGAAATTAAAAGGATTAAAGAGTGTGTTAATTCAGGAAAAATTATCATATACAAAGTAAAAAATGCGGATACAGTAAAGGCATTATATGGAAGATTGCATTTTGGAGAGCTTGAAGTTATTGTTGGTGCAAAAGAGCTTGGAATTGATTTTGCAATAATTGATGAGCATGCTGCAAGAAAAATGGCGTCGGAATTTTTAATTGATACAATAGGTGTTTTAGGAATTTTGAGCTTGGCAAAAACAAAAGGGTTAATAAATTTAGTAAAGCCTGAAATGGATAAACTTATTTCTAAAGGCTATAGAATTTCAGATAAACTGTATAATCAGATTTTAGCAAGGAATAACGAAGTAAATTAGAAGAGGAACAAACATGGAAAATCATACAATTGTAACACTGAAAAAAGGCGAAGGACGCACTATAAAAGCAGGCGGCGCATGGATTTTTGACAATGAAATAGACACAATCACAGGGACCTTTACAAACGGAGATATTGTTGTGGTGCACGATTTTGACGGATATCCGATGGGGCGCGGCTTCATAAACCAGAATTCAAAAATCCGTATCAGAATGATGACAAGAAAAGCAGACCAGCTGATTGATGACAATTTCCTCAGGATGAGAGTGCAAAATGCCTGGGATTACCGCAAGCAGGTGATGGCGGGTGGTAATGATAATGTGGCTGCAGCAGATGAGGCTTGTGTGGCAGGCATTGGTACAACCGACAGGCCTGATTTAAACTGCTGTCGTGTCATATTTGGCGAGGCCGATTTTCTGCCGGGTATTACAGTGGACAAGTACGCTGATGTGCTTGTGGTGGAGTGTCTTGCACTTGGAATGGAGCAGTTTAAGGTGAAAATAGTTGAACTGTTAAAGGAAGTGCTGGCGGCGGACGGAATAAATATCCGTGGAGTATACGAGCGCAGTGATGCAAATGAGCGCAAAAAAGAAGGTATTCCTAAGGTAAAAGGCTTTATAGGCGCAGAGTTTGACACAAATGTGGAAATCGTAGAAAACGCAGTTCACTATATGGTCGATGTAGAAAATGGACAGAAAACAGGCTTTTTCTTAGACCAGAAGTATAACAGGCTTGCTATGCAGCGTATCTGCAAGGGGAAAAGAGTGCTCGACTGCTTCACGCACATGGGTACATTTGCCCTCAATGCAGGAATTGCGGGCGCAAGTGAGGTCACAGGACTTGATATATCAGAGTATGCGGTTAAGCAGGCTACAGAAAATGCGAAGAGAAATAATCTCTCAGACACAGTGAAGTTTCGCGTTGCAAATGTGCTGGATGAGCTGCCACGGCTCGCTGCAGATGGTGAAAAATATGATGTAGTCATTTTGGATCCTCCGGCATTTACAAAGTCGCGTGAGGCTACCAAAAATGCGATAAAGGGCTACCGCGAGATTAACATGAAAGGACTTAAGCTTGTTAAGGATGGTGGATTTCTGGCTACCTGCTCATGCTCTCATTTCATGACGCAGGAGCTGCTTGCAAAAACGGTCAAGGAAGCGGCAAAGGCCACTCACAAGAGGCTGCGCCAGGTGGAGTTCCGCACACAGGGACCGGATCATCCAATACTGTGGGCCAACTCAGCTAATGTACCGGAGTCGTATTATCTTAAGTTTTTCATTTTCCAGGTCGTTGATGAGAAGTAGATGACAGAAAGTGACGGAAATGCTTGATTTACAAGGGCTGGAAGGCCTTTAGTGATTAGCTTGCAAACCTTGTAAAGTATCGCAAAATATCGTATCACAGTGGTATAAAGTGGTAAGAAAAGTGAATACGGAAATTTCTAGTATAGATGTAGCGTTTTGTGGTATACTGAAGAACAAATACTTTTCTGTGAAAGGGAAAGGAGAAAGGATACGCGTATGACAGTTGATAGAAGAGTAAGCAGTATTGAATCCAGTTTCAAAATGGAAGGCATGCCATTTGATGCAGAATGTCGTCAAAGAGTAAGAAATGTCTTGGTCAAGAAGGTCTCTGCGGCAGATGCAATTATAGAATTAAATAAGAAATACAGAGTATCCAAGAAGCAGGTTGAAGGATCAAGAGTATGATTATTTCTATGATGATGAACAGGATGCCAAGTACTGTTATCCGGGAACAAATGTATTAAAGAATAAACTGGATATAAGAGATTTAGATACATTGCATGAGGCTGAAAGAGACTATTCAGCAGTGCGTCAGGCAGAACTTGTAGGTCAAGGCGTTACCGGAGATTTCTCTTTTAAGCATCTTTGTTCTATACATAAGCATTTATTCAGTGATGTATATTCTTGGGCTGGCAAGACGAGAACGGTTGATATTTCTAAAGGAACCATTTTCTGTTTGGTGCAGTTTATCGAAAGCCAGTTTGATGATTTGTATCGTAAGCTGAAAAAGGAAAATTTCTTAGCTGACATAACCGATAAGGAAGAAATGAGCGAGAGGCTAGCTTATTACCTGGGTGAGATTAATATGATCCATCCGTTTAGAGATGACCATGTTATAATAAGGACAAAGTTAGAGAAATTCAGAAAATCAAGGGGGTAGCACTTGTGATGGAACTTTCCATTTGCTGGTTTGGTCCTCTTTTTCTTTGGAAGGAGTGGTCGAATGGGCATTTGGTGTTCAATAGTGTAAATATGGTTACTTGTATGAAATACAGCTATAAAAAAGGAGACTGGAAGAGTGTGATATAGCCAATAACTAATAAACTGTGTGAAGAGTATGGTTTGTCCATTGTTGCGGCAGAATATAGCAAAGAGCCTGTGAATATGAACCGCAAGCAGTGGGAAACGGAACAGAACTGTGGCGATTTCATAAAGGGAGATATTCAGTATTGCAGAAATAAGGCAGAAAGCTTTGAGGAATTTATTTTTCTGATGGAAAAGCTGGGATATGAGGTTAATGTGGGTGCTCATATTTCTGTAAAGGCAGAAGGGATGAGACGTAGCAGGAGACTGGATACGCTGGATGAGGAGTTTTCAGTGCGGAATTTACAGAACTATTATGAGCAGGAGCGTCCTTATAAGTATGTGGAACCGCCTGTATATCATCTGGGCTATGCTTTGCATAAGAAACCGGCTAATGCTTTTCAGCAGCGGTATTATGGAAAGTTGTATCGTATGTGTGTGGTGCAGAAATGCCGATTTCAGTACAAGTACACAAGGTATCAGCAGGACCTTATCCGTATGAAGGAGTTGCAGGAGGAGTATATTTTCTTAAAACGTGAGAGTATAAACGGCTGGGAGGATGTATTCCGGGCGAAGTAGACGGTGGAACAGAGGATTGCGGATATAGATGCAAAAAAGAAGGAACTATATAAGGAGCATGCCCGTTATAAGTATCAGTATGAAAAGGATGTGGATGTGGAGAAGCTTTATATGGTGGATGTACTGGAGTTTGCAGGAAGTGAGATTTTGTATGCGGAGAGGGGGCAAGGTTACAGACTATGGAACAGTAGAAACTGATGAGCATACAGAGTTATATGACGATGTGGATATTTCTGAGGCGGATTTGCCTGTTATTGATGATATTCTGTCTGAATCAGATGTTGCCGTGACAGATTCGTCTATAACTGAAATTTTACATGAAGAAACAGATATGATTGTAGAAGAAGTTTACTATGATATCAATGAGTTGGAGATAGTAGAGTTGCCTTATGAACCAGCGAATAAACTTATAGAAGCGATAGTTGAAGGTGAAGCAAATTTGCAGACGGTGGAAGCTCTTGATATGCCGAAGAAACGCTGCGAAGCACTTACGGATAAACAGAAGGTGGAATGGCTTGGTATAGCAGGTTGCAGTGTGCGGGAGGCTATTCAGAGATTTATAAGCAAGCTTGATTCCATCGGTGTTGTTTATCAGTATAGTGCTGATATGCTGGATGAATTTATGAAACTGGAGTCTGTGATGGCACAGATGAAGAGGAAGAAAAGATGCGAACAAATCCAAAGAGAATAAAGAAGCAGATAATTTGAACCCATAGCAAAACGGAGTCAAAATAATAGATTTTGCTTCTGTTTTGCTATGGAATATTATGTAAAAAATATGTAAAAAAATCTGGCAAAAATATTGAAATATAACGAATTATATCGTATAATAAAAATGTTTTTGTACAAATTAATTTGATAAAAAAAGAGGGAGAGAGAAGGGGTTATATCACGATTTGTATAAATGAAATATGGGCAAACTTATGGAAACATAAGGACGCAAAGCATGAAGTCTAAGTAATAAAATGTGCACATTTTATTATATTGATGGTTCGGTTGCAATGATTATCATTGCAGCTTTTTTTGTTTTAGAGATATTTTTAGGAAAGGGAAAGATTATGAAGAAAATTTGGACAAAGGCACTGGCATATGTGTTGGCAGTTACCATGTGTTTGAGTGCTGTTAATGTACCTGTATATGCACAGGGGAGTATGGTTACAGAGGTTTCAACGGAAGCGGAAACTATGAGCGAGGCTGTAACAGAAGAGGCAACAGTATCCGGTAACGATGCGGAGCCAACAACAGAGGAAGTTGTGAGTACAGAGGAAGCAACAACTGATGGAAATGATGGTAGCACATGGGATCAGGTGACTACAGAAAATGTTTTTGAAGGCGAAAATTACAAAGTTACATTTACCCTTACATCTAATTGGGATGCAGGATATAATGCAAATGTCAAGCTGGAGAATACCGGAGACAGTACAATTCAGAACTGGTATTTGGGATTTGATTACAATAATTCCATAACCAATATTTGGAATGCAGAAGTATCTTCAAATGAAGGTGACGAATACGTTGTTAAGAATGTTGGCTGGAATCAAGATATAGCTGCCGGTAACAGTATTGAATTCGGTTTATCCGGTGACCATGCGTTCAAAGGATTTCCAGAAAATTATGAATTGCTTGGAACAAGTACGGAAGTTGCAGAAGATGATTATACGATTCAGTATATGGTTGACGGTGATTGGGTAACTGGATTTTATGGTTCAATTTCTGTAACCAATAATACAGATACAGATCTGGAAGATTGGGTATTGGAGTTTGATTTTGACAGAGAAATTACTGAAATTTGGAATGGTGTTATTGAAAAACATGAGGGTAATCATTATGCAGTAAGAAATGCAGAATATAACAGTATCATCGCTCCGGGTGAGAATGTTTCAATTGGAATTAAGGGTTGTGAAGGCAAGTGGGGAGATGAGCCGATTAATTTTGTTTTGTATTCATACAGCAAAGCTGGTAATAATCAATCAATTGATTTAGAATTGGATACTGATAATGATGGTGTGCAGGATTACCTTGAAGACTATTTTGGTACAGATAAAAATAAAACTGATACAGATGGAGATGGTTTATCTGATTTTGTAGAATTATACTCACTTGTATTAGATCCCCTTAATATAGATACGGATGGTAATGGTGTAAACGATGCTGATGAAGATTTAGATGGAGATGGTCTTTCAAATATTTGTGAGTTTACCATTGGAACCAGTATAGTTATAGTTGATACTGATGAGGATGGACTGAATGATAATGTTGAATATAATGTACATGGAACTAATCCGTTATCCAAAGATACAGACGGAGATGGGGCATCTGATTCAAAGGAGATAGAATATGGAACTAATCCGTTAGTATATGAAGATAAATTCGAGGTGTCTTATAAAGCAGGTGGAGAGGATACAGTAGAAGCATCTGTCGACATTGTATTGGATGGTACACAGATAGATTCATTAGCAGTCGAAAAATTTGATGATGAGTTTCTTTTTCCTGTAAATATGCCAGGATATATCGGTGGAGCGTATGATTTTTCTGTAGATGGAACTTTTGATAAAGCGACAATTAAGTTTGAATTTAATGAGGAATTGCTCGAAGATGCTGATTTTGATCCTGTAATATACTATTTTAATGAAGAAAAGCAGTTGTTGGAAGAACTTGATACTACTGTAGTAGGAAATGTTGCGTCTACAGAAGTTACTCACTTTTCTAAATATATTTTGCTCAATAGAAAAGTATATCAGAATTCTTTTGAGTGGCAGGATGTATGGAATACAACTGGATTTTCAGGAGTAGAAGCTATACTTGTTATTGATGATTCGGGTAGTATGGTGTCAAATGACCGATATAATCAGAGATTAACCGTTGCTCAGAATTTGATTGATAATCTTCCGGAAAACAGTAAGGTTGGAGTTGTTAAATTTACAAGCTCCACCACTAAACTGACAACAAGTTTGACATCTGATAAGGAAACTGCAAAATCATATTTAACAACTAGTTATTTCCGTTCATCAGGCGGAACAAGTATGTATACTGCAATTAATAGTTCGTTTTCAATGTTTGAAGCTACTGATGATAATATTTTAAAAATGATGATAGTGTTGAGTGATGGAGCTACATCTTATACCTACCTTCATTCGTCTGTAGTTACTACAGCTAATAATAACGGCGTAAAAATATACACTGTAGGTTTAGGCAGTTCCAGCTCGAGTTATTTTACGCAATATTTAAAACCGTTAGCGAATAATACTGGTGGAGCATTTTATTTAGCATCAGATGCATCTCAATTAGAAGATATCTATAAGGATATTAATAAAAAGATAGATATTGAAACTGATAGTGATAATGATGGAATTGCAGATTATTATGAAGAAAATATGGTTATGTTTAATGGTGTAACCATAAAATTAGATAAGAATAATCCTGATAGTGATGGTGATGGATTACTTGATGGGGAAGAAGTGGCAGAATTAAACTATCAATATAATGCAGATAAAACACAGGTCATTGTGACAGGAAAATTATTATCAAATCCATTGGAGGAAGATACAGATGGAGATGGTATTTCTGATGAGGAAGAACTTGTCATAGGAACAGATCCTAAAGATGATGATACAGATAATGATGGATTGAAAGATGGTTTTGAATATACATACTGGTACGATCCATTAGAAAAGGATGTTGATGGAGATGGTCGTTCTGATTTGAAAGAATATCAGGATGGAACGGATCCATATATGTATAATAAGGATTGGTATGAGTATGCATGGGACTTTATATGCGGTTTCGTTGCAGGTGATTTTATTGCTGATACGGATAGTTTGCCGACCATAATGGGGCAAATTACAAGCAGCTTCATACCATTTGTAGATATTAGAGATGTAGTAGGTAATTGTGTAAATGGTGATTATGCATTTGCAGGTTTAAGTGCTTTGGGACTTGCACCGGTTGTAGGTGATGGTGCTAAAACAGCAGGAAAAATAGGTAAGTTTGTAGTAAAGAATATTGATGATATTCCAAAGATTGCAGGTTTGTTGGAATTTTTAAGCAAAAATTTTCCAGATGCTATAAAAGTATTAAACAAGAGTGATGATTTTGTTGATGCTGCGAAACAATTATCGAAGTTGGATAATATAAAACTTACAAAAAAGCAGGCAAAAGTAATAACAGAAGCATTTGAGAATGCAGGCTTATCGCATTATTTGATAAAAACAAGTAATAGTTTGGATTTAAAGGATACAGTAAATATTGGTTCTGAGGTATGGGAACAAGGTGCTATCAAGCGTGGTAATGATATAGATGAATTCCTTAATGGACATTTAGCTGGAACAGGCTTAGGTAAAAACTTTCCTGTAGCTGATAGGCTGTTAAAAGATGAAAGGATACTTGTAAGCACAAAGAGTTTGGATATAGCAACTCAGAGTTATCAAAATCCAAATACTCTTAAGAATATGCTCAATAAATATGGGGATTCGTTAAAAAATATTGAAAAGAATTATTTTGATGATGGTGTTTTGGAATGGGGTGGAACAACATTAAAGACTAGCCAGTATGATAAAAAAGCACTTGAAATAGTACTTCCAGATGTAATTATTTCGGAAGATGCTCTCAAAGTACTAAATGATTTTCAGACATCTATGGCAAAAGACGGCATAGAAGTTTGGTATCGTATTGTCAAATAGGAAAGGAGAGTTTTATGTTAGTTCATTCATATCCTTTACTTTTGTCACTTTATAAAGGCGAGGGACGTATATTAATTGTTCCGCTAATTGATCATGTTGCTGGTTATTCCATTGATGCGGAGTGGTATGAAAACATTTCTGATACAGACAATGCTAAAAATGTAGGGAATGGAGTACTTCGTGCAGTTGCCTATATTAGAAATAGTCCATTGTCTTCGTTGACACCTAAGGAAAGAGAAGACAATGCAGCGTGGAAGAAGAATACCCGATTTAAGAGTAAAGTTACATTTTGGAAGAATAACCACTATGTACGAATAAAAATAACGGAAGATAATCAATATATTATTCATTCAATGAAAAAATCTGAAAAACGTCAAGGTGCATACAATGAAATTATTAAAGAAGTTGTATTGCCTATTGAATCGAGTGCAGAAAAAATAGGAGAAGCGGTGATTGATGTTTTTGAGGCGTCTGAAAAGTTTTATGTGAACAGTAAAACACATAAGATAGAAAATAAAAAAGAGATTTTACTTTTAGACGGTAAAAAAATAATTATTGAATTGCCTTGGAATGATAAGTGGATGGATTATCAAGATGATGGAAGTGCGGAAGTTTATCAAAACTATAAATATCTTTCAAATGATGGAGAGGTATTAGCAGATATATTTTGGAGTCTTGCACCAGAGTTGGATTGTGAATTAAGTAGGGAAAATATTTTTACTTCTTGGCAAGATAATTATGGAAAAGCAATTTGTTTTGAATGTAAGCCGATGATAGATAGTGTCTATACAATGCGTGCGGAAATGAAAACGGTAGATTTGTATAAAGTATCGTATTATGTTCAGACGGCAGAGGATTTGTTGCTAGAATGTGGATTGCAGGTGCATACGAAAAATATGTCTGATAAGCAAACAGAACAATTTGTAAAGTTATTTGAAAAACTTATTAAAAATAGTAAATTCAAATAATTTAAGGTGTATTTTATCTTATACTATTCTTTTAAAACTTAATAAGAGATTTAACAAGGCGGACTATTATGGTCCGCCGATTTTCTTGGTAAGGCAAATTTACCTACATTTACTCTCATCCAGCCAAGCCTGAAATTCCTTAAGGGAAATCTGCCCATCTTCACACAACTTACGTTTCTCACGGGCTGTTTTGCTCCATTCGGTAAATTCCTTTTTGGAAATATACATAGTGCGTTTTCTGGAGTCCATCCGGCGGTATGCTTTTGTGTACGCCTGATGGATTTTGTCATTTTCGTGCTTTTTGGCAAAGGTGTTGATGGCACCGACTTCTTTGCAGGTTTTGCCACTGGTGGTATCAATACGCTCACAGTATTCGCTGTCAGACCTGCCGGAAGGAATGAAGAACCTGCCACAGTTTTTGCACTGCTTGTACAGTACATTTCCCTTGGCAAGGTACATAAATTCATAGAACACTTTTACCTTACGGAGCATGAGAATTCAAGTATTTTACTTATATTGAGTAGTTGGGGAAAGGAAGAATCGAAAGTCTTACACGAAATGTTGTTATTGAACTTATTAATCAGATTCGTGTATATGAAGATAAGAGGATTGAGATAATATTTCGATATTCTGATAAATATGTTGAGTTGGTGAGTCTCATTAAAAGTACAAGAAATAGTCAGGCTGATAAAGATAAACAGTCATTACAGGGGGTGTCATAATGGCAAGAAAAAGCAGAGTAGTAAATGCCATTGTTGATAAATCCTCTATTAACAATGGCGTATATAAAAAACAAAAAGGCTGATCAAGAGACTGGTATCCCGATGGTAAAAAATCAGGCTGGAACACAAGCATGATAGCAAAAATTAATCGGGATGAAAGATATGCAGGACATATGGTCTACCATAAGAAAGTGTATGAAGCATTTGATTCAAAACATCAGATAGATGTTGATAAGTCTGAATGGATAGTGGTAAGGAATATGCATGAAGGAATTGTAACACAGGAAGAATTTGATATGGCAAATGCCAATATGCAGAAATCCTCCAGAGGGAAGCGGGGTAATCCGGCAAATAAGAAAAAAATTTTTTTGTCCCATGCTTGACATGAGCTGAAGGTAATGGAAGGACTCAGAGAATATACATTGAGCAGATATGCTTGAACAATGGTAGATTTGAAATTGATTTTACCGATGTTTCAAAAGAAGAGATGATAGCCGCCAGTGTCAGATCGGCAAATGCCAGCAACGATATGTTGGAAGAACTGATTAGTAGTTGTCTTGTTGAAAAATAGTTTTAGAGAAGAATGTTCTGCTTTGAGTGTAAAAATTGATTTATGAATTGACGATGAGTTAACAACAGACTAACAATGATATACATACGTATGTACTGGCATACACGAGTAGAATTGTTTTGCATCAGTTATTCCGGGGATGCAGCATGAAATATTTAAGGATTCATGATATGTATAAAAGTGATTGAAGTAAAGATGTAGTATGAGACTTTTTATGATTATTGGTTTATATGTGGGCTACAAGGGTGCAACCATTGCCCAGTTAGTGGCGGTTTGGCTGAAAAAAGAGAATACAAAGACCTGCCCGGAAGAAACCTCGTAAAGTATCGCAAAATATCGTATCACAGTGGTATAAAGTGGTAAGAAAATAAGAGACGGCAAATCGTCAACAAGTTGTTGGCAATTTGCCGCCTTTAGTTGTATGTTTTAGTGTAATGTAACAGTAGTATAACCCATAATGAGTGGATTTATGCCACAGTAAACAACCGAACTTTAGCAGTTATGTGTGATTCAGAGAGTTCATATTTAAGTGAACCATTGTAATAATGAACCGTTTCTTTAACAATTGCTAATCCAAATCCGTGATTTATATTATCAGCTTTTGTGGTTGAAGAAAATTTACTGATATCTATAGGTGCAGATATATTATTAACAACGTCTATAAGCAAAACAGAAGCTTCCAGATATATGTTTAACCAGACGGTACTAAAATTATTCTTGGCACTGTATTCAAGAGCGTTATCCAGAAGATTGTTCAATATACTGCATAAATCATAGTCGTTAATGGTGAGATTGTTTCTTATAGCCCCCTTAGATATGATTTTTATGTCAGGATATTCTGCCTGCTTTTGCATAATAATAGCATTTACAAGAACATTTCCAGTATCAATTATGGAAGGCGTTTTATTTAAAGTGTGCTTTTTAAGAGAATCGATATAGTTTAATGCTTCTTTATAGTTTTCGGATTCCAGTAACTGGGATAAAACATTAACTTGATTTTTGATATCGTGTTTTAGTTTGCGAATTTCTAAGTTTTTCTCTTTGGTTTCGTTATAATAATGCTTTAAAATATTTACATACTGAGTTTGTTTCTGTAGATTTTCATAATTTATATTTCTTTCGGATAAAGAGATAATGTAAGCTAGTATAATTCCTGATGATACAATGCACAGTAAGGCAAATGAATACAAAAAGTAACTATTAATCAGATTCTGGTATAGCTGTGAAATTGATAATATAATACATATAGTACCTGTATATCCGCATATAAAAATTTTATTTTTTAAAGATAAGGAAAAGTGGTATTTTTTCCTGATTTTTATAAAAAGAGCAATTGCCAGCATCAGGATTACTATGGTTTTTATTATATTTTTTTCTTTAACCGTATTCATGCCAACAAATATTGGAAAACCTAAGATTAAATCGCAAATAAGAGCAAGAGCCTGATAGAGTAATGAATCCAAAATATATACAAGGACAAATGAAACGATTTTATTGTACCATTTGTCTGTTAATAAGATAAATACTAACAGCATTTCAAGAAAAAAATCAATAAGTGGAGAAGCTATATTTGGTAGAACGTATAGTAATACAACAGAGAAAAAGAAAATAACAGCACATGTATAAAATTTATATAATGAGGTTTTTATTGTATCTGAGTACAATAAAAAAATAAGTAAAAATTCTATTACGATATCGAAAATTACGGTGTTCAATTGTTCCATATGCTCTCTGCCTTTTCATAAATATTTTGTGCGATCTTAGTCTGAACCTGTTTCTTACGTCTTCGCGCAAGTGGAACAGTAGTATCAGTAGTAAGAATAAGTTCATCAGAATTTAACTTTTTTATGTAATATGAGTTTACGATATATGATTTATGTACTCTTATAAGGGTATCGTTTGTAATGATTTTTTCCAGATCATTCAGTCCTTTTCTGATAAGATGACTGGTTGAGTCACTCATATAAATTGTGGTATAGCTGCCATTTGCCTTCATATAGGTAATATCACGATATGAAAGAGTGATATTATCATTAATTGAGTCTGGAAGAGTCAGATATTTTGCAGCTATTGTTTTATTTATAGTTTTCTTTAGAGTCTTGTTGAAATTCGTTTGATTGATAGGTTTTGTGATAAATCCGTATACATTTTTACCAAAAGAATCGTAGACTATTTCGTTATGACTGGTAATAAAAATAATAATGGTATTTTTGTTTGAAGCTTCAAACTGTTCTTTAATTGACTGTCCGGAAGTGCCTGGCAATTCTTCGTCTAGTAACAAAATATCAATATTGCTCTGGTATTTAAGTACATCTTCGCCAGATGAAAATATATGGTATTCAAAATTAAAATTTATATCGTTCTCCAAAAGTTTACAACAATTAAGAATTTGATTCTGCCAGTATTTTTCATCATCACAAATGGCAATAGCATATTTTGTAGGGCTCATAGTGTTCCTCTTTTATAATTATGACCGTTAATAACAATTTCAAACCGATAATAACATATATGTTGCTTGTAGACAATCCCTTGGTGAATAATAAGATTGTCACAAAGGAGGCGAAACATAATGGTTACGTATGGATTGGAAAATCTGGCACAGTGGATATGGACATTTTTTAATAAGAGATAAGAAATGGGTAATTATAATATTTAAATGGGAAAGAATATTTAGTTTAGTAGGTAGTGATTTTGTATGTAACAGCTTTTACATAGAGTCAGAAGTGGTTGCAAACACTTCTGACAACAATACTATAAAAAATCAGAAAGGAAGTGAATTATGAATAGCATAAATATTTATGAAAACAAAACACTGAAACTCCAAAACGTCATAGTCCGTAGGCTTGATCTTGAATCAGATGATCAAAATCTTTTTGATTCTGAAATTAACAAAATAAGTACATACATACAGACGCATGGAGCAAACCAGATCGGACCGTTAATTCAATATTCAAAGGTTGAGCTGGATGAAAATAATGAGCCTGATATCAACATGCAGTTTATGCTCCAGGCGAACAACTTTATCCACAACGTAGAGCAGCCATATAGGATGGAGTCTCTGCTGCGTGTAAAAAACTGTCTGTATGCCAGATATAACGGACCGGATGATAAGCTGAAGTTCGCTTATGATAAGCTTGGGGTGTATGCATTTGAGAATGATATTGAGTTGGATGGCTGCAATTATACGATCTACGTGGACAGAAACGAAGAAGAAGAGACAATGGTTGCAGATGTATTCATGCCTGTAAAGGAATAAAAGTGTTATGAGCAGAAGAGGATGTAATCATGATTTACATAAAGTTATGTCTGATTGCAAACAGACATGGCAGAAAAATATTGTTTAGAAGAAAGAAACAGGAGGACACAAAATGGAATTATGTTACGATGGAGCACTGGTGCTCCCAAGCAGTTATGCTGTAATGGATGAAGAGGAAATGACATATTTAGAAGGTGGTAAGGAAATTGCAAATCTTAGCAAAAAGCAATGCATAAATGGACTTTGTGCAATTGGATTATCTCCACAAGTGGCAATTGCAGGAGCTTTGACGTATACGTTAGCTAAATGTCTGATTAATAAGGTAAGTAAATTTGGCGGGTTAGCAACTGCTGTTGTTGCAGGTATACTTACATGGGCAGCAGGACAGGTTATAGCGTTTGGAAAGGGCTTGGCTAGAGGAGCACTAAATAATGGGGTGAGAGTGTCATGGAACTGGAATCCTTTTAAGGAGGCTGTTGGAATAGGAATTACGGTAAAATACTAATTGTCGTGAGAGCACTTGTACTGTGTTTTATAAATGAAATTGGAGATGGATAGAAGTGTTGGGAATGATATTAATAATATCAGACGTAGTCTATTATGCAGGAATATTTATATTATATAAACTTATTTGTGAAGATGATTTTAACTATTTAGTGCTTATATCGTTTATTTTTCTACTGGTAGGACTTTTAGGAGCATCAGTATCAAATTTCCTTAAAGACAAAGAATATATTTCATTACACAGTAAGTGCGTAGAGGTAAATGTAATAATTAAACAGCTCTTGATAGGAATATCATTTATTGGTGCACAAATTGATAGTGTTGTGTTTAAGTATGCTCTTATTGGTTTTAGTATGATTGGGATAATAGTAACAATTCTGATTTGTAAAGAGTTATATGGAAAGCATATAAAGTTGATAGATTTCATTGATACGTACGAAAAAGCAGATGATTGCCGTATAAAGGAAATGAATAAATGGCTATTGGCAAATGGAATTATTACGTGTATGTTTATGAACACAACTAATACAAAAACAGAATACGCGTTAATGTGTATAATCATTTTGATATATATGATTTTGTTTATAAGGTACAATAATGATAGAATAGGAGGCGTTAATTGTGCAATTGCTGTAATATTTGAATTTATTATAGTATTATCAGTGTTGTATGAATGGAATCTAATAACATGTGCTATTTTTGGATATTATTATCTTTGGATGATAAAAATAAGGAAAAATATGTGATATGGTGATTTTTATATCATGTATTTTAGTATATGTTCGGTGTGCAGATACTAATATCTACACATCGAATATAGGAGAGGAGAGCTGGATGGCTGCAATTATACGATCTACGTAGACAGAAACGAAGAAGAATAGACAATGGTTGCAGAGGTATTCATGCCTGTAAAGGAATAAAAGCGTTATGAGCAGAAGAGTTAAGAGTTTAGATGAAATAAGGGAATCAAGAATACTGTTTGATAAGAATCCACCGGCATTCGGCTATATACTTATAACAGTTGTAGCCGTTTTTCTTATTGTGGCAGTAGTATGGAGTATAAAAACACCAAAGGTGTATACCATACAGGCACAGGGAACTGTGACGAATGATGAGTCAAATTATGTCATGTGCAGCTATACGGGAGAGATTCTTGACAGCAACATGGAAGAGGGCGCACTTGTGGAAGCCGGGGATGTGCTTTTTACAATTAAAAGCACTGATTATGATCTGCAGCAGACACAGCTTGAAGACAACAGAAAATCATATGAAGAACAGATATCACAGTATAGTCTTCTTATAAAATCAATAAAAGACGATACCAATTATTTTGACGAGACAAAAGCGGATGACGGTCTGTACTGGAGCCTTTTTGAAACCTACAAATCACAGGTGGAACAGAATAAGGTTGATGTGTCAACGTATCAGGCATATGGATATACTGATGAGCAGATACAGGCACAGCTTGAAACTAATCAGGGTAAGATTGATGAAGTATATTATTCTGCCATACAATCTGCCGAGACAAAGATTGAAGAGGCGAATCTGCAAATTGCATCAATAGATGCACAGCTTGCAGCGGTGACAAGTGGGCAGGATGCTTATGAGGTAAAAGCTACCACATCAGGAGTTCTGCATATGCTGGGAAATTATAAGAGTGGAATGGTTGTACAGACAACGACAACTGTGGCAACAATCACACCGGAAAATTCGCAGAGATATCTCGAAGCATATGTTTCCACATCTGATATGGCCAGAATGCATGAGGGAGACAGAGTGCAGGTGGTTATGGACGGTCTGTCACAGAATGTCTATGGGACGATAAGCGGAAGCGTATCACGGATAGACAGCAATGTCACTACACAGGAAGGGCAGGATGGAGCGACAAGCCAGGCATTTAAAGTGATGATAGTGCTAGACCAGGATTATGTGCTGAGCCGTGAGGGAGACAAGGTAGACGTGACTAACGGCATGACGGCGGCTGCAAGAATACAGTATGATAAAGTCACATATTTTAACTATGTGCTTGAGAAACTCGGAATAAAAACCGGAAAATGACATGGGATAAGGTTATGAAGTTAAGAAACAGAATAAGAATATTTGCAGTTATATTTATACTGGCTTTGGGAATGGAGTACTTACCGATGGCGGTATATGCTGCAGAAGTGACAGCGGAAGAAAGCGATATGGCAAATGATGCAGAACCGGATATGGATGAAACACCGGAACCGGACAATGCATCGGAAACGGACAAGGAAGACAAAACAGACGTACAGGATACGGGACAGAATATACCGGTAACGGATATCGAGATATCAGATCATGAGGAGGAAGTGGAAGTAGGAAAGACAATAAACCTTACAGCCACAGCACTTCCGGCGAATGCCACGGAAAGCACGATAACATTCCGTTCATCTGATATAAATATAGCAACTGTGACTTCAGCAGGTGAAGTAAAGGGTATCTCAAAAGGATATGTTACCATATATGTATCTGCCGGAAGTATAATAAAAGAGGTAAATCTGACAGTAAAAGTAAAAACAACCGGAATAAATATAAACAAAGAATATCTCGTAATGAAGCCGGGAACGGCATTTAAACTGAGCGTATCTGTGTTTCCGGCAGAGGCAGAGCAGGCGGTTTCATACAAATCAACCAACACATCAGTTGCAGCAGTATCGGGCAGTGGTGTGGTAACGGCAAAACAGACAGGTTCAGCTACAATAATAGTTTCAAATGGGGATTTGTCGGGCGCAGTGTCGGTAATCGTAAACAGAGATACGGAAAGTTCTGTGGCTGAACCTGAGGCAGCAGATAGTACAGACGCAGAAAATACAAGTGAACAGATATTTGATGAAAATATGGATGTATCCGAAATACCTGTAATAAGTGAACAGATGCTATATGAACTGTACACAGCAGGCAGAACGATGAAAGTGACCGGAGACGGCTACAGCATCGTAATAGACGGAAAGAAGATAATAAATTATAAAAATGAACTTAATACGGATATAGAACTCGAAAGGGCAGGAGACTGCATAAAATTCAATCTAAACGATGGAGAGTATCTGTGCGGAGAAGTGACACTGCACATAGATGATGTAAAAGGAAAATATCTGTATCTATATAATAACGAAAAGCATAAATACGAACTTGTGAGTACAGAGGACATGAGCGGGCTTAATTTAAGCACACCAGGAAAGTATATGATCACGGCAAAGCCCATCAGAGAGGGCAACGCAGCGGTCAGATATATACTGAT
Source organism: uncultured Lachnobacterium sp. (assembly GCA_900546625.1). Classification (GTDB taxonomy): domain Bacteria; phylum Bacillota; class Clostridia; order Lachnospirales; family Lachnospiraceae; genus Roseburia. Next base: position 6,330 of record URDU01000020.1, on the reverse strand, counting down.
TGCAGGTGGAATCGGCATAATTGCAGGAATTGCTGTGTATGTGGCGGTAAAGAGAAGATACTGGTTCTGGTAAAGGTGTATGTAATCATGATTTACATAAAGTCATGCCCAGTTGCAAACAGACATGGCAGAAAAATAATGTTTAGAAGAGAAAATTAATATATAGCGAACAGGAAGGGACACAATGCGATACACATTTATAAAGCAGCATGATGCAACAGACTGTGCAGCGGCATGCATGGGTATGGTCTGTCTGCATTACAGAAAAGAAACCACTATAACAAAATTAAGGGATCTTATGGGAACTGACCTGAAAGGGACAAATCTCATAGGTCTGTCAAAATGTGCAGAGCAGCTTGGCTTTAACTGTCAGGCGGTTAAGGTTGACAGGGAAGGATTCCTTAGCAGATATACACTTCCGGCGATTGCAAATGTTATTACTAAAGAGGGAATGTCGCATTTTGTTGTTGTTTTCAGGATAACGAAAAAGTATGTGATAGTGGGAGATCCGGCGAAGGATATAGAGAGAATTTCAATAGATGATTTCTATAAGAAATTTACAGGTGCGATGCTGCTGTTAAAACCAAACAGCGAATTTGAACGTGAGAAGATTAAGGGAACAAAGCTGTTTGACAGGTACATAAAGCTGCTTCTTCCACAGAAAAAGCTTTTTATATATGCACTTGTGGCATCACTTCTTGTAACTCTTCTTGGGATTTTATCATCACTTTTCAACAACATAATATATGATGAGATACTGCCTTACCGGCAGAAGGATGTTTTAAAGATCATGCTTGCAGTATTCTTAGGAATTTCACTGACCTCGACATTTGTCAGCTTTGTAAGACAGTGGATACTTATACACCTGTCAATAAAGATAGATATTCCTCTTATGCTGGGATATTTTGAACACATATACAAGCTGCCGATGAAATTCTTTGCAAGCCGTAAAACAGGTGACATTACGACACGTTTCTCAGATGCATTTACCATAAAGGATATTTTTACAAATATAGCATTATCGCTTATCATGGATATATCAATGGCTCTTATCACAGGTGTGATACTGTTTCAGATGAACCCAAAGCTTTTTGCGATAATTGTAATGATGACAATCATAAGTATAGTGCTGGTATTTATATTTAAACAGCCTTATAAGAAGATAAATGAGGAGCAGATGCAGCAGTCATCAATACTCAATTCAGAGATAATAGAAGGATTGCGCGCGGTTGAGACAATAAAAGGAAATGCGAACGAGGACATCGAACTGGAAAGTATAGAACGCGAATACATAAAGTCACTTAGGATAAGTTATAAAGAGGGAATGCTTTCAAATGTGCAGGGAACCATATCAAGTGTCATATCAGGAGCAGGGAATCTCGTAATGCTGTATGTCGGCATTATGCAGGTGATAAACAACAGCCTGACACTTGGAAGTTATATGGCGTTTATGACTCTGGCTGGATATTTCATGGATCCAATCGGCAATCTTGTAAGTCTGCAGCTATCAATACAGGAGGCAAACATTTCCATGAAGAGACTGTCTGAGATCATGGATTATGAAAGAGAGCAGCAGAGTGAAAGACAGTATCAGGAAATAACACAGATTGATGGTGATATAAAGCTTAATCATGTCACATTCGGCTATGGAAACCGAAAACCTGCGCTGGATGATGTGAGTTTTACGATAGAAAAAGGGCAGAAAGTTGCACTTGTAGGCGCAAGCGGAAGCGGAAAGTCTACGATAGCTAAGCTGCTGCTTAAATATTATGAGCCACAGTCTGGTGACATAACAATAGATGGCATGGATATCTCGGAATACAGAAATGACGATATCCGGCGTGCTGTATCCTATGTACCGCAGAACATAGAGCTTTTTTCAAAAAGCATATATGATAATATAAGGGTTACAAGACAGAGTGCGACTCTTGATGAGGTCAGGGAGGCAGCAAAAGCGGCCGATGCACATGAATTTATCAAGAGACTTCCGATGCAGTATTACACATATCTCGAAGAAGCCGGAAATGGACTAAGCGGTGGTGAAAAACAGCGAATTGCGCTTGCAAGGGCATTTCTTAAGGAAAACCAGTTTTATATCATGGATGAATCTACCAGCAATCTGGATTTTGCAACAGAAAATATCATTTTTGATATGATATACAATAAATTCAGAAAAAAGACCATGCTTATTATTGCGCACAGGCTTGCAACAGTAAAAAACTGTGACAAAATAATAGTCATGGACAAAGGAAAGATAATAGAACAGGGAACACATAAGGAACTGCTGGAAAAGAAAGGGCAGTATTATAGACTGTGGGAAATGCAGCAGGGGAATTTTGTTATCAAAGAAGATTCAGATAAGGATGAACAGTTTGCTGAGAACTTTGATAATGATGATGAGGGTGTAATGAGCTACACTTAGATGATTAATTTTTGTATGTAAAAGCTTTTACATAGAGTCATGACTGTCTGCAGACGGAAATGGCAAAAATAAAACAAAGAAAAAGGAGGTACACATATATGGATATGTGTTACGATGGAGCACTGGTGCTCCCAAGCAGTTATGCTGTAATGGATGAAGAGGAAATGTGCTATACGGAAGGAGGTGGGATTAAAGTAAAGACATTTGCTGTACTATTTGACGTGGGAGTTTGTATTTTACCAGTTATCGGTGAATTATCTCAATCTTTTAAATGTGGGAGAACTGTCAAAATTGCATGTAATCTATTGGGAATTACTAAAGCATTTTTAAGAAATTCTTTGATTACAATATGCAAACATGCAGGAGCAACATTAACAAAAACAATGGCTAATTCAATAGTGAATATTATATGGGCTTGTTCAGGAGGAAGTTTGGGAATGTGCATTGGCAATTTTATTGACAGAAGAGATTCTCATAAAAATAACGGAATAGTGTTTGGTTGATTGAAAAGTATGAGGTATTATATGGAAACGATAAAAATACAGCACTTATTTGGTAGATTTTCTATATTTTTCTTGGTGTTAATTGTGGTAGTATTTGCTGAGGAATATTCAATTAATAGGTTGTGCTTGAATATAAATGGATTTCCATTTATTTTTATGAATGCACTTATGATTGTAGGAATAGCATATATTTATCAAAAAGCAACAAGGAAATTATTCATAAAGGAATTTGAGTATGAGATATATGAAGATTTCTTCTATATTAATGGGAATAAATATGAATATCAAGATGTAATAAAATGTGAAATTCATTATTTCGATTATTTTTTTATAAATGTATTGTGTTTGCATATAGACATGAAAAACACCTCTAAAAGCACCATTTTGTTATATTCAGAAGACTTGGATGAAGGAATAGACTGTAAAGACATTCAATTGTTTAAGTTTTATGAATCAGTTAGCAAACATTTGAGAATCAGCTAACTATTGACAGATAGGGTTGAAAGAAAATAATAGGCTTGCTAGGATATAATTAGTGAGCCTATTATTTAATGTGGTGTTTTCGCAGGAGTAATATACAGCGGAACACATAAAAACTGTCTGAGGATTATTTTAGAAATTCCGAATCCGACGGATTATATGAACATTGTTTCGTATTATGCCGGGGATTGTATTCTGAAAATATTGTTCTCATCGTATAGAAATCTCCTTATTATTCAATCAGTTCACCATATCACTTTTATTTTGTGTTATACTGTTTATGGATTTTTCATGGATTACTTAGTTGGGAGTATGTCATATATTTCATTTTGCGTTACTAACTTCTTATTTGAAAAATAGTAAAATATGTAGGAAGTAATAAGATGCTACATAATGGAGAGAAAAATTATGATACGAGAAATTGAGAATAGAAGAAGTATAAGAAAAAACAACCCATGAACTAATGCCTGAATGGGCATTTGCCATACCGGATGCTGAGAATACAGTCAGAATCATGCAGGAGGCTCCCTGCCTCATAGCAGTGCTCAATACTAATCAGCACACGCCATTTGCAAGTATTGAAAATGAGAAACGAATCGTTGAAATTTGTGATTCACTGTCCATAGGTGCGGCAATTGAAAATATGATTCTGACGGCAACGGGATATGGATTAGGTACCTTATGGATTGCCAATACCTGCTTTGCCTATAATGAGTTGATGGATTTTATCGGAACAGACAGCCAGGTGACAGGAATTGTTGCGGTTGGCTTTGCCGATGAAGCTCCGGCTAAAAGACCAAGGAAACCATTGGAAGAAATTGTTGAGTACAGATAGGAAAATCGGATTGATCAAAATCTTTAATATAATGTGTTTGTCATTTGAAAATAAGAAAATACTTAAAAATTAGTTATATAAATACTGCACATGATTTTGGAAAAGTGTGACAGTGTCTCACCAATTCATAACTAAATCAGATGTATTAGTGAATAATCTTTCATTTTCGCATATTCGAGAAATAATGGTGTTGGAGCTAATTCGCGTGTCCACTGTTATGGGTATATTATATATGCAGGGGTTGCATTTAGACATTTTGTTGAAAAAAATAAGGGATTATCATATGGAAGAATGTTGAGTAAAGCAGGTGGAACTTTATTGAGATTTATCAAAGCGGTTCCATGGCAGGTAAAGGTGACTATAGGAGTATGCACAGCAGCAACTCTGTATGCGTCAGGAGCATACGATTTATTTTAAAATATTGTATGTTTATAAGGCAATAAATATTTAAGGATAGACAGAAAAGGAAAAGTAGTCTCAATAAATTATTTTATATGAGACTACTTTTGTACAAAACAACAATGAAAAAAACATATAAAGTTACGATAATGGTATATGCCATAATATTTATAATAGGATATCTCGGTGGGTTTAAATACATGAATATTGTATTAAACCATTATATAGAATATAGCGACTATATAATGTATGCTTTAATCTTTTTTTTATCAATAGGTATATTTTACCCATTTTTGAGGGAAGGATTTAAAACCTTTGATAAAGAGATTTTAAATGAAATTAGTACAGTATTTTTAATAATAGCATTTTTGTCAGTATTAATTCAAGTTTTGCTGGGAGAAGGAGAAGAGAAGGCGTTATCGGCTAGTATTATAATTAAAATTATAATATTTTCACCAGTATTAGAAGAATTATTTAATCGATGTGCAGTTATTACTATTTTAAAAACTATATTAAAGGCAGATAATGTTGTTTATATGTTAATAAGTGCAGTTATATTTGCAATGTTTCACATAAATAGCTTAAAACAGAGTGGATTTATGCAGGAAATAAGCAATTTATTAATATATTTCATACTTGGAATGGGATGTGCATATGTATATTTACGCACAAATAATATCGTATCAGCAATCGTACTGCATATGTTTTGGAATGTGTCTATAGTTGGTGGTATAATAAGTGACATTGCACCTAGATGATTAATTTTTGTATATAAAAGCTTTGCATAGAGTCAGGACTGTCTGCAGACGGGAATGGCAAAAATAAAACAAAGAGAAGAGGAGGTACACATATATGGATATGTGTTATGATGGAACACTGTCAACTGCTTTTGGGTTATCTAGCTGGCTTTTTACTGAAGGTGAAAAACACGGTGGAATGTATATTGGATTTGATTCAAAAAAGAAAAAATAGTTTGGGGATATGGTAGATATTAGGGGTGAAGAGTGAAAAAATATACCGTACATTTTATTATATGGGGACTAGGTATAATTAGTTACTATATATTAGACAAGACAACGGCCGGAGATGAGTTTCAGAATATTAGCTTATTATTAATTGGATGTTTGATGTTTTATGCAGTGTATTATATTTCTATGATATCAGAAATCAAGAAAATTGACTGTGAATTGAATGAATCGGGAATATTTGGCGGACGCGGCATGGGGATTTTAATAAACATGTTTAGCTTGCAGTATATATTTGAACTTTATAAGAAACCATTAGTTTGCATTGTTCTTATAGTAGTTTCTGTTATTGTGCTCATACTATCACGTAAATATATAAAATCTTTTTGGACAAAAAATATATGGAGTAGACAATTTTTACTTATTTTTATTGCATTTAATGTATTGGCGAGTTCTATAGGCAGTGTTCTTGGTTATAAGTGGGATGATATTTTGTTGGTTAATGTAGAAAATGTATCAAACGTAACAAAATTGATTCTTATAATATTTTATATTGTGATTTTTAAAAATACAGAGTTGCCAAACAGTTTTTTTATAAGATTTGCTTCTAAAAATGAGGCTTTGTTAGACAGAAGAAATTAGAAAATAAGCTTTTAATATATAGCATACGAAAGGGACACAATGCGATACACATTTATAAAGCAGCATGATGCAACAGACTGTGCA
>URDU01000019.1 GCA_900546625.1 uncultured Lachnobacterium sp. | reverse complement strand
CCTCTGATCTATCATCTCTGATATCGTGATTTCACCTTCCGGCTCTGTGGTCACACGCTCTGCTGCCGTGCAATCTGTTCCTGTTGACTGAGCTGCTGATGTGTCATTTCCCTTTTTATCCTTTTTTTCACATGCTGTCACCATACATAACATACATGCCGCTATCATAAGAACTGATATTGCTTTCTTCATAATAATTTTCCTTCCTGTATTCGTTGCATTCATGCCTATTTATTGTCATCTTAATTTTCCAAAATGTACTTCATATATTCCTTTACTCTGTTACACAAAGCCTTATAACTTTCGTCATCCTCTCTCTGATTTTTATCATCTGCTCCCTTGGCATAGTCTTTTAAGTCCTTAATACTTACCTGCTGTTTCGGCTTTGCCTGTGCATTATATGCATCCACCATCTTCGTCACTTTCTCCACATCCGTCGTGATATTCTCGCAGATATAGGTGTCACCTACCCTGGTTATCTCCATATCCATGCCGAAATAATTGGCATCTTCTATCATGTCCTGACATGTAAAGTCTGTTTCTGTCAGTCTGTCTTTTGCTTCATCAATTTCTGCATTATTTTGTACATTTTCATTATTTTCATCATATGCTGCATTTAAGTCATTCAAATAATTTATTGCTGCGTTAGCCTTGTTAATCTTATCTCCTACGGTTTCATTTATTATTACCGCTGAAAGGCCTATAGCTTCATCAATAATCTTACCTTTTAAAGTATTACTTGTTACATCAAAAAATACTCTGCATTCAGTCTTTTCCTCTTCCTTTTGATTTTCAAGATTCTGCTTTGTATTCTCAATCATGCCGTGTGGAAGTACATGGCTTACAATCTGATTATCTACCATTCCATACGCATCTATCTGATTGACCTTCTCATTTTCTTTTCCTACTTTTTCATTAATAGTTCCATTTGTTACCTTGACGTTATAATATTTGTCCAATATCTCCCTGTCATTGCTGTCTGTAATCTTGCATATGCTTACATCAAATGGCAGCTCTTTCAGGCATACGGATACAGTCACATTCTTCTCTCTATCGGAATGTATTGTAAATCCATCGTTTTTTCCATTATATGCAACTCCAATTGTAGGGTAGCTATCAACCATTGCTTTAAACAGGGATGACACTCTGTACTGCTCTTTCATCTCTTCAAGCGCTTCATCACTAATCTCGTCGTTTCTGTATGCACATTTTTCGCTGTAATAGTCAATTATATCCATACTTGTCTTATATATATCCACCGCCCTCTTAAATGTATTCGTGACACTCACACTGTAATACTTAGGGTCTTCCAGATCTGCATTATCTATCCACTCATCATCCTTGGCGTTTCCATAACCTGCGCGCAGCATGTTCTCTATATTTGCTATGGTTTCTTCCTCATCATCTGTGGACAGCTTTGGAAATACTGATACAAGTGCCTGCAGCTCTGCATCTGGTACAAATTCCTTCCGCATCTCATAGTTTATTTCGTCCCAGTTCATAACTGTCTTTCCATTAGAATCCACTGAATAGAATCGCTCTTTATAATACTCTGTTATCTTCGAGTCCACTTTTGCCTGTATATTACCAGCTTTTGTTTTCAATGTCTGGCAATCCATAGTATATATATTCTCAACGGATCTTACATTAATCAGAGCTGCCAGTTCTTTAATTGCAGTGCTGAATCTTTCCAAGTCCATATATTCGTCCCGAAACCTGGCTGCATATAGATCATCCACTCCATTTACATTATCAAACATCCTTCTTACACTATTGCTTGCCTCTTCATTTTGTCTCTGATATTCTGTTGCCGCGTTTCTTAGCTGTGATTCATAATCATATTGAAATATACCTTTGGTTTCCACTACACCGTAGGTTTTGTTTATTTCCTCCCACTGTTCTTCTCCTCCCATATAGCTTTGTATGTCATCGTATGCTTCCTGCGTAAAATCCTTAAATTTCATTATGCGTCACCCCTCCTTCTAATACGCTTCATATGTTCCTATACCATATATATCTCCATCTGCCTCATCTACATCTCTCACAAATTCATTAAGTTTTTTTGACATTTCCTTGAAGGATTCTCCCAGTATACTCTGATATGTATGAACAGCATCCTCGTACACTTCCAGCTTATCGTGCAATTCACCGCTTATAACTGCATTTGTGTTTATAATATCAAGTATCATCTGATAATCGTTCATCTGTCTATCTGCAATCTTTGCAAGTTCTGAGTATAAACGCACAAGTTCTGTAAATTCCTCCTGCTCAAACCTTAAATTGTACTGTCCCATTACTTACTCTCCATTCTTCTTTTTTTTATTCTCAGCTGCTCTATATTGTCCTCATATGTACACAGCTGCTGATTTATTTCATATATCCTGTCATTTCTGCTCCTGATTGCATTCTCTACATCTCTCAGCATTGAATCTATAGCATTCATCGCATTGGCTACATACGATTTTCCATCATTTAATGAATTAATACTCTTAAGTCTGCCCTTCAGATTTGTTATATTACGACTGCTATATCTGTCCATGCCGGCTATATTATCAACTCTGCATTTAAACCGGTTTTGCGCCTGCCATTTATATTCCTTTATTTTCAATGCTTCCTGATCCAAAGCATCTATTTCATTAAGCAGCCTGTTTTTCTCAAGCTGCAGATTTTCTACATTTGCCAGGTACCTTGATATTCTGCGACTTAATTCTTTTAGTTCCATAATAGTATTATTCTCCTCACCTTTTATATTTAAAGCTATTCATTAAATATAAATTCCTCATTAGCTAACATCAGACAGTCTCCCGGTAATATCTCTGTTTCCTGCCCCGCCTTTATTATCCTTCCATTGATAAATGTGCCATTGGTAGAATTTTGGTCCATTACATAATAACGTCCGTTTCGCATGGTTATCACTGCATGCACCCTGCTGATATTCGTATTGTCTGCTACCGCATAATCTGACTTTTCCGGATTCTTTCCCAGCACAAACGATGGTTTGCCAAGCTCTATCTTTTCACCTGTTACCTGCCTTGTAAGACTTGCAAAATGATAGTTCACCGGTTGCATCTGCTGTATCTGCTGTACGGATATGCCATCATCTGACAACACTGTAGTTCCATCCATGCTTCCCTGCATTACCTGCTGCATTATCTGTTGCTGCATTGTCTGTTGCTGCATTATCTGTTGCTGCATTGTCACTGCTTTGTTTTTCAGCACGTTCACAACTGCACGCTCTTCGCGTGAGATATATTTTTCTATTGCATTGCCGTTGAAGCCATGGAAGCTTCTGACATAATACATAAATCTGGATATATAATTCGTATCCTCATTGATAACAGGTGTCATTGTATAAATTATGTTTTCTATAAACCCGACAATATCTGCACTTTCCTGTCCTCCTACTATCGGAAAATATATAAAGTACATCTCTTTTGTCATCTCGTTTATGTATACGTCATCCATATTAAAACGAACACTGTTTACGTTCAGTCCGTTATTGTATACATCCTCAACCATTATTACTATCTGCTCAATCATGAAAAAGAAATCATATTTGCTTATGGCTTTTTTCAATCTATCGGTAAGATTTATATTTGCAGGGCACGTATATATGACACTGTCTTTTTTTGTTTTTGTCACATGCATGATTCCACATGGTTTTATTCTGGCTAGCTGGCTTAGTTCGGTTTCATTTATTCTTTCCTTTCGTCCTGCCTTCATCATGGCAGTAACGGTCGATTTTTTTATGCTTACTTTTAATTTAGACATTCGCTATTTTCCATTCCTTATGAGATACATTCTGTCGTATGTAAAAATTCTATTTTCTTTGTTACTTCGAACCTGATATTGGTTTTTTGCAGCTTTTCGGTTATATCTTCCAATACTGTGGTTTCATCCTGCAATACTTCTGTCGGTGCATCCAGCACAGTAGTTTCATCTACCTTTTGTGTATATCCCGGCTTTTTCTTATTCTCCCCTGCCAGGTTATATGACGGTGCTATCGGACCGGACGATGTTATGTCAATATGTCCCGCTGTCTGCTTTCGTACAATTGCTGCAATTCCTTTCCGGGCAGATTTTCCGGTAAGTGCACCTATGACCTTAGGTATTTCAAGCACTATAAGTATGACTATTGAAGCTATAAGCATTATGGCAAATGCGGTGAAGGATACGTAAAATATCATCCTGTACTGATTATAAGTCATCTTTGTTTTCCTCCTTCACGCTCTGTGCCTTCTCAATTGTTTTGTCTATATTATCCTGCAATCCTGTTATCTGCTCGCGCATTATGGATTTATCCAGCTTTTCTGTTTTGTCCTTTATTGTATGTAATAAATCCATAACTTTATCCTTATCTGTCACTGCTATAAATGATGTGATATTTGTGTCAACTATATCATCTATCTCATTCCATACCTGAATCTTTGCGTCTAAGCTGTCAAAATTCTCTGATTTTGCATATAGCTCATTTATTTGCTTCCATAGCTTTTTGTATTCTTCATATGTTTTTTCTGTCTGTTTTATCTTTGCTCCATCATACTGGCTAATCAATGTCAGACAATCTGATATCTCACAGTATATTCCTGCCTCCGGATGATTCTCCTTTACTTCCTTGAACCACTGCGCCGCACTGGAGTATCTGTCTTTTTCCACATTGATTTCGTAGTAGAATAAAAAGCTTTCACCAATCTTATAGCATACATCCTCATATCCCTTTGGATTTTTTTCTTTCAGCTTTGCCATGACATCATATGTATGCACCCGGCCATTGTGGTCCTTGCAATCTATACCTACCATCAGCCTGTTCAATATCTGCGCCTCATCCCTGTTCAGTACAAAATCGTCTGTCAGTTTGTCATTCAGCTTAAGATACGCCTCCGTCCTTGTCGGGTCGGTTACTATAGCCGTGTAATATCCGTTGTCATAATTGTCATAGGTATCCGCTTCTTTTAATATGCTATTATAGTTTTCATTTTTTTTGTGTTCTGCCGCACAATAGCTTAATACTGTACTTGTTCCAAGCAGCAGCGTCAAAGCTGATGTGGTGATAAATACCGCAAGCTTTCTCTTTAGATTCTTCCTATACATGTCATCAATCTCTGTATAGTGCTCAAGGTCATACATCAGCTCAGCTGCGCTCTGATATCTGTTGTTTGGATCCGGCTGTGTACACTTTGTAATAATACGTTCAAGACCACCTGACACTGTTGGGTCAATTTCTCTGATCGGCCTTATTTCGTAAGGTGGCTCACAGGGATTCATTCCCGTAACAAGATGATACATTGTGGCTCCCAGACAATATATATCTGTTCTCGCGTCTGTCTGTCCCATTCCACCAAACTGTTCCGGTGCAGCATATCCCATCGTGCCAAGACATGTCGTATCCTCTATGTTATTTTCCTTATATTCCCTTGCTGTTCCAAAATCTATAAGCACCACATTTCCATCAGGCTTTAACATTATGTTTGCCGGCTTCATATCACGATATATGATTGGCGGGTTCTGTGAGTGCAGATACCCAAGAACGTCGCATAGCTGTTTGGCCCACTTTATCACATTTTTCTGCGACTGGGCTCCGTACTCCTGCAATGCTGTCTTGAGAGAATTTCCCTCTATATAATCCATTACGATAAGGAATCTGTCATCCTCATCTATGACATCGACAATATCAGGAAGACTGGGATGGCTCAGTTTTTTGAGCATATTGGTCTCCGCAACAAGACTTTGCTTTACCACCTCAAAATCCTTTACTCCATCCTTTCTGACCTCTTTTATTGCCCACTGTTTGTTTGCCCTTTCATTCATAGCCAGGTACACAACGCTCATTCCGCCGTGTCCAACTTCGTTTAGTATCTTGTATTTTCCGTCAATTAAAGAGCCTATTTCAAGCATCTATTCCTCCTACTGTGCCTTTATGAGCGCTGCTGTTATATTATCGCGCTCTCCTCTTTGCATGCTGAGTCTGATGAGCTGCTCCAGTCTGTCGTGCATATTCTGCCCGTCTACAGTTGCTGCCGTTTTCAGCATCTCATAGATTTCCTGTTCTGATACCTCATGCCTGAAGCCATCTGAACAAAGCAGAAGTGACATTCCATTTTTCATTGCCCCGGTCCTGTACTCCGGCTTTACCTCTGCTGATGCCCCGACACACTGCAGCAGTACATTCCTTCGCGGATCTCTCATAGCCTGCTCCTGTGTCATATTTCCATTCATAATTTCCCGCTGTACATATGTCTGGTCTGTCGTAAGCCTTTCTATATGGTCTGAAAGGCTATATATTCTGGAATCGCCCACGTTTATAATGTAGTAGGCTTTTTGCGTGACAAGCAGCACTACCACTGTTGTTCCCATGTTTACTGCATGTGCTTTGCCATATGCTTTTATTTTTTCGTTCTGCTGCTGTATTACTTCATCCCACTGTCTTTCCAGAATCAGACTGTCAATATCCGGGTTCGACGATTTGCAAAGCTCAGGCAGTTGCTCGTCACTCCATCTGTCAAATGCTCTGACTACAGTGGCACTGGCCAGCTCACCCTTCGATAAGCCGCCCATGCCGTCACATAATACTGCAAATGCCATGTCTCCTTTGCATGTTGAGAAGCACTTTACCAGCAGACTATCCTGATTAGTTTCTTTTACGATTCCTCTGTCCGTGTCAGCTGCTATTTCAAATCTCATACTCACTCCTCCCAGAATTCAAAATCTTCGTTGCCAGGTCTGCCTTGAAGGGCATGCGCTTTCGCGCATGCCACAGACATTGTTGTTTTTCCCACACCACCACATGGTGATGTAAACACATAGATAATTATCTTATTGCTCATCATTGTCTTTTTTTTCTTTCAGCTTTTTTCTCATGTAATAAACGATTATCAATATAGCAATTATAAGTACAAATAATATTATTGCTCCAATTATATATACTGCCTTATCATTGTTTGTTTCTACTGATTTGACATCTGACGAATTTGATTCCATAGGTACATCATCTTCGGCAATCTCTGTATCTGCTTCTGTATCCTTACCATATATTTTTTTCACTTCATTGGTCTTTCCACCTTCGTCAACAGAACAGTCTGCACACTCTACCATAAGCCTTGAATCACCGTCTTTTGCAGAGAGCACCTCCTTAGGTACTTCAAACTCTATCTTTCCGTCATGCTTGTCCAGATAGTCAAGCATATCGTCTCCCGACATTTCCTTAATAACCTTTTTTTCTTTGTCATCCTTGCCCACTACAGTAATCTTTACACGTCCAAGCTTTCCGCCATCATCCTTCGGCATCAATACTGCATTCTTTGAGCCAATATAGTTTTCATTGTTTTCATCTACGCCTGTCAATGTATATGTAGGTGCTGTCTTGTCCACAATAAATTCAATATTTACACTCTTCACATCACTGTAGGCAACTGAATCTGCTTTGTCCTTTGTCTCCACAACGATATTGTACTGACCCTCTTTTTCAAATACCGCATTTGATATCACATATTCGTACTTATGCCAGCCATCGCTTTCACTTACATTATTCACACTGAAGTCTGTTCCCTGCTTAAGTGCTTTTCCATTTACTTTGACAGTACAGCTGGTAACTTCATCCGGATTTATCTCTCTGACTACCACATCATGGTATACCTTCTGCACATAGTAATCCTTTACAAGCTTCATCGTATTGTCATCCAGCGAGAAGATTGAACCGCCTTTGTTTATGGAGAAATCCATCAATTTTTCTCCCTGCCCTGCAGTCTCTGTCACCTGCTTTCCGCCTGCATCTATAATATTGACTGTTTCATAAGAATTTCCGGCCTTATCCTGTACATGGCATGTCAGTGAATACACTCCATCCTCATTGAGATTTCTATACTCTACACGTTGTCCGTTTGTAATTGATATCACGTTTCCTGTAATCGTTTTTCTTACGAATCTGCCATTTTCATATACCTCAACTGTAAGCACCGGTGAAAAGGATTCAAGATTAGTATCTGTGCACTCTATTACAAATGACATATTTCCTGAATTATTGTTTACTGAGCCCGGGGTTACACCTTTGATTGTTACAACAGGCTTTGTCGTATCTATGCAGAACTCCTGCTTTGCAAGGTCTTTTGCCTTATTGCCGGCTTTGTCTGTATATGCAAGTGACCATGTATATGTGGCATCCGCATCAAAGCTTAATGTTGCCGTATGTGTATCACCATTATCGGACCAGCTTCCAAATGCCGGTGCTGCTACTGATTTTCCTGCATCATGTGCAGTCATGCTCAGTACTATTCTGCTTGTATCAAAATTGTGCTCTGTGATTGTCACAGTTGCTGTTCTCTTGTTATTATAATAGTTTCCGTTTGATGCACTGTTGTTATCATATGCTACCGAAATAACAGGTGCTGTCGTATCAATTGTAAATTTTGTCGGTGCAAGCGAATTTGCATAATCCACTCCTGCAGCGGCATTTCCCGCAATGTCTTTTACTCCGATTCCAAATGTGTAATCGTCATCATGTCCGTAATATATTGTGGCAACATGTACTGTATCATCACCGTTACCGCTTCCACCTTCTGTGCTCCAGTCTGAAAGAGCAGGTGCCTTACCTGCTGCGGCTTTTATTTCCGCTGCTACCTTTGATGCATCAAAGTTACGCTCTGTTACTTTTACGGTTGCTGTTCGCGGTGCTTTGAAGTATGCTGTGTCTCCAAATGATGTATCTGCACTGTTATTGTCATAGCTTACCTGCACTGTTGGTGCTGTTGTATCTATTTTTATGTATTTTGTTACTGTGTATGCCGTTCCTGCATTGTCTGTTGCGGTAACATCTATACGCACTTCATTACTGTTGTTTGAAGCCGCACTTATGTCAAATTGCTCTGTTACATGATTTTCCAGATCTTTTAAGCCCGCTGCTGTCTTATCATAGCTATATAATGTTCCATCCTGTGTCGGCTGTCCCATATTTGTTACCGTATAGTTTACGCTCTTTATTCCTGATGCAACTCCTGTGGCATTCTCATCTGATACCTCTATACTTACCGGCACATCTGCACTGTACATTCCTGATGCTGTCTCAGGTGTGATGACTGATATTGCCGGTGCGCATGTATCAACTACCAATCCATTTGTGCTGATATATGAAACATTACCGCTTAAATCTGTAACCCTGACATATACCACGCAGTTTTTGTTCTCGCAGTCTATCTGTTCACTGAAGGTGCCATCCTCATTAAGGCTGTCAAGTGTCTTCCAGTCAGCCTCCTGAATACTGTCTACGTCAATTATTGCATCCTCTGCTGAAACGAAATACTCTGCCGACTCGATGCTGCTAAGCTCATCTCCTAGCTGTCCGGCAATATTGACCTTCTTGGCAGCAAATCTTGAAATCTCATATTTGTCTTTTGGCAGCAATAAATCCCACACGGTATCCATGCCTGTTGAAAGTCCGTCAAACCTGATATTTCCTGTCGGCGACTGTACGTCAATTACAAACTCTGCTGATTTGTCTCCTTCTATCTCAAATCCATTATCTGAATTACCACACAAATCTTTTGCACTGACACTCAGCTCATACTTGTGTCCTGCATTGAATACGAGCTGCTTACTGTAAACAGCTTCTGCTCCCTCGCCTGTCTTTACCCAGTATGACTTTTCAGACCATGCATCTGACTGTGTCTGTTCATTTCCATCAACCTTTACATTGATTTTTGTTTCATCTGGGTCAAAGAAAAGCTCATTCTCTTTTACCGAAATGGTTGCAATCCTGTTTTCCCTGTAATACTCAGTGCCTTTTACACTGCGGATGCACTGTGGATCCGGCTGCTCAGGTGTACCATATGTCACTGTTATTGCAGGCGCTGCCTTATGAATATAAAATGGCTGGCTGCCGCTTGCTGTCAAATCCGCTACAGTCACGTTTCCTGCCTCATCAACAGCTTTAACATATACATCTGTCTTTTTATCCAGATAAGCCTCAGCCGATACATTTATGATTCCTGATTCATCAAGCTCATTCCATGCCCCTTCATCATCCGATACTGACTGATCATCTGTCACTATCTGGTATTTTGCTGATACAACACCTGAAATGCTGTCAGTTACACTTGTTTTTATACGGACATCGTCATTGAAATATTTTCTGTTTTTACCCGCTTCCGGCTCTATAATGACATCAGGTGACTGACTGTCCATGCTGAACTTGAAGCTGTCACCTGTAACCTCTGTCTTAAGTCCGGCATAATCAGTTGCCTTTACTGAAAGCATCAGATCCGTTCCGTTAAACTGCTCTGCTGCCGGAATGGTTATCCTTCCTTCCCCGCTTGCGTCAAGCTCAACAGTCTGTCCTGATACAATTTTCTTTTTCCCGTCAAATACAGTGTATTCAACACTCTTAATTCCTGATAAGCTGTCAGCTGCTTTAACGATATAGCTTATATCATCCTTATGCCAGCCTTTTTCATTGGCTGCTGTCATGGTATCCTGTGACACTGTAAGCTCCGGTGGCAGGGTATCAACAACCAGCTTCGCTGTGGAGAAAAATGCTATCTCGCCATTACAATTGTCCTGAGCCTTTACATATACGTTATATGAAGTATCCTTCAGATCAGATGTATTGATCTTGTACTTATATCGGGCATCATATGTATCCTCAATAAGCTCTAACGGCTTCCATGCTGAATCATCAAGCGCTTTTACCTGCTCATCATTTAAAATACTGCCACTTTCATCTGATTTATTCACATAGTAGAATGCCTGCTTTATTCCGCTGATATCCTCCAGCTGTCCATATACATTTGATGCCTGCTGACTGGCCATATTCTGCTCGTCTATTAAATCAGCATCATATCCAATAGTACCTGAAGGCGCTTTTCTATCCACATAAAACGGCTGCTCTATTGAGCTTGTATCATTACACTTATGCTCCGCCTGATCCTTCGCATACATTCTGATTATCTGATATTTGTGTTCCTCATCCGCTTTTGTACCAAATGTGATGCAGCTGCTATAATCAGCCCCTGTCACGATCCAGTCACTATACTCTATTCCTGCATCAATCAGCTTCTGGGCATTATCGACATCAAATACATCGAATTCTTCCCGGTCATCAACCTTTACCCAAAGCTGTGTGGAACCATCATCCAAAGAGACATCGTGGATATTCATGTCTACTTTTCTGACATTTCCATAATAATCCACAGCATCCTTTGTGAAAGCAGGTTTATCATCCTCCTTTGGATTCAATGTTATCTTTGGAGGCTGTGTATCATATTTGTAGTCGAGCTGCAGACTTCCAATATCTGTGATAGCTCCGCTTTCCTTGTCCTTACGTGCTATTACAAGAGTCTGTCTGTTATCACCCTGCTGTGGCATAAGCTGATATTTATCAGCTTCAATCCATTCATCACCTTTTCTAACCACATATACCGCCTGATTGTCACTTGCCAGCGATAATGTAGGTGCTTCTACATAAAACTGTGTCCCCTGCAGCATTGTCCCTGTCAGGCTGTTATTCATACTGCTGTAATCATATTCTTTGATGGTAACAGTATATTCTGCCTCTGCTGACTTATATTTGTCATCTTCTGCTTTTGTCACCTTTATCCTTACAGTTCCGGTATCCTTTGCTGTCCATATACCGTTTGATGCAAAGTCTGTATCCTTTTCAATCAGATTTTTGCCTTCTACAACAGTGTATTTTAAATTGTCAACGGCTGCATCCGCCCTGTCGGATTTTACCACCGGAACAACTTTGTTCCCCACATAAATATCATCCGCCGGTGTATACTCTACCGTCAGCTGCTGCGGCTGTTTTTCCTCGGTGGCATTATTATCCGAATCCTGTTCATCTGGAATTTTACTGTCAGATATATCATCCGAAGCTGCGTCGTTAGATATATCATACTCTGAAGAGGGTGTATCAGCACTTACCGGTGTTGCCGGAAGTGATGTCGCACCCATTACAGAAGCTAGCATGATTGCTAGTAACCTGTTAAGTTTTTTATTAAACACTCTCATATCTCCTTTTCTATTGTATTTTTTATAACTATTCCGTTATGATTTTATTTATATTCCCACTCTTTATTCCATTATACAAAACAATGGTCACACAACGGTCACACAGCGGCCACACGGAGACAACTTTGTGAAAACTGCATATTGAAAGCGCCGAAAATTGCATATTTTTTAGGTAATTTTCGGCGCTTTTTCGGATTATTTTTTTATTGTAACTATTATTTATTATACTTGTTGTATATCTTTTCAAACGCAGGCATGGAGCGTTTTATCATTTCCCTGTCCACACAGTATGATATTCTCACCCAGCCCGGACAGCCGAAGCCGTCTGCTGCTACTATGAGCACATCCTCCTCCTTTGCCTTCTCACAGAATGCATTGCTGTCATCCCCGAGTGCCTTTACAAACATATAAAAGGCTCCGTCCGGCTTGAAGCAGTGATAGCCTATCCTTGTGAGTCCCTCGTACAGAAGCTCTCTGTTTTCTTTGTAGGCATTGATATCACCGGTTGCCCCCTGGCATTTTACTATCATCTTTTGGAACAGGCTTGGTGCGCACACGTAGCCGAGTGCTCTTCCCGCACCACAGACTGCTGCATACAGCTCCGCCTTATCGTACACCTCATCAGGCACGAGGACGTATCCTATTCTCTCTCCCGGCAGCGAAAGTGACTTGCTGTATGAGTAGCATACCAGTGTGTTGTCGTAATATTTGGTCACAAACGGTACCTTGATTCCGTCGTAAACTATCTCCCTGTACGGCTCATCTGCGATGATGAATATCGGTCTTCCTATCTCCTTAGACTTTTTCTCAAGGAGGTCTGAGAGCTTTTTGATGGTCTCCTCGGAATAGACTGTGCCGGATGGGTTGTTTGGTGAATTGATTATGACACCTCTGGTGTGCTCATTGATTCTCTCCTCAAGCGCATCGAAATCTATCTGAAAATGCTCTGTGTCTGCAGGCACCTCTACAAGCCTTGCTCCTGCTGCATTCACAAATACTTTGTACTCCGGGAAATATGGCGCTATAGTAATAAACTCATCATATGCGTCACTTGTCAATGCACGAAAGCAGATTGACAGCGATGCCGCTGCTCCCATTGTCATGTAAAGGTTGTCCGCATTAAAATGTGTGCCATGTGTGTTGTTCAAAAACTCAGCTATTGCCGCTCTCGTTTCCACGTCTCCCTGTGCTGAGGTGTAGCCGTGCAGCGCAACAGAATCATAATCTGTCACAAGCTCCTTTATTGTGTCGTTTACTATCTGCGGAGCCGGTATGCTCGGGTTTCCTATTGAGAAATCATATACATTTTCCTTGCCCACAATTGCTGCTCTTTTTTTACCATACTCGAAAAGCTCTCTGATTGCTGAGCGCACGCTTCCGAGCTGGTACATGCTTTCGTTTACTACCATTTCCTTTTCTCCTTGTCTCTCAAAATCTTGCCTGTTTACGGCCTATCCTGATATGAATGCCTCCATCCCGGCACGCTTCGTCATATCAATATGCTCCTTAAGCTCGCGGGCCGACATTCGCAGTGCCCCCAGGCTCATGACCGTCTGCTGCTCCAGTCCGTCAGAGGTTGCCACTGTTACCTTGTACCTGTCACGTATACCAAACACAGTCTTTTCGATAAATGCATCGGCTGTCTCATCCTGCTTTGTATACACGACCTCTATGTTGTGGAAGGTCTCGCGCTTTCCGGCATTGCCCTTCACCTTGTACGCATCAAACACCAGCAGCAGATGACAGCCCTTATAGCCCTGGTAATCCGACAAAACATCCTTCAGCGCATCTCTCGCCGAATCAATGTTTATGCGCGAGAGTTCTTTTAAATCCTCCCATGCAAATATTATATTATATCCGTCAACTATCAGGTACTCTTCACCCGGAGATTTCTTCGGATAAATCGGATTGCCGTGCTTATCATGCTTTACTGTGCGCGGTTTACCACTTAGACCTTCATACTCATTTTTCTTTTTGCCTGACCATTTGCGCCTCTGATCCTCTGCGATATCGTTTTTGCCCATGCCAAACTCCCTGGCATAAACATCTGCAAGCTGCGCATCAAGCTCCACTGATGACATACCTGAAACAGCTTTCTCAAAGCTCGTCCTGCGGCGGTTTCCTGCAAGCGCCTGCGCATCCTCCGCTGAAAATGCATTCTGCGTACGGGCACTCGCTGCAAGTGCCTCCTCAGACTCATCTCCGTGATATACATACGGCAGGTGCATATGCTCAGGGACCTCATCCCACGGCACCACGTAGCCTGAGCCGTGCGCACAAAATACCGAGCCTGTCGGATTGCGGAAATCCTCCTCGCTGTCATAGTGCATCTGCGCAATCACCTCCGCAGGATTGTGACATTCATCATAGCCCCACAGCTCCAGTGTCAGGTGCCCAAGTCCCTTTGTATACGCATGCACCAGACTCACATAATCCTGCATTGTCGCAACCGGTGCCTTTCCGGTAATTGTCGCCATCTCCCTCGCAGCGGTTGTGGCAAACTGCGGGCTCTCTGCCCTTGCAAATCTCTGCTCCAGATCTGTCATTGCGCGGCCGACATACTCCATCGGCACCTGTAGGATAAAGCTGTAGTAAGGCTCAAGCAGCACGCTCTCTGTGGATTTAAGCCCCTGTCGGATTGCTCTGTATGTAGCCTGACGGAAATCTCCTCCCTCCGTGTGCTTTACATGTGCTCTTCCTGTAAGAATCGTGACCTTCACATCGGTAAGCGCTGAGCCTGTGAGCACACCCCTGTGCTCCTTTTCCTCAACGTGTGTGGCTATAAGGCGCTGCCAGTTTTTGTCGAGCACATCCTCACTGCAGGTGGATGTGACTGTGATTCCGCTGCCACGCTCCGCAGGTGACAAAAGCAGATGCACCTCTGCATAGTGGCGCAACGGCTCAAAATGTCCTACTCCCTCGACAGCCCTTGCTATCGTTTCCTTATATACAATGCTGCCCGGTCCGAACGTGACAACAACACCAAACCTGTCCTTTATGAGGCGCACAAGCACCTCCATCTGCACCTGTCCCATGAGCTGCACATGGATTTCCTTAAACTCCTCCACCCACACTATGTAAAGCTGTGGGTCTTCCTCCTCAAGCTGCTTTAGCTTTTCCATAAATGCCGCCGGATTCACATCATCAGGCAGAATCATCCTATAGTTTAGTACCGGCTCAAGGATTGGCATATTGGACTGCAGCTCAACCCCCAGCCCCTGCCCCGGAAATGTCGAGCTAAGACCTGTGACCGCAACTATCTCCCCCGCCTCTGCCACATCAGCTATCTCATATTTTTCACCGGAATACTTTCTTATCTGATCTATTTTCTCAACCAGAAGACCTTTTGCCTCGTCACCACCATGCGCTTTGTACTCTATTTTGTCCCTGACCCTGAGACAGCCTCCGGTAACCTTTAAAAATGTCAGCCTGCTGCCTCTGTCATCCCTGCCTATCTTGTATACACGGGCAGAAAATTCGTCAGGGTATTTTCTTTCACACATAAACCGCGAAAGCCCCTGAAGCAGCGTATCCACTCTGTCAAGCTTAAGTGCCGAGCCGTAAAAGCATGGGAATACCTCCCTTTGCGCTACTGCCTGCGCAATATGCGCATCCGAAAGCTCTCCCGATTCCATAAACTCATCCAAAAGAGGCTCACTGCACATGGCAAGCTCATCAAATAAATCCTGCGAAGAAAAATCCACGCAGCCATCACTCAGCTCGCTCTTTAGCTCCGCCTGCACTTTCTCCGCATCCGTGCCCTGCATATCCATCTTGTTTACAAAAATAAATGTCGGCACGTTATAGTGCTTTAAAAGCCTCCACAGTGTGCGCGTGTGCCCCTGAACTCCATCAGTTGCGCTGATTACAAGTACCGCATAGTCGAGCACCTGAAGGGTACGCTCCATCTCTGCCGAAAAATCCACATGCCCCGGTGTATCAAGCATGACTACATGCCATGTACGAGCTGTATCTGCCGTGCGTGCTACATCTGTTGTGCGTGCCACATCTGTTGTACCTGCTGTATCTGCCTTATCTGTGCCACGCGAAATATCAAGTCTTGCCTGCTTCGAAAAAATTGTTATTCCACGCTCACGCTCCTGCGCATCGTTGTCCAAATATGCGTCCTGATGGTCCACACGCCCGAGTGAGCGAATCTGCCCGGTGCTGTAAAGCATGGCCTCAGACAGGGTTGTCTTTCCCGCATCTACATGTGCGAGAATGCCTATCGTAATGTGATTATTTGTCATTTTCTTCTCCATTTATGCCTTAATCCAAGAACAGAGACACCTGTGGATGTCTCTGTGTCAGCCTTTATATCATAATCCGTTGATTTCCTAAATTATAGCATTTTGTGGTTGGTCTGTCATCTTTTTTCTTGATTGACAAATAATTATTTCGTACTTATAATGTAATTATGGAGAATATAATTATTGAAGTGTTTTGATTTTTAGGAGGATCAAGCATGAGAGATGAATACGACTTTTCCAACGCAAAACGCAATCCTTACGCAAAAAAACTTAAAAAACAAATTACAATTAATATTGATGAAAATACAATAGATTATTTTAAAGTGCAAGCTGAAAATTCAGGAATTCCTTACCAGACACTTATTAATTTATATCTATCAGATTGTGTCACTCAAAAAAGAGAACTCCAGCTTTCATGGAAATAATGCGAGGATAATATGAACAAAAAAGAAGTATTGGAACTAAAACGAAGATTAAAAAAAGACCAGGCAACCTTCACCCGTCTGGTCGGCTGCTACGTGGACTGCAACCATGAAAAGGTCTGCAAATTCGGTGGCAAATTTCTCACTCTGGAGGAGGATGAATACTACAAATATCTGGAGATTTCAAACAAGGTGCTTTCCGGCACTCTCGGAAACAACCTGCTCAATCTGCAGTTTCCGCTTGAGGAGGAAGAGGTCGGAGGCCGTCAGCAGATTCTCATGGCGCTTCGCGACAGCGAGCTTAATGATGAGACTCTGCTCGATACATACTATGACCTGGTCATCGACACCTACGATGAGGCCGGGAACTATCTGATTCTTTTGTATCTCGACAGCTACGATGTCATGACACGCACAAAGGATAACATCAACGTGGATGAGTCCGAGGAGGTGTACAAATACATGCTCTGCGCCATCTGCCCTGTCACACTTTCAAAGCCGGGCCTTGGCTATCTGGAAAAGGAGCAGCGTATCGGAGCCCGCATAAGGGACTGGGTGGTCGGCGCACCTGAGACAGGCTTTTTATTCCCTGCCTTCAATGATAGGAGCACAGACATACACTCCACTCTTTTCTATACGAAAAATACCAAGGAGCCTCACTCTGAGTTTATGACAAACGGTCTCGGCTGCGGTGTGGAGCGCACAGCTACTGAGCAGAAGATGGCTTTCCATTCAATCGTCAGAAATGTGCTAGGTGCCGAGGACGAGAGCACTGATGACAAGCTGCTTGATATCCAGCAGAATCTGTCCGAGATGGCTGATGACTACGCTGAGACTCACGATGATGACGACGATCCGTTCATTCTCGACAGCGAGGCTATGAACAAGGTGCTTAGTGACTGCCATGTCTCTGAGGAAAAGATTTCACGCATCGAAAAATCCGTCAATGAGGCCTTCGGTGACAAGCCGCCTATCGCAGCCAATGTCATTGATTCAAAGGCTCTTGCAGCTAATGAAATCCGCGTGGAAAAGCTTGCTCTTGAGAGCCAGGTCGGTGATTTAACTCTCGAGCTCAATGAGAAAAATGCACAGCTTGAGGAGAAGGATTCTGTTATCCAGGAAAAAAATAATCAGATTGAGGAGCGCACCTCACAGCTTCTTGAGAAGCAGGAAGAGATTGATAATTATACTGCTCAAATTAAGACCTATGATGTGGTGCTTCATGTAAAGCCGGAGAAGGCTTCACAGATTCATGCGCAGGTCATCAATGGGGAGAAGTGTCTCGTCATTCCTATGAGGGAGAATGAGAATGCGACCATTAATGGGGTGAATACAAATCTGTAGGGGTGCGCATCATAGTGCATCGTTTATGATACTGCGCTTTATGGTGCTTCGCATATCCAGGCTGTGAGGACCGGCCTAGCATGCAGTATATTCCTCAGAAAAATATAAAATCAGCCACGGCAGCATTTGTGGATAGTTTATTGATAGTTTGCCATGAATTATCGTATCCTCATTTTATGGAACGCCGTGGCAGTTTATATTTTTCTTCGGAACACACTGCATACTCTCCGGTAAGTTTAGGGTTATTTATGCGAAGCAATTAACGATGATTTAATAAGCCATGTCTAGGGAATTCAAAAATGCTCTCCCGAAGCTAACGCTACGCTTACAAGATTCTGTATTGGATTATACAAAAGGGCGTGTGAAAATACTTTCGTTTTTCACACGCCCTTTATAATGTTGTCACCTATGAAATAGTGTCTGCTAATAATAGCACTCTGATAATACTTACCGGTTTACCAGCTCAGCACCTCATGGCCATCCTCTGTGACGAGTACCATGATTTCCCACTGGGCTGATGGAAGTCCGTCGTCGGTGTATACTTCCCAGTTGTTTTTGTCATCTACATAGATATCGGCCTTGCCCATGTTGACCATTGGCTCGATGGTAAATATCATGCCGGGTGCCATGACCATATCGGTACCGCGCTTGGTGTTGTAGCCTACCCACGGATCCTCGTGAAATTCAAGTCCCACTCCGTGTCCACCGATTTCACGCACTACTGTGTAACCGTTTGCAAATGCATGGTCGTGTACCGCCTGTCCCATATCTCCGAGGAAGCCCCACGGCTTTACCTCTTTGAGTCCGAGCTCCACACATTCCTTTGTGACTTCAACGAGCTTTTTCTTCTCCGGACTTACATTTCCGATGCAGTACATTCTTGATGAATCTGAAAAATATCCGTTTAAAATTGTAGAACAGTCTACATTTATGATGTCACCATCCTTTAAGATGACGTCCTTCGAAGGAAATCCGTGACAAACCTGCTCATTTACCGATGTACATACGCTGTAAGGATAACCCTCATAGTTGAGCGGCGCAGGGATGCCTCCCATGCTAGTGGTCATATCATAGACTATTTTATCAATCTCTGCGGTGTTCATACCCTCGTGGATATGCTCTCCTATGTAGTCGAGCACTGCGACATTTATCTTGGCGCTCTCCTTGATTCCAGCTATCTGGTCAGGTGTCTTGATGATTGAATGGCTCGGTATCTTATGATGTGCCTCAGCAAGCTTTTCAAGCTTCATATCAAATGCTGCATGACAGGTCTTATATTTCTTTCCGCTGCCACACCAGCAAGGGTCATTTCTTCCAATTTTTGTTGACATAAAATCTTCTTTCTAGTGATCAAGAGTAACGTTTCCCATATCGACTCTTTTCCACACTTTTTCTTTTATTTTATAGTTATTTTTCTCCAGCAGCTTCTTATATCTGCCTCCCGAGAAATCATAATCCGTTATCTCGGCATTGTCAAGCCCTGCATATATTTCCTGATATTTCCGGGCTATCGCAGACTTTTCCATGGACGAGTAAATATCACTTTTTTCGACTCCAAGCTTCTTTGCGCCATCTATATCAGACAAATCATACCAGAAGTCCTTCTCGGAATTTTTCAAAGCTTCTTTCTCGTCATCAGTAAGTGTAATGCTCTCTTTTTTTGCCAGCTCATAAAATATCTCATCATGAATGGCCATGGACATAGCTGCTTTACGCGCTGTAACACGGACAAACTCACCGTTTGTGTGGATATTCCAATATTTGTTTGGATTATCGGAATCATACACAAGGGCCTGCTTCTCGACATTCATCTCCTCATATGCCACATAAAATGCCATATCTCGCAATGTCAGCTCTTTCCCATTCACAGTGACAGCCACGTCATCCAGATGCTCATTGTATACAATATTCTGCTTCATATCATGATAATTATATGCATACACGCCGGCTACGACAGCCAGCACTGCAAGTATAATTGTTGTGATGTGTTTTCTTATTTTGCGCAAAGCTTTGCAACCACCTGATTTATAACCTTTCCGTCAGCCTTGCCCTTGAAATGCGGCATGACTGCCTTCATTATCTGTCCTTTGTTTCCTGTTGCGATTACATCTGAGAACTGCTCTGTGAGCTCCTTTTCTACCTCTTCTGCCGACATCATTGCAGGAGCGTACTCCTCAAAGATTG
Source organism: uncultured Lachnobacterium sp. (assembly GCA_900546625.1). GTDB lineage: Bacteria > Bacillota > Clostridia > Lachnospirales > Lachnospiraceae > Roseburia. Next base: position 32,670 of record URDU01000019.1, on the reverse strand, counting down.
CATATCTGGTATTGTACTCATCAAGCAGATCTGTTCTTGTGGCAGGACATGTGTCAATCTGCTCCTTCACGGATTTCATTTCCTTCAGGATGACCTTGTTGACAAGCTCCTCCGGTATATTGTCTCTGCAGCCCTCATCTATTGCCGCCTTTTTGGCTGCCGATACAAGAGAGGATATAGCATCCTTTCTTACCTTGTCTCTTGCTTTCATTGCTGCAATCATGTCTTTTTGTAATTGTTCCATCTGCATGGTTTGTTCCTCCTGCTTTTCTTTATTTACAGGCTTGCTAGTTCGTTTTGTGCGAATTGGTGCCGTCTGCTTCTATAATACACCTTATGTGCAAAAATTGCTATCGTTTATTGCAAGGAGTTTTTGACGGTTACTAACATTGTGTCGTAGCGTAAGACACGGACATGCCTCCAGCCGCAAGGGGCTCTCAATAAGCGACTAGCGGAGCTGTTTAGAGTCTGTAGAATTATGCACATGGAACCCAGAAATGTCCTGCCATGGACGGCAGGGCAAGGTGTTATGCGCCATGGACGGCGCATAAAAGCCGGTTTCGTCGAACATAGAAAACCATACAGGCATAATTCGTACAGCCTCTTGACAGCATAGCGTTAGCGCATTGAGAGCCCCTTGCGGTTGGTGGCATGTCCGCGTCTTACGCCCCTTACTTTATTGGTAACAATTCAGTACTTTGTGGTAAAAATAAAAAGAGCCGGTAAGTATAATAAATATACTTATCGGCTCCTAACCATCCTATACAAGACGTCGTATAGCAAGTATTGTATGACACTGTACGCTTCTGTTTGCTGTGATTCCTGCCTTTGTGGACTGTGCCTCCACTATAACACCACCACCTGCATATATAGCTACATGTCCCGGATATACCACTACGTCACCCGGCTGTATATTATCGAAGGATACAGCCTGTCCCACAGTCTTAAATGCCTGTGAATATCTCGGTGTGCTGATACCAAAATGTGCATATACCTCATGTACAAAGCCTGAGCAGTCTACACCGTTTGTAAGACTGTTTCCACCCCATACATATGGGTTGCCCACAAACTGCATAGCGTATGATACTACACTGCTTCCTGAAACTCCTGTTGAAGGACTCGGGTTCTTTCCACCGCCTGATGCATAGTTACTGTCAATGCTTCCACCCTTGCCGGCTCCACCACCATCATAGCTTGAACCGCCTGATGAGCTGTCCGCTCTGGCAGCGGCCGCTGCTGCAGCTGCTGCCGCTGCTTCCTGCTCTTGAATGATTTTGCCCTGTGCCGTAATGATATTCTGATAATTCTCTGCCTGCTGCTGTGCCTGAGCTATCTGGCTTGCATACTGCTCCTTCTGGTTTTCAAGAGCTACTATAGCCGCCTCGACATCTGCCTGCTGCTTCTCATAGTCATCCTGCATGGCTGTGAGCTCATTCATGTCGTTGTCAAGCTTAGTACCAATCTCCTTCACCTGCTCAACTGCTGCCTGATAAGAATCCATAAGAGCACGATCCGAATCATATACATCTGACACGTACTCTATACGATTGAGCATATCTGTGATGCCATTTGACTCAATAATTGCTGTCCAGATATTGTCCTCAGCGCTGTTTTCATACATGAACTGTATACGCTTCTTCATGGCGTCATACTGCTCCTGCTGCTTTTCCTGAGCTGCTGCAAGATCCTTCTGATTCTGCTCTATCTCTGCCTGTTTGCTTGTGATATCTGCCTGAAGCTTCTTTTGTGCTGCAAGAATCTCATCAAGCTTTGCGGATTTATTCTTTATATCATCAGCAGTAGTCTGCTGCTGATCCTTTAGACCATTAATCTCATTCTTCTTATCCTTGAGATCCTGCTCAGCCTGTGACTTCTTCTTTTCTGCATCCTTCTGCTTCTGTGTCTTGGCATATACCTTCTCAAGTCCACTGTTTATGTATCCGCTAAATGTAGTGCCCTCTACTGCCGGTCCTGTAAAAACGAGTGCCGATGTTAACACAGTACATATAGCACGTGTCCATTTCTGATTCATTTTATTCCTCCTGTAATACGACGGTCATATTGACCTTACCTTCCACAATTTACGTTCAATATACATTCGGATATATTATCGCACAAAATGAATCTTTTTTCCACATCTTTTTGTAAATTTACATAATTTTCCACATTTTATATAATGATATGAGGGTCAAAAGGTATTTTGCCCCTAATTTATGATTCACATCCGCGCTATTATAAGTCTGTCATCAGGCTTGATGCTATCTGATGTCAGAGCATTTATTTCCATTATGTTTTCAACAGTGGTGCGGTATCTTTTTGCAATGTCCCACATTTTATCATCCTTCTGTACTATATAGCCGACCAGAGCTGCTTCAGCCTCAGTTTCAGGCGCGTTCTTTTCCTGCTCCACCGATGTTATGACTGACACTTCATCCTGCTGCAGGGCAATAGCGTTTATGCTGACAACACCCTTAATTTCATATTCGCTGTTGTCAAGTAGATTGACCTGCACCTGGTCTACCTGCAGATTTACCTCGCAGCAGGTGTTGGCGTCCATGCCGGGTATCTCAACAAACTGTTCAAACGGCACAGAGTCTGTATGCATCTCTATCGGACAGCCATCGTCCTCCACAATATTCACACAGTTCACCTGCAATACACCTGACACAATAATTCCTGTGTCTGCATTTTTTATCTGTGCAATAGCGGCCTGCGTTTTTGTACCGCATATTCTTAAAATTCTCTTTTTGCTGTTTTCTCTGTACAACTGCTCCAAAATACGGCATTTTGTGTCATTTTTCATAAGAAGGCTGCATACCTTCATATTTTCAAACACAGGTTTTACCGGACATGATACGCTGTACATGTCATTGAGCACCTCTACTGTTTCCTCACTCCAGACCTTTCCATCCACCGCAAGTGCTGCCTCAATCGAAAGCTGCCTGAGCTCTCCGTCGTAATCATTTTCCGCCTCAACCTGATGCATGGCAGGCTGTGTGCGAAGCCAGGCAATATTTCCGGCATTATCACCCTCGCAGCGTATTTCATTTGAAAACCCCTCCTGCACCTCAAAGCAGCAAATTTCCTGTTCTTCACTCAGATACACTATACACGCATGGCACTCGCCTGTCAGTGTAATATGGTCACGCTCGTATGTATACTCCAGATTTCTCATATCAACAAGACTTGATATGAGCTTGCATATATTCGGCTTGGTCTTTGGCAAGGTGACGACATTTTTAATTCTGACAATATCCCTTACAACACTGTCAAGCTTAAGCACCTTCATCTGCCCCATAAGCTGCTCCACGTCCTTGTCATCAATCCTTTGTGCAACCTCAAGATTTTCTTCCCTCTCTCCATAAAGCTCCACGCTTATAATGCCTCTGACCGAGAGCTTTCGCGAATTGATAACCCCAACCGTAAGCTCATCAAGCCCGGTATACACACGAACCGTATCCTTCTCGCAGACTCCTTGAAGCACAAGCTTCTCCTGAAACGGTATTGCATCCTTTATATGCTCCACTCTGTTTCCGCCGATATTTTCATCCGGCTCATCGCCTTCAAAAACTTCCTCTCTCGTATACAGCACTTCGAATTCAATGCTTCCACTCAGCCAGATATTCTCGCCTGACGCTTTTATCTCATCAAGCTTTACCTGCCCGTTCTGGCAAACCACTTTGGAAACATCAGGCTTGTTGTCCTTTATGACATAATCCCTGTCGAAGCCAACCTGCGACATATCCTTTACCTTTTCTATGCATTGTCTGATTTTTTGTGTAATTAATTCCATAAAAAATACCCCACTTCAAATATGTATATAAAATACATATTCAAGATGGAGTAACTTTATGCAGATGCAAATATTTAAATTCATTATCATTATAATAAAGATGTAACATCTTTACTTCATGATACTAGCAAAGCTGCATCCTTATATCCTTTGTAATCACATCAGTGTAGGTGAAAGATAAGAGCTGTGGCGGATTCTGCTCAAACTCATCATCTATCAGAACCGTAAACACACTTGGGTATGCCTGCTGAATAACCCCCTCCTGGATGTCAACCTTGTTGCGACCGAGATCCTGCTGGATTTTTACCCTGTTGCCACACTGCTGGTGAATCGATGCTCTGACTTTTCTAATTTCTGTCTGTTCCATTTTAAGCCTCCTTATTGTGGGTATGCCCACTGGCACATAACTATAGTCCTCATGGTAACCAGTATTGTAACGACGGTGTCATATATATGAAATCAATCTCTGTATAAATATAAAACAGGTCAAATTAATCAACAATTATATCAATCAATATATTTGAATATATAAATATGTCACCACAATATCTAGTAACTTTACTATAGCAAAGTATCGCAGTGATAGCAATAGGGCATTAGTACTGATTGTCAGTTTTTTCGCAACTTTTAACACAATTTACGAAATTTTCACTCAAACACAACAGGCATTTCACTCAATTCCGTCTTTATTACTATATACGGATAACTCGCCTGATTGCTGACCTTCTCGCCCTTATCCGGGGCTATCAGGCGTGTATCAAAATACATCGCCTTATCCTTCACATAAAACTGGTTAACCGTAATGCTGTAGCCACCTGTCTCCTTTGTGCCAAAGCCTTCCGCTATGTATAAATATTCATCATCCTTGTACGTCAGCTTCATCGCCTTTGCCTTGTTTTCATTTATCTGCTTTTTAAACTCCTCCGGGATTTCATCCCCGCAAATCACCGTGTACTCAACCATCCTGTCACTCTCCGTGCCTGAAATATTTGCGCGGCAGCCCGAAATCACTGTCGTTTCCAATATCACAAGCACACCTGCAGCCATCACCAGAATTTTTCTCAATTTTTCTGACATTTTTTCCTCTCTTTCTTATCATATCGCTTATGATATGATATAATATCAGTAATTATTCGAAACCACCTTTAGAACCAAAAAGCTGTTGCTTACATGCAAGCATGACGCATCAGCTTTTTTATTCTCAATGGTTCTGAATAGTTACATTACATTTTATATTATGAAAAAGAGAGGTCAAATATGCGTTCAGTTTTAATCGTAATATTCGTATTTTTCTATCTGCTGCTCGGTCTTCCGGTGCTCGGAGCCATGTGGATAATACACAAATTTGCCCCGGCATGGGCCGATATGGCACAGCTTCGCCTGGTACAGTGGGCTTTCCGTGTCATCATATTCCTAAGCGGAGCAGACATTGAATTTATAGGGGAGGAAAATGTGCCAAAGGACGAGGCTGTACTATATATAGGAAATCACCGTAGTTTCTTTGACATCATAATCACCTACTCCCGATGTCCACGCTTAACCGGCTACATCTCAAAGCAAAGCATCGCAAAAATACCGGTGCTGGGTCTCTGGATGAAGCGCCTGCACTGCCTGTTTTTGGACCGCGATGACATCAAGCAGGGACTAAAGGTTGTGCTTGCAGCCATAGATCAGGTCAAATCCGGCATCAGCATATGTGTATTTCCTGAGGGCACACGCTGCAAAAACAAAGATGACCTGACAGAGGTAGCGTCTTTCAAGGAAGGTACTTTCAAGATTGCCACAAAGAGCAAATGCAAGATAGTGCCAATGGCAATCATGGGAACAAATGAAATATTCGAGGATCACCTTCCATGGGTCAAAAAGAGGCATGTGGTTATCCGATATGGCACTCCTATTGATCCTGCAGCACTCAGTAAAGAGGAACAAAAGCATCTCGGAGCTCATTGCAGAGAAGTGATTGTAGATATGCTTCATGAAATGGTATAGCTGAAAAAACCGCCCATCGGGCGGTTTTCATATTTTTTCTTCAAATTCCTTTAAACTATTAAATTTTATTCTCATCAAATATAGTTTACTTCAAAACAAGCACCGAATACGCCGGCAGCTTTGCCGTTCCATCCTTATATGATGGTGCTTTCTTTGTAGTCTGAAGCATTGCAACAGCATCATTTACTCCAAGCGATGACACATCCACACTTGCTTCATCCTTTGATGGATTAAATATAAGCACTGCTTTCTCACCATTGTACTCTCTTGTGAATATACACACATTATCATTTGACAGATCCTTTTCAAAGGTATTTGTACCTCGTGCTATCTCCGGGAAAGCATTTCTTATTGATATTGTCTGCTTCACAAAGTTGTAAATAGAGTATGGATCCTCCATCTGCTTATCAAGTGTATCGTATGTCTGCTCGGTTTCTTCTGCATTCTGAGGTCCCACACACATTCCCTTAGCTTTTGAATCCCCGCTCCATCTCATGGCAAGACGCTTCGTCTCATCATTGGCTGTGCCTCTCATGCCGATTTCCTCTCCATAATACAGAAAAGCATTTCCGGGCATAAGAAGATTCATGGCCTGTGCCATCTTGGTTTTCTCCTCGGCATTATCTCCGTTGTAGTATCCTGCACTGCGTCCCATATCATGATTTGTATAGAACGGTGCATCAATGTATGAGTCTGTATACTTCTTTATCTCATTTTCCACATCAACCAAAGCATTGCCGTATGTGCTGGCACCATGATTTGCTGTACCGTTTAACACCCTTCCGATATACCCATCCTGCTGTGAAAAATCAAAGTTGAACATACTGTCAATTCCACTCTTATAGTACTTCGCATACTCTCTGTATGTAGTCCAGCCCTCACCAACCATATAAGCATCGGCCTTTTTGCTCTTCACATTGTTCACAAGCCATGTGAGGTCATCTATAGTCTCAGTCTGGTTATTATTATTGTAATAAAGCACGGCATCCAGTCTGAAGCCATCCACGCCGCGGTCAAGCCAGAAGGATGTAACCTTGTCAATCTCCCCTCTTACAGCTTCGCTCTGCAGGTTAAGGTCAGGCATGCTGTCTACAAACTGTGACTCGTAATACCAATTCGTGCCCGGCAGCTGGTTGTAGCCTCCGGTATTGGTTTTGCTAAAATTATAGTAATCAACATAAGGACATTCCGAAGAATCCGGCTCTGCCCCATCAGAAAGCGACTTGATATAATCTGCAGCCGCCTTAAACCACGGATGCTCGTTAGATGTGTGATTTATTACAAAGTCAATAATCACATTGATGTTTCGCTTGTGACACTCCGTAATAAGCGCATCAAAATCATCCAGAGTACCATACTGCTTGTCAATATTCATATAATCCGTAATATCATACTTGTGGTATGAAGGAGAAGGCATAATAGGCATCATCCAGATTTCATTGCAGCCAAGTCCCTCGATATAGTCAAGCTTCTCTGTAAGTCCCTTTAAATCCCCAATGCCGTCACCGTCACTGTCAAAAAAGCTGTATACGAACACCTCATAGCAGGTCCTGTAATTGTCCTGAATCACATTAGGATCATTTTTCGCATTCATCTGCTCCATCGCAGAAGGCTTGTATTCCTTCTTTGCTGCCGTCTCGGTATTCTTTCCACCCGCAGCACATCCCGCAAGCATCGACACTGCCATAGCTGCCGTCAACGCCACAGCAGTCAGCCTGCCAGCCAATCTATTCATAGCCCTGCCAACCATATTGTGGCCACTTATTTTATTATTAATCATACGCACTCCTTTTCTTATTTTCTTAACTAAATTCTTAGTAAACTTGTGACTATACAAACCACTACATTCTCACATCTTTCATAAAGTAGCAACAAACTTAGCACACAGTACCCTCCAAGCCGGAGGGTACACAGTGTGTTCCGAAGAAAAATATGAACTGCCACGGGGTACCATGCCACCACAAACAAGCCACACACCTCATCCCTCCAAATACAAGCAGCGAAGAAAGCCCGTGGCTGACTTCATATTTTCCTGAGGAATATACTGTGTACCATGCCGGCACCACACAACCTGAAAGTGCTAAGTTTGCCACACACCCCAAAAGTCTGCCATCAATATAAATCAAAAGCCGCCGCACAAAAGTGCAGCGGCCCAAATAAAACCAAATTAGCCTTTGACAGCTCCTGTAAGTCCATCCACGTAGAATCTCTGCATGATGACGAAAAGTATTGAGATAGGTATTGATACAATAACTGCAGCAGCAGCCCATCTTGTGAACCATCCGTTTATAAACTCTTTCTCAAGCATGTTGTAAAGGAGAAGAGATACTGTCCAATACTTGTCGTTTGGACCAACGATAACCCTTACAAATACGAAATCAAGCCATGGAGCAAGGAATGCTGTAAGTATTGTATATACTACGATTGGCTTACTGAGTGGCAGGATAACCTTGTAAAATACCTGGAACTGTGTACATCCGTCAAGGATAGCCGCCTCAGTAAGAGACTTAGGCACAGTATCAAAGAATCCCTTTGCGATATAGAAGCCTGTTCCTGCTCCTGCTGAGTATATGAGAATCAATGAAAGGCGAAGCATACTGCCCTCTGTAAGTCCGATAGCCTTTAAGATAAAGTATACGGCAACCATTGACATGAAAGCCGGGAACAATCCAAGAATCATAGCCAGATTCATGAAAGGCTTACGCATCTTAAATCTCAGTCGTGACATACTATACGCAACAGAAAGTACAAATACTGTTGAAATGATACATGAGAACACTGAAATAAACAGTGTATTAAAAAATGCTCTCGGGAAGTTCAACAGTGTAGTCTCTGTGAACAGCCTTGTATAGTTGCTAAATGTAAGGCCATGTGGGAAGAAGTACTTTGTATAAGCACCACTCTCAGCTCTAAAGCTTGTCATAATAATCCAGAAAATTGGGAACAGCCATACTACAGCAAGTATTCCAAGAATGATATGAACAAGGGAATTCTTTGCTATTTTCTTAGCACGTCCGGCAGACATAGGTCTTTTTGCTTTTGCTACACTACTCATTACATGAATCCCTCCTCATCCTTGTATGATTTTGTATTTCTGTATGTAACAAGCGCTACGATAGAAAGTACAACGAATGTGAGGATACCGATAACGGCACCGATATTGTACTCCTGATTATCAATAGTCAGCTTGTACAGCCATGTAACCAGAAGGTCCGTCTTTCCTGCACTGTCTCCGACAGGTGTAGGCTTTCCTGCTGATAACAGGTAGATAACGTTGAAGTTGTTGATATTTCCTGTAAACTGTGTGATGATGTATGGTCCCATGATAAACATGATATATGGGAGTGTGATCTTAAAGAAGATCTGTCCTGCGTTTGCCCCATCAATCTTTGCAGCCTCATAAAGCTCTGAAGGCACATTCTGTAATACACCTGTAACCTGAAGCATGGTATATGGAATACCTACCCAGCAGTTGATGAGAATAACAGAAGCTCTCGCCCACATAGTGTTGGTCCAGAATGGAAGCGGGTTATCTATCAAACCCCACTCCAAAAGCAGGTTATTAACAGCACCCTGTGGCTGGAACATCTGTCTCATTACAAGGAGTGATACGAACTGCGGTACCGCAATTGAGATAACAAAGCATGTACGCCAGAAAGCCTTGCAATGTGTCTCTTTACGATCGATTACGATAGCAAGAATGAGTCCAAGGAAGTTACAAAGGAAGGTTGCAAATACAGCCCAACAGATTGTCCATCCGAGTACTCTCCAGAATACCTTACCAAGCTTACCGCCAAGTCCAAGCACCTGTCCAAATGCAGCAAAGCCTGTCCAGTCGAACAATACCAGATGATCACCCTTTACAGAATAGTTTGTAAAAGCCATTGGAATCATGAACAGCAATGGTAAAACGGTAAAAACAAATATTCCCAAAAGTGGGAGAAACATAAGTGTCTTATGTAGATTTTTATCAAATAAATCCTTGACATCTTTGCCAAAAGAATTGATTTCTTTTCCAGCTTTTGAAAGGCATTCTGCCTTATATCCGCTCTTTAAATTCTCGCACCACATGTAAATAAATAATACTGTGATGGCAATTGTTACGACGCCATATAACAGCAATAATACTGACTGGTCGCCTTCAACATATTCATAAATCTGCTTCTGCTCATTAAATACCTCTTCCTGCTTTCTCCAGCCAAGTGAAGGCAGCATGGAAATGTAATAAGCACCAGCGTTAACCATATATGCTATATATGCAATCTCTATAGCAAGAAAAATCAGACCCTTTATGATCTGCTTATGAGCCATATTGGCAAGACCCATTACGAGTGCCGATAGCTTAACTGTAGCTCCGCCTTTTGTGAGGGCATTGCCAACAGTATACGGAGTAGCAAATTCCGAAACTTTTTTCTTTTTGTTTGCTCCTATCATACTTTTCCTCCTGGCATGCATTATATATGCCAATCCTTTAAACTAATTTATTCCAAGATTCCGGCTGCCCGGAACCTTGGAATCATAATCTGATCTACTTAATTATTTAAGAGAATCATTAAGCTGTGTATTGAAGTCCTCTGTCTTCTGAGCTGCATTGTCCTTTGTAATCTGGCCTTCTGCACCGTTCTGGAAAGCATCACCGAATGGTGTAGCTGCATCCCAGTAACCTGCCATATCAATGATAGGCTGTGCTACTGAACAATCAGATGAAACCTTAGCCATAGCTGCTGCTACAGGATCTGCTGCGATTTCCTCGTTTGTTACAAGATTTTTGTTTACAGGAGCCTGTCCTCTTAACTTGAAGTGAGCAAGCTGTGCATCCTCGCTTCCAAGGAATGCTGCAAGCTTAACTGCTGCTTCCTGGTTCTTGCAGTTAGGGTTAACACCGATAGCCTTAGATCCTAAGAATGCCTTTAACTGGCAGTCTTTTCCACCAATATTGATTGTAGGAAGAGCTGCAACACCAACGTTCTCCTCACCAAGATTCTCTTTAACTGCGTCATAGTTCCAGTTACCATTGAAGTAAGCGTTTACTGAACCATCCTTAAGTCCAGCAAGACCAAGTGATCCCTCATTGTTATCCATTACGAAGTTTGGATTTGCAAATAAATCTACGATGTAGTTTGTAACTGCTACTGCCTTATCACCACTGAAATCATATCCTGCAGCCTTGTCTGTTCCGTCTCCGAAGATTGTACATCCGTTTGCTGCGTAGAATGCATTGAGATACCAGCCGTTATCGAATGGGAATGCAACCTTACCCTTTGTAAGCATTGTATCAAGGCTCTTTACATCATCCTCAGAGAAGACTCTCTTGTCATAGTACATGAACCATGTGTTTGATGTATAAGGAACTGCGTAGATGTCTCCATCATATGTAACTGTTGCTGCCATAGCCTCTGAGTTAGATGTCTTAACATAATCTGCTGTCTCTCCACCTAACTTAGCAAGAGCGTTTGCCTTAACTAATTGCTCAATCTGATCGTTTGCGAACATGTAAACATCAGCTGCTGCCTTAGGATCCTTTGTAACAACGTCCTTTGCGTCGCTCTCAGATGATGTAACATACTTGAACTCGATGTTGAAATCAGGATTTGCTTTAGCGAATGCCTCGCACTCTGTCTTGAGCCAAGCGCCCTTTGCATCATCTAAATCCTCTGAAGGTCCCATTACTGTAATGGTCTCCTTGCCGCCGTCCTTCTTGTCGGCTTTCTCTGTTCCATCTCCGTTGCTGTTTCCGCATCCTGCAAACATTGTTGCTACCATAGATGCGCAAAGTAAAGATGCTAATACTTTCTTCTTCATATCTTCCTCTCCTTTTTGAATATAAAATGTAAAAAAGTATATATATAAATTGCCGTGCAACTTATATCAAATTAATTATCTGCGGTAAACCACCGCAATGTTTCTAATCCAGGCTATTTTTTCATTGTCCAGTCTGTGTGGCTTGCTTGTCATCCGCCATCTCCAGTTGTGTCCGACTGTCGAAGGATAATTCATCCTAGCCTCATTTCCAAGCTCTAATATATCCTGCATCTGGACTATCGCCAGCTCTGCGGTGCTGTGATACAGCTCCCTGATAAGAGCGTTTGGAACCTGTGATTTATTTTCAATATTCAGATACTCATACAGATAAGCAAGCTCATAATCGGTTTTGTCACTGAATGAACCAACTATCGTCTCATTGTCATGTGTGCCAATATATGCAACTACATGTGAATCAGTATAATTGTGTGGCAGATATTCATTGGTCGGATCACCGTCAAAGGCGAACATCATGACCTTAGTTCCCATCCAGCCTGATTTTGCAAGGAGCTTTTTCACTCCCGGTAAAAGGCTTGCTGACGTATAGTCATCAGCCACTACATTAACACCCTCAAGCTCTTCGTTGATCGCATTGACAAGCCTGCGTCCCGGTCCCTTGAACCATTTGCCGGATAGGCTCTTGTCCTGTCCGTACGGTACCGCATATGCTTTTACAATTCCTGCGAAATGATCAATCCTGACAATATCAAAAAGTTCTCTGCATACACGCATCCTCTTTCTCCACCATGAGAAGCTGTCCTCCTTCATGGCATCCCAGTCATACATCGGATTGCCCCACACCTGTCCGCTCTCTGAATACTTATCAGGACCGGCCGCTGCAACATACTCCGGTGTATCGTTTGCGCCCATCATAAAAAGCTGTCTCTCTGACCATACATCTACACTGTCATATCCTACATAAAATGAGATATCACCTATTATGTAAATGCCTTTTGAGTTAGCATAATTTTTCAAATCCTCCCATTGTTCGAAGAATTTGTATTGACAGAACTTCCAAAAAGTAATTGTATTATAATTCTTTTTTTGGTAATTTTCAAGCGCAACCGTTTGCAGATTTCTATACTCATTTGGCCACTCGCTCCAATTTTTGTATAAATTGTCGGTTTTCAGTGCCATAAATAGTGCATATTGTTCAAGCCACCCCGACTGTTTTTTTACAAAATCCTGAAACTCTTGTGCATTTGTGTCAAATCTCTCAAACGCTTTTTGTAAAATCTTGCATCTGTTCTGATGTAATGCTGCATAATCAATTTCTGATTCGTCTGTGCCCCAATTGTACCCCAGGATTTCTTCCTTCTCTAACAACCCCTCATCTACCAGCTTATCTAAATCTATGAAATAGATATTGCCCGCACAGCCTGATGATGGCTGATATGGACTATCGCCAAATATGGTGGGACCAACCGGAAGAACCTGCCAGTACTTCTGTTTCAAATCACCAAGGAGATCAACAAAATTGTATGCCTCTCTCCCAAGAGTACCTATACCATATGGTGACGGCAGACTCGAGATTGAAAGAAGTATTCCGGAGCCTCTGAGATTTTCTCTGGCCTCCAAATTTCTATTCCTCTTTCCTAAAAATTTTCTATTTTTTTCGTATCTGAGTTTATTTTATTTCCTATTGTCGTATTTGTCAATTGTTTTAGTGATTTCAAACTCATTTTTGCCACTTTTCACGTAATTTACATTCATTTTTTGGTAGTTATTACCACGATTTCAGAGATATTTTTCGAAAAAATTATTGCAGAAAATATTGCCTATTTCTGATAGTAATTGTATAATTTAATTATCACATAAGAAAGGACTACTATTATGGCTACTATTAAGGATATTGCCGCCCGGCTGGGTGTGTCAATCAGTACTGTTTCAAAAGGATTAAATGGTGCCAGCGATATAAGCGAGGAGCTTCGCCAAACCGTTTTAGATACCGCTGTCGAGATGGGCTACAGCACCAAACGCTCCAGGAAGGTAGAAAACCGAAAGCTGGCTCTGTTCATTGAAAATATGAACTATGAGTCTATCGATGAGTTCGGATATGATGTAGTGCTTGGCTTCAAGCAGAATGCTTTCAAGCACAAATGGGACGTGGACATCATCCCTGTCACACCTCAGCTGCAGGCAGAAGAAAAATATGATACATATATATTAAAGAATGGCTATTGCGGCGCATTTCTGGTAGGCTTTGCCCTGCACGATGAGTGGATGCAGCAGCTCAAAAATACAACAATGCCTACTGTTTTGTTTGATAACTATATAGAAAACAATCCAAATGTAGCCTATGTAGGCACCGACAGCTTCGAGGGTATCGACATGGCTGTAAAGCATCTGCACAATCTGGGTCATAAAAAGATTGCCTTTATCAACGGTTCTCTTTTTTCCCTGGTTTCAGATCAGCGTCAGGAAGCCTTTGAAAACTCCATGCGCGATGCCGGTCTTGAAATCTACCCGGAGCTCATGGGTCACGGCTACTATATTCCGGAAACTGCACAGTACTACGTTTCCAATTTTATCGCGGCAGGCGCTACGGCTATCCTCTGCGGCAGTGATGCTATCGCAAAGGGTGTTATCTCTGAGTGCCAGCTGCACGGCTTCAATGTGCCAAACGACATAAGTGTGGTCGGCTTTGACGATGTCAAGTTTGCGGCAGCCCTCACCCCGCCTCTTACCACTGTCAGACAGGAGTGTAATGATCTGGGACGCTGTGCATATATTATATTGAATTCGCTCATTCACCATATTCCAATCAGCCGCACACAGCTGCGTCCGAGACTGATTGAAAGGGAATCGACTGCGCGTGTTTCCACTGCGCACACTGTCGATGAATAGCAGCATATATACTACCTTCCAAAGGAGGCAAAATTGTTCAAACGCAAACATGCAACTATTTTAATTACATATTCGCTTGTGCTTTGCAGTGTGCTTTCCCTGACAGCCTGCTCTCCCCGGGATATTTCTTATTTTCTCAAAAGTCCCGCGGAGAAGCAGGCTATCCTGCATAAATCGCCGGCTTTCTGGGATGACACAGCTAAAGTGGAGGGCAGCAGCAATCTGTCGATTCTGCACAATGTAGCGTTTGAGGGCCACCCTTACAATGACATAAGGCAGTTTGGCGACAACATTCTGATGGTCGGACAGGGCAGCTACAACAACTTCATTATTGAGGCCGAGGGACAATCCATCGAATACTCTTTTGATGTATACAATCCCTGGTCCAACGAAATAACCGCTAGTCTCGCCCACGACAAAACAAACTGCGATGACTATCTGATTAAGGGTGATAAATTGTGGCTCATCGATTCATCCGCTAAAAAAGTAACCATCTATGATAAGGATTTAAAAGAAATCAAAACCTGCAAATATAATCCCAATGAGTATGATGGCAATGGCGATACATCCGGTCCTGATGCCGGCGATGTACCAAATCCCGGCGATTACTATGATGCCTCACAGATTGCCACCTCATCTGACGGAAAATATGCTCTGGTGTCAGGTGTCTCACCCGATACCTACAAATATGTAATCTCTGATATAAGCCTCGATGATAATACAGTGCTTTCAACCTACGAAGGACAGAGCTTTTCCATGTCATGTGTCGACTCAAAAGGCTTTGTAATTGAGGCAGATACCGCCAACAATATATGGAACTATCATTCATCCGACGGAAAAGACAGCTTCTTTTCACTGCCGGATGTAGTGGATGTAGCCCTCGCAAAGGACAATGACATGCTCATACGCTGTCAGGATTTAACCTCAGGCAACAGCATCAGTTACTATAAGTATTCACCTGCCACCGGTGTCAGCTCATCCTTTTCATATACCCCGGCTAAAGCCGATACCCAGACCTATTACTCTGCCAACTCGGTCTATCTGCCCGATGCAAACTGTGTGATGCTGCTTTTGTACACAGCGCAGTGCAACCCTGAAATACTCATCTGGTCGCTTGACAAGGGCAAAAATGACACCAAAGCCGAAATCACATCATACAATGACTGTGATACCCTGTTGCAGGCCTTGCGCGATGATGGCTCATATGTATCCCCATATTCTGCCATAGACACCGGTGACAGCACCGATGAAAATCAGGAGGCTATGGAGGAAGCCGGGAAGGATTCAGACTACAATACATATGGAGACGAGGTCACTCTGGTACCTGACACTGCTTCATATGACTGGGGTGATTTATCCGACATAAACGCACGTGTCACTGCCCTTGAACAAAAATACGGCTTTTTAGTATATTTCGGGCCTGAGGTGCCAAAGAGGATTGATTACTACGATATCCATCAATTCAAGAACAAGGATAAGCTGTCAGCTGCTCTGGATTCGCTTACGGAAATACTTGGCTGTTTCCCTGATGACTTTTTCACTCAGCTGTGTTATGGCGACATAAGAGGCATGCGAATCTATCTGTGCGGTGACATTTCATCAGACCACTCAGATATGATAAACGAGCCAAGCGGATTCGTAAATATAATCAACAACTACAATGTGATGGTTTTAAACTGCAACTACAGCTGGGATTTCAGCTACACTGTAGGCCATGAGATTTCCCATCTGATAGACCAGAGGCTTACATTCATACACACCTATAATGACGAGAGCGAGTTTTCCG
Source organism: uncultured Lachnobacterium sp. (assembly GCA_900546625.1). Lineage (GTDB taxonomy): Bacteria > Bacillota > Clostridia > Lachnospirales > Lachnospiraceae > Roseburia. The sequence continues at coordinate 16,453 of URDU01000019.1, read as the reverse complement.
AGGAGAAATGGAACAGCTTTAACCCTGACAGCTTCTCCTACGATGACAGCTACGCAAACTACAATCCGGATGATCCATCAAACCACATATCCGGGTATTTCATTGATTCCTACGGCATGACCTTTGCAACAGAGGATCGCTCTGAAATTTTCGGAACCGCGATAGATGATCATATTAACGGCATTTATGATGATGCCAGATTCACAGACAGCTCACCGATACGAAGCAAGCTCGACTACTACAGCAGATGTATCCGCGATGGCTTTGATACAAAGGGCTGGCCTGATACGATGGCGTGGGAGTCTGTGCTTACCGCCAGCGGAGCACAGGCCGATTAAATGATAATATCGGAATAACACAAAAAATAACGCAAAAACCTCAAGTCATACGACTTGAGGTTTTTTAATGGGCAGAGATGGATTCGAACCATCGAAGCAAGTTGCAGCAGATTTACAGTCTGTCCCCTTTGGCCACTCGGGAATCTGCCCATGTATTCAATTACGATACTTGCATAGTTTATCACAACAGATGTGATTATGCAAGCATATTTTTTAATAAAAAAGACAGCCTACGTTCGGCTGCCTTTTAGGAGAAGGTATTTTTACTATGGGGTATAGCAAAAACTATATAATGTATTGGGGGGTTTTTACGGTTATTATAATATCACGGTTATAACGATAAGTGTTCACAAATTGCATAAAAATCAAGGTTTGTTTTTATGCAATTTGTATAGCACTTTAGTCTTATTTAATATTTTTCATATAGTCATTATGCACAAAAGCATGACTATTTTTTAAATATTATGTCCAACTTCTGTTTTGCTGTCCTCATCAAACAGTGCTTCAAACTCATCTCTTGTGATTTTCTCCTTCTCAAGAAGAAGTGCTGCACATCTGTCAAGCACACTTCGGTACTCTGCTATCATGCTCTTTGCCTTTTCGTATGACTCGTCGATGATACGCTTTACCTCAACATCGATTGCCGATGCTATGCCCTCGCTGTAGTTCTTTGCATGTGCGAGGTCACGTCCGATGAAGACCTCCTCCTCATCATCTGCATAGCAGATAAGGCCGATATTGTCTGACATACCGTATCTGGTAACCATCTCACGAGCAAGCTTTGTGGCCTGCTTGATATCCTGTGATGCACCTGTGGTGATATCATCAAATACAAGCTCCTCTGCGACACGGCCGCCTAAATCCACTACGATTTCCTGAAGCATACGACCCTTTGTGTTGAACATCTCATCCTTCTCAGGCAGAGGCATGGTGTAGCCTGCTGCGCCTGCTCCTGTAGGAATGATTGAAACTGTGTATACAGGTCCTACGTCCGGAAGCAGATGGAAAAGAATTGCATGTCCTGCCTCGTGGTAGGCTGTGATGCGCTTCTCCTTGTCAGAGATGATACGGCTCTTCTTCTCAGCTCCGATACCAACCTTGACGAAGGATTTTCTGATATCATCCTGTGTGATATATTCTCTGTTTTCGCCCGCTGCACGGATTGCCGCCTCATTCATCAGATTCTCAAGGTCTGCACCTGTGAAGCCTGCTGTAGTCTGTGCAATCTGCTTTAAGTCGACATCCTCTGCAAGAGGTTTTTTCTTGGCATGGACACCTAAAATTTCTTCTCTGCCGCCCACATCCGGTCTGCCTACTACGACTTTTCTGTCGAAACGTCCCGGACGCATGATTGCCGGGTCAAGTATATCCACACGGTTTGTGGCTGCCATGACGATAATGCCCTCATTGACACCAAAGCCATCCATCTCGACAAGCATCTGGTTCAATGTCTGCTCACGCTCGTCGTGTCCGCCGCCCATTCCTGTACCACGGCGTCTGGCTACGGCATCAATCTCGTCGATAAATACGATACATGGCGCATTTTTCTTGGCATCCTCAAACAAATCTCTCACTCGTGAGGCTCCGACTCCGACGAACATCTCCACGAAATCAGATCCTGAAATAGTAAAAAACGGTACTCCTGCCTCTCCGGCTACTGCCTTGGCAAGAAGTGTCTTACCTGTTCCCGGAGGTCCTACGAGAAGGACACCCTTTGGGATTCTTGCGCCAAGCCTTGTGTATTTTCCCGGATCACGAAGGAAATCAACTATCTCTGCAATCTCCTCCTTTTCCTCCTTAAGGCCTGCTACATCGGAAAACTTGATATGGTTCTCCTCCTGTGTGGTGAGCTTCGCACGGTTCTTGCCGAAGTTCATCATCTTGCCACCGCCGCCCTGTGCTGCCGCGTTGTTGTTCATCACTGCAAAGAGTATGAACATGGCTCCAAATACCAAAAGATACGGAAGCAGTGTCATAATCCAGCTCTCAGCCGGCACATCTGCAACTGTATAATCGGTGTAGCCTGCCTTTGTCATGGTCTTTTCGATGCTGTTTACATCTGATACGTAAAGCACCTTTGATGTGCCGTCCTTGAACTTCACCTCCAGGCTTCCTGTCGGTATCTCCCTGTTTTGCACTACCTTTACGCTCTTCACCTGATTCTTGTCAAGATCCTTCTCGAACTGACTCTGTGTGTAAGAGTTTGATGTAGCTCCGGCGCTCAGCCAGTACCAGATGCAGATTACCGCAAATACAATGATAATGTATACGCCTATTCCGCGCATACCGCTTTTTTGTTTATTCAATTTACTTCTCCTTTTTATTTTATTTCGCCCTCGACAAAGCCGATGTAAGGCAGATTTCTAAACCTCTGGTCATAGTCAAGACCATAGCCTACCACAAACTTGTCAGGAATCACAAAGCCCACGTAGTCTACATTTACATCATCAACCACACGGCGCTCAGGCTTGTCCAAAAGTGTGCAGATTGTGAGGCTCTTCGGGTTTCTTTTGGCAAGAAGCTTTGAAAGCCTGCTAAGGGTATTTCCCGAATCAATGATATCCTCTATGATGATGACATTCTCGCCCTCGATAGAATGCTCAAGATCCTTTTTGATCTTGACATCGCCCGATGACTCTGTGCCTGAGCCATAGCTGGATACCGACATGAAATCCATAGTCATAGGCAGGTCAATCCTCTTTGCAAGCTCTGTGGTAAAGAATATTGAGCCCTTGAGTATACAGATGAGATATACTGACTGTCCCTTGTATTTTTCTGTGATTTGCGCTCCAATCTCTGCGATTCGCTTATTGAGCTGCTCCTCTGTCAGGTAAACCGAAATATCATATTTCTTTGAAAAATCCATTTTGTTTTCCTCCGTAAAATGTGATCTTAAGTACTTTTCCTGTCTGTGGTGTGACAAGTGCGCTGCAGCCGGATCTGTATCCGATTATGGCATGCACCAGTGATCCATGGGCTATAAGCCACAGTCCCGCTCTCTGCTGTGCAGGGATTTTATCACCTGTAAATACCTGCTTCAGCTTCTTGTGATGGCCCTTGTCATCCACAATTATATAGTCACCGGCTTTTCTCGTTCTGATTTCAAAGCCTTTCTTCATCTTATCATAATCAAACCATTTCGTATATGGTTTTTTGGGAATTTCGTCCATTTTACCATTAAAATTGTGTATACAAAGCGTGACATATGAGCCATCTGCCGAAAGTCTGATGTTTTTTTTCTCTCCAGTGGCACTTAGTGCCTCAAGCTCCTTTGCTGTAACGTGAATTTCTTCTTTTTCATCGTCACACTTTCCGGCGTAGAGCATCACCTCGCCAAATGATTTTTCCGCAATAATTCCATACGGCAGATTGATTTTTCTGCCCGACTGCTGCCCTGCAAGCTTTACAAGCGCACCGATATGCGTGCTCGTGATGTCCTTGAGCCGCCCTGACGCTAAATGTATGCACTCGCGCGCTACTCCGCTTTTTAATGCCGGATGCAGGCTCTCAAAGCGGCTGATTTCAAGTATCACCCTGTCTTCTTTTTGGGAAACCATGCTATCGCATGCCTCCTTTAGCTGCTCCTCGTAAAAATCATTCATCACCGCAAGCTGTCCTGCGCTCTCATTGATATGCTCTATCGCCCTGTCATTAATCTGCAAAAGCAAAGGAAATACATCATGGCGCAGCTTATTTCTGGAGTAGGCTGTGTCAGTGTTTGTGGCATCGGTGACAAAAGCCTGTCCGTTTTCCATTAGATATTCCTCTATCTGTGCGCGTGTCGCTGATAAAAGCGGCCTGATATAGGTGACACCGTTCTTCACAGAAACCGGATGCATGCCGGCGAGTCCCTTCACTCCGCTTCCGCGCAGCATCTGAAAAAGAACTGTCTCCGCGTTGTCCTCCATATGGTGCGCAACCGCAACGACTGCCTGCCTGCTGTTATCCTGCTTTTGCTCTGCTTCCTCTTCAAACGCCTCATAGCGCAATATCCTGGCGGCCTCCTCCAGCCCAAGTCCATGGCTTTTTGCATATTGCGGCACATCAACAGAGTGTACATGGCACGGTATGTGAAGCCTCTCGCAAAGGTCTGACGCAAACCTCGCATCCTCCCTGCTCTGGGCGCCTCTGATGCCGTGCTCCACATGCACCGCCTCCAGCGCAAAATCAAGCTCATCTGCGCACTGTCTTTTTATCTCATTTAACAACAGCAGCAGGCAGACTGAATCCGCACCGCCCGACAGCGCAACAAGCACTGTGCTGTGATTTTTTATCATTTTGTTTTCCAGAATATAATCTTTTGTCCGTCTAATCATTATTTTTCCCAGATTCCTATTGCAACAACCGTCATATCATCCATTGCGTACCCGCCTGTGTCAAGCAGTACCCTGTCCAGAATTTCCTGCGCCAGCACGCCTGCATTATCGCTTTTGACGCCTGCGATGATATCCATAAGCTTCTCCTGCTTGTCCTTTACATGCAGATATTCTAGCACACCATCCGTCACCATGACAAGAAAATCGCCGCTTTGAAGCGTATTTTTTGAGTGTATGCTCTCCTGAGCGGCATCGACTCCCACCGGGAGGGATTCATTTTCTATAACACTTACTTTTTTCCCTGATTTGATAAATGACGGTGCGGCACCTGTTTTGGTCAGCTCAAGCTCACCTGTATACATGTCTATTGTGGCAAAATCAACCGTGGAATACGACTCCTCGCCCGCTGATATGACCATGGCAGAGTTCATCAGCTTTAGGGCACTTTCCCTGCTAAAGCCTGCCTCTAAGAGCTTTTCAAGCAAATCCACCACCAGCGTGCTCTCTGACTGCGCCTGCTTGCCCGAGCCCATGCCATCGGATACACACACATGATACATGCCATCGTCCAGCTGAAACATGCTGCAGCTGTCGCCATTTGCCTGAGAGCCTGTTTTCTTTTTGGTCGCCACTCCGGAAAGCGCATAGAACTGATTCTCCTCGTACAGCACAACAGATGTCCTCTCGTCGGAGATTATCGAAACAGTCCCCTGCGCCTGCCTAAGCTTCACTCCCATGGCGCGTGAAACCGACTGTACATACCTTGAAATTTCAATCCCGCCATCTGCCTTGGTGCAGACATCTGCCTTTATACATATCTGCTGCCTTACATTCTCATAAATATGGGCATTTTCCACCTGTATACCGGCCTCTTTCGTATATACATAAATTCTTGAAAGACGAAGCCTTCTTTTTTTATCAATGCATTTTTCAGCCCTGCACCAGTCCTCCATGAGCTCTGCCATAGCGTCAAGCTGTGCGGCTATGACGCGTCTGTTTTCAGTAAGGCGCCTGTACCAGGCTTCATTTAGCTCAATACGGGCAAATGCCTCTGTGGCGGCCTCCACCATGCGCGTATAGTGCGGGCAGCCCTCCACATATCTGTTTTGCACAATTTCCTCTGTTTTCATACGTTTGCGCACTGCATCAGCAAGCATTTTTATACCATCTGAAATCGAAGCCCCGCTTGTCCAGCACACACTGCAGCCCTCACAGCATGCGCAAAGCCTCCCTGTCACCTCAAGCTGTATTTTCTCACTCTCATCAGGAATTTTATCTGCCGTACATTTTACAGCCATGACATTTGCAGTCGAAATAATGCCCGAAAGTCCTGAAACCGCTGTGGCAAATGCCTCCTCCCTGTCGGGCAGAAGCCCTGCCATAACCGCATTTTCATTGCGCCCAAAGGTCCTTAAGTATTCGCATGCCCTGCACAGTGCAAAGGCTACGGAAAACACAACAAGACTCTCAGCTACAGAAAGCACCAGCTCATCCGTATCAGGCTTCCCCAGAAATGCTACCGACAGATTCATCACAGCCGTGGCACAGGCTGCTACAACGGCTGTTATCAGACATCCGTTTTTAGCGCTTTTTCTCACGAAAAGCCTCACTCCAAAGCAAATCACCGCAATAATAAAGAGATACTTGCATATCGACGGTATCGATATAAAGTATCCCATTCCAATAATTAATCCTATGTAAAAAATAATCGTATGCTCACTGCTCAGACAATAAACTCCGTACACTGCAGGTATCAGTGGATAACAATCCATCACACACACCAGTGTGGATGCAAATGCCATAAGCCCCCACACAGCTTTTTTTAAATTTGCACTCCTCATCTTTTTGCCTCCATCTTTTTTCAACGATTATATGTGGTCAAAAATGAAGGTTTTGACGAAAAAGCGCAACTATCTCTTCAAAAATTATTTGTCCTTTTCCTTGAAGATTATTTCATTGTCATACGCAAGCCCCAGCTTGCTCTTTGCTATATCCTCTATGTACTGGTCACTCTGCATATACTGCTGCATGCTTTCTATCTCATCAGCACGCTCCGATTCTTTGGTGTACTGCTTTTCCAGCTGTGCCTTTTGTGCGGCATATGCTGCCTCCTTCTGCTTTAGCTGCACAACCTGGACTACCATAACCACAAGAAATGCAATAACTATGATAGAAACACTTAAAGCTCCGCCTCTTCTCTTTGCACGACGTCTACTCATTATTCCTCCTTAGGTGCTTATCTGAATATCCTGCCAAACATTTTATCCTTCTTTCCGGTCACCTCCGGTACCTTCGAATACGTAATCATGTCTATCTCACCTTCTATATCGGCTTCTCCCTTCTCAAGGTTTAGCCTGTTTACGTGAAGATCCTTGCCCTTTAGGTCAAGCATGCCAAGCTCCGTCTCCAAAAGTATCTCTCCCACATCAAAGGAGAGTACATCCAAAATACCTGTAAAGCTGCCTGTTCTGCGATTATTCAATATAAGCTTATGACTCTTTGTGCCTGATATTTCTTCCATTCCCTGTCCCTCACATATTTTTTAATATGCTCCATAGACAGCTGCACATATACATGCCATCTGTGGAATCACATATGTAAATATATGCCGGGATTCATGAAAATATTACCTATATATACTCAAAAAGATCTTTTGCTTCTTCCTTCTTTGTTGTGTCAAGGAGATTTAACACCTTAACCTTGACTGTCTTTTGTCCAAATGCTATCTCTATTATGTCTCCGACCTTGACATTTACAGATGCCTTTGCCGGTCTGCCGTTTACTGTGACACGGCCTGCGTCACATGCCTCATTTGCCACGGTACGCCTCTTTATCAGACGCGATACCTTCAAAAATTTGTCTAATCTCATTGTTACCTCTGTGTCTGGTTTTAATAAACCAATTCATAACTATTAATATAATTTCAAGGGATATAGCCAAAAATGGGTGGAGCCTTAAAGACTTCACCCATTCTTCTACTCCAGATAGTCTAACTTATTAGTTAAGAGAATCCTTTAAAGCCTTTCCAGCCTTGAACTTAGGAGCCTTAGATGCTGCAATTGTCATCTCAGCGCCAGTCTGTGGATTTCTTCCTGTTCTTGCTGCTCTCTCAGATACCTCGAAAGTACCGAATCCAACTAACTGGATCTTCTCGCCTTTCTTTAACTCCTCTGCAACAACATCTGTGAATGCCTTTAAAGATGCCTCTGCGTCCTTCTTTGATACTCCGGCCTTCTCTGCCATAGCTGCAACTAAATCTGCTTTGTTCATGATAAAATTCCTCCTCTGGATTTTCATAATTTATATAATTCGAGCTGTATTCCCAAATTACCTACAAGAATATATATACTTGTTTTTATGGGGTTTGTCAAGGAAAATGCGCTATTTCCTAGGCTTTTATGTACTTTTACCATTCTTAAAACCTTACTTTGAGCTTAATAAAGAGGTTAATGTTGAAAGATAATCGGATATGTCCTTATTTGTCAGACTATTCCCCGAACTGTCAGAGGATTTACGGTCTGTTCCCTGTGATGAATTTGTACTCTGTGAGCTGCCGGTGGTGCCTTGAGATGTACTTTGATTGTCCTTTTCATCTGCCCTCTCTGAGGCTGTCTCGGAAGGTGTCTGTGCGGTGGCCTGCGAGCTGCCGGTGCTATTTGTTCCGGTGCCTGATGAATCGCTATCTGAGCTGTCCGTATTGTCGTTTATCGTTATCTGTATGGTGGCCTCCTTTGAGTTCACGTAAAGTGTCCTCGTCCAGGTGTCATAGCCATCGGCTGTTACCTTAAGCGTGTGCTTTCCGTATGTTATCTCAACAGGGCTCGTATAGTCTATTTCCTTGCCATCTACATATATTTTCGCGCTCTGCACATCAACCTCGAAAAGTATGCTGCTCTTTTTAGGACCTTCACCCTTTAAATCATTTAAGTTGACCTTTGTGGTCTCTCCTCTTTTTATCTCAATATCCGTGCTGCCTCCCCAGCCGTTGTTGGCCACGGCGAGCGTATAGCTGCCCTCCGGCACATCAAGCGACATATCCTTAGTGATTTCCGCAAATATCCTGTCTCCGAGCTGCAAAAAGCTGCCCTCAAAGAGCGATGTATTGCTAAGCTGCAGTGTGCCGTGCCCTGTCGTGACAGAAATTGACACTATATCCTTGTCAATCCCGACAACAGACAGCTTATCCTGTGCCGTGAGGCTGTCAGTATCTATGACATCCGAGCCTGAAAATATCATGGTGCGCTCATCCAGCCTGTAGCTGCTGCTTCCGATTTCAAGCACGCTCTTATCCTTATCCACAGAAAAATTGGTTACTGTGTCGTTTGTCCACACCTTATCGGATTTTTGTATACGCTTTGCCTTGCCATCTGAATCTGCCCCAGATATGTCAACCACATCACCCTGATGTATGTCTGAAACTGACATGTGATTGCCATATTTGTCGAAAAAGCCGGTGGTCAGGCCATAGTAATACTGATACTGCACTCCTGTCGAGTAATTGTATACCCTGATCGTCTCGTTGGCACTGTTTATGTCCGATACTATGAGAATATCTGAATTTTTCTTAACAGACTTTCCATTTTCCTGTGCAGCAGCTTTCAAACCGGACTGTGTGCTTTCTCCCACGGCCTCCGTCGTATCATTCATGCTGTTATAGAATTTTTTTACACCATCATCCGTGTCTGGTTTTCCACATGCTGCAAGTGACAGCACAAGCATGCCAAACACACAAAATAATCCTGTGAATTTCTTCATCTGTGTTTCCTTTATTGATTTATATAATATGCTTTTCCACAATAATAATATATCGTATAGTCATTTACTTTTCAATTAAATTCACTATATATATGCATTACTGTTTACACTATGGCATGCAGGGCATGCAGATACTCCTCGCGCTCCCCGCTTAGCTGTATGAGCTGTGCAAGCTTATCCACATCGCGGTCGCATACCCATGACTTGCGCGAGTTGCTATAGTGATTGCAGAGCTTACAGAATTTTTCAGGAAACAAAAGCAGTGCTCCAAGCAGCCTCATTGATGTATCATCAAGACTTCTTACGCTGCAATAGCTGTCGAGAATTGCATCTGCAACCGCTGTATCCCAGTGATTTTTTTCGAGCATCTTGCGCATGTACTCCGCAATATCAGTTTCCGGATATCCCGGATGCATGGTCTCGAAATTGACAGGGAGCCATCTTCCGGACTGTGTATACACGACATTGTGCTGGTTGAAGGCTCCGTGACAGTATATCGGAACCAACTTTTTACTATTTTCCAGCTCACACAATATTTCCGCCGATTTCTGCCCCTGCTCTAAGAATCTCTCATAGCATTCATAAAACAGATGCTCAAAGGCATTTGTCTTGCTGTGACGCAGTATGTAGTTTTTAAGCTTTACTATCTGCGCACATTTGCGCTGAACTTTTTCGTGTAGGCTTTCTACCTCGATATCCGAAGGCAGCGGATACTTTTCCAGTATATTGTGCAGCTGTGCTAATGCCCTGCTGCCGCCCCGCATATCATCTATGCTGTCCGTGCTGCACTCTCTGCCTGCTCTGTAATCCTTCAATATGTATGCGGCCTCACAGTTGTCTCGCGATATGATACACTGCTCCTTTGTCTGTGATATCTGCTCCACATCCATGCCGTTTCTTTGGATAAATGCCAGCGTATCCCGCAGGGTGCATGCCCTTTGCTCATGCCCTCTGTACGGCACAAGCATCTTCTGCCCGATGCCTGTATCACATATATATGCTCCTCTGCCCTTTATTATCCTGCTTACTGTAAGCTCATATTTTTCCAAAGCCACTTCCGGCTGATTATACAAAAAAATCCCCCCTCATATGATTAATGCACCATAACTATTCAGATGCTTTTTAATCATATGAGAGAGGTTATTATTTTATTCGCAAGCTCTTTAAGTTTTTGTGCTTCATTGAGCGATGGGTCATCAAGCACCTGCTCATAAAGCCTGTCCAGGATATCGCCAAGCTTCGGTCCCGGCTCTACTCCCATTTTAATCAGGTCGCTGCCATTTATTTTCATTTCCTTTTTGGATACACACTGGTGGTCTGCGAGGATTTTCCTGTATACACGCTCATATTCTGCGATGTATTCAAGCTTTTCTGCGCGCTTATACATGCTCTGTCCGAGCGTATCGGCTCTTTTCACCTCAAATAACAGTGGAAAAAGCTCTGTCCCTATGCGGCTCATGGCGCGCCTCACGTTGCGCTCCGTGATGGCCGGACGGTCATCATGCTCTTTTACGAGCTTGCAACAACAGTCTGTAGTTCTGTTATCAAACTTAAGACGCCTGAGTATCTTTCTTGTCATATCAGCTCCCACAACAGGATGTTTCTTGAAATGATTCTGGCCTTCCTCGTCTGTCGTAATGCACACCGGCTTTGCCACATCATGAAGCAGCATGGTAAGCCTTAGGATTTTGTCCGCTCGCACATGCTCCAAGGTATGAAGCGTATGCTCGCCGACACTGTACATATGGTGCTTATTGTGCTGTGGTGTCTGCATCATCACATCAAACTCCGGCATGAATACCGCTGTGAGTCCAAGCTCATACAAATCTCTCATCATCTGCGGATGGTCTGATGTCAGAAGCTTCACAAGCTCCACCTGGATTCGCTCTGCGCTGACATTTGACATGGCAGGAGCAAGCTCTTTTATGGCTGCTTTGGTCTGTGCCTCTATATCAAAGCCTAGCTGGGCTGCAAATCTCACCGCACGAAACATCCTGAGTGCATCCTCACTGAATCTGTCGTGTGCACAGCCCACACATCTGATCACATGTGCTTTTAAATCTGCTATGCCATCAAATTCATCGACGAGCCCTGCCCTATGATTATATGCCATGGCATTGATTGTGAAGTCACGCCTCTCTAAGTCAAGCTTCAGATTGGAGGTAAAGGTGACCTCCTTTGGATGGCGTGCATCCTCGTACTCTCCATCTATCCTATAGGTGGTGACCTCATAGCCCACATGCTCCAGCATGACCGTGACTGTGCCATGCTGGATACCTGTGTCTATGGTGTGGTCAAATATCGCTTTGACCTGCGCAGGCTTTGCAGATGTGGTGATATCCCAGTCCTGCGGTGTCCTGCCAAGGAGACTGTCACGCACGCATCCACCTACCGCATATGCCTCAAAGCCATGCTCGTAGAGCCTGTCTATTATGAAGTTGACATTCTGCGGTAAATCTATGCGCATCGTTGGGTTCTCCTTTTTTAATGGCGCTCGCCGGAGAGACACATTGCCACAGCATACGACTGTGACACATGCTCTCATAACTCCTTAGTCTGGTGAGAGTAAATACCTCCTGCGGCAGAGCTTATTAGGCGCTAAAAAATCAAACGCGCTTACGCTTGAACGAGTATTTTTTGCGCCAGCTTCAGCCGCAGGTGGCATTAACTCTCACACACGACACGTCGTAAATCGAGCATGCGCCACAGCCATATACTGCGTCAATGCGCCCCTCCGGCGAGCTGTTTATCATGATAAGATACAAAAATAATTGCTAATTCGCGAAATAAATTTTCGTAGACGGATGATTACAAACGCAGGCGTAGCGGTACTACGCCGAGGCTTGTAACATTCGTATACGGGAATTTAGACGCGAATTTAATATGCCTTGCCCCAGTATACAAGTTTGTGCGCCGGCTTTCCACAGCATACACATACGTCGGAAATCTGCTCCTGGTCACCAAATGGCATACAACGGCTTGTAACTGTTGTGTCCTCTTTGATTTTGTTTTCGCAGGCCTCGTCTCCACACCACATTGCACGGATAAAGCCAGGCTTTGTCTCTGCGATTGCCTTGAACTCATTGTAGTCGTGTGCATCGTTTATATGGCTTGCAAGGAATGCCTTTGCCTTCTCAAGCATGTCATTCTGCATTGTCTCAAGTACCTCTGCGAGCTTTTCATTGACCTCATCGAGTGAGACAACAATTTTCTCTCTTGTGTCTCTACGAACGATAACACACTGGTTTTTCTCGATATCCTTTGGTCCAATCTCGATACGTGTTGAGATTCCCTGAACCTCCTGTGCTGCGAATTTCCAGCCAGGTGTCTTGTCAGTTGCATCGATTTTCACGCGGAAATCCTTTGAGAGCTTGTCCTTGAGGTCGTATGCCTTGTCAAGTACACCGTCCTTCTGCTGCTGGATTGGAATAACCATAACCTGTGTTGGTGCAATCTTTGGAGGAAGCACGAGTCCTGAGTCATCTCCGTGAACCATGATGATTGCTCCTATAAGACGTGTTGAAACGCCCCATGATGTCTCATGACAGTACTGTAATTTATTGTCCTTGTCTGTGTACTGGATGCCGAAGGCCTTAGGGAAGCCGTCACCAAAGTTGTGTGAGGTTCCTGACTGGAGTGCTTTTCCGTCATGCATGAGTGCCTCTATTGTGTATGTAGCCTCTGCTCCGGCAAACTTCTCCTTGTCTGTCTTTCTTCCCTTTACCATAGGGATTGCAAGGTATTTCTCGCAGAAATCCGCATAGATGTTTAACATCTGTACTGTACGTGCCTCTGCCTCCTCGGCTGTTGCATGAACAGTATGTCCCTCCTGCCATAAGAACTCTGATGAGCGGAGGAATGGACGTGTTGTCTTCTCCCAGCGCACTACTGAGCACCACTGATTATAAACCTTTGGAAGGTCTCTGTGTGACTGTACTATTTTGCTGAAAAGCTCGCAGAAAAGTGTCTCTGATGTAGGTCTTACTGCAAGTCTCTCCTGAAGTGTCTCAAGTCCGCCCTGTGTGACCCATGCAACCTCCGGTGCAAAGCCCTCTACGTGATCCTTTTCCTTCTGAAGCAGGCTCTCCGGAATGAACATTGGCATGTATACATTCTCTACACCTGTCTCTTTGAACATTGCATCGAGATTTTTCTGTATATTCTCCCAGATGGCATAACCATTGGGCTTAAAGATCATACATCCCTTTACAGATGAATAATCCATCAACTCTGCTTTCTTCACAACGTCTGTATACCATTGTGTGAAATCTTCCTCCATGGAAGTGATGGCCTCTACTAATTTTTTCTCCTTAGCCATTGCTTTTCTCCTTTTATATTGAAATATTCTATGATATACAGGGCTTTCCATCCCTGCCCTGCACCACGCATGATTTGTTACTGCCACATATTATAAATAGTATAAACAGTAATGATAGTTTTACTAACATATATTATTCCATAAGCGAGCTGATGTCAATAAGCCTGAAAACTTGTTCTGCAGTGTTTTTCATATTTTTTTGAGCATTTTTGATATCCATAGCCTCGTTAAGCGTTGTTGCCCCTCTTATAATAGGAAAAAACGCATCAATACCTTCTTTATTGCATGCCTTTGCATCATCAGTAACACTTCCTGCAAGTGCGATAACTTTGCATCCATTTTTTTTGCCTGCTTTTGCTACTCCGACAGGCACTTTTCCCATGGCGCTCTGTCCATCAAGCCTGCCCTCTCCCGTCACTACGATATCAGCATTTTTCAGTTCCTTGTCAAGCTGTATGGCGTTTAGCACTATATCTATTCCGGACTTAAGCTCCACGTTCTCGAGTCCAAATAGAAACGCAAATCCAAGACCTCCGGCAGCTCCGGCACCCGGTATATCGCTATAATGTTTTCCTGTGAATTTCTCAACACAGTCTGCATATTGTCTCATCATTTTATCCATCTGTGCTTTTTCATGTTCCTGTACACCCTTTTGCTTTCCAAAAATGTATACACAACCCAGCTCACCGCACAACGGATTCGTAACATCACAGGCTATTTTAAAATGGCATTGCTTTAATTCTTCCGGCACTTTATCAGCCTTGATTTTTCTTACTCTTGCAAGCGAACCAAATACCGGTGGAAGAATATTGTCATCCTCATCATAGAACTCATAGCCGAGCGCCGACAGCATTCCTATGCCGCCCTCAGTGGTTGCGCTTCCGCCTATTCCGATTATGAAATTCCGACAGCCTTTACGAGCTGCATCAAGAATCATTTCTCCCACACCCAACGAGGTTGCTTTCCACGGATCAGGTTTACCTTCAACAAGTGTGATTCCCGACGCTTCTGCCATTTCCATAACAGCAGTATTATCTTCAAGTATTCCATATACCGCGCTCACCTTTTGTCCCATGGGACCTGTTACATCAACATGTTCATATGTGCCATTCATACCCTCTACCAAAGCGGTTACGGTTCCCTCGCCGCCATCTGCAAGTGGTTTGACCACCACCTCTGCTTTCGGTATTGCCGCCAATATGCCTTCTTTACATGCCATCCCGGCCTGCATGCTTGTCATGCTTCCTTTAAATGAATCAATTGCTACTACAGCCTTCATTTTTCCATTCCTCTAATTATTATGATATGCGGTTCACTAAGGTATACATCGAATTACATGTATTGATGATACCCTTTGACCATCTACTTATTATTTTATCATAATTTTAAGGTTAGGTCACACTATAATGTGAACAATAACACAGCACCATAACAGGTGTAGTTTCCAAAAACAATTAGAAAGTGCATTTTCATGAAATTTGTGCTAGAATAACATGTTGTTGTAATATACTAAGGAGAATTTAGAATGGAAAACTATAAAAGAGGACTGACAGCAGGAATCCCGATTGCTCTGGGATATCTGTCAGTTTCATTTACTTTTGGAATTATGGCGGTGTCATATGGATTATCCTGGTGGCAGGCTGTGCTCATTTCGATGACCACTGTCACATCTGCCGGACAGTTTGCAGGCATCGGAATTATGATGCATCCGGGACAGTATTTCCAGATGCTTATTTCACAGATTACTATTAATATAAGATATTCCTTTATGTCGATTTCGGTTGGTCAGAAGGCTGATTCCAGATTTAGCGGAATTTCAAGATGGATACTCGGCTTTATGATGACTGATGAGATTTTTGCCGTGGCAAGCCAGGAGGATTCTGTGAGCAGAAGCTTTTTTGCAGGGCTGTCAACTCTTCCATACATCGGCTGGGCTGTCGGTACGCTGATAGGTGCTATACTGGGAAGCATATTGCCGGATAGGCTTATGAGTGCACTCAGTCTTGCTATTTATGGAATGTTTGTGGCTATCGTGGTTCCTGAGATGAAGAAATCACGGGCGGTCGTATTTGTTGTGGTGCTTGCACTTGTGCTTAGCTGCATGTTTTACTACATACCGGTTTTGTCAAGGATTTCAAGCGGTATCACTATCACAGTTGTAGCTATTGCAGCTGCTGTTGTAGGTTCGCTGCTTTTTCCGGTTGCAGATGATACTGATAAGGAATGATTTATTAAATATTTGATAATAAGCATATAAGGAGATTTTACATAATGAAAAACAGTGTATTTTTTATATATTTACTCATGCTCGCGGGCTCCACATATCTGATCCGCGTCATTCCTTTTATTGCAATAAAAGAAAAGATCAACAACAGCTTCGTGCGATCTTTTCTATACTATATTCCATATGCAGTTTTAACTGCCATGACTATTCCTGCAGTGTTTTATGCAACTAACTGGTGGGTTGGTGCTGCAGCAGGGCTTATCGCGGCTGTGATATTTGCATTAAAGGGCAAGGGGCTTACGACCGTGGCTGTGGCTTCCTGTGTGGCGGTATTTGTGGTAGAGCTGTTCCACTAATTATTTATTTTCCACTTGAAAAGCCAGAACTAAAGTGATAAAATTTTGAACTGCGCGTTTATATTTTTTTAATAAATATTTTATAATTACCGAAAGCTTCCTGTATAATTTAAATAGGTCAAGGGATTGACGAAAAAAATACCTCA
>URDU01000018.1 GCA_900546625.1 uncultured Lachnobacterium sp. | reverse complement strand
CAGCAAAAATGAAGCTGCCGCTTCACGATTTATTAATCGTTAAAGCGACAGCCCCGTTCTTTTATTAATTCATATAAAATTCAAATCTTGATCTGTATATATCACTGCACTTTCCGGTATTCTGGTCTATCGCAATAACAGAAAGCACATTGTTTCCCTCAGGAACAGGTATTGGTGCTGTATATTCTGTTGATGCAGCACTTGGATCCGACGAATCCCACGTATAGTACACCTTGCAGTTTTCCGGTGCTGTGATTGTGATATCTGTCTGAGCACCGAATGTACCACCATCCGGATCCACCTCCGGTGCTTTTGGTGCCTCAAACTCAATCTCATACCTGGCCGATGCCACCTCGCTCTTGATTCCTCTGTCATCAACCGCAACAGCCGTTATCTCATATGTGCCTTCCTTGTCCAGGGTGATCGGGCTATAATATCTTTCTCCTCTGGTCAAAGGATTATCCGAATCATATGAATAGTATATTTTGGTATCGCTGTCTGCATCTATAGAAAGCTCAATAGCCTCTCCATACTTGCCGCTGCTCTTGCTAAGCTTCGGCTCTGATACTGTATAATCCGCAAAAAGCTTTAAAATTGATGCATCCTTAGCACTGTCACGCAGCGCAACAATTGCATCATAATCCTTTTTTGATTCATAAATTGATATAAGCTTCTTATAAGCCTCTTTGCTCTTTGGATCGGTATTAATAATTTCCTGATACAGCACAAGAGCGGCATCATAATCCTTCTTGGACATATATATATCAGCCAGAGCAAATCTGACATCCGTATTGTCCGAATCAATTGACAAAGCCTTCTCATAATAAGAAACTGCAGAATTTATATCACCTGCCGCATAAGCCTCCTTAGCCTGCTTCACCTGATAATCAAATGAATTGTCATGTGATCTGCCCACATTACGCACAACAGCTGCAACAAGTATAATAATCGCTATAACGCACACTACAGCCGAAATAATAATTATCTTCTTCTGTTGCGCCCTCTTTGCCTTCTGCCCGTCAGACTGTGGCTTCTCACACGGCTGTTTTGTCTGGGTCTGCTGTATTTTAGGCTGAGCCTGTCTCTCCTGCGCCTGTTTTGTCTGCGTCTGTCTTGCCTGCTGCCTTTCAGACTGCGATGATCTATCCTGATTCTGCCTGGTCCGCTGAGTTGCACTTTGAAGCTGCTGTCTCACCGGTTCGTCAATCCTGATTGTCTTATCAGATACCGTTCTTACAGTCTTTTGTCCATTCGCCGGCCTATCATCATTTCCAACCAGATTATCAAGATAATCATCAAATTCGTTGTAATCAGGCACTATCTGCACCGGACGCCCGCAGGCATCACAGTACAGACTGCCCTCCTTCAATTCATTACCACAATTGGCACATCTCATACATCTAATCCTCTTACATATTGTCTAATTGTCTAATTATCTCTTCATAGCCTCAACACAATTGCTCATGAGCATTGCAATTGTCATAGGTCCTACACCGCCAGGTACCGGTGTGATATGTGATGCCTTAGGCATAACAGAATCAAAATCCACGTCGCCACACAGCTTATTTTCAGCATTTCTATGGATTCCTACGTCAATGACAACAGCGCCATCCTTCACATATGAGGCATCTATAAACTTAGGCTTTCCTATTGCCACGATGAGGATATCAGCATTTTTGCACACCTCTTTTAAGTCCTTTGTATGTGAATGACATACCGTAACAGTTGCATTCTCCCTAAGCATAAGAATTGACATAGGCTTACCTACTATATTGCTTCTGCCGACCACAACACAGCTTTTGCCATCAATATCTATATTGCTTCTCTTTAAGAGCTGAATGATACCGGCCGGAGTACACGGTAAAAAGCCGGGCTTTCCTATAACCATCGCACCAACGCTCTGTGGGCTGAAGCCGTCGACATCCTTTTTCGGATCAATAGCATCAATAACCTTGTCCTCATCAATATGCTTTGGCAGCGGAAGCTGACAGAGAATGCCGTTTACAGAAGTATCGGCATTGAGCTTTTCGATAAGCTCTAATATCTCCTCCTGTGTAGTTTCCTCTGCAAGCTCATATGAAAGCGATTTGATTCCAACATACTCACATGCCTTTTTCTTGTTGCGCACATACACAGATGATGCAGGGTCATTTCCGACCTGAATCACCGCAAGACAGCCCTCGATGCCTTTTTTCTTAAGCTGTGCCACCTCTTCCTTAAGCTCATCCTTAATCTGTGTTGAAATTAATTTTCCGTCTATTAGATTAGCCATGTTTCCTCCTAGAATAATCCTGTAATCACACCATTGTCATCCACATCAATGCCATATGCAGCCGGCTTCTTTGAAAGTCCCGGCATAGTCATGATAGAACCGTTTACTGCTACCACGAAGCCAGCACCTGCTGACGCATAAACCTCACGTACATTGATTTTAAAGCCGCTCGGTCTGCCAAGCTTCTTTGCATCATCAGAAAGCGAATACTGTGTCTTTGCCATACATACAGGGAAATCTCCCATTCCAAGGTCTGTAATTCTCTTAAGCTCTCTCTCTGCTGCCGGAGAATATGTAACACCATCTGCTCCATATATTTCTTTTGCAACAGTTTCAATCTTTTCCTTAAGAGACAGACTATCGTCATAGAGCACCTTGAAATTGCTTTCCTTGTGCTTGATTGTTTCAAGCACCTTGTTGGCAAGGTCAATTCCGCCTTCGCCACCCTTTTCCCATACCTCTGAGAGTGCAAATTCACAGCCTCTTTCCTTACAGAACTGCTCTACAAAATCAGTCTCAGCCTTTGTATCTGTGACAAATGAATTTAATGTGACAACTACAGGCACACCAAACTTGTGAAGATTCTCAATATGCTTCTCAAGGTTTACGATTCCTGCCTTAAGTGCATCAAGATTCTCTGCTGAAAGCTCATCCTTTGGCACTCCGCCATTATATTTTAATGCTCTGATTGTTGCAACAAGTACAACTGCATCAGGCTTAAGTCCTGCCATACGACACTTGATATCAAAGAACTTCTCTGCTCCAAGGTCTGCTCCAAAGCCTGCCTCAGTGATAACATAGTCTGCAAGCTTTAATGCTGTCTTTGTGGCACGGACACTGTTACATCCGTGTGCTATATTGGCAAAAGGTCCACCGTGAACTATCGCCGGTGTATGCTCAAGTGTCTGAATAAGGTTCGGCTTTAAGGCGTCCTTTAAGAGAGCTGCCATAGAGCCTGTAGCCTGCAGATCATCGGCTGTGACAGGCTTTCCGTCAAAGGTATATGCCACAATAATTCTGCCCAGACGCTTCTTTAAATCAGCCATATCATCAGCCAGACAGAGTATTGCCATAATCTCAGATGCTACAGTAATAACAAAATGATCCTCCCTGACCATTCCGTCCATCTTGCTTCCAAGACCAACAACTATATTTCTAAGGACACGGTCATTCATATCCATACATCTCTTCCATACAATCTGGCGTGGGTCGATGCCAAGCTCGTTGCCCTGCTGGATATGATTGTCAAGAAGTGCTGCAAGAAGATTGTTCGCAGATGTTATCGCATGAAAATCTCCTGTAAAATGAAGATTTAAATCCTCCATTGGGACAACCTGTGCGTATCCGCCACCGGCTGCTCCTCCCTTGATACCAAAGCAAGGTCCAAGTGACGGCTCACGAAGTGCAATAAGTGCTTTCTTTCCCAGGCGTCCAAATGCCTCTCCAAGACCGACGCTTGTGGTTGTCTTTCCCTCTCCTGCAGGAGTAGGGTTTATAGCTGTAACAAGTATGAGCTTTCCGTCAGGATTTTTCTTTGTGCGATTGATGAGCTCATCAGAAATCTTTGCCTTGTACTTTCCATAAAGCTCTAAGTCATCCTCTTTAATCCCTATAGATGCCGCTACATCCTTGATTGGAAGCATTGTTGCTTCCTGTGCGATTTGAATATCTGTTTTCATTTTTCTCTGCTCCTTTGTTAATTATTCTCTAATATTGTATCTAATTCCTCTTTAGTCACCAGAACCTTGCGTGGCTTTGTTCCCTCCTCAGGTCCCACTACACCGGCTTCCTCGAGCTGATCCATAATGCGGGCCGCTCTGTTGAAGCCAATCTTAAGGTATCTTTGAAGCATTCCTATTGAAGCTCTCTCCTTGTCTGTGATAATTGACGCAGCCTCTGCAAAGTAGGAATCCCTGCCATCATCCGTGTTTTCCACATCTGAAATGGTAACGGTTGTATTTGTCGTATCATTCGACAGGCTCTCCATCTTTTGTGCCACATCATTACTGTACTGTGCATTCTCATTATTTTCAATAATAAATTTCACAATATCTGAAACTTCTTTATCTGAAACGAATGCACCCTGTACTCGAAGGGGCTTCGGAACACCCTGTGGGTCAAATAACATATCTCCCTTTCCAAGGAGCTTTTCCGCACCATTCATATCAAGTATGGTACGGCTGTCAACACCGCTTGTAACCGCAAATGCGATACGGCTTGGCATATTTGCCTTGATGAGACCTGTGATAACATTAACAGATGGCCTCTGTGTAGCTATAATCAGATGTATACCGGCTGCTCTCGCAAGCTGTGCCAGCCTGCATATTGCCTCCTCTACATCCTTTGATGCAACCATCATAAGATCTGCAAGCTCGTCCACTATAATGACTATCTGCGGCATCTTCGGCGGTTTTTCTGTATCCTTGCCATCCATCGCATCAATCATGGCATTGTAACCGTTTATCTCCCTGACACCGCTGTTTGCGAACTTCTCGTATCTGTCAGTCATCTCTGAAACCGCCCAGTTTAATGCTCCGGCTGCCTTTTTAGGATCTGTAACAACCGGAATCATCAGATGCGGTATGCCATTGTATACACTAAGCTCAACCACCTTCGGGTCAATCATGATCAGCTTAACCTCATCCGGCTTTGCCTTGTACAGTATACTCATGATAATCGTATTGATACAGACCGACTTACCTGAGCCTGTAGCACCGGCAATTAAAAGATGCGGCATCTTTGCGATATCCGTAACCTTAACCTTACCTGCAATATCCTTTCCAACTGCGAAGGTAATCTTTGATTTGGCATTTTTAAACTCCTCAGACTCCACAAGCTCCCTGAAGGAAACAGCAACACTCTGACTGTTCGGCACCTCGATACCAACAGCTGCTTTTCCCGGAATCGGAGCCTCGATTCGTATATCTGCTGCAGCCAGATTGAGCTTTATGTCATCTGCCAGATTCACAATCTTTGATACCTTCACTCCAAGCTCCGGTGTGATTTCAAACCTTGTAACCGCAGGACCGCAGCTTATGTTATTCACCTTTGCATTCACTCCAAACACATTGAGTGTCTGCTCAAGCTTTGCAGCCGTCTCACGCAGATGTGCCTGCGAATCGCCGGTTTTACTCCTGTCCGGAGCCTTAAGCAGATCAACCGTTGGAAATACATATGGCTTTTGCTGGATTGCATTTTCTGCGTCATTTATTGCTATCTGCTCGCTGACCTTTTCAACCTCTTTTGCTAGCTCATCCTTGTCTGACTTGACGTTTTTCTTCCTGTTCTCTGCTACATGGGGTTTTACCATGGCTTCCTTTGCAGTCTGGTCTGATAAGTCTGATTTCAGCTCATCATCCTTCTGTTCACCAAAATCATCCAATATATCAGGCTCCACACAGCCCGATATCGGTATCTGTGACACATGGCTTTCATCTGCTGCATCCAAGTCATCCGGTTTCATGC
This sequence comes from uncultured Lachnobacterium sp., assembly GCA_900546625.1. GTDB lineage: Bacteria > Bacillota > Clostridia > Lachnospirales > Lachnospiraceae > Roseburia. The sequence goes on along the minus strand of URDU01000018.1, from coordinate 47,175 downwards.
CGTTAATCTGCTGCAAGATCTTTCTGCCAAGCTCATCTGCATTGTCGCTACCGGCTCCGCCACCAAAAACAGGTACAGGCTCCGATGCCACACCAAAATCCGGTTCCTGCACCAATTCTCCTGCATCCCCTGAGGTAAGGCTTGTCGTCTTTTTCTCCTTTATGGCCGGTGAACTCGGATAATTCTCTATAGTTATCTCACCAAGTGCATCTGTAGCAAAAGCCCCCTGGCCAAATATCCCGGCATGTGCTGTATCACCACCTGCCATGCCTGAATCTAACGCATTTTCACTGCCATCAATTTTTGTATCAAGTGACACGCCTGATATCTTATTGTCCATCCTGCGGCCGGCACGCTTACTCCTTTTGCCATCCTTTGTATCATCCTTTAGGTCACTCTCTGCAGCATCCGAAGCCAAAGCAGCTTTAGTCTGACGCTCTCTTGACTTATACTGCCGATACTCCTGGTATCTCTCATTATTCTCACGCGCTGACTCGTATACCTTGCGGCCGCCGTTTCTCATACCCTTCATGAATGATTTACCGGTAATGAGCACAAGACAGATAATCATTACAACTATCGTCACCACATATGCACCTATAATTCCTACCGCCGGAACTAAAATACAGCCTATGAGACCACCTATAAAGCCACCACCTGAATGCCTTTCAACACTGTCAATATATGACTGCACCGGCGAAACAGCGAAATCACCATACACCGCCAGATACATAAACACACATATAAACCATATGAGAATTATGGTCATAACAAGCTTCATGATAGCATATGAATTGCCCTTATTGGACACAGCAAAAAAGCTGCCTATCAGGAGCACAAGTGGAAAAATATATGCCACCATTCCAAATACGCCAAAAAGGAAACCGCTTACCGCGTTTCCCAAATGACCGCCTATTCCAAAATTGCTTATAAATAAAAGGATTGAAACAGCTACTACTATCCATAGAAATATTTCCTTTTTAAAGGCCTGCTGTCTCTCTATCTGAGCCATTCTCTCCTTTTTCGTCTGTCTTTTTGCTGAGGATTTCTTCCTCGTTGCCATGTAACTAACCTCCGAATTTTGATTTACAGAGTATATAATAACATATTTCTTCTGTTCTGTGTGAATTTTTCTACAGTTATTTTTAGTTAAAAAATAGTAACAACAACAAAACTACTTAGCGGCTGTATAATTATGCCCCTAATAACCCAAAAATGCCCCACCTTAAACGGCGGGGCATTTTGTTATGCGAATCCCTTCGCATATAAACCGGTTCCTTCAAAACTATTTTATTCACCAATAAGATAATTGTAAAGTCCCTCATATTTAAATTTCGAAGCATTCCAAGAGAAATCATTGGCCATGCCCCTGTCCACAATCTGATTCCACTCACGCTTCTTGTCAAAGAAGATGTGCTTAGAATAATTGATGACCGCAAGCATCTCATCAGCATTGTAGTTGGAGAATGAGAATCCATCTCCTGAATTTTCATACTCATTATAAGGCTTAACAGTATCCTTGAGACCTCCTGTCTCACGAACAATCGGAACAGTTCCGTAGCGGAATGAGATGAGCTGTGTCAGACCGCAAGGCTCAAACCTGGACGGCATAAGGAATGCATCAGCAGCCGCATAGAGCTTGTGCGCCAGATCATCTGAGTAACAGATATTTGCTGAAACCCTGTCAGGATATTTCCATGCATAATGTCTGAACATATTCTCATACTGAGGATCTCCTGTACCGATAACAACAAGCTGTGTGAAATCATCCACGATGCCCTCAATTACATGATTGATGAGGTCAAGCCCCTTCTGGTCTGTAAGTCTTGAGATAAGACCTATCATGTACTTTTTCTTGTCAACCGCAAGGCCAAGATCCTGCTGAAGCTTTGTCTTGTTGTTGAACTTCTTTTTTCTGAAATCGGAAGCATTGTAATTGCAGTAGATTCTGCCATCAGTCTGTGGGTCATAGGCATTGTAATCAATACCGTTTACGATACCCTGCATGTCAAAATGTCTGGCACTTAAGAGTCCGTTTAAGCCCTCACCATAGTACTCTGTCTGAATCTCGTTTGCATATGTATCACTGACAGTGGTGATGTAGTCAGCATATACAAGACCACCCTTAAGCATATTTGCGTCCTTTTTGAACTCAAGCTTATCCGGTGTGAACAGATTGTCTGTAAGGCCTGAAACGCCCTGTACCCACTCCCTGTCCCAAATACCCTGGAACTTAAGATTGTGGATAGTGATGATAGTCTTGATACCCCAGAAGAATGGATTCGCGGCAAACTCATTCTTTAAGTATACAGGCAGAAGACCTGTCTGCCAGTCATGACAGTGTATAATATCCGGCTTAAAATCAATAAGCGGGAGCATTGAGAGTACAGCCTTGTCAAAGAATGTATACTTCTCAATCTCAAACTTTGTGTCAGAAGTATATGGAGAAAATCCTGTAAAGAACTCCTGATTGTCAATAAAGTAATATGTAACGCCGTCCAGCTCATATTTGAGCACTCCGACATACTTGTCCTGCACGTAAGGACCTGAGCTCATGTAAAAATGGGTAACATACTCAAAATTATTGCGATACTGCTCCGGTATACAGCTATAATCAGGTATTACAACCCTTACATCCCAATAGTTCTTGTCAAACTCTTTAGGAAGTGCACCGCACACATCTGCGAGACCTCCTGTTTTTATAAATGGTACACACTCTGAAGCTACAAATAGAATCTTCTTCATATTCTCCTCCCGCTAAAACCCGTGATATATAATATTTAGTTTACTCTTCCCAATTGTGGTATACTTCCTGAACGTCATCATCATCGTCAAGAAGGTCTAAAATACGGCCGATATTTGTGATGTCAGCTTCATCTGTCAGTGTGACATATGTCTGTGGAATCATTGTGACCTCTGCTGAAGCCATTGTGATGCCTGCCTCCTCAAGAGCAGCCCTTACCGCATCAAAATCAGCCGGTGCAGTTGTGATCTCGTAGCTGTCATCCTCATCTGCAAAATCCTCAGCGCCCGCATCGAGTGCCTGCATCATAAGGTCATCTGCATCCATATCGCACTCTTCCTTGTCGATGATGATCTGACCCTTCTCGTCAAACATGTAAGATACACAGCCCTGTGTACCGATGCTTCCCTGTCCCTTTGTAAAGGCATTGCGGACATTGGCAGCTGTACGGTTCTTATTGTCTGTAAGACACTTTACAATAATAGCTGTACCTGATGGTCCATAGCCCTCATATGTAGCTGTCTCATAGTTTACACTGTTGCCATCTCCTGCTGCCTTCTTGATACCTCTCTCGATTGTATCGTTTGGCATGTTGTTGGCCTTTGCCTTGGCAACCACCTGAGCGAGCTTGAAGTTATTGGCCGGATCCGGTCCGCCCTCTTTAACTGCAACTGCTAGCTCTCTACCGATCATTGTAAAGATTTTGCCCTTTGCAGCATCATTTTTCTCTTTCTTATGCTTGATATTCGCAAATTTAGAATGTCCTGACATAATTTGTATCCTCTTTTCTACTTTTAAAAATAATCCATATCTTATAATATCATTTTTTCTCTTCCGGCGCAAGTTTCTTAATCATTACCTGCTTAATGACCTTGTCCTCTACGCTCATGACAGAAAATTTATATCCATACGCACTAATCACAGTCTTATCGCCCTCCTCCGGAATCTTATCCGAAAGCGATATGATAAAACCGTTAAGCGTCTCGTAGGCATCATCCTCAACAGGCAGTGACAGTGCCTCCTTTACATCGGAGAACTCCGTCATGCCATCCATGATAAAGGTCTCATCATCACTCTTTCTGATGTAGTTTTCCTCCTCATCATGCTCATCCTCTATGTTACCGACAAGCTCCTCGAGTATATCCTCCATCGCGATAAGACCTGAAATCTGGCCGTACTCATCCACAACCATCGCAAGATGACTCTTTTTAGACTGCATCTTTTTAAACAGATCATTGATATTTACCGTCTCGGGTATGAAATCCACCGGCCTGATAAGCCCGTCTATATCCTTGATACTGCTGCGGTAAACCTCATTTTTTTCAAAAAACGTAAAAGCATCCTTGATATGTAAGACTCCGATGATACTGTCAACATCGTTTTCATAGACCGGAAAGCGCGATTTGCCGGTATCTATGATAAATTCGATGGCATCGATAAAGGACATATTGCCGTCGAGGCTTACGATATTTTTGCGGTGAGTCATGATATCCTTTACTTCCTTATCATCAAACTCAAACACATTGTGTATCAGCTCTGCCTCAGACGCAAGGATTGTACCCTGCTCATGTCCCTCCCTGACCATGGAAATAATTTCTTCCTCCGTGACATCATCATTTCCAAGTATTCCATCGAGAGTCTTTTTGTTGTTTTTCATTCCGTAGAGTAATACTCCAATACATAAAAGAAGTATCACTACAAGTATTGATAAAATTATAATTGCATATAACATAATGTTTTTATTATCCTATGTAATAAGTTCTAAGCTGATTTCAAGTGCCCTGTCGATTTTAAGCAGTGTATCCTCATCAAGATGACACACCTTATCCTTAAGCCTTTTTTTGTCAATTGTGCGAAGCTGCTCTAAAAGCACAACCGAATCCTTTGCAAGCGCATACTCCTTACAGGCAAGCTCCACGTGGGTGGGCAGCTTTGCTTTATGCATCTGCGAGGTTATGGCTGCGCATATTACCGTCGGGCTGTGTCTGTTTCCGACATCATTTTGTATTATAAGGACAGGTCTTATCCCGCCCTGCTCTGAGCCTACAACAGGCCTTAAATCAGCGTAATAAATATCTCCTCTTTGAATAATCATACACGAATACACTCCATATTATGGTATACAAAAAGTATCTCCAGATTTTTCGAGTGTATTCTTAAAAGTTACACTTTTTTAGTTTTTGTGGTAGATTCTTGGAACACGCGGTGTGATAAGACACGCAAACTCGTAGTTGAATCTGCCTGACAACTCACCTAACTGCTCCATTGTGATTGTCTCATCCCCGTCTTTACCGAGCAGAGTAACTGCATCACCTATTTTCACATCGGGTATGTCTGTCACATCAACCATAAACTGATCCATACAGACTCTGCCGCATATAGGCGCCTTTTTTCCTTTTATGAGAACCCATCCCTTGTTTGAAAGCCCTCTTGAATATCCATCACCGTAGCCCACCGGAACTGTAGCTATCTTCATAGGATGCTCTACCGTAAAGGTGCCGCCGTAGCTTATATGTCTGCCCGGCTCAAGCTCCTTTACGTAGGCAACTCTGCTGTGCAGTGACATAACAGGCTTTAATGAGATTTTGCTCTTGTCAACCTCCTCTGACGGCCACAGACCATAGAGTGTGATACCGGCTCTTACCATATCCATATTGCACTCCGGGATTTCTACTATTCCCGCACTGTTTGAGCAGTGCTTGATAGCAATCTCCACTCCTCTTGCCTCAACAAGAGCTATCATCCTCTTAAAAAGCTCAAACTGCTCAAAGGCAGGCTCCTTTGACAGCTCATCAGCCCTTGCAAAGTGAGTGAACATTCCCTCTATCATAATATTCGGCAGCTTAGCAATCTGTGCAATAATATCTGCACTTTCCTCAGTCACCTGAAAGCCTATACGGCACATACCGGTATCTATCTTGATATGTATCTTACAGGTCTTATTTTTAGCAGCCGCGATACGTGAAAGCTCCTTAGCAGTCTCGTAGGTGCACACTGCCGGACGCACATCATTGTCCACTATCTCCTCAAACTGCTCCGGGAAGCTGAGTCCTAAAATAAGTATTGGCTTTTTTCTGCCTGCCGCGATAAGCTGCATTGCCTCGTTGCTTGTGGCAACAGCATAGCCCCACAGATACGGAAGCGGCTCAAGCACCTCTGAAACAGCCTCTGCGCCGTGGCCATAGCCATCAGCCTTTACAACTGCTGCCATCATGGTCCCCGGCTTTAGCTTATTGTGCATCGACTCCATATTATATAAAATTGCATCCAGATCTATATCTGCTCTGATTCTGTTAATTGCCATTTTTTTCCACCTTAATCCAAACTTTATCTAATCCATCAATAATATCACTTGCTATCATACCATAAGAGCCGGTATTGTCAAATGCCATATTACCGGCAAGTCCATGAATAAATGCGCCGTATGCCGCAGCCTTTTTCGTATCATGCCACTGCACCAGAAGTCCTCCCACTATACCGCTTAGCACATCTCCGCTTCCGGCTGTTGCCATACCACAGTTGCCTGACAGATTGATAAACGCTTCACCATCTGCCGCCGCTATAATTGTGCGAAAATCCTTAAGCACGCAAACCACCTTGTACAAGCTCGCAAACTCTCCTGCCACACCGATGATATCCTCCTGAATATAAGGAATACCATACCCGGTAAGTCTGGACATCTCGCCCAGGTGCGGAGTCACGATGACAGGCATTTTATGCTCCTTAAGCAGTTCCATGCTTTCTGATATGATATTAAGCGCATCCGCATCGATTACAAGAGGTATCTCTGCTGTTTTAAGCACTGTTTCCACAAGCATTTTGGCATCATCAGACTTTGAAAGCCCCGGGCCTATCACCACCGCATCTGCCCAATCAAGCTCTGCCTCCAGGACATCCGCTGATGTGATATCAGTGCAAAGCAGTGCCTCCGGCAAGGCACTCTGGATTATTGAGCGGTTGCACTCAGGCGTCATGATTTTCACCAGTCCTGCGCCGCTTTTGTATGCAGCCCTTGCGGAAAGTACTGCGGCACCCGCCATATTGCGGCTTCCGGCTATAATTAACAATTTTCCAAAAGTTCCCTTATTGGAGTGTGAAGGTCTGTCATCAAGCTTCTTTAAGTCAGACTCATCAAGAGCCCTTACGGATGGCGGATTGCCACAAAAGCTGTGGTCATCTATACCTATAGGCACCACCTTGACCCTGCCGCAATAATCACAGCCCGGCCACAGTAGAAGACCTGTCTTCTTATAAGAAAAGGTATATGTGATATCTGCTTTAAAAACACTCCCAATCACATGTCCTTTATCAGAGTCCACTCCCGACGGCACATCAACTGCCACCCTGTAAGCATTTGCCCTGTTAACGGCTGAAATCACATCAGCTAAGGAGCCCTCTATGGCTCGCTTAAGCCCTGTGCCAAACAGCGAATCTATTATTACGTCACTTTTACATATACACTCAATATCAGTGGTCACCGGAAAGCCATACCTTGCATATATATTTTTCTGCAGCTCAAAGAGCTCGCTTCCTGCCGCATCTGTGCCAAACGCATAGTACACCATGCATCTGTATCCGGCCTGATTTAGAAGCCTCGCTATCGCGATACCGTCCCCGGCATTATTGCCTCTGCCGCATATCACGGCAAACTCCTTTGATTTATCAAAACATGCAACAAGCTCCCGGACAACACCGGCCGCAGCCTGCTCCATCAGCACCACCGAAGGAACAAAAAAGACCTGTGATGTTGTATCGTCCAGAAGCTTCATTTCATTACCTGTAACAATATATTCCAATATCAATTCCCCTTATTCTCATTGTTTGCATTATCAGCCTTTACATTAGTAGCATTAAAAACCATAGGATCATCATATTCAATATCAAAAAGATTCAAAACCTCTGCGCCAAAAATATCATGAAGGTACGAATAAATTTCCCTGTTGTTGATATCTCTGTTCTGTTTCCTTATTACATTCTTTTTGAGCTCAACTCTTATATTTGCAATCCAGTCGTCAATTTCCTTTGATTCCAGTTTGTTTTTCTCTATTTTTTCACTGAAATAATCCATCGACAAAAGCATCAGCCTGTCATTTACGGTCTTTATATTCTTTTGGATTTCAATAAGCTCTCCCTCGATATTGTCGGCTTTCTCATTAATTTCATCTATAAGCTGCTTATCCTTATCACGCTTTTCATCTCCGTCATCTCCCATGTTAGCAACAATATTAGACATGATTTTTGACTTAAGCTTTTTCAAATTTTTAAGCTCATTGTTGTACTTGCCCTGCAGCTTCAACAGCTCATCCAGCTCTTTTTCCGTGGCTGATATTTCATCAGTCTTACCATGAATGGCAAAAAGTCTGTGCCACTTCTGGTCTAAAACAAGTAAAGGCACCTTTTTCCCTTTTAACGCAGCCTCAAAATCTTTTTTATCATCCATAAGACTCACCCTCTATTTATTTTTGGAATTTTTTACAATATTATAGCTGAGCTGCATAAGGCTGTCAGACAGATGTACACTCTCCACAACCACATCCTTGTCAGGAATCTCAAGGTCCACATGAGCAAAATTCCATATTGCCTTTATGCCAAGTTCCACAAGCTTTGACGCAATGGAGTCAGCCTTTGACTTTGGCATGGTGAGTGCTGCTATATCCACCTTGTGTGTCCTGCAATACTCGCCAAGCTCGCTTAGCATAAGAATCGGAATACCACGCACACTCTTTCCTGAAAGATCAGGATTCACATCAAATAGAGCTGTAATCACAAAGCCAAGCTTTTCAAACTTTACATAATTGGCGAGCGCCTGTCCCAGATTACCTGCACCGATAATAATTATTCTATGCTCAGTGTCAAGTCCCATTATCTTTCCGATTTCCTCGTAGAGGAACTGAACATTGTATCCATATCCCTGCTGTCCAAAGCCTCCGAAATTGTTGAGATCCTGTCTGATTTGTGAAGCTGTCACCTTCATTCTGTGGCTCAGATCGTTTGATGAAATACGCTCCACTCCCTCATCCAAAAGCTCTCCGAGATATCTATAGTATCGTGGCAGTCGTCTGATAACCGCCTGTGATATTTCTTTACTCAAGTCTTATTCCTCCAATCATCGGGATGTCATTTCTCTTTTAAAGACAAAAACCCAAGATTAATTATAATTTTTTGAAGGTCATCTGTCAATGTGTTAAGAATTTAACATTCAAAAAATTTATAATTATCCCCGGGTTATATCATATTCCAAGGCTAAAAGCCAAAATTCAGATTAAATTGTCTTCTCAAGCTCTTCCCTGATTGCCTTGATAAAGCCTTCGCTGTTTAAAACAGTTGGGTTTTCAATTGTTGTGATGAGTGCGAGATCCTTTGTCATCTTTCCGCTCTCAATAGTCTTTATGCAGGCTGCCTCGAGCTTGTCTGCAAACTCTGAAAGTGCAGGAAGCTTGTCAAGCTCTCCTCTCTTTCTGAGCGCTCCTGTCCATGCAAATATAGTAGCTACAGAGTTTGTTGATGTCTCCTCACCCTTTAAATGCTTGTAATAGTGTCTCTGGACTGTTCCATGTGCAGCCTCATACTCATAGTATCCGTGAGGTGATACAAGCACTGATGTCATCATGGCAAGTGAGCCGAATGCAGATGAGATCATATCGCTCATTACATCTCCGTCATAGTTCTTGCATGCCCAGATAAATCCACCCTCAGATTTCATTACTCTGGCAACGGCATCATCAATAAGTGTATAGAAATATGTAATTCCCGCCTTCTCAAAAGCTTCCTTGTACTGTGCATCAAAGATTTCCTGGAAGATATCCTTGAAGGTGTGGTCATACTTCTTTGAAATGGTATCCTTTGTGGCAAACCATAAATCCTGCTTTGTATCAAGCGCATACTTAAAGCAGCTATGTGCAAAGCTCTCGATTGAATCGTCTAAGTTGTGCTGTCCCTGAATAACTCCTGCGCCCTTAAACTCATGGATTAATTCTCTTGTCTCGGTTCCGTCTTCTGCTGTAAATACAAGCTCTGCCTTTCCCGGACCTGCTACCTTCATCTCTGTTGCCTTGTATACATCACCGTATGCATGACGAGCGATTGTGATTGGTTTAACCCAGGTCTTTACGTTTGGCTCTATGCCCTTTACAACGATTGGAGCCCTGAATACTGTTCCGTCAAGCATGGCTCTGATTGTGCCGTTAGGGCTCTTCCACATCTCCTTTAAATTGTACTCTGTCATTCTGGCTGCGTTTGGTGTGATTGTCGCACATTTTACTGCTACACCGTATTTCATGGTTGCCTTTGCTGATTCAACGGTCACCTGATCATCTGTACGATTTCGCTCCTCCAAGCCCAGATCATAATACTCTGTCTTTAAATCGATAAAAGGTGTTAAAAGCTCATCCTTTATCATCTGCCAGAGGATTCTGGTCATCTCGTCTCCGTCCATCTCTACAAGGGGTGTTGTCATCGTAATCTTGCTCATTCTTAAATCTCCTTTACTTAATAAGGTTCTCCCAACCAAGGTGTTCCATATTTTCCTTTGAATTGTTTATATGCTCTCTGGCGCATTTTTCTGCCAGCAGTGCGTCATGATTCTTAATCGCCTCGCATATCTGTTTATGCTCGTGAGTGGAGTTTTTGGCTCTCTTTGTCTCGCCGAGTGTCACCTTTCTCACTCTGCCGACATACTCATGATAGTCCTTTAATACCCTCATAAGCTCCTTGCTTCCACCGGCCTCATACAATAGCTCATGAAACCTATTGTCCAGCTCAAGAAGCTGCTTTGCATTGCCCTTTTTCTCGTGAAACTCCGTGAGATAAATATTCTCCTCCATGGCCGCCATGAGCTCATCCGATATCCTCGTTGCAGCCCATCTGGCACAAAGTCCCTCAAGCAGAGCTCTTATCTCATATATATCCCTGATATCATCCGTGGAAACACCCTCCACGAATGCTCCCTTATTTGGGATAATAGATACAAGGCCTTCAAGCTCAAGCTGTCGCAGTGCCTCCCTCACGGGAGTCCTGCTCACTCCAAGCTCATCACCGATATTCTTTTCCTTAAGCTCATCGCCCTTTGCAAATGTTCCTGCAAGTATACCATCCCTGATATGATTGTATACTCTGGCACTCAGGCTGTAATTATCATGTGACATGTACTAATCTACCTCACTATAATACTATATTAAGCTTTTTACAGCAATCAGTAATTTGAACTACAAGCTCATTATCTGTGATGGTAGTCACACGGCCCTCGTCGTACTGCTCATCTACCCATTCCTTTATCATGGTCACAAGCTTTGAGTTCTTATCTACCTTTCTGTCATCAGGCAGGCGGTAGTAGGTGTTTATCCACAGCGCTATTCCTGCAAGTCCTGATGTATTGGACACAGCTACAAGAGGCGGTCTGTTTAAGAATTTACCTGTATCGAATATGTTGTAAATCTCCTCATTTTTGAGAAGTCCATCAGCATGGATTCCGGCTCTCGTTACATTAAAGTTTCTGCCGACAAACGGTGTACGGCTCGGCTGCACGTATCCAAGCTCCTTCTCAAAGTACTCTGACAGCTCTGTAATAACCGTCGTATCCATGCCATCGAGTGTACCCTTAAGCTGTGCATACTCAAATACCATAGCCTCAAGCGGTGTGTTTCCGGTTCTCTCTCCGATACCAAACAGTGAACAGTTGACACCGCTTGCTCCGTAGAGCCATGCTGTTGTAGAGTTGTTTACAGCCTTGTAAAAGTCATTGTGTCCATGCCACTCAATCTGTGATGACGGCACACCTGCATGTGTGTTAAGTCCGTATATGATGCCCGGCACGCTTCGAGGTATAACTGCTCCCGGGAAGTTTACTCCATATCCCATTGTATCACAGGCACGCACCTTAATCGGAATCTTGTACTCCTCCTGCAGCTTCATGAGCTCAACACAGAAAGGAATAACAAAGCCATATATATCGGAACGTGTGATATCCTCCAGATGGCACCTAGGGCTTATGCCGGTCTCAAGACACTCCCTGATGACTGACAGATACATATTCATAACCTCACGTCTGGTCATCTTCATCTTGTAGAAAATATGATAATCCGAACAGCTTACAAGTATACCGGTCTCCTTTAAGCCTATATCCTTTACCAGCTCAAAGTCCTTCTTGCTGGCACGAATCCACGATGTAACCTCAGGGAACTTGTATCCTCTCTCGAGACACTTATAAACAGCGTCCCTGTCCTTCTTGCTGTAGAGGAAAAACTCACTTTGTCTGATTATCCCCTTAGGGCCTCCAAGCTTATGTAAATAATCATAAATGGTAACTATCTGCTCAGTAGTGTATGGTGCTCTCGACTGCTGACCATCTCTGAAGGTGGTATCTGTAATCCAAATGTCCTCAGGCATATTGTGAGGCACTATTCTGTCATTGAATGCTATCTTAGGAACTTCTGAATAAGGAAAGAGATTTCTAAAAGTATTCGGCTCATCTACATCAACGAGCTGGTAAAAATGCTCTTCAAGCTGTAGTAAATTTGTTTTTTCGTTCATCAAAACTTCTCTCATCTTCGCATCTCCTGTGCTTAGTTTTATCTTTTGAATAATTGTATACAATTATACTTTTTGTGTCAATAAAAAAATTTAAATCTTAGTGTAACACTTTGTTATGTCTATCATAACCTAGAGTGTAAATAAATTTTATTGGAGGTCACTTATGAGTGATTTAGCAGCAACAAACTGTTCATGCAGCAATACAGATAACGGATGCGGATGTTCTTCGATTTTATGGATTATCCTGTTACTGTGCTGCTGTTGTGGAAATGGCAACGGAGGCTCTTTCTTCGGAGGAAACGATTGTGGAAGCGGCAATAACAGCTGTATCTGGGCTATCATCTTACTTTTCTGCTGTGGTGGCTTTGGCTGTGGTGGTGGCAGCAATAATGGCTGCGGATGTGGCTGCGGCTGCTGATTTACATTTTTACTGCGGGTCTTTAGGACCCGCAGCTTTTTACGATTTTTCAGTATTCTTTTTTTGCCTGTGCTGCTCTTTTTCTTTGAGCTTTTCAAGGACTTTACACTCGCCCTTCACCCTGTGCTTTTTGATGCATTCTTCATCTATCTCGTATACGTCGTGACCATCTATGATAAGCATATATCTTTTTTTAATAATATATGCTGTAAACATGCATAATGTGAATCAGGTGACATATTATATAGAAATATATTTTAAAGGATTTTTATGGACGAGAACAGCCTGTTTACACCATTCGATGAAATAACCCAGACAAGGGAGCTTCAGATGCTTAAAACCATAATCCCATATATGCCGCATGACTCACAAAAGCAGATGACTCTTATGGTTCACTACATATCACTTATGAATTCAATGAGAATGATAGATTCTGCACCGGCACTGTCTGTTGCAGAAACAGAAAGTATGGCAGACAGAAGGCTTTCCATGCTCAATGCTTTAAAGAAATACTGCAGTAAAAGCGAACAGGATACGATAGACAATCTGTTAAATATTTTTTCAGTTTTGGACAATAGGGAGATTTATGACAAAGCAGGAATTTTTAAATAATTTTGCACAAAAGGAAAAACCGAAGGATACAACAAGCGCCATGCCGTTTCTCATGGAAAGTATTAAGGAAGCAAAGCGTAACGGCATAGAATTTACCAAAGAAGAGGTATATTCCATGTGCACTGAGCTAAGCAAAAACCTGCCTGAGAAAAACCGCAGGCAGGTTGAAAAGCTTTTAAAAATGCTATAGTTTAATTTTTAAATGAATCTGTATTTATGCGGAGTATCTTGTCTATCGGTGCAGGCGAGTTTCCCTTGCCATCCGTGCCCTCAAGATACTTCTCTCCCGCAGATTCAAAAATGACATACAAGCTTTTATCCACGCTGTCAAGCTCCTCTGAGCCCGGCGGCATCTCTATTGTGATGTCTGGGCTGTTTGGCCTTGATGAGAGAGCTATGAGTGATTTGTAGCACTTGATATACGATGACTCATTCCTGCCATAGGAGGTGCTCAGATATACCTTTCCCGAGGTATCAAATGTCACTCCCTGCACTCTGGCAGGTATCGTATATGTGCTTAAGCTTGTGAGCCTGTCATCCTTTTTATCATAATAATACGCTACCATCTTTGACTTAAGAAGGATATTGTGAGTGGCTATCCACAGCCTGCCTCCATAGTACGTGATGCACGACGGCTTGTTTCCCACGTCAAACACATCGACCACACCTGTCGCATCGATGACCTGCTTGGAATTTGCTGTGGCCATAAGAGAGATAAAATCATATGAGATGCGCTCCACAGTTGTGTCGTAGGAATTGCATACCCATACATTTTCTCCGTCAAAGGCAATTCCTCCCAGGTGGCTGTTTGCATCCATGCCAAGTGTCACGAGATACTCTCCGTCCTCCCTGTCAAATACCATCAGCTCCCCCAGTGAGCCCTTGTCATCAGAATAGCTTGTGATAAGCACGTATTCGTCCGTGATACAGATTCCCTGCGGGCACTGTGCCTCACTGAAAATATAATTATTGAGAAAATCATTCTCCTTCGTCTCCGGCATTCCCGGAATATTTATTTCATCTATAAAATCGTAATCGCAGTTTTTAAGCGCCATTGTATGCGCTTTTTTATTATTCCTGTAATTATAATGCTCTACGCTGTATTCGTTGTTAACAGTCCTGACCCATTTGGCATATACGACATATCCATTTGCTTTTTCGTAGGTCAGAACATCTGCCTTTTTTGAAAAATGCTCATCCAGATACCAGCCATCAAATTTATAACCGTATTTGTGCGGCTCTCTAAGTCCCATGAATTTCTGCTTTGGTGTGATGTATCCATAATTATTGATGTTGTTTGCCGCACCGCCCAGATTATAGTAAATATATGAAACACCATCACTTTCCGACATATTGTCAAGTAGTGTATTTAGTGATGGCCCGGAAGCAAAAGAGGCAGCTTCTGCCTCTTTTATCTCCGATGCAAACACATGAGTATTGGTAAAAATCAATGTAAGTAATATAATTAATGCTATTCTACTCTTCAACTTCAACAAGCTTGCTTGCCCTTTCTTCTATCTGTTTTGCAGCCACATCATCCGGTGCCTGCTCATATCTGGCAAACTCATATGAGAATGTGCCGCTTCCGCTCGTCATTGAGCGAAGTGTGGCATTGTATCCATAGAGCTCCAGATAAGGAATATCTGCTGCTATCTCCTGATATCCACCTTCTGTCGGGTTCATGCCCATCACTCTTGCACGTCTCTTGTTGAGCTCACCCATCACATCACCTGTATAGCCCTCAGGCACCACTACCTTAAGTGTGGCAATCGGCTCAAGAAGCACAGGCTTTGCCTCCATAATGCCCTTTTTAAATGCCTGCTGTGTTGCCACCTTGAAGGCCATCTCCGATGAATCCACAGGATGATAAGAGCCGTCATACAGCACAGCCTTTATACCCGTCACAGGATAGGCTGCAAGAGGTCCCTTTTTCACGGACTCTGCGATACCCTTTTCAACAGCCGGGAAGAAGTTCTTCGGCACAGCTCCTCCTACGACCGTCTGCTCAAATACATATGGCGTATCCATATCGCCTGATGGCTCAAAGGTCATCTTGACATGGCCGTACTGTCCGTGTCCGCCGGACTGCTTCTTGTACTTATACTCTACATCGGATTTTTTCCTGATAGTCTCCTTAAAGGCTACCTTTGGACGCATAAGCTCTATCTCCACCTTGTACTTTTCAAGAAGCTCACTTGCCACTACCTCAAGCTGCATATCTCCGATACCATATAGTACAGTCTGTCCATTTTCACTGTCATTTACACTGTTTAGAGTCAGATCCTCCATTAACAGTTTCTGTAAAGACTGGGAAATCTTGTCCTCATCGCCCTTTTTCTTTGCCTTGTAGCGCATTGCCACATACGGCTTTGATATACTTGTTCTAAGATATGTAACCGGCATATTTCTGGTGGAAAGTGAATCTGTCGTAAGAGTCTTTGCAAGCTTTGCAAGCGCTCCGATATCACCTGCATGAAGCTCCTTCACTTCCTCCACCTTACTGCCTCTCATCACATAGAGCTTTCCGATTTTTTCATCGCAGTCCCTGTGATAATTGTAAAGCACATCGTCTGTCTTTAGTACACCCGAATTAACCTTGATCAGTGAATACTTACCGATGTATGGGTCAACTATCGACTTGAACACATAAGCACTCTTTGATTTTGCAAAATCATAATCAGCATTATACACCTCATTTGTTTTGGTGTTAATACCTGTACAGCTTCTCTTCTCAGGACTTGGCAGGTATTTCACGATATCAGCCATAAGTGTATACATGCCTCTTGCGAGAATATTTGAGCCCATGAGCACCGGTACAATAGAGCACTCAAGCACGTTTGCACGAAGCGCAGCCCTGATTTCATCCTCAGAAAACTCCTCCCCGCCGAAATATCTGTCCATGAACTCCTCACTTGTCTCAGCTACAGCTTCAACTAAGGCTTCACGGCATATTCCCAGGTTCTCCTTTGAGTACTCAGGCACATCAAACTTATCCACGCCTCCGCTTTCATTCCATCTCTTTGCCCTCTGCTGGATGACATTGACATAGCCCACAAACTTCTCATTCTCTCTGATTGGCAGATGAAATGGAGCTATTTTCTTGCCGTAAAGCTCCTGCATCTTTAGCACCACATCCTTGAAGCTTGCATTGTCGATATCCATGTCCGTCACGAAAATCATCCTCGGCAGCTTGTATTTCTCGCATATCTCCCATGCTCTTTTTGTGCCGGTCTGTATGCCTGCCTTGCCTGAAACCACGATGATTGCAGCATCTGCAGCCGATACAGCCTCCTCAACCTCTCCTACAAAATCAAAAAAACCAGGAGTATCGAGAATATTTATTTTGACATTATCCCACTCAATCGGTACAACCGATGTATGTATAGAGAACTGACGCTTTATCTCTTCCTTGTCAAAATCGCTGATAGTGCTGCCATCCGCTACAGTGCCCATTCTGGTGGTCTGTCCTGCCAGATATGCCATAGCTTCCACGAGTGATGTCTTGCCACAGCCGCTATGGCCTAAAAGCACGACGTTTCGAATCTTCTCAGTAGTGTAAACATTCATTTCAAGTACCTCCCTGACATTATTATAGTATGTATACATTGTACTAATATTTTAGATAATTTACAACACTTTTATGCAATCTGACGATTATTTTTTATCATTTTATTATAATAAATATGGCAATAATTTATTGCTTTATAGTGTTAAATTGATTATAATATATTAGATAATAAAGAATTAGGAGATACACAT
Organism: uncultured Lachnobacterium sp.; assembly: GCA_900546625.1. Classification (GTDB taxonomy): domain Bacteria; phylum Bacillota; class Clostridia; order Lachnospirales; family Lachnospiraceae; genus Roseburia. The sequence goes on along the minus strand of URDU01000018.1, from coordinate 30,115 downwards.
AAATGCATTTTGATAAAGTTGGCTTTATCGGGCTCGGTCTGATTGGAGGCTCGATAGCCCGAAAAATGAAAGAAAATAATCCAAAGGTCTCAATTATCGCAACAGCCGGACATCAAAAGACCATAGATGATGCCTTTGGGCTTGGCCTGATAGATAATAATGAGCTTTTAGAGCTCAACTCATTTAAAGACTGCGACGTAATCTTTCTGTGTGCACCGGTAAACAAAAATATCGAATACCTCACACAGCTTAAGGATATTATAAAGGATGACTGTATCATCACAGATGTTGGCAGCACCAAAACACAGATTCATGAAAAGGTCACAGAGCTTGGCCTTGAGCGCAATTTCATTGGCGGGCATCCTATGACGGGCTCTGAAAAAACAGGCATACTTAATTCAGACAAGCAGCTTTTGGAGAATGCATACTACATCATCACTCCTACTACGGCAACAACTGAAGAAAATCTGAATAATTTCAGACAGTTTGTACTTTCGCTCGGCTCGATAGCTCTCATTTTAGACTACAAGGAGCACGATCATGCTACCGCAGCCATCAGCCATCTGCCACACATGATTGCATACTCTCTCGTCAATCTGGTTGAGCACATCGACTCTGAAAAAGAGACCATGAAAACCATCGCCGCCGGAGGCTTCCGCGATGTGACACGTATCGCTGCAAGCTCACCGGTCATGTGGGAAAATATATGTGAATCCAACAAAACGCAGCTGCTCTCACTCATGGACCAGTATGAAGCCAATTTCCATAAGCTTCGCGAAATAATTGCAGAGGGCAGCTCTCAAAAGATGCTCGATTACTTCCAGGATTCAAAGAATTACAGGGATTCTCTCACACTGCCCGGTGCCAAAATCCGCAAGGATTTCCATGAGGTATTTGTCGATATTGCAGACGAGGCAGGCGGTATCGCAGTGCTTGCAAGCCTTTTAGCCTTCAACGGCATCAGCATCAAGAATATCGGCATCATGAACAACCGTGAGTTTGAGGAAGGCGTACTGCGCATAGAGTTCTATGACGAAAATGCTCTTGAATCAGCTATCAGTGTACTTAAAGAGAGAAATTATACAATTCACCGCAGATGATTTATCCTGTTATATGGCTTTAATCCAAAACAAAGAGCCGTAAAGCGAAGTAATTTCGTTTTACGGCTCTTTTTATATCATCCGATGCAACAGCCCTTACCATTAAACTGCACCAATAACACTTTATTAGTATACGCTCTCCTCAAGTACCTCATAGAAATCCTCAAAGGTCTTGCGGCAGCAATAAGGGTCAATTATCTCAACGCCCTCTGCCATAAGCCCCGGCAGTGTAAATGACATGGCTACACGGTGATCGTCATACGTCTTAATTTTACAAGGCTTAATACGCTCTGCCGGATAAATCCTTAAACCATTTTCAGTTTTCTCAACCCTCACACCTAATTCAGTAAGGTTTTCCTCGATGGCATTTATCCTGTCACACTCCTGCAAACGTATATGTGAAATGCCTTCTATCCCTACAGGCTCCTTTGCAAACGGTGCAATCGCAGCAAGTGTCAGTGCCTGATCAGAAAATGCTGACAAATCCCAGCTTCCGCCATGCATTTGTCCATTATCCGGTGGCATACACACTATGCCGTCTGCCTCGTCAGAAAGTGTGCAGCCCATATCCGCCAGCACATCAAGAAATGCCACATCTCCCTGTAAGCTGTTTTGGTGTACCCCCATTACCTTTGACTTCACATGCAAAAGCGGGCTCATGGCATAAAAATAGCATGCGGCCGACACATCCGGCTCTATATCATAGTCTAAGCTTACATATGTCGCTTTCTCAGGGATAATAAAGCTGTTATTTTTTTGGTTCTGTATCACATCAAGCCTGAACTGCTTCATCATAAGAAGCGTCATCTCAACATATGCCATGCCATGTGTTCCTGTGACATTAATCGTAAAGGTCTTTTCCATCACCATAGCTGAGATAAGAAGCGCACTCAAAAACTGGCTGCTCTTGTCTACGTTTATATCAACAGCATCAGAATACTCTCCTGTGTTTCCGATTGTAAAAGGAAAATGATACTCCTTCTCATCATACTCAATATGCGCTCCCAGCTTTTCAAGCGATACAAGCAAATCCTTCATAGGACGCTTCTTCATCTGCTCAGAGGACACTATATGATATCTGCCCTTTGACAGTCCAAGAAGTGCTGTAAGAAAACGCGCAGCGGTACCTGCACTTCCCACGTCTATCTCGGCCTCATTCTTTGGAATCCTGCCTCCAAAGCCTGTTATTGTTATTTCTCTTTTATCCTCATCCACCAAAACCGGAAATCCCAGACGAATCAGTGCATCTATAAAATGTCTCGAATCATCACTAAAAAGACACCCTTTTAAAACGCTGCGCCCATTTGCGAGTGCAGCGATTAAAAGGGCTCTGTTTGTGATACTCTTTGAGCCAGGTACACTGGTTACTATATCATGTGGATGATTTACTTTTTTTACTTTATAAATCATTGAAAATCTGATAAATATCAATCTTGAGTGCATCAGTGTCTGTCATACCGATAAACACAGCACCATAGTGATATACTCCTTCTTCACTGTCTGTTCTACGTACAATCTCGATAACCGCATCCACAACCTCCTTGGTCCAAATCTGGATCCTGGTGTCATAATATGTATGTATATCAAGAGGTACCTTTGCATTAAATCCGATACCGCTTCTGGAAATATCTGTGACATCCACATGACAATACTTAAGTGTTGTCACTCCGTCCTCATCCAACCGCTCTAACTGTACCGATACATCAATGTCAAGTCTTTTATGTCTTCTCTTTTCTTCCATGCACTTTACCCCATCTACTATATTATTGACTAAGGGAACAAATTACCCTCAAACAACATATTAGTATATATGACTGATTTTTACAAGTAAAATTTATTCAGCCGTCTCATCTTCCATATGCATATCATTTGTTATAAACATCGCATCCCCAAAGCTGAAAAATCTGTATCTTTCCTCTACGGCCTCTTTGTATGCATTAAGAACATGCTCTCTGCCTGCTAACGCTGACACAAGCATGACAAGCGTGGACTGTGGCAGATGGAAATTGGTAATCAGACAATCAATCACCTTAAAGCTGTAGCCCGGATAAATAAATATATCCGTCCATCCGCTGCACTCTCTTAGCATGCCGTTTTCATCTGACGCAGCCTCTAAGGTACGTGTGCTTGTAGTGCCGACAGATATTATTCTGCCACCATTTTTCTTTGCATTATTAATCTTGTCTGCAGCCTCCTGTGACACCATGTAAAACTCAGAGTGCATATGATGATCAAGCACATTATCAACCTTTACCGGTCTGAAGGTGCCAAGACCTACATGTAAAGTCACCTCTGCTATATCCACTCCCTTATCCTTTACCTGCTGTAAAAGCTCCTTTGTGAAATGCAGTCCTGCAGTAGGCGCAGCGGCTGAGCCGTCATACTTTGCATATACTGTCTGGTAGCGGTTCTTGTCCTTTAGCTGATGTGTGATATACGGAGGCAGAGGCATCTGTCCGAGCTTATCAAGTATCTCCTCAAAAATACCATCATAGCTAAACTGAATCAGCCTGTTTCCATCATCAACCACATCTATTACTTCACCTGTTAAAAGTCCGTCACCGAATATAATTTTCGTGCCCGGCTTTGCCTTTTTACCCGGCTTTACAAGAGTCTCCCATACGTCGTTTTGTCTGCGCTTTAGAAGAAGTATCTCTATCTTTGCCATAGTGCCTTCCTTTACGCCAAACAGACGTGCAGGAATAACCTTTGTATTATTGAGCACAAGGCAGTCGCCCGGTCTTAAATATTTAACAATCTCCTTGAACACATGGTGGCTGACTTCTCCTGTATTCTTGTCAAGCACCATGAGCCTTGAGCTGGAGCGGTCCTCCAGAGGATCCTGTGCTATAAGCTCCTCCGGAAGCTCATAATCAAAATCTTTTACGTCCATAATTTCCTATTCCTAAAACTATACCAATATCTAGCCACGAAGCGTGATACCTGCAGTCTCTTTAAGATGAGCAAGTATATCCTTTACAAAGCCCTCTACCTTCTTAGCCTTAAGTTCCTCATCCTTTGGTGTAAATACTACACTGTACGCCATGCTCTTCTTATTCGGAGGAAGCTGTACACCCTCGTAAACATCAAACAGTGTAACATCTGAGACATAATCACAGGCTTCCATGATACCGTTCTCAATCTGCTCACAGGTGATATCCTTGTCCACGACAAAGGCAAAATCTCTCTTCTCATCATCAAATTTTGAGATTGGAGTAAATACTCTGTCCTTTCCATACCACTTTGAAAGTACTCTAAGGTCAAGCTCCATCACATATGCCGGCACTCTCATGTCAAGCTCATCGCATATCTCATATCTTACCTGACCGAGATATCCGACCTTTTGACCGTCACAGAATACCTCTGCGGTCTGATATGGATGAAGGAATGGCTTTTGAGCCGGCTTATATGTAAACTTCACATCAAGCGCATCTGCTACAGTCTCAGCCAGTCCCTTTATAGTAAAGAACGATTCATCCTCTCCGAATACACCTGCGCAAAGAGTCTCTCTCTCATCAGGATACTCTGTAAGCGGAAGCTCCTTTGCGATAAAGATATTTCCAAGCTCAAAGATTCTTCCCTCCAAAATCCCCTTCTTCTGGTTTCTTGCTATGGCATAAAGCATCTCAGAAGCAAGTGTTGTTCTCATAAGCGAGAGGTCAACATTGATTGGATTTATAAGCTTGATTGCATGTCTTTCCGGTGCATCCTCCGGGAACCTGAGCAAATCAAGATCAGCAGGTGAGAAGAATGAGTAGTGTATTCCCTCATATGCTCCTGCTGCACAGAGCACCTCCTTTAGCTTGCGCTCAGTCTGCTGTCTAAGGTTGAGTCCTCCGAGCGTAACCTGTGCTGTAGGCATGAATGCAGGAATGACATGGTCATAGCCATACATACGGATAACCTCCTCTGCCACATCCGGATAATCCTCCATATCCTCACGGTATGCAGGAATCATAAGTGTCAGCTCATCTCCGCTTACAACCGGTGCAAAGCCTAAATTTGTGAGTATTCTCACGATATCCTCTGTAGGAACCTCTATTCCAAGCACGCCGTTAACCTTTGCAATAGAAACCTTCATCTCTTTTGGCTCAAGTGAATTTCCTGTAGTCACCTCAACATGTGTTGAAGAAACCTTACCACAGCCAAGCTCCTCCATCAAATGAAGTGCTCTCTTCATAGCCATAGCTGTTGTGTACTCGTTTACTCCCTTTGAGTAAAGCGCACTCGAATCAGATGACTGTCCCAACGCACGTGAACTCTTTCTGATATTATCTCTTGCAAATTTTGCAGACTCAAACATCACCTCTGTGGTGCCGTTGTTAATCTCAGAGTTTAAGCCGCCCATGATACCGGCGAGCGCAACCGGCTTCTTTCCGTCACAGATAACGAGGTTATTGCTGTTTAACTCAAATTCCTTCTCATCAAGTGTGACAATTTTCTCTCCATCGTTTGCACGTCTTACTACAATCTCATCTCCCTCAAGGTATGAGTAATCAAAAGCATGCATTGGCTGTCCAAGCTCTTTTAAAATAAAGTTAGTGATATCTACCACATTTGAGATAGAACCAATTCCTACAAGTGCAAGACGTTTTCTCATCCATGCAGGTGACTCGGAGATTTTTACATCATGTACATAGTGAGCTGTGTAGCGAGGGCATATGTCCTGTGCCAGAACCGATACCTTGAAGTTTTCCTTCTTCACATCATCTGCAGTATAGTCAAGTGCAGGCTCCTTAAGCTCTTTTCCCAAAACAGCAGCAACCTCTCTTGCCATGCCGTATATACACTGGCAGTCTGGTCTGTTTGCAGTGATTGCAATATCAAAAATCCAGTCATCAAGACCGAGGATAGGCTTTACATCTGCTCCAACCTCTGCATCCTCAGGCAAAACCAAAAGTCCGTTGTAGCCTGCACCCGGATAAAGGTCTTCATTTAAGCCAAGCTCTACACCTGAGCATAACATTCCATATGAATCATATCCACGCAGCTTGCCCTGCTTTATCTCCATCACGCCCTCTATTGTAACGTGATCCTTTGCTGTGGCATATACTGTTGCACCGATAAGTGCGAGAGGGAATTTGCCGCCGGCTTTTACATTGTCTGCACCGCAGCAGATCTGGAATGTGCCATGTTCTCCTGCATTTACCTGACACAGGCTTAGGTGTGTCTCAGGAATCGGCTCACATTTTTCTACAAGGCCGACTACTACGTTTGAGATATCCTTTCCCACCTCATATGATTCCTCAACCTCGAAACCGCATGAGAATAATTTTTCCTCTAACTCCTTTGGTGTTACATCTATATCTACATAATCCTTTAACCAGCTAAGTGGTGTTAACATAATTTTTGCCTCCTGTTATATATTCAAGAAATGAATCTAGTTGTCATCAATCTGGTCTAATACCCTAAGGTCTGACTCGAATAAAAGCTTGATGTTGTTGATTCCGTATTTGAGCATTGCAATACGCTCAAGACCGATACCGAATGCAAAGCCGCTGTACTCATTTGTGTCTATACCGCAGCCCTCAAGCACCTTTTTATTTACAACGCCTGCACCAAGCACCTCAATCCAGCCTGTGCCCTTACACAAAGAACATCCCTTGCCGTGGCACTGGAAGCAGCTTACATCAACCTCTACAGATGGCTCTGTAAATGGGAAATATGAAGGACGAAGACGAGTTGTGACATTCTTTCCGAACATCTTCTTTACAAGCTGGTCAAGCATACCCTTTAAATCACAGAGTGTGATGCCCTTATCTACCACAAGTCCCTCCATCTGTGTGAACATAGGAGAATGTGTTGCATCATCATCCGAACGGAAAACCTTTCCCGGTGAAACAACCTTGATAGGCGGCTTCTTTGCTTCCATAACATGAATCTGTCCTGCTGAGGTCTGTGTACGAAGTAAGAACTCAGGTGATAAGTAGAATGTATCCTGCATATCACGCGCCGGATGATCCTTTGGAGTATTTAAGGCTGTAAAATTATAGTAATCATTCTCGATTTCTGTTCCCTCGTAAACCTCAAAGCCCATAGATGTGAAAATCTCTGAGAGCTGGTCCTTTACCTGTGTTACCGGATGAAGATTACCCTTTTTGCTTTTCTTTGCAGGCATAGTGACATCTATTTTCTCGCTCTCATACTTGCGCTTAAGTGCCTCTGCCTCAAATTTCTTAACCTTCTCATCAAGAAGCTTCTCAACTGCCTCACGTGTCTCATTGACCCACTGGCCTACCTTTGGTCTCTCATCAGGAGCAACATCCTTCATGCCCTTTAAGACTGCTGTGAGCTCACCCTTCTTTCCAAGAATTGCAGCACGCACATCATTTAATTTTTCAAGACCGTCAGCCTTATCAATTTCAGCAAGTGCTTTTTCTCTGATCTGTTGAATTTTGTCTCTCATCGAATTTCACCTCATAATATTTTTCTTAATTTGCATAAACTCGTAACTCCAAGCTTGAATTCACCGTTTATGCGATAAAAAACGCCCCTGCATGGCTGTTAAACCGTGCAGGGACGAAAATTCCGCGATACCACCCTGATTTCCATTGAAGAAGTATCCAATGGACTCTCATTGATATGTGTAACGTACATAAAACGTCATGAACTACTGTTACTTCATCCATGCAGCTTCAGTGTGAACTTCAATCGATAGCCTTTTTGTAAGACTGCTTTCAGCCGGTGACAATCTCTCTCTGGTCAAAGTACTATAATCTACTATGCACCTTCATTGCTTTTATTATATATAGCTGCGACATACATATATATCGCAAATGCTTATGTCTTAATAACACATAAGTCATTTTAGCACAATCTCTATATTTTGCAAGTAAAAATTTCTCTATTTTATTATATTTTGATTTATATTTTATTTCTAAGACCCTTAGGATAATGGTTTTTAACCTGTGCACCATTCACCTTTCCCCAGCCGGCCGGATAGCCGTCCACACATACAAGTGCCCAGCCCTTTTTGCATTCTGCCGCCTGCCCATCAGACAACATGACTGACTGACCATTGAAAAAGCCGGTAGTCTGCGGATCATCACAGGTAAGCTTTACTACATTTTGGGCATCACTTTGCTTAAGCGCAAGTGCAAGCGAATGTGACGGCTCAAAGCGCTGTTTTTTGAACTCTCCTACATGAAGCCCTGCACGCTGTACCTTAAGCCCCTTGATATCCACCTCCATATCCGGCAGCCTGTAAAGCTGTTCCCCAAACATGACAAGCCTTGAGTTTTTTATCCAGGCTGCCATATCCTCTGATACGGTCTCATCAAGAAACTCTGAGAGAAGCTTCATATTTTCTTTTGTGAGAGCCGGCTTCGTTTCATTTTTCCTGTTCTTATTATTTTTGTTCTTTTTGGTTTTCCTGTCATCTTTAAGGCCTGTGTCCTCTACTTTATTACAGCTCTCCTCGCATACCTCATAATCCACATCAAACTCATTTACACTGCCTCTTCTCACAAGCTTTGCCACAAAATGTCCCTCTCCGTCCACCTTATGCGGCCAGAAGCGCTCCATCTCTTCAAGTGTAAAATCAGGATGTCTCACCAAAAAATACTCAATTACATCCTCATTTTCTTCCCTTGAGAAGGTGCATGTGCTGTACACTATCACACCTCCGGGCTTAAGCATCACTGCGGCATTGTCAAGTATTTCCTTCTGCCTTTCCGCACAGATTGCCACATTTTCCGTGCTCCACTGTTCCACAGCCTCAGGAAGCTTTCTAAACATTCCCTCTCCTGAGCAAGGTGCATCCACCTGTATGGCATTAAAAAAGCTTGGAAAATGTGAAGCAAGCACAAAGCTGTCCTCATTTGTCACAATCGCGTTTTTGATTCCCATACGCTCTATATTCTGCGACAAAATCCGGCTTCTTTGTGTGTTAATCTCATTTGACACCAAAAGCCCACTGTCTCCTAAATATGTGGCAAGCTGTGTACTCTTGCCACCCGGAGCCGCACACAGATCAAGCACTCTCATGCCCGGCTTTGGGGCTAAAAGAGCAGCCGCCGACATGGCGCTTGGCTCCTGTATGTAGTAAAGCCCCATCTCGTGATACGGATGCTTTCCGGGACGTTTTTCCTCGTCATAATAGTAGGCATCGTTCGCCCACGTAACTTTTTTGTCCATCGGTATGCAAAGCTTATCCATTATTCCGGCGATTTCTTCTTCAACGCTTTTATTTTTTCCGACTTTAAGTGTATTAAAGCGAAGCGCCTGAAAACGGTTATTGTCATAGCTGTATAAGAACTCCTCCCACTCATTGCCAAGAAAGGCCTTCATCTTTTTCTCAAACTCTATCGGTAAATTCATTGTCAAATCCTCTTGTTCTCTAAATATATCCTGCTATCACACACATACTCATGTGTCTAAGTACTTCGATATTACCACATTTCTACTATCCATGCTATCAATTTTTTAAACTGCTTATATCCACAACTGTCACATCCTTGTAATAATATCCGATTATATCCTTATAGCTGTTTCCTGCCTTTGCCAGCCTGTCTGCACCATATTGGCTGAAGCCTATTCCATGACCAAAGCCTCCTCCGGACAGCGTATAGTGACCATTTGCACCGGCACTCACACTAAAGCAGGCGCTTGGTATCATCGACATATTCTCCCTCACAGAGCCGTCGTTTAATGTAACCTTTTTCTGATAATGCCCCAGTGCTTTTCTTATATCATTCTCTGCCGTAAATGTCTGTGATTTGTTTCCATAGCTTATAGTAAGTGAAAGTACATATCCTGCGTCAGAGGTTTTATCCGCACAAATGCCTGTAGCTGCACCATATTGAGGATCATTGTATGCTGATAATTCAAGCTCCGAGGTCCATCTGTAGTATGGCGAATTGTCGTCCACCGACTCCACCTTGTGTATGAAATCCGGTGTACTCGAAGACCAGACCTCCATATCCTCGGTTTTTCCGGCAGATGTAGAAAAATAATAGCATGTTATCAAGCTTCCTCCACATGATACAACCTGCCCTGCCGTTGCTTTTACTGCCTCATCGGTTGACTGCTTTGCATCCGAAGCGTTATAGACCTGAAAAGCCGTGGTATTGTCTATATTGGCTCCGTAGATCGCATACTGTGTATTTTTCATCTGTGAATATACAAAGGTTCTCGCACAAACAGCCTGTGCCTTAAGCGCCTCCGCATCAAATGTGGACGGCATCTCCGACGGCAGCACATAGCGCACATATGTCTCCACATCGACTGTATTCACCGCCACAATGCCTGCATCTGTCCCGATAAACTCAAACGAGCCCGGATAGCTCTTACCGTTTATGCTGACATAATTGTCTGCTGAGCTCACCTTTATCTTACCTTTCTGTACATTTGCCATATATGCACCCACATCATCAATAGCACTGCTGCCGCAGTCGGCATCATCCACATAAAGGTTAGACGCTGCACCTGCCGCAATTGTGGGAAACGCATCCTTTCCGTCGTTTTTTATAAGTACCCTTATGTATGTAAGGTCTGGTGCCTGTCTTCTGACAATGGCACATATCCTGCCCGAGTCAAGTATGTAGGAAAGTGTTTCACTGCCTATTATCAGGTCAGAAACTGATATTTCCCTAGGCGTATCTCCTGTCTCATCATACACGGGCAGCTCATCTGACTGCATCGGAATATCGTCCTGTCCCGCAATCTGCATTGTGCCGTTTCCGTACGACAGCATCACACCTGATATATCATCCGGCTTTATCTGTATCTTTTTCACCTTAGAGCCACTGATTTCAATATCACAGACACCTGTAAAGCTCTCCTCCATGGTTCCCTTTGCCCTGTAAAGCTCTCCATCACAAATGAAAATCAGCCTTCCATCGTCATTTGAAACAATATATGCATTCTCATACACCATATCCCTTGTCACAGCCTTTGCCTGCTTTGCAAGCGTCCCTTTTTCCTTTTGTGCCATGACAATTGCAAAAACAATAACCACGCATACCATGGTTATCGCAAGCATTATCCAGACCATCTGATTCGGCTTTTGCCGTCTTCGTCTCCTATTTGCCAAATTTCTGTTCTCCTTAACACCAAAATAGTGGTTACTTACCGCTCAAAAAATGGGAGCTGCAAAAACAGCTCCCTTTATCATCTGTACTTAAGAATCCTTTGTGCTTTAAAAATCATTTGTATCTCATGAATCTTTTGTGCGTCCGGAGTTCTTTTGTACATTATTATTCTTTTGTAAGAACCCAAAATGCCGGTCCTGTAATTTAGACTCCTAGCGCTCTTGCTAGGTGGGTAACCGCAGTCTGCCTTCTGCCTTCCGCTGCATAATGACGGCCTGACATCCAACAGCTCATATAGGAATCCCGTTTAAAGTAAATGTAGGTTCTAAATACACAGGGTTGTCGAACATCTCAGGTATCTTTGTAAATTCATTATACTTTATTATATCTCATGTTGCAATGCAAAATTCATGTTAGAATTTAACAAATTTTTCTCTGGCATTTCGTAACATATTTGAAAACCAGATAATTACTGCGACAAATATAATCATCTCAACATATGACCAGTATGGTATCTTTTTAAGACAATCCGAAACTATCGCAACTATACTGATAACAAAAATCACAATACCGAATGCAAGTGACTTTGGATAAATATAAGCTATATAGCCTGCCGTATCCTTTATCTTTTTCATCTCCTCATCAGCCACAAAGGTGCTTTCAATTTTGCCGCTTTTCTTCATTCGCAGTGAGACAAAAATTATGTAAATTCCAAGTATCAGCGTGATTGCATCAATTATGATAAAGTAGTTCATGCTTCTTTCTCCTGTATTTTTATTTATTATTCCTGAATAGTTACACCGGATTTTATATACAAAAATATGTAAAATCACCAAAATTAGTATAACCTCCTGTAAAGAAAAAATAAATGGTAAATAAGTCCCAACATTTTCTTGAAATTCTTTTGTTAATGTAGTAAAATATATTTATATTTTCATGGGGGAAGGAGTTTTTAAAATGAAACTTGACGATTTAAAAATACTTATATGCGACGATTCGATCCTCGCAAGAAAACAGATGAAGGATATCATCAATTCCATTGGTTCACCGACTATCATTGAGGCGGCAAACGGACAGCTCGCCATTGATATGTACAAGGAGCATAAGCCAAATCTCACATTTATTGACATTGTAATGCCTGTAAAGGACGGAAATGCCGCTATCTCAGAGATTATGGAGTATGACAGCAGTGCTACCATCTTTGTTGCATCATCTGTCGGCACACAGTCCGAGCTTAAAAAGGCTCTTGCTGCCGGAGCATGTGACTTCATTCAGAAACCTATCGACAAGGATCAGGTCATAAGCCTTATTCAAAAGCATATAGGAGGAAATTAATATGTATACTCAATTTTTTGGCAATTTTCTCCTATCAAAGGGGTATATCACTAATGAACAGCTTTTTGACGCTCTCAAGGAAAAAGCTCAAAAGCACGCAAAGCTTGGTACTCTTGCTATCCACTCAGGGCTTATGACAGCAGCCGAGGTTGATTCGGTAATAGTCGAGCAGACTCACCAGGACAAGAAATTTGGCGAATTAACGATTGAAATGGGTTATCTGACAGACGAGCAGGTAAAGGAGCTCTTAAGCATCCAAAGTCCTGACTTTCTTCTTTTAGGACAGATTCTTTTAGACAAAGGCATAATTGACAATACCACTCTCGAAAAGAGTATACATGATTACCGCAGTGAGAATGCTATTTCCGACCTTGACATGGTACTCGAGGATAAGGACAGTATAAACCACCTGATAGGTCATTTTTTTGAAAATACAGGTATAGAGCCTTCTGCCATTGACACTATGTATCTTGAGCTTTTGTTTAACAGCTTTATCCGATTTGTCGGTGATGACTACACTCCGCTGTCTGCTGAGATATGTGACAGCTTTAGTGCAGACTGCATGGTACGTCAGAACATTGAGGGCAGCTACGCTATATCTACATACATAGGCATGAGTCAGACAACAGCCATCAATTTTGCATCACGCTACGTAAAGGAGCCTTTCTCGGTATATGACGAGTACGTACAGGCATCTCTGGATGATTTCTTAAACTTAAACAATGGACTGTTTTTGGTCAACTGCTCCAACGATCAGGCACTTGAGCTTACTCTCACAGCACCTGAACATTTCGATGGACAGACACTAAGCTTCAATAAAGCGTGCAAGCTAAAGCTGTTATATCCTTTTGGAACCATTCACTTTATTATTGAATTCTAATACCTCTACAGGGTATTTTCAGCAAGCTGATAATAATTTGCTCTATGCTTTGAGCACAAAAAGAACATCTGCAAACGACAGATGTTCTTTTTATGTTACGCTATATATAATTATATATCTGAGCAGTTACAATTATATTAATTACTGTACACTAAGCATTTTCTTAACAGTATTTTCCATCTGATCTACATCACATACTGTGTTGTGAAGAATCTTTGCATCCCTGATCTCCTCAATTGCATTTGGCACCTTAACCTTGCCGAGCTTTGAAAGCTCATCGACAAGCTCAAAGTCTGTCATTGAATCGTACTTAGGATCAATTGCATCCATTACACTTCTTGTGAATTTGAACGGACTTGCTGTAGATGCGATAACTGTCTTTGTGGCTGTATCGCCGGTGGCATCCTTATACTTGCCATATACACCTGCTGCAACCGCTGTATGAGTATCAATTATGTATCCTGTATCCTCATAAAGCTTTTTGATAACCTCTGCGGTTTCCTGCTCGCTTGTGTAATTACCATAGAAGTCAGAAAGCTTCTCCTTCATATCAGGTGTTACAGTGTATTTGCCATCCTTTGAAAGCGAAGCCATAAGTTCTGCATTCTTATTTGCATCATTGCCTGCAATACGGTAAATGAGTCTCTCGAGGTTTGAAGAGATAAGGATATCCATGGATGGTGAATTTGTGAGGATAAACTCTCTGTTCTTATCATACTCTCCTGTTGTGAAGAAATCATAAAGCACTTTATTCTCATTTGAAGCGCAGATAAGCTTTGCAACAGGAAGTCCCATGTTCTTTGCATAAAACGCTGCAAGTATATTTCCAAAGTTTCCTGTAGGAACAACGATATTTATCTTCTCATCCTTTGCAACAGCTCCCTGTGCAAAAAGCTTTGAGTAAGCATATACATAGTACACAATCTGTGGCACAAGACGTCCTATATTGATTGAGTTGGCAGATGAGAACTGATAGCCTGCAGCATCCATTGTCTCAGCAAGAGCCTTATCATTGAACATAGCCTTTACTGCTGACTGCGCCTGGTCAAAGTTACCGTGAATACCTACTACATGAGTATTGGCACCCTTTTGTGTAAGCATCTGCTTCTCCTGAATCGGGCTGACACCATTCTTTGGATAGAAAACGATAATCTGTGTACCCTCAACATCAGCAAAGCCTGCCATAGCTGCCTTTCCTGTGTCTCCTGATGTGGCTGTGAGGATGACAATCTCGTTTTTTACATTGTTTTTCTTCGCAGATGTGATAAGTAAATGAGGCAGAATGGATAATGCCATATCCTTGAAGGCTATTGTAGAGCCATGAAACAGCTCAAGGTAGTAAGCACCGTCAGCAAACTTAAGCGGTGCAATCTCAGTAGTATCAAACTTGCTGTCATATGCCCTGTTGATACAGTTTTTAAGCTCATCCTCTGTAAAATCCGTAAGGAAAAGCTTCATAACCTCATATGCTACCTGCTGATATGACATCCTGGAAAGCTCCTCAATTGAAACATCAAGTGCAGGAATACTCTCCGGTACAAATAATCCTCCGTCATCGGCAAGTCCCTTAAGGATAGCCTGTGAAGCTGTTATTTTCTTTTCACTGTTTCTTGTGCTTGAATATAATAAATCCATTTTTTACCTCATTTCTCTTTTTATCTTTTCTAAATCCGTATTGCCTCATCAAATATGCAGACAATTATTTTCCTATATAGTATAATAAATTTCATATATCAAATCAATAACAAAAATGCTACAATTATATAAATGTTTTAATAAACAGTACCAAAATATACACGAAAGGGACTATATATATCTATGCTGCAAGGAGTTTACACCGCAACAAAAAAGGACAAAACACTGTATTACCGCTCCAGTATCACCTATAAAAATAAACATATAAGCCTCGGAAGCTACGAAAGTGAGCCTGAAGCCGGCCGCGCCTACTCTGCTGCTGCATCCATACTAAATAGTCATGACAGCATTGAAGACTCATTTTATCACACATATGCCCTGGCCTTTGACAAGATTGTCACACTGATTAACTACCGGGACAACGGCATGTACATAAAGACTCCCATATATCTGCGCAAAAACTATTTCAGCTACTACATGGATATATCGTGCGAGCTCAAGTTCGATATAGATGACCTGTTCTACTACTCAGAGCACCGCATACTAAGACGGCAGGGACATCTGTACGTCAATGACTACGGCATGCAGGTCACTCTTCTTAGCCGCTATGGCATACAGCCCCATGCGGTTTGCGGGCGGGACTATGTATTCGTAAACAACGATTCCACCGACATGCGCTACGAAAACATCAAGCTGCTAAACCCATACCACGGTGTGGAGATTGTCAAAACAGCCGGGCTCGACAAATACAAAACGCGCATACACGTAAACGGCAATTTTGTCATAGGAACCTACAGCACCATAGAAAGAGCCGCCATCGCCTACAATAAGGCAGTGGATATGGCACATGCACATGGTCTTTTAAAAAACTATCATGAAAACTATATAGAAAGCATTTCTGCCAGTGAATATGCCGACATCTACACTACTGTCAGCATTTCCGATAAGTTCGTAAAATATCTTGAAGCCATAACCTAAAACAAGCCTGATAATCCCGATAATACATATTATGAAAAACTTCCCGTGTTGTTCTTTCCACGGGAAGTTTTTACACAGAATATAACTAAGCATATATCCATGTTATTTCTGATTTATATAGTTTACAAGACCCTCGCAGTCGATAATCTTCTGCATGAACGGTGGGAACGCCTGTCCCTTAAACTTCTCTCCTGTTGTCTCATCTGTGATGATACCCGAATCAAAGTCCACAGTCACCTCATCACCGGCATTTATTGCCTTTGCTGCCTCAGGACACTCGATAATAGGAAGACCTATATTGATTGCATTTCTGTAGAAAATTCTAGCAAATGTCTCTGCGATAACACAGCTTACGCCTGCTGCCTTGATAGCAATCGGTGCATGCTCTCTTGATGAACCACAGCCGAAGTTCTTGTTGGCTACCATGATATCTCCGGCCTTTACATTATTTACAAAATCCTTGTCGATATCCTCCATGCAGTGTGTTGCAAGCTCCTTAGGATCAGAAGAATTCAGATATCTTGCAGGAATGATTACATCTGTATCGACATTATCTCCATATTTAAATACACAACCGTGTGCTGCTTTCATTGTGATTCCTCCAATCTTTACATAACATCCTTTGGTCCTGAAATCTTACCTGTGATGGCACTTGCCGCTGCAACAGCAGGGCTTGCCAGATAAACCTCAGAATCCACATGCCCCATACGTCCGACAAAGTTACGGTTTGTGGTAGATACGCATCTCTCGCCCTCAGCGAGCACTCCCATGTATCCGCCAAGACATGGTCCGCAGGTAGGTGTGCTCACGATGGCACCTGCCTCGATAAATGTCTTAAGAAGTCCCTCTTCCATGGCCTGAAGATAAATCTTTTGTGTGGCAGGAATCACGATAACCCTGATACCGTCCGCAACCTTTTTACCCTCAAGAATCTTTGCTGCAATACGCAGATCATCCATACGGCCGTTGGTACATGAACCGATTACTACCTGGTCAATCTTCACATCTCCTACCTCATCGATGGTACGTGTGTTGTCAGGCAGATGTGGGAATGAAACTGTAGACTTAAGTGTGCTAAGGTCAATTGTATACTCCTCATCATACTCTGCATCACTATCAGCCTCATACTCTGTGAACGGACGCTTTGAATGCTCCTTCATGTACTCTCTTGTGAGGTCATCTACAGGGAAGATACCATTCTTGCCGCCGGCCTCGATTGCCATATTGGCGATAGTAAATCTGTCGTCCATAGAAAGGTATTTAAGTCCCTCTCCGACAAACTCCATTGACTTGTAAAGAGCTCCGTCCACACCAATCATACCGATGATATGAAGGATGACGTCCTTACCGCTGATCCACTCAGCAGGTTTTCCGACGATATTGAACTTGATAGCAGAAGGCACCTTAAACCAAGCCTTGCCTGTAGCCATTCCTGCTGCCATATCAGTGCTTCCCACACCTGTAGAGAAGGCTCCTAAAGCTCCGTATGTACATGTATGCGAATCTGCTCCGATAATCACATCACCTGCCACGGTAAGTCCCTGCTCAGGTAAAAGTGCATGCTCAATGCCCATTTTTCCTACATCAAAGTAATTTGTAATCTCGTTCTTGCAGGCAAACTCACGAACACATTTGCAGTGCTCTGCGGACTTGATGTCCTTGTTTGGTGCAAAGTGATCCATAACGAGTGCGATTTTATCTTTATTGAACACTCCCTCCACCTTCATCTTGTCGATCTCATGAATCGCTACAGGTGAGGTAATGTCGTTTCCAAGCACAAGGTCTAAATCAGCCTCAATGAGCTGTCCTGCACTGACAGAGTCAAGGCCTGCGTGTGCAGCAAGAATCTTCTGCGTCATTGTCATTCCCATGCTTATATCCTCCTAGCATATAAATTATTGTAATAACCCTCATTTCAGACTTTTCCTTTTCTGCTCTTTATGATTGTATCTGAATCAAGTTTACTGTAGACATCATAACATATGATTTACCATAATAAAAATACATAATAAACATATTTACCATAACTAAATCTCATGGTATAATAAACCTAAATTTGTTACTGTTCACACCTTAGTGTGACAAACAACGATTACAGCCCATTAAAAGTACAAAACCACAGGAGGTACAAATGAACCAGAATCTCTCATCTTACTGGATTTTTTATACTGTCGCCAATGCCGGCAATATATCAAAGGCAGCCAAGGAGCTCTATATCAGCCAGCCTGCCATCAGCAAGTCAATCCAAAAGCTCGAGGATGGACTGGAATGCAAGCTTTTTTCCAGAAGCTCCAGAGGTGTCGTCTTAACCGATGAGGGCAGGCTTCTTTATGATCATGTAAGCGAGGCCTTCGAGGCATTAAATGAGGGTGAGGAAAAGCTGAAACGCTCAATAGAGCTTGGTGTCGGCCAGCTTAAGATCGGTGTCAGCTCAACGCTCTGCAAATACATGCTTTTGCCATATCTCAAGGAATTCATACACAGAAATCCTCATATAAGCATTTCCATCGAATGCCAGTCCACAAACGAGACCTTAAAGCTCCTCGATGAGGACAAGATCGATATAGGCCTGATTGGAAAACCGACGTCCCTTAAGACCTTCAATTTCTATTATCTGGACAATATTGAGGATATATTTGTCACCACAAAGGACTATCTGCGCAACTTAAGTGCCCGCGGTGTCAAAAAAAGCGAGATTTTACAAAACTCCACTCTCATGCTTCTCGATAAAGGCAATATGACACGTAAATATATTGACGATTATCTGCAGGAGAACCAGATACACGTAAAGGACTCAATAGATATATCAAATATGGACCTGCTCATCGACTTTGCCAAAATAGGTGTAGGCGTAGCCTGCGTCATAAAGAGCATAGTTTCAAAGGAGCTTGCAGACGGTACCCTGATTGAAATTCCTCTCGGCATACCAATCCACAAGCGTGAGGTCGGCTTTGCATACAAGGAGTCATCAAAGCTTTCCACCTCTCTGCAGACATTTATCAAGTTTTACGAGAGTTACACACCAGAGGATTTTTAAATCACAAAATACAACCCCGGAGGTATTACCTTGAAAGAACAGATACACACAATTCCCATATCAGATGCCTTTGACAATGCCGGTGAATGTCCCTTCTGCTATATAGAAAAGCGCACCGAGGATCACGTCATGGATTTCGTACTCGGCCACGGAGCCTCTTACATGGAGGCCGATATCCGTGACATGACCGATAAGGAGGGCTTCTGCCGTGCACATTTCAAGAAGATGTTTGACTATGGCAATTCACTCGGAAATGCCTGGATTCTAAAGACCATGTACATGCGCCATATTGAGGAAATGGACAAGGAATTTAAGAGCTTCAAGCCTGATTCAGTGCAAAAGGGAGGGCTTTTCAAAAAAGCAAACATATCCTCCAATTCCATCGTGGACTGGATTAACAAGCGTGAATCAACCTGCTTTATATGTGACAGTGTAAACAAGACCTTCAATGCATACATGAAGACCTTCTTCACTATGTATGAAAAGGACCCTGAAATAAAAGAAAAGCTAAAAAATACAAAGGGCTTCTGTCTTGACCACCTGAAGGTGGTGCTTGAGGGTGCTGATACATATTTAAAAGGTGAGAAACGAAAAGAATTTTATGACATAGTGCTTCCAATGATGCAGGAAAACATGAAGCATATCTATGATGATGTAGCATGGTTTATAGAAAAATACGATTATAAAAACAAAGATGCCGACTGGAAGAATTCCAAAGATGCGATCCAGCGCGGTATGCAGAAGCTCCGCGGAAGCGATCCGTCACTTCCGCCCCATGTGCTCAAAAAATAAAATCACCCGGTATTCTGCCGGCCATTTAATGGCTGTGCAAAATACCGGGTGAATTTTTATTTCATTACAATGTTTATATCCACTTGAAAACGTTGATTTTACGCTGTTTTTCGCTATCTATCTTCTGATTTACTCCATTTTTACTCCAATTTTAAGCCAATATTTTCAGTTCAGCTACTTCTTCTTTTTTCTTTTCTTCTGAAACATGCGTGTATAAATCAGTTGTCATTGCCAACGTGGAATGACCTAAAAGTTTCTGCACTACCTGTTGGTCTACTCCATTTTCATAACACCTTGTAGCATATGTATGTCGCAGGGTATGACAGGTAAACAGTTCAAATATCTTCGGCTCTCTCTTTTCTTCCTTTGCCAGTTCAATCTCTATCACGTTGATTTTCGCTACATAGTCTTTGATTGCACTATTGACGTTGTAATAGTAAACCGGTGAACCGTCCGAACAGGTAAATACCAAATTTTGAAATTCTTTATGCTGTCTCCATATCGAGCGTTTCCACATCTTTTGTTCCGTCTGCTTTATCTTCTGATTTTGCAAAATCTCATACACTTCATCTGTCATAGGAATGACACGATTACTGGATATGGTTTTTGCGGTCGTATAGAAAAACTTTGAACCCTCAACGGGACTGGAAGCCTTTGAATAATGGATTGTCTTATTGATTGTAATTTCTCTTTTTCCAAAGTCACAATCTTCCCATTTCAGTCCAAGCACTTCTCCAATCCGACAACCTGTTGTCACAGCAAATTTCAGCACATTGATGTGTATATAGGAAGAAGCAAATGTAAAAAATTTCTCCTGTTCCTCTTTTGTTAATACACGCCTTTCCTTTTTCACTTCTTTTGGCATCTCCACACCGATACAGGGATTTTTTCTAATGTATTCGCTCAACACCGCTTTGTCAAGCATATCGCTTATCATAAATCTGATATTCGATACCGTTCCATGTGCAAGACCGCTGTCTATCAAATCATTCAAAAACTTCTGAACGTGATATGTTTTAATGTCCTGCAAATACATCTTTCCGATAGAGTTCTTCACTCTTGAATTGTAGTAACTGTGGTTTTTATATATCGTAGTCATTTTGACTGTTTTCTTCTTATACAACTCTGTCCACGTTACATACCATGCGTTTAAAGTGATACTTTCGCCATTGCCATTCAAACCATGTTCATCTTCATAAACCGCTTCTCGTAACTTCCGTTTTAATTCATTCAGTTTAAAATCATAAAGCGTTTTACGTTTCCCTGTTTTGCTTGTAAATCTTGCAATATAGCGTCCGTCTGCTCTCTGTGAAATTCCCTTACCGAGTTCCTTGCCCTTTAAATCTTTACCCATACCAAACTTTCCTTTCTTCTACTGAAAGAAATATGGTAAAGTAAATATTTCAATTTTCATTATATCGACACCTCATTTTCTTTTCAAGCCCTTTTACATTGATATTCCAGCCATTCATCAAGTAATTTCTTATTTGCATACAACCGATTACCTATGCGTACTGTAAATCTATTTTTAGGATTGTTCAACAATTCTCTTGCCTTTGTTTTCCCAATCCCCATATACTCACAAAATTCATTTATATTTAGTAGTGCTTTCTCGATACGATTACCCCCTTTCGCCTAATTTTCTTGCTTTTATATAATCATCATACAACTGCTTTTGTGTGATATTCATTTTTCCATTTGCTATAAGATTACCAATATAATCTCTCTGCTCTATTTTTCCAACCTCTGCAAACAGTTTCAAAGACGGTGCAACATACTTTTCTAGCCACTCCCACACCTTTTGTAAACTTTTCTTCTGTGGTTGCATAGTAAGTTTCACCTTGCCTATGTCTTTCATCAATTCCGCCCATGCTTTATAGGTTGGATAAAGTCTTTTTCGTGTTGTCGTGCTGTCTGTCGGCTTTTCTAAAAATCGTATTTTGCTGTTCAATACTTCCATTGCCAGTCCTGCCACATCTCTATATCTCAATAATTCCTGTACTACACTTACTGCCATTTCCTGCCGAAATCTCAATTCATATCTGTTCCAATTTTCATCTAATTCTATTCCATACTTTTTATTCTGTTCATATCCTTTTTCATAAAATACCAATCTCAAATTGCTGGCTGAACTGCCGAGATAAAGACTGCCACCTTTACTCTGAAACACTTCCTCTTTCAATTCTCCTGAGTCGTGAAAATCTATATCTCTTAGTTTTGTAGAAAGCAATCCCTCTTTTGTCCGTATAATCAAATCGGGAATACTCAAATACGGTTTTCTGTCGTCTATCGCCAAATCAATCCGAGGAAAATTGATATGATACTGACAAACTCTGTTTAAGAAATCAAACCATGTTTCCTCATTGAGTTGTAAAAAATTTTCATAGTTGCGACAGCCTTTCCCGCTCATTAAAATCTGAAAGCCTTGATACTGTGCATTTCCTGTCGGCTTTAGCACCTTGATATTATCGAAGATTGCCACAACCTCATGTCCTGCAATCCCTTTTTCATAGCCTGTTACCGTCATAAGTTCCATAGGTATTCTCAGCACATCTTCTATGACCGCTTCTAACGGAACTTCTTTAATGGTTATCTGACACCAATCTATCAAGGCACTTAATTCTTCTTTCTGTCGTATTACTCCCCTGTTAGTGTAGGGGAGTTCTGGAAGAAAACTTCCGTTTCTTTCTTCCAAATTTATCAAACCTCCTTATCTGCAATGGCGTTGCCATTGCCCTGCCCCCAACATGCCGTTTGGTACGTCAGAACGAGGGCAGGAACTTTGACCGCCTACATAGTTTTGTTTGGAACAGGGCGGATACCCTTACAGGTAATCTTCTCCACTAATACAGGGAAGTTTCCTCTCTGCACATAAGGGGCATATACTGGTTCTTCCAGTTCCACCACAGCATAAGGCTCAATCTTCGGAAGTTCCGTTGCTTCCAAGCGAATATCCACGCTGTTCCCAAGTTTCATGCTTCCAAGATGAAGTTTTAAGGCTTCCACTTCCTCTGTTTTCTTCTTACTGTCTTTATCATAACGGTAACAGTTATCCGCACCCATGAAACGAAGTTCTCCAAATGCTTCTTTTACCTGTTCTTTTGTCAATGTAATCTGCATACACATTCCTTTCTCCCCGTTGAACCGATAGGTCAGTTTTTCATATTTTCATTTTCTCATTACGACGCCGTTTGTTGTTCAGTTATTTCTGAACTTAATTGTATGTTAGCACAGACACATTTGTTTTGCAATAGAAAGTTTAGTTTTTTATAAACTTTTTTGTTTTCTTTTTTCTGAACTTGTGGTATAGTGTCCTTAGACGATACGATATGAGAAGTTATAACGAGATATGGAAAGAGAGGGTTTTTCAGATGAATACAATCGCAGAACGGATTAAATTTGCCATGAGAGCAAAAAATAAAAAACAGGTAGATATAGTCAAAGATACAGGTATCAGCAAAGGAGCGTTCAGTTCCTATCTTTCGGGACAATACAATCCAAAAGCCGATAAAATGGAATTGATTGCCGACTCCTTAGATGTAGATTTGCGGTGGCTTTACGGACAAAATGTACCTATGGAGCATACAAGCCAAAATGACAATGCCCTGCAATATGTCTTTTACAACAACTCCTGTTCCGAGTATCTTCTTGATAATTTAGACGATATATATATTGCCATGATGACTCAGTATGCCGCCCTCATTCCACGCTTTTATGTTCTTGTCAATCGTGCTGGAAATGCAATGCACATACTGCCATTATTTTTGAAAGAGGATAGTTCCCAATTCTATGAATGTCCGTCTGATTTTTTCTATTCTGACAGGCATACCATTTTTACAAGAGATTTTGAAAGTATTCACATGGTATTAACAACCGCCACGATTTACTATTACGGAATTGATACAAAAACTTATGAACCGAAAGTTACCAAACTTGCCTACTCACAAACTGACGATTGCTTTTATATCGACAATGAAGTTCATGATTGTCATATCAAAGCATTTGAAAAAGAAGTGGTAAAAGAAGCACTTTACTTAAAACACAACGCCCAATAACAGACAAGAGGACTTGCAAGGTTTTCTGACCTTTCAAGTCCTCTGCTGTATCATGGTGCTGTTGGCTGTGTCCGTTCCGTCAAGGACTGCCCTACGGCGTATCGGCTTCGCCTTGTTCCTTGACCTCACTAGGTATAGGCAAACTGAAATACGTTTAATCATTCTTACACATTTATTGTGTTTATTTGAATAACACAAACAAAAGTACACAATAATGTAGTAATATTGATAAAAATATTACTAATTTTTTTATTCTTACAACGATAACCAATGCTGATAATAATAAATATAACACTTAAAATCAAAAAAAGCAAATTCCATAAGTTCAAATGATACATATGAGTACCTTTTATAAATCTTGACACCCAATTACTAATATCCACCAATAAAATAAGCACAGTTAAAATTGTATCCGCAATATACGATATAAAGGCAAGTCGTTTAAACTTTTTGTAAGACCATATAGTTACCGACAAAATCAATAATAGAATAGGAAATGAATAAATAAAAACAAAAAACCACATTAACTTTGTTAATGAACCTATTGCGTCCATTTATACTCCCCCTTTCCTCTAAAATATAAAATATCTTTACTCTATTATTTTTAGAGCAATTTCTTTAGCAAGACTACTTGAAACCCGTTCTTTTTGCAAACTATCTTCAAGATATATAGCAAAATATTCTCTTTGTTGTCCCTTTTCAGTAAAACCTATAAACCATGCTTCTCCATTTGTGCCAGAACCCGTTTTCCCATATACTTTTTTCTCTTGCCCATCTTCAATTAACATAATTTTCTTTAATATTTCAACATTCTGACTATCATAAAAACTTTTACCCTCAAAAATTTTTGATAAAACCCCTACCTGTTCATATGGAGATATTTTTAAAGATGAACCTAGCCAAAATCCGTTTAATTCTTTGTATGGATTTATATTACTTCCTTCCCATGCAGAAACATCACAATTACCATACTCCAACTCACTTAGTTCTTTTTTTACTTCTTGTTCTCCCGCACTATTTATAATCTGATGAAAATACCATATACAAGATGTCTGAAATGCTTTTTGCAAAGTCAAATTCTCGTTCCATTCCGAATTTGGATATTGAGTTCCATCATAGTTCATAGTGGAGGTTTCATCTTTAATAATATCGTTGTGTAGTCCTATTAATGTAGAAATAATTTTAAAAGTTGAATATGGGGATACTTCTTGTTCTGCCATATCTTTATTATACAAAGAATACTTGTTTTCTGACGGACTATATAAAACTGCACAGCCAGTAATACCATTAAAGTTGGCACTTAAATCAAGTGTTTCTTCCTCATTGCTCTCTCTCACTTTTTCTTCTGTTTTATCATCTGTTTTTGATTGTTCTAATTGATTTGTTTCTATCAACTCCACTTTTTCTTCTCTAGATGAACACCCCAATAACATTAGAAAACATATTACTAAAATACAGGTAATCTTGAATAATCTTGACATACTTTCTCCTTACAACCTCTAATTTGTTTATTTCTCATAATATCATATCATACTTTGTAATTATTTACACCATATATAATCGCAAAAAATAACGCAGACAATATCTCTATCATCTGCGTCATTCCTCTAATGTTTTCTTGAAATATTTACTCCATTTTCTTTCAATCTTTACTCCAAATTTACTCCATTTTAAAAATCTGTTACGATATTTTGCGGTATTCTATGATACCTTTTCTTTGAAGAAAAATGTCTGTAAACCTTGATTTTCAGCGAACTTTTCAATATTTCCAAGCACTTTATTCTGTTGTGAGAATTTCTTCTCAATTATTTCATTACGATATTTACAATACGTCCCGGAACATAAATCTCTTTTACAATATTTCCTGTAAGCTTATCTGCAATAACATCCTTTGCTTTTGCGATAACCTCATCCTTAGGATCCTGTTTTCCGATTGCAAGAGTGCCCTTTGTCTTTCCATTGATCTGTACAGCAATCTCTACTGTATCCTCAACAGTCTTTGCCTCATCGTATGTTGGCCATGGCTCAAATGCGATTGTATCATCATGCCCCATCTTCTGCCAGATTTCCTCTCCAACGTGTGGACATACACATGAAAGCATCTTGATAAGCCCCTCTGCAAACTCTCTTGGACATTTACCTGCCTTGTATACTTCATTAACAAAGATCATCATCTGGCTGATAGCTGTGTTGTAGCCAAGTGCCTCGAAGTCATTTGTAACCTTCTTGACTGTCTGATGATAGATTCTTGTGAGCTTTCCGTCATCCTCCTCGATGATGTTCTCAGGCTCTGTAAAGAAATTCCATACACGTGTGATGAATCTCTTTGCTCCCTGTACATTGCTGTCGTTCCAAGGCTTTGAAACCTCAAGTGGTCCCATGAACATCTCGTAGAGACGCAGTGTATCAGCGCCGTACTCCTCGACTACATCACTAGGATTTACTACGAACTCAGGGAATCTCTTACCCATCTTGATACCATTTGAGCCAAGGATCATTCCCTGGTGAACAAGCTTCTTGAATGGCTCCTTTACAGGAGATAAGCCCTGATCAAAGAGGAATCTGTTCCAGATTCTTGAGTACATGAGGTGTCCTACCGCATGCTCAGGTCCACCAACATAGAGATCTACAGGCATCCAGTGCTTTAAGAGCTCCTGATTTGCAAATTCCTTATCATTGTGTGGATCGATATATCTCATATAGTACCATGAAGATCCGGCTGAGCCAGGCATTGTGGATGTCTCACGAGTGCCCTTGACACCATTTCTGTCATACTGCTTCCACTCTGTAGCATTCTCAAGAGGTGCCTTGCCGTTCTTGCCCTTGTAATCCTCAAGCTCAGGAAGGATAAGCGGAAGCTCATCGTCAGGAAGAAAATAGATTGAACCATCCTCCTTGTATACACAAGGAACAGGCTCGCCCCAGTATCTCTGACGTGCAAAAATCCATTCACGGAATTTGTAGTTTACTGTTCTCTTTGCCACGCCCATCTTCTCAAGCTTGGCTGTGATGGCTTCCTTCGCATCCTCGACCACCATTCCTGTAAACTCCTCTGAGTTGATAAGCTTGCAGCCCTTTCCGAGGTAATCATGCTTCTCAAATGCTTTCTCTGATACATCTGCGCCGTCAATTACCTGAATCATCTCAATATCATGAGCCTGTGCATACTCGAAATCTCGCTGGTCATGAGTAGGAACTGCCATAACAGCACCTGTACCGTAGCTTGCCAGTACGAAATCACCGATAAACATGCGCACTTCCTTGCCGTTTACAGGGTTGATACAATGAAGTCCCTTAAGCTCACAGCCTGACTTTGTCTTGTTGAGCTCGGTTCTGTCCATGTCGCTCTTCTTTACAGTCTCATCTATATAAGCCTGAACCTCTTCTTTGTTCTCGACTCTGTCCATGAGACCCTTTACTATATCTCCGTCCGGAGCAAGCACCATAAATGTGATACCATATATTGTCTCGATACATGTAGTAAAGATAGAGAACTCTCCACCGCCTACTATCTGGAACTTAACCTCGACACCTGTACTCTTGCCAATCCAGTTTCTCTGCATCTCCTTGGTTGACTCAGGCCAGTCTATCTCATCAAGACCCTCAAGGAGCTTCTCTGCAAATGCCGGCTGGTCGATAACCCACTGCTTCATATTCTTGCGGACTACAGGATAGCCGCCACGCTCTGACTTGCCATCGATAACCTCATCGTTTGAGAGAACCGTTCCAAGCTCCTCACACCAGTTTACAGGCATGTCGATGTGCTTTGCATATCCGGCCTCATAAAGCTTCTTAAAAATCCACTGTGTCCACTTATAAAACTCAGGATCACTTGTAGAAATCATCTTTGACCAGTCATAATCAAAGCCAAGCTCTCTAAGCTGCTTTGAGAATGTCTCGATATTCTTCTGTGTGAAGCCGTTAGGATGATGACCTGTGTTTACAGCATACTGCTCTGCCGGTAAACCGAATGAATCATAGCCCATCGGATGAAGTACATTGTAGCCCTGCATTCTCTTCATACGCGACATGATATCTGTAGCTGTATAGCCCTCCGGATGTCCTGCATGAAGGCCTACTCCTGAAGGGTAAGGGAACATATCAAGTGCATAGTATTTAGGCTTTGAAAAATCCCAAACATCTGTCTTGAATGTCTCGTGTTCTTTCCAGTATTCCTGCCATTTCTTCTCTATGGCCTTGTGATTGTATGGTTCTGACATACTTGCCTCCTTATATCAAAAACGCTCCGCCTCTCAAAGAGACGAAGGCGTATTTTTAATCCGTCTGATTAACATTCATAATTTTACACATCACACTATATTTTGTCAAGTTTTGCTATGTAAAAAACCCGGTGCATCACTGCCCCGGGTCTTATTGTCATATATATCTGACAGATTAGTTGTTGATGAGCTTGTCGCTCTCATCATTCCAGCTGTAAAGCTTACGGATCTCCTCACCAACCTTCTCTGAAGGATGCTCAGAAGCAAGCTTTCTCATAGCCTTGAAGTGTACCTGACGTCCTGCAGGTGACATATCAAGTAAGAACTCCTTAGCAAATGTACCATCCTGGATGTCAGAAAGAATCTTCTTCATAGCTTTCTTTGTCTCAGCTGTAACAATCTTAGGTCCTGTTACATAATCACCATACTCAGCTGTGTTAGAGATAGAGTATCTCATTCCTGCGAAGCCTGACTGGTAGATAAGGTCTACGATGAGCTTCATCTCATGGATACACTCGAAGTATGCGTTTCTTGGATCATAACCAGCCTCGCAAAGTGTTTCGAAACCAGCCTGCATAAGTGCACAAACACCACCGCAAAGAACTGCCTGCTCACCGAAGAGGTCTGTCTCTGTCTCTGTACGGAATGTTGTCTCAAGAAGTCCGGCTCTTGCTCCGCCGATTCCAAGACCATATGCAAGTGCAAGGTCCCATGCCTTTCCTGTAGCATCCTGCTCTACAGCGATAAGACAAGGTGTTCCTTTTCCTGCCTGATACTCTGAACGTACTGTATGTCCCGGAGCCTTAGGTGCGATCATAGCTACATCTACATTCTTTGGTGGCTTGATGCATCCAAAGTGGATGTTGAAGCCGTGAGCAAACATAAGCATATTGCCAGGCTCAAGGTTTGGCTCGATGTCCTTCTTGTACATATCTGCCTGTAACTCATCATTTATAAGAATCATGATGATATCAGCCTTCTTTGCAGCCTCTGCAGCAACATATACCTCGAATCCCTGCTCTTCTGCTCTCTTCCATGACTTGCTGCCCTCGTAAAGACCGATGATGACGTTGCATCCTGAATCCTTTAAGTTAAGTGCATGTGCATGTCCCTGGCTGCCGTAACCGATAATGGCAATTGTCTTGCCCTCTAATAATGAAAGGTTACAATCATCCTGATAAAATAATCTTGGTTCTGCCATTTTGTTTTCCTCCTGTTAATTTAAGTAAACTATTTATATGTAAGGATTGTCCTTTGACTAATCCAACATAACTACATCATTGGAACCTCTGGTAAGTCCTGTGATTCCTGTTCTTGCAAGCTCTAATATCTCATAATTGCTAAGTAAGTCTATGAAATTATCAAGCTTGTCCTGTGTACCTATGAGCTCTATAATCATAGAGTCATGTGTGACATCAACTATCTTGCCGTGGAAGATCTCAGTCACGTTCATGACTGCCTGTCTTTGTGTATCGAGTGCTCTTATCTTTATCATAATAAGCTCCCTGCACACTGAGAGTCCCGGCTCAAGCTTCTTGATATCAAGTACATCCTCAAGCTTCGCCAACTGCTTCTCTATCTGCTCAAGCACCTGCTCATCTCCGCTTGCAACGATTGTGATACGTGTGTAGCGCGGATCTGCTGTAACTCCTGAGGAGAAACTATCAATATTAAATCCCCTGCGGCTGAACAGTCCTGAAATACGACTGGTCACTCCGGGATTGTTCTCAACTAAAAGAGATAATGCCTGTCTTCTCATCGAAAAACCTTCCTCACAATTTCTATTATTTCTGTTCACATGATGATAATATTACTATAATCTGTATTTGTCAAGCAATATCGTTAATATAACTTAAATTCATATTATCAATAACAATTTTTACACATCCATAACCTCTGCAAATGCCTGTTTTATAACATTTATAGTGTTTTGTAATATATATGCTAAACCAGACTCTCCCGCCGTTAGAAACGTGCGTCGCCGGGCACACCACAATAAAAAGGGGCTGTCGCACTAAGTAATTAGTGCGCAGCCTCTTTTTGGTGCAAAAA
>URDU01000017.1 GCA_900546625.1 uncultured Lachnobacterium sp. | reverse complement strand
CTGTAATATCGGCACTTTATATCCAAAAGTTAATAGTGCGTAAAATTCAAATTTTCTTTTCCCTAATAATTACAAATATTCCTTGGAAATTGCTTCCACACCATACATTTCCATAAATGCATCCAGGTCCGCTGCATCCCCAATCAACATATTCTCGTCAAAGTGTACGATAAGCATATCTTAAAATCCAGCCACATGTTCTCCGGTACAAATGATACATTTTAGAACTGCTTCCTTATTTATTTTTCATATCGAATCTTATATGCTTTCTTCTTAAAAATAGGGAATATCTAATTTATTATCATCAAGGTCGGACATTCATCCGACCTCTTGATTATACTATAGATTCTATAAAAATTCATCTGTTATCACTGCAGCATTGCTTCTTTTTTCTTCTGTTCCGCAATCTTCTCATGAATGTTGGTATTATACAGCCTGTACAAATCCGTATCCTTGCTGATCTGATTATCAAAGGGAATTACTACCGAACCACACTTAATAAGTCCCATTCCAGAGGCGGTATTAGTTACGAACCGAAGCTGTGCCTCTGATACCCCGATAACCTCCGCCATCTTTGAACTGTCTGTATTTGCCTGCTTCAAGAGTGCCACAAACTCAGAGTTTGCAAGCATTGTGGTTGCTGTGTAATTCTGCAACAGATCGACAACATTCTGCGTGATACCGGTACAAAGACCTCCCTGCTTTCTTACCTTCTTCCAGAGCTGCTGCAGATATTTTGCAGAATACTCCGAATTAAGCAGGACATGGAACTCATCAATATAGAGCCATGTTGCCTTGCCTCGCTTACCATTCTCAACAATGCCTTGCTTGTAAGTGTCTGTGCACCCTTCACACTTCCAACAGTCATTGCTATCGTAAATGTCATTTCACACAAATAAATAAGCGTCTGTGCCCAGTCAGCGTAACTTCCTGTAAATGCCGGAAGTCCTGCATTGATAAATGCATTACATACCACAATTGCAACCACTCAATGTATTTACCATAACATCACCTACTTATAAAACTCAGCATCTGTAATATGAAAAGTTTCAAGATACTTATCCAATATTTCTGTATTAACAAGTACAAGCTGACCAATCTTATAACAAGCCTTGGCATCCTTAGCCACTTCTTGAAATTTTGTCATTCCCATACTGTACATCTTTGCACCATCTGAATATCTTACAAACTTTTTTGCAGCCTCATATCTATCTTTCTTCTTTGATTCATCCATTGCTGTGCTCCTTTCACTTTGACTTCATAACAAATGACGTATTTTCTCCATAACGCAAAAAAGAGGACATCTTCTAAATTTCTTTAGAAAATGTCCTCTTAGTAGTTCATATTCGATTGAATCTTATTCTTTTCAGATTGTGTACTCTTTCATACTGATGTAAATGACTATGCCAAAATACGTCTTTTAATGCGTCCTTTGACGTACTCAAATGCCTCAATCCCGCATAAACACTGGGTTTATTTATCCAAGCTCTTCATCGTCGGGAACAGTAATACATCCCTGATTGCCTGGCTATCTGTCAGAAGCATTACAAGACGGTCGATTCCGTATCCGATTCCACCTGTTGGCGGCATACCGATTTCAAGCGCATTGAGGAAGTCCTCATCTGTGTGCTCTGCCTCGTCATCGCCTGCTGCTGCGTTGGCATCCTGTGCTGCGAAACGCTCACGCTGATCGATTGGGTCGTTGAGCTCTGAGTATGCGTTACACATCTCCCATGTATTACAGAACAGCTCAAAACGCTCTACCTTTGTAGGGTCGCTTGGCTTCTTCTTGGTGAGAGGTGATATCTCAATTGGGTGATCCATGATAAAGGTTGGCTGGATAAGCTCCTTCTCACAGTACTCCTCGAAGAAGAGGTTTACGATGTCACCCTTCTTGTGGCGCTCCTCGTACTCGATATGATGCTCGTCTGCAAGCTTCTTTGCAGCTGCATCATCAGGTACCTGGTCGAAGTCTACGCCTGCGTATTTCTTGATTGCATCTATCATTGTCATTCTTGCGAATGGCTTTCCAAGGTCGATTTCCACGCCGTTGTATGAGATTTTTGTTGAACCGCATACCTTCTCAGCGAGGTAACGGAACATTGACTCTGTCAGCTCCATCATGCCCTCGTAATCTGTGTATGCCTGATAAAGCTCCATAAGTGTGAACTCAGGGTTGTGACGTGTATCTACGCCCTCGTTACGGAAAACTCGTCCGATCTCGTATACTCGCTCAAGTCCTCCGACAATGAGTCTCTTTAAGTAAAGCTCAAGGGAAATACGAAGCTTTACATCCTCATTCAAGGCATTGTAGTGTGTCTCGAATGGTCTTGCTGCGGCACCACCTGCGTTTGAGACAAGCATAGGTGTCTCAACCTCCATGAAGTCACGGCCTGCAAGGAAGTTACGGATTTCCTTGAGTATCTGTGAGCGCTTGATAAATACCTCTTTGCTCTCCTGATTCATGATGAGGTCTACGTATCTCTGACGGTATCTGGTGTCTGTGTCTGTCAGTCCATGGAACTTCTCCGGGAGTATCTGGAGTGATTTTGAAAGCAGGGTTATCTCCTCTGCATGGATTGAGATTTCGCCTGTCTTTGTTCTAAAGGCGAAGCCCTTTACACCGTAGATATCACCGATATCTGATTTCTTGAAGTCTGCGTATGAGTCTTCTCCGATATTGTCTCTTGCCACATATACCTGGATATTGCCCTTTAAATCCTGGATATTGCAGAAAGAAGCCTTACCCATGACACGCTTGAACATCATACGTCCTGCGATGCTTACTTCGATTGGCTTTGCATCCATGATTTCTCTTCTCTCGTTGTAATCGTTGTTGATTACCTCTCGCTTTGCAGCGTCATCCAGGCCCTCTACATCAGGAGCCTTTCTGTCACCGAGAATCTCAGCCTCATGCGCATTGTAAAGCTCCTTTACATCGCTGCTGTGATGAGTGACATCGTACTTTGTAATCTGGAAGGGATCCTTTCCTGCTTCCTGTAAATTCTGTAATTTTTCACGGCGGACCTTAAGGAGCTGGTTTACGTCCTGCTGCTGTCCACCCTTGTTATTATTCTGATTTGCCATTTTTTACCTCTTTTAGTTCTCTTCTGCTCTCTGGATCTCAAGTACCTTGTATGTGAGCTCTCCTACCTGAGTCTCAACAGTTACAGTATCTCCGACTTTCTTTCCAAGAAGAGCTTTACCTACAGGTGACTCGTTTGAAATCTTGCCCTTTAAGCTGTTTGCCTCTGTTGAACCAACGATTTTGTACTCAAGCTCCTCATCAAACTCACAATCTAAGATGCGGATCTTACATCCGATAGAAATCTTGTCAAGGTCAACCTCCTCCTCAACAACAACCTCAGCATTTTTAAGGATTTTCTCGATCTCCTCAATACGAGTCTCGATATCGCGCTGCTCATCCTTAGCTGCATCATACTCAGCATTCTCAGATAAATCACCCTGCTCACGAGCCTCCTTGATCTTCTGAGAAACCTCTTTACGCTTAACAACCTTTAAATGCTCAAGCTCATCCTCAAGCTTCTTAAGACCTGCATATGTCAGAATATTTTTCTTGTTCTCCATGATTCTTACCCTTCTATCTTCCTTTTTTTATTTTTGATATTTATTGTACTCATTTAGTATATTAACTTCCCACACCAAGGTCTTCAATACCGGAAAGTATACAGTATGTTCCGAAGAAAAATATGAACTGCCACGGGTTCCCATAACACCCGACAACGGAAACCCCGCAGCAAAGAAAAACCCTCTATCCGCGATTCGCTCCCGTGGCTAACTTCATATTTTTCTGAGGAATAAACTGTATGCTATTCCGGTAGCTTCGATAAACTGAATGTGGGAAGTTTCACATACTAAATTTAAAGTCTATTTTAACGCGTGTATTATAATTGAAAATCCCCACTCTGTCAAGGATTTGACCGATTTCAATTTCGAAGCTGTTCCTTATACAAAAGCTCCTCAAGCTGTTCTAAGCTCTCCACCGTATTCACCGCCGCGCGCAGCCTTGATGAATGCGGATATCCTGCCGTATACCACGCTGTGTGCTTTCTCATCTCGTGTATCCCTGTGAACTCGCCCTTGAACTCTATCATCATGCGTGCATGGCGCAGTATCATCCGGCGCACTTCCTCAAAGGATGGCTTTTCCTGATGCTCGCCGGTCTCAAAGTAATGCAGTATCTGTGAGAAAATCCACGGATTGCCCTGTGCTCCCCTGGCTATCATAAAGCCGTCGCAGCCTGTCTGCTCCTGCATTTTTATGACATCCTCTGCACAAAGCAGGTCTCCGTTTCCTATGACCGGTATTGAGACAGCCTCTTTTACCTGCCTTATGATGTCCCAGTCGGCTTTGCCTGAGTAGTACTGCTCTCTGGTCCTGCCATGCACTGCGACTGCGCTTGCGCCGCTTTCTTCAGCCACATGCGCCAGCTCTACTGCGTTGACATGCTCATCATCGAAGCCCTTACGAATTTTTACCGTGACCGGCTTATCTATCGCTTTTACTATGCTCTCTATAATCTGACCTGCAAGGATCGGATTTTTCATGAGCGCTGAGCCCTCACCGTTGTTTACAATTTTGGGCACCGGGCAGCCCATGTTGATATCCAGTATGTCAAACGGTCTTTCCTCTATCTGCTTTGCTATCTGAGCCATTATCTGAGGGTCTGAGCCAAACATCTGGAGCGAAACAGGCTTTTCTCTTTCGTCTATTGAAAGAAGCGACTCTGTATTTTTGTTTTTGTACAAAATCGCCTTGGCGCTGACCATTTCCATACATAAAAGCCCTGCTCCCTGCTCCTTGCACAATAAGCGAAATGGCAGGTCTGTTACGCCTGCCATAGGTCCCAGTATCAGGTTGTTTGGGAGTGTCACGCTTCCTATCTGAAGCTTTCGTATCTGATGAATATCCATACTGTTACTTTACTCCCTTGCGGTTCTGCTTGCAATACACGAGGTTTATGCCCTTTAATGTCAGGTCAGGATCATATACATCCACGTTATCTGTCTCATTGGCTATTATTCTGCCGAGTCCGCCGGTCACTACAACCTTTGCATCGTACATGCCGGTTTCTTCCTTTACCTTGTTGATGATATACTCTGTCTGTCCTATCTGGCCATACACAAGTCCCGCCTGCATGCTGGTGATGGTGTCCTTTCCAAGGATATTATCAGGCTTTTTAATTTCTATCTCAGGAAGCTTTGCCGCATCCTCCCAGAGTGCCTTGGCTGAAATACGTATGCCCGGTGCTGTGATTCCTCCCATGAAGGTGCCGTTTTCATCGACCATATCGTAGGTGGTTGCTGTGCCGAAATCTATGACTAAAACAGGTCCTCCATATAATTCATATGCAGCTACGGCGTCTACTATACGGTCTGCACCAATTTGCTGCGGATTTGGTGTAGCGATACGGATGCCTGTTTTGATGCCGGCCTCCACGATTATCGGCCTGATATTGAAGTATTTTATGAGGCCATTCTGCAGTGAATGCATGATATTCGGTACAACGGAGCAGATGATTGCATCATGTATGTCGTCCATTCCTACCTGGTTTCTTTCGAGCAGATTGCTCAGAAGCATGCCGTATTCATCCGATGTACGTGGCATTTTGGTTGTTATTCTAAAGCTCGCTTTTATCCTGTCCCCATCAAACACACCGCATGTGATGTTTGTATTTCCTACGTCCAGTGCTAAAATCATCTGTTATTCCTCCTCGAGTCCTTCTCCCAAAAATACTATGCGATAATACGTCTCTATCGACTCGAGCAGCTCTCTTCGCTCGTTGCGGTACTGCTTTATCTTTAGCACGCTTCCTATCTCGTCATAGAAAAAGTCGTTTTCCTTGCAGGATGTTCTGAAATCGAGGTTTCCGTCCTCATCAAACACCAGCTCCAGTATGCCTCCCACATCCTCTGTATACAGGACGCACATGATTTTGAGCTCATCCCTTATAGTCTGTGGAAGTCCGTTAAAATTCTCGTTCAGATAATATTTTTTCTGATATGCGTTTGACACGCAAAGTACTACCTCTTTAGACATATCCGTATATTCCTCTCACTGATACTTCTCCGCTTGAAACCAGCTTGCGTGACTCCCATGTGTCCACGATCAGCTCGCCCTTAGGCGTGATGCCCATCGCCTTTCCGTCAAACGGCTCCTTCGGGTCCAGTACCCTTACTGATTTATTCCTGTTGACCAACAGCTTGTCATACTCCCTGACGAGAGCTGAAAGATCCTGCGTCTTTAAAAATGTATCATAATACTGCTCAAAGTATGACATGGTCTCTGCGATTATCTGCGCACGGTGGAATCTTTTGCCCCCTGCTTCTATCATGAGTGAGCTCGCCATCTGACTGATTTCCTCCGGAAAGCTCTCATTGTGCACGTTGATACCTATGCCTACAACGATATGGTTGATGTAGTCAAACTGCGCATTCATCTCTGTGAGTATGCCGCACACCTTTTTGCCGTTTACCACAATGTCGTTTGGCCACTTTATCATGGCTTCCTCACCGGTTACGCTTGTTATGGCCTTTGCTACGGCAAGTGCTGCCACAAGCGTAAGCATAGAGGCATTGTTTGGATTGATATCAGGCTTTATCATAAGTGTCATGAAAATACCTGTGCCGGACGGCGATACCCAGCTGCGGCCGCGACGCCCCTTGCCTGACTCCTGCTTGTCCGCTACGACCAGTGTGCCGCTTGGATAGCCTTTTTCGGCAAGCTCCTGAGCCTTGGTGTTGGTGGAGTCTATTGTATCAAAATACAGCACTTCCTTTGCCACCCAGTCTGTGTGCATGAGGCTTTTTATCTCTGCCTCCGTCATCAGATCGGGCGCTGCCATGAGCCTGTAGCCCTTATTCTGTTGTGCCTCTATCTCATATCCGGCTTCCTTTAGCTGGTTTATGGCCTTCCACACGGCTGTGCGCGATACACCGAACCGGTTGCATAGCTCCTGCCCTGAAATATAGCCGTCAGCGCTGCGTAGAAGCCTAAGTATTTCTTCCTTCATACCTTGTTCCTTAGTTTTGCTCTAGTCTGCAAGTGTTGCACGCATGATTGCCTTGATTGAGTGCATACGGTTCTCTGCCTCATCAAATACCACTGAGCGCTCTGACTCAAATACCTCGTCTGTCACCTCAAGCTCGCTCAGTCCAAACTTCTCATAAACCTGCTTTCCGATTGTGGTCTTTAAATCATGGAATGCCGGCAGACAGTGCATAAAGATTGCGCTATCCTTTGCATTTTCGAATGCCTTTGCATTTACCTGATATGGCTTTAAGTCGTTGATTCGCTCTGCCCATACCTCTTCCGGCTCGCCCATTGATACCCACACATCTGTGTAGATGACATCTGCGTCCTTTGTGCCCTCTGCCACATCCTCTGTGAGTGTGATTGATGCGCCGGTTGTTTCTGCAACGTCCTTACAGTATTTTACAAGCTCATCATTTGGGAAATACTTCTTGTTTGTGCATGCCACGAAGTCCATTCCGAGCTTTGCACATGTGACCATGAGTGAATTGCCCATGTTGTATCTTGCATCGCCCATGTATACAAATTTCACGCCCCCCAGTCTGCCGAGGTGCTCACGGATTGTAAGCATATCTGCTATCATCTGTGTCGGGTGGAACTCATTTGTCAGACCATTCCATACCGGTACGCCTGCGTATTTTGCAAGCTCCTCCACGATTTCCTGTCCGTATCCGCGGTACTCGATTCCGTCAAACATTCTGCCGAGCACGCGCGCTGTATCGGCAATGCTCTCCTTTTTGCCTATCTGTGAACCGCTCGGGTCAAGGTATGTGACATGCATTCCAAGGTCATGTGCCGCTACCTCAAAAGAGCAGCGAGTTCTGGTACTGGTCTTTTCAAAAATCAGCGCTATGTTTTTGCCTGTGAGGTCATCATGTCTGATGCCTTTTTTCTTCTTTTCCTTCAGCTCCTGTGAGAGGTCAATCAGATAAGTAATCTCTTCCGGAGTGTAATCCATAAGTTTTAAAAAGTTTCGTCCCTTTAACTGCATTGCTCTTGCCTCCTGGGTTTTATTTGCATCGTTTATAGATTTAGATTGCTATAATGATGTCATTTTACTCTATTTTGAGGTATGTTGCAAGAGGTTTGAAGCATTGAAGCTTAGACTGCAAGCCCGACGGAAGAAATAATTAAAGAGGCTGCAAACCAACAAGCTTTGTTGATTTGCAGCCTCTTTGTTATTTCTTTGTATTGGCTGTTATTATCTGAACTTCATATTTCCGATTGATATTCCTGAGCCGTGATCATTGAAGGATGTGCATCCTCCTGTGTTGTCCACTCCGGACATTGCCTCCTGTGCTGCACTGTAGCATGATGAGGAAATGCGTCCGTTTAACTTTCTTGCAAGCTTTCCTGATGATGCCGGTCCAAACTGACCCTTCTGGTAAATAACACCTGAGATACTGTTTGGATATGAGCCACTCTTTACTCTGTTGATGACTGCCGCTCCTACTGCGAGCTGACATTCATAGCTCTCTCCGCCTGCCTCACACTCGATGATTGCTGCAAGCAGTGTCAGGTCATCTGCTCCTGCACTTACTGCCTCGCCCTGTGTGGTCTCGGTTTTCTTTGATTCCTTTGCGGCTTTTGCAGCCTCTTTTGCCGCTTTTTCTTCTGCAGCCTTTCTCTCAGCCTCTTTCTGTGCAGCTATCTGAGCCTGTTCCTCTTCAATTGTGATACCCACTCTTGTGTTTAAGGAACGTGTCGCATAATCTGCTGCGATATATCCTGTCTGCGAATCACAGACTACTGCAATCCAGCCGTCTATTGCCTGCGCTGCGCGGTTCACCTGATAGGTCTTGCCCTGGTCAGCTACATCTAAGGCCCTGCTGTTTGTATCTGCTGCTTCTCTCACACGAAGTCCGTCTGTATTTACTGTGGCGATTTCTCCGCATGTGTCATAAGCATAGCTTAGTGCGTCAGTTCCGGTCACACAGTAAGAGACATTGACATATCCGTCTACATTTCCTGACTTGATGTGAGCCCAGGTGCCATCGTTTTCTACGATGTCTGCCACACTTCCTTTATATAATTTTCCAACAATATCTGACTGTTCATCGGCCTGTGCTCTTACGTTGAGTGATTCTTCAACGTTTGGCATAAGCTTTGTCTGCCATTCCTGCTGCTCCTGTGTGAGCTGTGGCTGCGCCTCCTGCTGTACATCCTGTGCTACTGCCACCATCTCAACATTTTCTTTTTCTACTGTAACAGCATTCTCTGCTGTGAGGCTCTTCTCATAATCAAAAAGAGTCGCTGCTACGCCAGCATAACTATTATAACCAGTATGCTCTAAACCAGTGTTTGCTAGCACCTTATCCTCTGCCTTGACCTCAGAGCGTCCGCTGTTAGTAACCGCGGTAACCGTCAGCATAGCGCACAGTCCACAGACCGTAATGCTCTCGATTACTTTTTTGTTTAGCTTCATATAATCCTCCATATGGTGTAGTATATGTTGTTTTTGTTACGTTTATTACACCTATGTTGCATTTGTTACAACTTTGTTACAGTCGGTATAATATCACAGTAATACCATTTTGTCAAATTTCATGGAAAAATCTCCTGCAGCACCGATGAAATCACCCCATTCTGATGCGCTTTATGCTCTATCTCAAGCTTGTCATTCTCGCTTCTCGACAGCTCGTCTATGTAGTCGCTCACCTGTTTTTCTATTTTATATATCTCGTTGCTCAAAAGTCTTATCCTGTGTGAGAGTGCGAACAAGGTCACTATGACTGTCAGCATGAAAAGTGCAAGCATTATCACAAATATGCCTCCTGCCATGATATCCATATTGTCCATTAATAATTCCATATTGATTCTCCTCCCTGTCATTTCTTTTTCTTGTACATCGTTCAAAATTTAACTTACCCTAAACCTCAGATTGATGTACTATTGATTATTATAACCAATTCACTTGAACTTAACAGTTCCTATCGGTCGCAAGTTTCGACATTTATCCGGTATTGCAGGGCAAACTTTCGCCGGTAACTTGGTATTGACTTTTATTGTGTTGAGTATAATATAAATATGAGACAAAACAGGAATGCAAGAAAGGATACATATATATGAAGAAAATAGTTATGACAGGCGGCGGTACTGCAGGTCATGTCACTCCAAATATCGCTCTTATGCCGGCACTTAAGGAAGCCGGATATGATATCGAATACATCGGCTCAGTCAATGGAATGGAGAAGGGTCTTATCGAAGCCCAGAAGATTCCTTATCACGGCATTTCATCCGGAAAGCTGCGCCGATACTTTGACTGGAAGAACTTTACAGATCCGTTCCGTGTGTTAAAGGGCTATGGCCAGGCTGTAAGCCTCATGAAAAAGCTTAAGCCTGATGTAGTATTTTCTAAGGGTGGCTTTGTTTCCGTGCCTGTTGTGCTTGCCGCAAAGCACTGCCATGTACCGGCTATCATCCACGAGTCGGATATCACTCCGGGACTTGCCAACAAAATCGCCATAAAGGGCGCCAAAAAGGTCTGCTGCAATTTCCCTGAGACCATGAAATATCTGCCTGCTGACAAGGCCGTGCTCACCGGCTCACCTATCAGACGCGAGCTTTTTAGCGGCGTTGCCGAAAATGCCATAAAGCTTTGTAATTTTCCTGACCACAATAAGCCTGTCATCCTCATAATCGGAGGAAGCCTTGGCTCTAAAAAGGTCAACGAAGCTGTCCGTGAGATTCTCCCTGAGCTCCTTAAGGATTTCTACGTGATTCACCTCTGTGGAAAGGGCAATTTGGACAACAAGCTTGCCGGAATCACAGGCTATGCACAGTTTGAGTACGCCAATGCTGAGCTCACCGACATGTTCGCTCTGGCTGACATGGCTATCTCAAGAGCCGGAGCCAACTCTATCTGCGAGCTGCTTGCTCTGCACAAGCCAAACATCCTGATTCCTCTGTCTGCTGCTGCCAGCCGCGGAGACCAGGTATTAAATGCAAAATCCTTCAAAAAGCAGGGCTTTTCATATGTCATCGAGGAGGAGGAGCTCACAAAGGATTCTCTGCTTAGCGCAGTAAAAGAGGTTTACGGCAACAGGGATAAATATAAGGACGCCATGGCAAAGAGCGGTCAGATGGATTCCATCGCTACTATAATTGATTTGATTAACTCTCAGGTGAAGAAATCGTCATAGAGTCAATTTTTAGTGTCATTGCATATTATAAAATATTATAAAAAATAAAAGCCCGGATATGAACTACATTTGCATATCCGGACTTTTTGTTTTTAATAATATATAACTATATATAACTATTACATGCTCATCTCGTCGCAGATTTTCTTCATCTCGTCATCAGTGAACTCCTTATGGTTCCACTCTATGACATTCTTGTTGTCATCTGACTCATATCTTGGAATCAGGTGCATATGGAAATGGAATACTGTCTGACCGGCCACCTCACCGTTGTTCTGTACCAGGTTGTAGCCTTCACAGCCAAGCACATCTTTCTCGTGTGTCATAATCTTCTTTGCAAGCTTTGCTGCCTTGGCAAGTGTCTCATCCTCAATCTCAAAAATATTTGCATAATGCTGCTTTGGAAGGATAAGTGCATGTCCCTTTGTAGCAGGACTTGCATCGAGTATTACCTTGAAATCATCATCCTCGTAGATTGAATTGGCCGGGATATCCCCATTTGCCAGTTTACAGAAAATACAGTTGTCATCTTTCATCTTTGTCACCTCATATATATAATTATTTTGTAACTGTTAAGAATCAAAAAGCCCATTAAAACGGAAATATCTGATCAAGCATGCGCAGTGTCTTGAAATTGCCTTTTGCTGTCATTTCTCCGGTCATAAATGCTCTCTGGAAGGTCATGTGACCATCTATTATAGACTCCATGATACTCTTCGAAAATTTGGCATATACATCCACTATATCCTCTTCGCCATAGTGTATATCCAGCTTATCCTCATCCACCTTTATATATAATGGATTTTTAATGCCCTCTATATTAAATGAATAGCAGGCTTTGAATTCACGAAGCGGAATAAAATGTGCTTCAAGCTCCTTTATATATGGCATGTCATCTGTAGACGCCTGCTGCCCGAGCATGTCCTTGAACATGGTTGCAAGCTCCTCGATATCCTCCTTCTGCTGCTTTACATATGTATCATCAGACACATACTTCGACAGCTGCTCGCTCTCCTGTGGGGTGAGATTGAGCTGCTGTGTCCTGAGTACACTTTGCTTCACTGCCTGATTGCTTGTAGGCAGGCTCTTAATCTTCTGGGATATCGTGCGATACAGATTCTCCGCGCGTTTTTCTATTATGAGATTATACTCCTTATTGAGCTGAAACGTAGTAATATCCTCTACATATCCGCATAACCCTGAGCACGGCAGACCGCCAAGTATCTCCCATGCATTGCATAGTGTGGTCTCTGCCTCGCGCTCTCCATATGTGGTAGACATAACAATAGGCTGCATATATGTATTGCTTATCTTTTCCTTATCACCGTAGAGCCAGCATGCATCAAGGAACTGCTGCATGTATCCACCTATACCAAGCCACTCAACCGTCGTTGCGAGAATGATTCCATCTACATCCTTAAAGGTCTGTGGCAATGTAGCTATTTCATTCTTGTGCTCATAGATATTGTATCTCTCCACCTTTACGCGGAGCTCCTTTAGCACATTTTCTATCTTGCTTATCACATACAGTGTCGGATCGTCCAGTAAGCCTCTTCCACCATAATAAATATTTATCTTCATGTAGCTTCTCCTACCATTAATTTTTAGTTGATATTATATTTATTATATCTCTTTTTGCGATATAAAACAATTGAAATAACAAATCCGCCTACGAGCCCGCCTCCATGAGCCCAATTGTCCACTCCCTGCGTTGAAACTCCATAGTATATCATGAGTATAACCATAAATACAGCCTGCTGTCTGCTGATGCCCTCATAAAAGCCTCTGTTTGCTATAACTATCCACACAAGTGCTCCCACCAGACCAAATATCGCCCCGGAGGCGCCTGCCGATACCGCAAAGTCATTATTATAAAGCATAACGATGTACGATAATACACTTCCACACATGCCTGACACAAGAAATATAATCAGAAGCTTCACATGCCCCATAGCCTTCTCGACTATCTGACCGACAGCACCTAAAACCACCATATTGTTAAGTATATGCATCAATCCAAAATGCATAAACATCGAAGTGAACAGCCTCCAGTACTGGCCATCCTTTATATACTCAGGGTACATGGCTCCGTGGGCTGCCATATACTGTGCATCAAGTGTGCTGCCTGATATACTCATCAGCACAAAAACTATTATATTTACCACTATTATGCCAATTGTCATATATGGTTTTGTATCAAAGCTTTTTATATTCTGCAAATTTGTGGGGTCTCCTTAATTTTTAAATACTTTTCTTCTTATTATAAATTTTAAGGAGCTTATTTGCAACAATTATACAAACCGGTACTTAACATCGGCAAATCTGATGATATCATTTGATTTGAGCTGCTTCTTCTGCTTGTACGCAAGCACCTCATTATTCACAAAGGTTCCGTTTGTGGAGTTTAAATCCTCCAGATAAAATTCCTGGTTTTCCCTGTTTATAACTGCATGAAAATGACTTATTGTATCCTTGCCTATTACCGCATCCGCCTCGTCGCCCTGACCAATACGCGTACAATCCTTGTCTATTATTATATTACTGCGATTTTCCATGCCCTCATACAAAAGCATACCCTGAGGGTGCTCCCTGTAATCGCTCAGACATACTGTGGGGTGTATCTGACGCGGTACAGGCTCGGGTGCAGCCTCTGAGCTTGGATGTATAAGCATGGTGTCATCTATTTTTTCACAATTTTCTTTTCGTTTTTCTTTTTTAAACCATTTTCTGCCTGTATCCGTTTTTTTAGGCTTTTCTGTCACGGCTGCCTGCTTCTTTCGCTCCGGCAGCCTGATATCCAGCTGCTCCAACAGATACACACGAAGCTTATCGTACAGTGTAGGCTTTATCTGCTCCTTCGGCTCCTCTACCCTGACCTGTGGCTGTGAAATCGGCGCAACCACCTCCTCCACCGGCTTTTCAGCTACCTTTTTCTGACGCTCCTCGATTATGGCATTTCGAATATCAGCGATACTGTAATTGCCATTTATGGTTTTCTCGTATATGCCATATGCTATATGTATCGCTTCAGCATCACTGTGATCAAGCTTTGTGAGCATATACTCCATCAAATGCTGGAATGTATTGCAAATGGTTTTCATCTGTGCCGGGTATGCTGTAAAATATATTTCCTCATCCTGATTTACCCCTTTTATGTGTATTAGCTGAGGATCAAGCACCAGAGATTCTGCGCTAACAAGATGATTCTCCAAAAGCTCCATCTTGTTACAGATACTCACCACAAGTTTTTCAAGAAACTCAAGCTTTATATCATTGTACTGGCAGCGCATTTCCAAAGACTGAACTCCTGATATATCATACCAGTACTGCCCTTCATTATTCACATAACACTTCTCCATCGGCAGAAAGCCCGGAATATTGTTTTTCAGCAATATCTTTTCATCTAGCGGCCTCACCTCGTCACAACGCAGCTTCATAAAGCTGCCTGTCATCTTTCTCTCATATACTATTTCATTA
The DNA here is from genome assembly GCA_900546625.1 of uncultured Lachnobacterium sp. Taxonomy (GTDB): domain Bacteria; phylum Bacillota; class Clostridia; order Lachnospirales; family Lachnospiraceae; genus Roseburia. Next base: position 39,302 of record URDU01000017.1, on the reverse strand, counting down.
GAATTCATTTACTACCTCTTTCAAAACCTGATAATTATAGAAATCATCCACCAGCCACATATCAGTAGCATACTCATAAGAGCTGTCTTCCTTCATTTCGTTATACAGCACAAGTCCCATCTTCATCGCTATTGCAAGCATGACAATAAATATAGGTATAATAATCGCTCCCTCTACTGTATAACTGCCCTTTAGTCCATAAGATAAATCTATATTTAATTTATTTCCAGTCACATAAATACCTCCGTCAGTCCATATCCCAACAGCAGAAATGGTGTAAATGCAATCTGCATCTTTCTCCCCACTCTGCCTGATGCAATTAAAATAACGGAAATTATTCCTGCTATTGTAAGCCCCATCACCATAGTGCTGCACACTATGTCAACAGTCACGAACAATCCCATCAAAGTCACAACAGCAGCATCTCCATATCCTATCTGCTCCCTTGTAAGAAACGCTGCTGCCATAAGCACTATTCCGGGAATCAGGGCAACAGCCACTGACATAATTGACTGCTGTGCATAAATAGAGCTTGCGATACCCACAATCCCCATTACTATCAATACAACGACCGGTATCTTTTTTGTTGAAAAGTCGATTATACTGATTATTCCAAGTAAAATGATAAGCTGTATCATGTTCCTTCTCCTTTACATTTACTGCACAGGTTTTTGCCATTCACCTCTGATTTGTGCACCTTGTGTACCGTCCGCTTAAGCTTACTGCATCCAAGCTTTCCGTGATAGCTCGTGCCATAATCTGTTATAAATACCGTCGAGGTTTTTGTTTTTTTATCCGCTGCACAGTAACATGCGTGGTATTTCCTACCATCTTTGTTTCTGCTTGCCCCCACCTGAGACCATTTGATGCTCTTTATGCTCAGATCCAGGTAGTTGCACTGCTCGGACAGGTGATAAACACTGCCATAGTCCGTGTAAAACACATAGGGATCCGTTTTTTCACCGGGATTTTTTCCTGTCCATTTTCTGCTGTTGCTATGATCCTCTATCCATATTCCATCCACAGTAAAAAAGCTCACCGGAAGCTTTACCTTGTACTTTGCCTTAAGCGAGACATCATCACCATCCATACTTGAGCCAAGCAGTGACACTCCATACCTTCCACCGCTCACGTATGTATCAATGTGCTTTGAGTCAGATATTCTACTCCTGAAGAGTACCTCTGCAGTTGCCACTGAGACAACGGACGAATCGTTTACACTGCTTGCTAACGCACTCATCCTGGCTGAATAGTACAGTGCCGCTTTTACCTGCGACTCCACCTGAACCACCCTGAAGAAAAAAAGTATAAATACAAAAAATCCTGCTACAAGCGGAAATATTACCGCAGCCTCAAGTGTATAAGACGCCTTCAGGCAGGTGCATGAGGGCATCTTTTGAGAACTATCATCGCCTGGGAGTTTGGCCTTTCTATAAAGTTTTTTTATGTGGAACTTTACTTTATTAACAAAAGACACCGTCATACACCTGCCTTTCTTATTTCCATTCTTATTTTGTCAGCGTCCGTAATAGGAATACTTTGCCTGATTTTTTATGGTATACTCGTTATCTGCCCCATCCAACAGATTCACAAAGCATAAAAATAAGCCATGATATTTATAGCTTACATCTGCACTAAGCTCACAGATTGCATTGTCCATTCTAAAGCCTTCATGACCACCGGTCATGCGTACTGTAGCCTCCTGCACATCCATCGAACGATAAGCTATATTTTTCATGCTCTTTGTAAAAAGCAACATTCCAAGATATGATTTGTAGCCTATTCCTTCACTTGAGCTTTTTGCCTTCACCTGCCCTGTGAGCATGCTTGTCATGCCATACAGACTGGAGGTCCATGATGTATCACTTTTTATCAGGGGAATCTTATCTCCATCCAAAAGTGCCCTTAAATCCAGCACACTCTCACAGAATGCCCATGCCGCCAGAATTCCCTTTTCGACCCCTTCAATCACCTCCGGTGTCAGAGTAATTCCACCGATAATTGTGGCAAGAGCCAGCGCCTGTGCCTGCTTTGATGCGCTTCCTGCCAGGTATGTCATATTGACAGCCGCACGCAGAGCCAGTATTTCTGCTATAACAATCTTCAGATTATCCTTATCACTCGCCCTGCCTCCTATGATATACTCCACCTCATAGTTTAGGGCATGGTTTGGATTTGTGTCAGTGTAGCAGCTCATATATGTCAGAATATACTGCTGCATAAGCACCTTTGCATACCAGTCATCACTGCTTTCGGACCAGCCTCCCGTTCCTTTATTCAGACTGCGCCCGGACACTCTGGCTGATGTGTCAATACTGTTTCCTGACACAGTGCTCTCATCAACCACCTGTGATAATATGCCGGATGCCTTTACCTTTTGCACCTTTACCAGCGGATTTTCAACTGTATTATCGCCGCCGGCGCCTTCTGCTTTGCTTTCTGATATCTGCTTTCCTTTTGAAGCCGATGAAGGCGCACTGTAAGCTCTGGGCGGTGACGATTTTGCTATGCTTTTGCCTCCGCCTTCATGAGCTGCATTGTCCTTTAAGGCTTCCAGCGCACTATCTATCTTACTGTCATCATACTCACCTGCAGACTTGTTTTCATTCAATGAGCTGTACTGACTGTAAAGATTTCTGACTGTCTCATAACCAATATTTTTCTTCATATATGATACAACTGCATTTGTATACACATCGCCTCCATCATCTGTCATGAGTACATATTTCATGGCTTCAGGCTCCTCCATTGACAGCCTTAACATGCTGGTGCCATTTACAATAGTGCCTCCGGCAAAAGTGCCCGAATCGCCTATCTTAAAATTATCAGTCGTCAGCTTTTTCATATACGACTTGACATTTTCGATATCCACATTGCCCATTGCGTCACTTCCGGCATCGTATGCAAGCAAGTGGTATTCATCCCATAATGGCCTGCAATACTGTGCAAAAACTGATTCTGCTACAGCCTCTGAATTCATGTCTGCTATATTGATAAGTGTCAGATTCCTGCCGGCTTCAAGTACAGTAAACAGAAACTGTGACACCAGCATGAGAAGCATCGTGGCAAATATCGTTATACTGCCTCTCACACTTTACCAGCCTCTCTTGTGATTGTTTGAAAGATATTGTTTACAAGTGTCGTAAGCTGCTTCTTAAAAATCAGCACCAGACCGATTAAAACGACAATTATCAGTATCATTTCCACTACTCCGGCGCCATCCTCATCCAATAAAAAATTCTTAAATCCTAACATAATTTTTCCTTTCTACATCTTAAAATCAATGATTGCGGGTGCTATTACTATTGCTATAACTATAGCCATCATAATCATCATCGGCATAAGCATTTTTGTACCGGCCTCCTCGCCCAGCTTTAAGGCTAAAAGTCTCCTCTCATCAAATGCATCCTCCGATTCCTTCTCGAGCATCTCACATACACCCTTACTTCCTTTGTGAATACTCTGTAAAATAATGCGTACAAGCTTCTGGTAGCACGGCAGCTTTACTCTTTCCGCAAAGCCTGCGTATGCTTTTCTGCCTGTCATGCCATCTGAGATTTCTCTCTCCGTCACAAGCATTTCCTCGTAAGCGGGCATAATATTTATATCGTTATTTTTCCGCTCATCAAGATAACGGGCGGTAATCCTATTCCATGCCTGCTCCACAGTCATTCCGGAGCCCATCAAAACAGCCATTTTACTGACTATCTCCGGATATTCGAGCTGCAGCTGTATATTCCTCTCCTTCTGCGCTGTCTTCTTTTTTTCCTTTTTCTCAAGCACAAGAAGAACTATAACAACAACTTCAAGCATGGCTATTTTACCTGCCGTATTGCTTTTTTCCTGTGACCAGCTAAGCTTCACTCCATCTACCTCATCCGGCAGCGTGAGCTTTTTTGTACCGGCCTTTGACATCTCACTGTCAATATGTCTGTTGATATCCTTTATGAGACGCTCTCCTGCATCCAGTTCATCCGGAAATACCACAAACGAGAAATCGTACAGCTGTCTGTGCTCGCCACAGGAAAGCTCAACGCTTGCACTAACCAGCCTTCCCTGCTCATCATCAGCTGCCTCAAATGCATCCTGGTTCACATCTCCATCAATATCAACCACATCATAGTCACTAAGTGTCCACTCCGCCTCCACAGCTCCTTTGGCATATGCTTCCTTCATATTTATATGCCCTCTGACCTGCTCTACACTCTGGCCTTCTTCGCAAAAGCTCTCGTCTATCTCTTTTTTTGCCTGTGTAAACAGCTCGTTCGCCTGTTTATCTGAAGGCTTCTCCTCCCTAAGCTTCAGCTGATAGCTGTAATCCTCATCGAGTCCATCCGCATTCAGCACCAGGTCATATATCACATCACCGTCACCTGTATCGTTGCGTGTAAGTGTATTGTCAGTTATGGCATTTGACGACATATCCATGATAAAAGCAAAAACCAAAACTATAACAAATAATGCTGCTATTCTAAGCCTCTTTCCCTCCATCATATGCCTATTCCTACCTGTAAAAATTTCTTTGCCAGTTTAATTGCCCCTGCATAGGCTAAAAGACAGGTACTCATAAAGATTACCCCGATCAGGTTTCCATATAGTGCAGACATATAATCTCTTGAAGACAGCTTTAAAAATGCCAAAAGAAATATCGGAATATAGTTCATAGTCTTTTGCTCAAGTCTTTTGGCAGAAACCGCAACCTCTATCTGCCTGTTGGTATCATACTTTGTCCACATCCTGTAAGTGGTAGACTCTATGATATCCACAAATCTGCCGCCGCTTCTCTTTGCAAATGAGAAAATATCAGAAAAATTGACTATATCCTCCAGACCGCTTCTATGAGCAAATTCTGACAGCACCGCCTCAAATGTCTGATTCATCTTTATCTGCCTGTTCATCTCCTGTATCTCAGACAGCATAAGCGAATCATTCCCATACATGAGCTGTATCTCTTTTTCTGCCTCCAGCCATGCATTCTCCACGGAATATCCTGCCAGCATATTCGAGCTCAACACCTTAAGTACATTCATAAACTCTTCATTTAGTTTTTCCTTTTGCTTTCTGACGCCCTCCTGTCTGCACAGCTTCGCACAATACACAAACACCACCGGAAAAGCAATAACCACAATAGGACTGTCATAAAACAAATATGCGATAATCACTGTGGCAGCCATACTTTTTATGAAAACAATCCCCCAGTCCTTTGCGGACATGGAATATCTGCTGTAATCCATATAATCAAAACCCTTCGTAACTGTTCAGTAACATATAAGCCTATACTGACAGCTACAGCCTTTCTTACTTTAAGTGCCACATAGCAGTCTATACACTAAGCCCTGCTGCCATAAGCTTGTCGGTGTGGCAAAGTGTCCCTGCTTTCTTTAAAAAGCCCTGTATCCTGCCACTGTCCAAAACACCTGTTTCCTCAAAACGATACAGCGTATGCAGCACAATTTCACCATCCGTAAAGCCATCCACCTCTGATATCTCGAGCACTCTCCTGCTCTTATCCCTCAGCCTGCCAAGCTGGACAATGATATCTATTCCCGATGCTATCTGCTGCCGTATCGCATTGAGCGGGAAATCCTGCCCCTGAAGCACCATAGTCTCAATTCTTGAAATGATATCCTGTGGTGAATTGGCATGTCCGGTGGACAGCGAGCCGTCATGCCCTGTATTCATAGCCTGAAGCATATCCAGTGCCTCTGCGCCTCTGCACTCGCCCACTATAATCCTGTCCGGTCTCATACGAAGAGCCGTCCTGATAAGATCTCTTATTGTAATTGGAGTAACCCCATCGGTGTTTGCATTTCTGGTCTCAAGCCTTACTATATTTTTAGCCCCCAGAAGCTGCAGCTCCGCCGAGTCTTCAATTGTAATAATTCTCTCATCATCCGGAATATACTGGGACAAGGCATTCAGGAATGTCGTTTTACCTGAGCCTGTACCACCGGAAATAAATATATTGTATTTGGCCTGTGTCAGTATCTGCAGAAGCCTTGCCACCTCCGGCGAAAGAGCTTCTATCTCAACAAGCCTCTCCATGCTCATAGGATGCTCCGGAAACTTTCTGATTGACACAGCCGAGCCTCCTATAGATATGGGGTTTAGCACTATATTTACCCTGGAGCCGTCACTAAGCCTGGTATCAACTATCGGTGATGCCTGATTTACAACCCTGTTATGGCGTCCTACAATCTGCTGTATCACATCCTCCAGCTTCTCCTCCGATGAAAAATGACCCTTGAACCTTTGGATTCTTCCGGCTTTTTCATAGAATATATCGTTTGGACCGTTTACCATGATTTCGGTCACATCCCTGTCATCCACCAGCTCCTGCAGCACATCAAGCTTACGCAGAGAGTTGAATATGGTGCGCTCAAGCTCTGCCCTGTCCTTTATGGTCATGGGTCTGTCGCGTGCCTCTCTTGAAACCACACTTCCGATTAGATCGCATATTTCCTCATCGCTCAGCTCTCTGGACAAATCCATTTCAGAAAGTATAATATCTCTTATTCTCTGTCCAAAATCATCCAGCACACGAAATACCCCGAGTCATGTTTCTTATGACATCTCCAAACTCATTCCACTTCCACAGCTCTACAAGCTTCTCACATGTAGATACCGGCATCGTAATGACCGGAGGCTCAATCAGCTTAATCCTCTCAACTACATTGCTTAAGCCTCTTTCCATCAGCTCCTCTGTAAACTCGTACTCTCTCCACTGGCTGATTCCGCCCTTTTTCTGCACCAGATAGATATCACTGCATCTGTCAAGGATATCAAAAAATCCCTTAAATCTTGTGCCCATATTGATAACTATACAGTCATAGTGCATTTCCTTGCCGAGCATCTGAAGCAGATTGTTGCAGATTACCATATTTATCTCGCACAGACACTCTGTATTCTCAATCGGATATACATAGTCCAGCTTCTGCTTTCTTCCTATACAGCTGTTTATCCTGTTGGTCGAATATCGTCCGGATTCGGCCATCACCAACAGCTCGTCCAGATTATGCTCCACACTCTGCTCGAGCATCCGCGATAGTCCGCTGTTCTCCTGAAAATCAATAAGCAGCACCTTTTCATTCTCACTCAGAATAGATGACAAAGTCATCGCAAAAGGCATCTGGTACTGATTATCAGCAAGTGAATACACACTTATAAGCCTCGTCTGACCTATCAAGGAACCCTCGCTCGTCAGGTCTCTCACTTCACCGCCCACATGCTTTAGAATCTCTTCCACTATGCGGTTTACTTCCTGATATTTTTCCACAAAATATATGCCCTCCTCACTCTCAATAGGTGTTTCCTCAACAATCTGTATCAGTGGGATATCCTTGTTATTCCACCGGTCAAGCTCACTTGAAAGCATGATATCTATCTCGCCCTCTAAGTGTTCAAGCTGGTCTTTCATGGTATACATGTGAATCTCCAGCTGTTCCTTGTAATGATTCATGAAATAGCATGTCAGTCTGTCGCCATATTCCGAATCCTCAATATAAATTCCTAATCTGATTTTTTTCATCTACGGTACTTTAAATCTCCTTTCTTCACCTCATGCCGTAAAACCATATATCTGCCATGACCGTTCCCAAAAGCACGTATACCGCGAAACTAACAGCTTTCCCCTGTCCCCGGTACCGCATAAATCTGCCACACAGTATACCGTTTAAGTATAAAAATCCATCCCTCATACGCATAAAGAGCTCCTTTTTAAGCACCATGCTTATGAGACCATATCCTGCTGCTGCCACAAAAGCGGCTGCCATGCACAAGGCGGTAAATTTTAAATTTGTAAATGCACATACTACTGAAAATAACTTGATATCCCCGGCTCCTAAAATGCCTGAAAGATATAAGAAATATAAAATGACAACCGGAAAAACTATATCTGGAAGAAACCAGACGATGCTCGCTACCTTGCCCCCCACTAAGCGAAATAGAAACGCACAACCAAGTCCCGTCAGAATCAGCCGGTTACTGATTCTATAATTTTTGAAATCCCCAATTGCTGCTACTGTAAGCAGTATATACAGCATGAGGTGTGATATTAATTTCACAATCACTGTATTTTCATCACCTCTCCTTTCGTGAGACGAATTATAACAACGCAATCCTGATTTTGTCTATAGCTTTTTTTAAAATAAATGCTTTTTGTTAGTTATCCACAAAATGCAGCCGCAAGCAATATACTAATCCACAGTCGAAGCCTTGATTTTACTGATTTTTCACATGTCAAAAGCACTTTTTACAAAATCTGTGAATAGAAGAAACTCTTTTGCTTATACTTGTATTAAGACTTATTTTGTTGGAGGAATTCATGAAATTATTTAAAGAAACGCCTGTAAATGATGGTTACAAAACCCTACAGGATGACATCAGAAAAACAACAGATGAACTTCAAATTGTATACACCAACCTGGAAAATGTGGTTGAGCCCGATTTAATTGACTATTATATCTATCAGGCCAAGGCTGTTTCCATGCGGTATAAATTTCTTTTAAACTGTGCCAAGCGGCTTAATGAGGTTTAATGAGGCTTAATGAACTAAAAAAGAGGCCTCCTACGCAAGGAAGCCCCTGTTATTATCATTTATAAAGCTCTCTGTGAGCCTGCCCTTCCCATAGGTCATGCCCGCATAGACCTTCTGCGCATTGTCCATAAGCGGTGCCGATTTGTCACCGGCAGCTACGGTTTCAAAGCTGCTTCTTAGCTTTTTCATAATGCCGTCGGCCTCATCCACCAATGACACATCAAGTGCGTAAAGCACTGTAGAAAAAAGCCTCTTGCAGTATGAGTACAGTGGATAAAGCTGTCCTGCGAGAGGATACTTAAAATCAAGCGCACCTATCAGCTCATCGAGCGCTGCCTGTACATCCGCCACTGCCTTTTTCAAGGCTGCCCTCTCATTAGAAGCGAGGGCAGCCTTTACATCATCCGAAAATCCAAAATATATATCATACATAACAAGCACAAGCCCACCGTTGTTGCACTCACAAAGCCTCCTGGTGAGCTCCTGCTTCAATTCATTTTTCATTGCATATTACCTCGACAATAGTGAAAGTACCTGCTGTGGCAGGTCATTTGCCTGAGACAGCACTGAAATTCCGGCCTGGTCGAGAATATTCTGTGCTGCGTATTCCGTCATCTCGGTTGCCATATCGGTATCCATGATATTGGAATATGCACCTGTCATGTTCTCAGAGGTCTCAGAAAGACTGCTCTCAGCAGATTCCAGACGGTTCTGGAAGGCTCCTATCCTTGAGCGCACCCCTGAGACATACTCTATCGCATCATCAAGTGTGGACATTGCCTTGTCTGCACCGCCCTTTACCGTCACGTCTACCGTATCCAGATAAAGTGTCTCTGATGATACCTCAGGTATCCTGATTTTCATCTCCTGACCCTCGTTTGCGCCAATCTGCACCGCCATATTTCCGATATCGGAAATATCTATCTGCAAATCCCTGCTTCCCGCTGTCATATCCATATCACTGCTCAGCAGAAAATCCATTGAAAAGCCACTGTTTCCTACCACATACACCCTGTTGCCGTCGGCTCTTATTGTCTTGTCCGACAGATTTTCTCCGCCTGTAACCACGGCATCCTTACCGTTACTTTTGAGCTGCATATTTCCACTGCCATCGTCGGCATTCTCATAGTCTGCACCTGCCAGAGCCTTAAGCGATGAAGAAAGAGTTATATTTACTGTGCTGTCGCTGCCGTACTCATTTGATAAAAAGCTGATGCTATCACCATTCACCTGCATCGTAGTACCGGCTGTAGTCGCTGCCTTCTGTAATTCCTGGATATACTCATCCTGAGTCATATCTGCCTTAACAGCCACACTCACACCGTTTATTGAAATCGTTCCCTCCGCGTCAGGCTTTGTAGCAGAAGTAAGACTTCCTGTTGCCTGTGTTGCGAGCGAATTTACTGTGAGGTCATATTTATCTGACGACACATTGTCTGAGAAATTTATTCTGGTAATATAGCTGTTCACCTGAGTCATATTGCCATTTGCATCCTTTTGCCTTACATAGACGCGTGTATCACTCGAACCGTCGAGCAGTGACTTTGTATTGTACTCAGTATCGCCCGATATACGGTCCACCTCCTTGGTGAGCTCATCTATCTCTGACTGCAGGGCCTTTTTATCATTCTCAGAATATGTATCTGAAGCGCCCTGAACCGCAAGCTCCCTGATTCTCTGGAGCATGCTGCTTACCTCACCAAGTGCTCCGTCTGCAATTTTCATGACATTCTGCGCATCTGATGAATTTGATTTTGCCTGGTCAAGAGCTTCTATCTGTGCCTTCATCTTGTTGGAGATAGCCATTCCTGCCGGATTGTCCTCAGCTGAATTTATCTTGTAGCCGCTTGAAAGCCTTTTCATAGACTTTGATAATCTGTTTTCTGTACCGAGGAGCTGCTTATTTGCCCTGACAGCACTCATATTCCTGTTTATTTTCATGTGTTTTCCTTTCCTGATAATTTCTCAGGCATCCTTGCTGTAGTATTAACATTCCGTTGTCTAATAAGTATATCGAACTACTCAAAAAAAATCTTTATAGTATAATTTGCAATTAAATGCAAATCGTATTATAATAGGCACATTAAAAGACTAATAGGAGGAAACAATAATGGCTAGAGTTACTAAGGACACTATGATTGGTGATCTTCTTCAGATTGACCAGAACGTGGCACCATTACTTTTAAATATCGGCATGCACTGTCTCGGATGCCCATCATCACAGATGGAGACAATCGAAGAGGCTGCTATGGTTCACGGACTTGACCCGGATGATCTTGTCGTTGAAATCAACACATTCATCGATCACGACCTCGGTTAATTTACGAAAAGACGGCTTGCTCATGCAGGCCGTCTTTTATTTGCAATCAATATTCTGTTAAAGTGCCACTAACGTCTGGATAGCAGCTTCTTCAAGAATCACATTACCGTGCTCCTTGAAAAATGCTTCATTGGCAGGCACATAGTTTTTCTGATATGCGTACTCTGAAATAATATTGCACACCTTGTTGAACTCCTTTGGAGTATGCCCGCTCTTGTGAGCCACAAGATAATACTTATTGCTTGAAGCATCCCTGTATAAGTCATTTCTGCCGCTGTAAAAGCCGTCAAGCACATGCGAAATCCTGCGCACATCATCAAATTTATCGAAAACAAACAGCTTTACTACGTCAGCCTCTGCCTGCTCTTCCGTAATATCATCAGTACTCTGCTCACTATCAGCTGCCTTCTCATTTTCCTTCTTGATACGCTCAAACAGCTCCAAAATATCAGCAGCTCCCTTTATCACAGGAGGCTGACCTGCATTTCCCAAGTCCGTAAAGTCGTCATCTGCCTCTGAAAACTTTGAAAATCTGGTGTCAAGCTCATCCGGATATTCAACCTTTGTGATGATAAGCACTATAGACTCTGATGGCAGCGGAATCGCCTCTACCATGAGCGGAATATCATTGGTTTCAAAGCCAAACTCATAATTGGCCTGCTCTACCATATCTTTAAAAAGGCTTTTTGCCTTTGCTGATCCATATGCCAGTTCGCTTATTTTTATATGTCTGTCCTCAAGATCCTCTCTGGTAAGAGTACAGCGGATCTGATTATCATTTACTTTCTCAATTTTCATATTTTTCACATCCTTTTCCGAAAATATCCGTGTAAATCGTAAAACTATTATAATAAACCCCCGCCATATTGTAAAGCGTGAGCCCTATTAAAAAAAAATAAAAAAAGTGTTGCAATTATTTTACGGGTATGTTATAAGTTATCCATGAGATGTGCGCTCGACCCAAAAGGAGCGTATGAAAAATACAAATCAATCTTTGTTTGGCAAATATGAGATGATTAAAGATCTCGGAACCGGCAGCTCCGGTAGCGTTACGCTTGTCAGACACATATCTATGGATCAGGAGAGAGCTCTAAAGAAAGTTCCTAAAGCTTCTGCTTTCGCCGAATCCGCATTATCAGAAGCAAGACTACTCAAGTCTCTTGAGCATCCGTCTATACCACGTATATTTGACTTCGAAGAGGACGATGCTTTTTACTATATCGTCGAGGAATATATAGACGGCGAGACATTAGATTCATTTTTGCTTCATCAGCAGTTAATTTCCCCAGGTTTATTTTTTAATATTTGTGAACAATTATGTAATGTTTTTATCTATCTGCATACACAGATATCTACTCCCATTATCTACAGGGACCTTAAACCGGAGCATATTATAGTATGCCACAATAAGCTTAAGCTTATCGATTTTGGTGTATCGACATATGTTACCCGAAAGGGAAATAACTTCAATCACTATGGGAATATAGAATTCTCTGCCCCCGAATGCTTTACTGAGGACACAATTACACCGGCGGCAGACATTTACAGCTTAGGTCAGCTTCTGCAGTATATACTGACCTTTACCCCAGACAGCTTTTCCCATAAGTTCCAGCATATTATCCAAAAAGCAACAACATCTGATGCATCACTGCGCTACGTGACTGTCGCAGAGCTATATCAGGAAATACAGGAAATTCAAAAATTAACAGGTCAGCCACATCTCATACACAAGATAGCAGTTTTAGGCAGTCACAGAGGCTGCGGCTCCACCCACGTGGCCGTTTCCCTCACCTGCGAACTCAATATCCTTGGATATCATGGTATCTACATAGACTCAGCAAAAAGCATACTTTGCCATGGTAATCACGACGAACTGCAGATTTTCAAGCAGAAAAACGGATATTATTATTACAAAAGCTTTCAGGGCATACCGGACTACAGTGACGGTATACAGTTCAATATTCCAGAGGATGCAATACAGATATACGACCTTGGCACTGATGTGTGCAACGAGAAAATAAATGACATGGATCTCGTATTATATGTATGTAACGGCAGCTTTTGGCATCTGAATGATATCTACAGGAATCATTCTTTTCTCCAAAAAATGACAGCTTCCCTGAGTGTTATATGTAATATGTGCAGCAGGCAGGATGCCTCAGCGATTGCGGCTCTGCTTAATTGCAGTGTTTATCACTTTCCTTATGACAGCGATATGTTTAAGAGCTCTGTCCAAAAGGAAAAGCTGATTCAAAAACTGTTAGAACTAAAAGGAGGAGCATCACTATCAGACACTTTAAAAGGATATTTAAGAAGGTCCATTCTGCACCACAGCTAGTTGGGGTCTGTGGCAGCGTTCACAATGTAGGCACAACACATATAAGCCTTGCTCTTTGTAATTATATGAGCAATAAATGCATGTATAGAACCGCCTATGTTGAGCTGAATGGTACACACGAAATTCTTTCACTGTCAAGGACAGCAGACGAAAAGGTTTTTACATATAAGAATGTAGATTTCTTTCCTCACGCAGTCATGTCCACACTAACTGAGATTTTAAACATGAGATACGAGCGTGTGATAATTGATTTCGGCATACTTAACCCAAACACCCTGAAGGAATTTATGAGGTGTGACGTAAGAATCGCCGTGTGTACAATAAGTAAATGGAACCGGGGCGCTTTGAACAGAATTATCGAGCTATTCAATTCAAACAAAATAACTGATTCAGGAAGCGTAAAAATATTGTTTAATCTCGTGGAAAAGAAAAAGACAATTAACCATAATCATTTTAAGTATCCGGTGATAGGCTTTCCTTACTTAGAGGACCCGTTCCTCATCAATACCAGCCTGTTTGGCACTCTGGATAAGATATCAGAAAGGAATTAATATCACGATGCAAAATGACATCTTTAACCAGCTGTTTATCAATTTTATGTCCGAAGCCTTCGGAGGGCTTGTACTTTTAATGCCACAGAGCGCTTCATGACATAGAGCCATTTGTTACCAGTCAGTTTTTACTCACAATCATTATATATAGACGGAGGTATTTTTATAGAAGAATAAACTATATTTATATATTGGAATTTTTACAGATATTTTATCAAATTAAACGAAACTAAAAAATCAGCAATTAAATTGGGTGTGGAAAGCTCCGGAAATATCAATTTCAGAAAAATCTATACTTATGGATTAGTATCATATTTTATCATTCTGCAAGAAATCGATGTCAGCATATTTTTGGTCCTTTACCCCGTTTAAATGCAAAAAGACAATCAAAAGACATATTTTAAAAAGAAAAGCTATGTGCGCGGGGGAAGCTTTTGCTCCTTCCGCGCCAAAATGCATAAAAGAATTTCTTAATTTATTACAAATTTATTTCATATTATTTGAATATGCTTTTTCACAATGGTATAATTAGCTTAAGCAATTTAGACATCAAATAATAGGAAAGGATTTTTACACATGAAAAAGAAAGTATTGCCTGCACTTATAGTAACCGGACTTATTATCCTCGTTGTAATAATAATGGGTATAACTGCTCTTATCAATAAATACACCCCTACGAAAAAGACAGAGGATCTGAAGGAGTATTTCAATATCTCTTCTGATGATGAGGCTGCTCTCATTGTAGATAATGAGCTATCCGATTACAAGGCTAAAATAATAGATGACAAAGTATACGTTGATTACAGGTTTGTTCATGACTCATTAAATTCCAGATTTTACTGGGATGCAAATGAGAATGTGCTTCTTTACACAACTGCATCTGATATCATCTCAGCTGCGGCTGACAGCAATAGCTACAGTGTCACAAAACAGACCAATGACTTTGGCTATCCGATTGTGAAGGCTACCTCTGACTCTGCGCTTATCGCTTTGGATTATGTAAAGCAGTACTCCAATATCACCTTTAATTCATATGATGACCCGGCACGCGTCGTCATCACAAGCAAATGGGATGAAATAGACAGTGCCACTGTAAACAAGTCTACCCAGGTCCGCGTGAAGGGTGGCATAAAGAGTCCTATTCTAAAACAGGTGAAAAAGAATGATACGCTTACAATCCTTGATTCCGGTGACAAGTGGGATAAGGTTGCCACAGAGGACGGCATCATTGGATATATAAAGAGTAAGGCTATGTCCGAGAGCAAAAAGACCAAGCTTACAAATCCTGACTATGAGGAAGAGACCTTTACACATATCAAGAAGGATAAGGATATCTGTCTTGCCTGGAATCAGGTAACCAGCCAGTCAGCAAACAGTAAGGTTGCTAAGGTAATTTCATCTACCAAGGGCATAAATGTAATGTCACCAACATGGTTTTACTTAAACGACAACAACGGTAATCTTGCAGATATAGCGAGCAAGGATTATGTCAGCTACTGTCATTCCCAAGGCATTGAGGTATGGGGACTGTTTAGTAACTTTGAAAATACTGATGTAGATGCAGCATATGTGCTCACACATACATCCACGAGAACTACCCTGATCAATCAGATTATGTCGGCTGCATTTAACTATGAGCTTGATGGTGTAAATATCGACTTTGAAAATATCACAGAGGCAGCCTATGGAGACTCTTACATCGAGTTTATCAGAGAGCTTGCAATAAAGTGCCACAATAACGGTATATCACTTTCAGTTGATGTCACCGTACCTGCCAGCTTCAACAAGTTCTTCAATCGCTCTGATATGGCAAATTTTGCCGATTATATTGTGATCATGGGATACGATGAGCACTATAAGGGCTCTGATGCCGGCTCGGTTTCTTCCATTCCATGGGTAACTGAGGGTGTTGAAGCCACTCTGAAGGAGGTTCCCGCTGACCAGATTATTCTCGGTATGCCATTTTATACCAGAATATGGGAGCTCACTCCAAAGGAGGACGATGATGCCGTGACCGATACCGAGGATCAGTCAAAGTACACTGTTGCCTCACAGGTATATGGTATGGACGCAGCTGCCACACAGCTTGCCACAAACAATGCCACAGCTTCTCTTGATGAGGAATCCGGCCAGAACTACGCTGAGTGGTCTGCATCCAACAAGCTGTACAAGGTATGGCTCGAGGACAGCACATCCTTAGAGAAAAGGCTCAAGCTCGTCGACGACAATAAGCTTGCCGGTGCAGCATTCTGGAAGCTTGGCTTTGAAAATTCATCTGTCTGGGATACTGTTATCAAGTATCTTGACTGATTGCATAAGGCTTACTGAACCGGGCCAGATCTTACCTTTTCACACAGCTACAGTATGTTTCAATCATTTTTATAGGTTATAAATGACATAAGCCAATCATATAATATACAAACACACCCGATGCCTTCTATGTGCATCGGGTTTTTTATAGGTATTCATTATGAAAAAAAATATGTATATTTTCAAGAAGAACAAATACTGCCTGATTTTAGCTCTATTTATTCTGTCCTTCTGCCTCGGAAGAGGCGTCTGCGCTCTTGCCAAAAATACCGGCAAAAATACCAATTCTACTGTTATTGTAATAGACCCGGGCCACGGTGGAAGTGATCCCGGTAAGATTTCTGCCTCCGGTGTCATGGAAAAGGATGTCAACCTGAGCATTGCAATGGCTCTTAAACAGCTGTTTGAAAATCGTGGCTTTACTGTTGTCATGACAAGAACCACCGACTGTGATCTCGCCCCGGATAATTCTAAACATCCAAAAACCGATGATCTGACAAAGAGAGCTGCACTGATGTCTCAAAGCAATGTGGCTGTCAGCATCAGTATTCATCAAAACAGCTTTGAGGACAATTCAAGCAGTGGGCCACAGGTATTCTACTATGCCGACTCTGATACCGGAAAAGAGCTTGCATCCTCTGTTCTTGGAGCTTTAAATACCTCTCTTTGTGTTGCAAAGCCACGAAGCATCAAGCCCAACAAAGACTACTTTATACTAAAAAAATCCACATCCCCGACCGTAATCGTAGAATGTGGATTCTTGAGTAACCCTGCTGAGACACTTCTTCTTTCTGACAATGACTACCGGGATGCTCTGGCCCATGCTATATATATCGGTGTTACAGACTATCTGGCCCAAGCACCCTCCGGACATTTACAATAAACTGCTCTGCGATGTGATATAGTCTGGTGGTCTGGACACTTTCGCTGCCATCAGGCTGCTTTTCTGACTCATTACCCGACTCAGTATCCGATTTAATATCTGATATTATAGGCTCCTTTGCAGATATATCATGCTCCAGTGCCACGTTTATGCGAACGCTCTGTTCACCATCACTTATTCCCGCCTCAAACATAGTGATATTGTCTTCAAACAGCTTTTGGGTCTGCTCATCATCTGTGACTATCATCGCAGCAACTGAGTTTTCCTTCGCCTCAAAATATGCAGCTACCCTGCCGTATTTTTTGTCCTCAAGGAATATGTCAACCATGCCCTTTTTATCCTCGCCTCTTACTATTCGAAGCTTCATGCCGGTCACTCCGTCTGCAGTCTCTATCGGTACGATATAGTTTTCCTGTCTCGACATATTTGAAGCTATCCTTAGCTGACTGCACAATAGCTTCATCTGTCTGATGTCTATTGAGCCGGTGTGCCTGTCCTCTATAATCATCGAATCCATCACGTGCTCAGCTGTATCAGCCAGCATTTCCTGCGCCTGCGCAAGCTCGTTTGGATTTTTGACCGACTCAGAAAATCGTCTTAGTGTCTCATCCAAAAGTGCCCTTGCCGTAGCACTTTCTCCGCGCTCCCACAGATTTCTTACTGCCTCTGATGGATTTTTCATCAGCCGCGACGCTGCCATGAGGTTTACCGCGGTTGTTTTTACATCATATTTCTCCAAAAAAGCATAAACACTTTCAGGCTCCGAAACTGCCTGATTGAACTGTCTTAGCTGCTCCGTGGCATATTGCTCTGATAGTGCATTATCCTCTTCTGCCTCATATACCGCCTGCTTTAGCTGCTCCGGAGTCATCTCAAGCCAGCTGTCATCCTGAACAAACTCCATTTTCTCAGGTGAAAGTGTATCAAGCACATCTCTTAAACAGTTTGTGTGATATGCGCTTTCTATCTGCTCATCAATTCTGGCTCCCTTACTTACTCTCTCCACTCCGGCAAAGCTATCGTCCACCTTATAATCCATGGCACTCTTTCCTCTTGTGCGGACCGCTGTGAGCAGATTTTTCATCGTAATATCTGCGCCCTGATTGACAAGTGAGCCTATGACTGCTCCATCTGACTGCTCCACCTGTGAAATAAGCCTGTATATGCCTATATATGAGTCTCTTTCCTCCTCTGAGATTTCATTTTTCTTTTCAAGCTTCCAGAGAAACTCGCTGAATTTTTCATCTCTTTCATCAGGATTTTCTGATTTTATCTGTCTGGCTGTGTCACTTATGTCACTCATGCTCATATCAAGCGGTGATATACCTCTTTTTATCATCTCAAGCGTCACAGCCGGTGTCATGTCGTTTAATGCTCTTTGCACCTGCTCATCTACCGACTTTATCTGCTTTATATTATCCTCTGTGATATCGGTACTGTTGTACGCAAGAATACGTACAGCCCTGCGATTGCTTTCAGATGTATCTATCTGAAGCTCCTTAAGTATATCATCCACATTCCGAAATGCTTTTGAGATACTGTCTCCCATATCCGCCCGCGGTGCTGTCATAAGAGTCTCATATCCCAAGGCTGCTGCTTCTAATGACTGCTTCATTGCCCTGCCGGCTGTGTAAAGCTCATACACAGTGTCATCAGCGGATTCCAAAGTCAGTACATACGCCGGCTGCTGCTTCATCTGATTAAAAATATCGCACACGTTATTGTACATACGTACCCTGTCATCAGACGCCTCTACGCTGCTCTCACCAAACAGCGCTCCGTAGTATTTATTTTCCTGCTGCTTGAGCAGCTCCACCACACGTTCAATAGGCTCTGTGTCTATTGAAACTCCCTTTTTTATAAGTGAAAGGTTGGCTTCTGCTGTCATGGCAAGTCTTGCTTCCTCAAGCTTTCTTTGAGCTGTCACAAGCCTTGCTTCCCGGCTGTCTGTAATCTGATTATCCGTTGCTTTATCCGATAAGGCCTTCGATGCTGCACCATCCTTGCCCCTTTCAGCTATAAGCTTTGACAGATTCTCTATGGTGACAGGCATGTTATCTGACTCTAATGTGACAATGTCCTCTGCAGTTGCCTCACCAAGTACATCACATGCCTCCCTTGCCATGTCAAAGGTCAGACCATCCTGTAACATAGTGGCATCTGCAGCCTTTTTTCCCATAGCCAGTGCTTCTGTGACTGCCCTTGCATAAAAATCGCTGCTCACATTTTCTCCTGCTGCGGTGATGCTGTCTATCTGATTCGCAAGCAGCAAATTATCAGGTGTAACGGCTATATCTTCATCTATCAGCCATCTGCACTGATTCAGATTCTCGTCACTACTATCTATATGAGCTTCCTCTAATATCTGCTTTAGCTGTGGCTTAAGCTCCTCAAACAGCTCATCGGATATCTCTTTCGTTTCAGCTTTCTGCCTGTCATTTTGTACCTGACTGCTGCTGTATGTAGCCTTGTATACATTGGAAACTGTCGGCTTCATGTTATTTCTGACCAGATATGCCTTTGTCTCATTTGATATATTTGTAAGGCTCTTTGCCATGTTTATGGCATCTGTACCTGCCTTTATATTGTCATCTGTGGCAGGAATATCATATGCTTTCATCTGATTGACAAGCATGGCAGCCTCAGCCTGGCTTCCCGTGATATCTGTGAGCTGTTCCTTGCTCAGGTCATCTCCATATATGGATATATCTACCCCTGCCTTTGCCAGCACTGCTTTTATCTTGTCGGTCTCAGTGACAATGACATCATAGCCGTCATCCTTTGCAGCCTTGTAATCATCACTCGTGGTGGTGCTTGCAGTGACAATCATATCATTTCGCCTGTTTTCTGATGTCTGATTCATATCACTTAGCAGATTTTCTGCTATATCTGTGCTATCCTTGTCCCCGGCTTCATTTTTAGCCTGCGGCCTGGCATATATCGTATCCGACATATCAACAGAATTTGTCGAACCGACCACAGCTGCCTTTTTTGACGTATCGTCCCCGCTGCCTGTCTTTATGTAGTCTGACACACGCATACCCGCTGTCATGTCATTCATGCTTTTTGTGTCTGTATTTTTCGTATCTGTGCTTTTATTAATCAAATTCTCTATCTGCATTTTTCCTGCTCCGTGCCCTGCATATATATTGTCTCTGCAGCTTTTATTTATGGATATTCATACTTCGTACTTTTTATCCAACTGAATAGTTATCTTTTTATTATATCGACATCTCAGACACAAAAATAAAGACCGCACCTTAAATCGGTGCGGTCTTTTCCCGTCTATACACTTGTATATTAGTATTTAAATACAGCAACTCCGTAAGGCGCAAGTGGATAAGCAAATGAAAATGGTCTGCCATCACACTCTGATTTGACTGCCTTGTAGTCCAGCTTCTTATATGACTGTTTTGCTGCCTTACCTCTGCCCTTTGCAGCCTTCTTTACAGGCTCCTGTACCGTTTTGCCGGTAAATTTAGGATCCTCGCTGTCTAAAACGAGCTGATATGTCTTGTGCTTTGGCACTCCGACTCTGTAATCAGATCTCTCTACCGGTGTGAAATTGATGACAAAGAGCATATTATTCTTGCCATCCTTGCTCTTTCTGATAAAGCTGAAGATGCTTCTGTCTGCATCGTTTGCATTTATCCATTCAAAGCCTTCCCAGCTTGAATCCAGCTCGTACAGGCAGCGGTTTCTTCTATAGAGATGAAGCAGCTCCTTTACCCAGTTCTGGATTTTTTTATGCTCCGGATTCTCAAGCAGATACCAGTCGAGCTCTCTTTCCTCGCTCCACTCCTGCTTCTGTGCAAACTCCTGTCCCATGAACAGAAGCTTCTTGCCACAGTGTCCCATCATAAATGCATATCCTGCCATGAGGTTCTTGAATTTATCCCCTTCTAAGCCCGGCATTTTATTGAGCATAGAGCACTTCAGATGTACCACCTCGTCGTGTGACAGCACCAGAATATATTTCTCACTCTCATTGTAGCTCATTGCAAAGGTCATCTTGTTGTGGTTATTTTTACGGAAATATGGATCCAGCTTCATGTAATCAAGGAAGTCATGCATCCATCCCATGTTCCACTTGTAGCTGAAGTTCAGTCCGTCATCCTCTACCTTGCCTGTTACCTTTGGCCATGCGGTAGACTCCTCGGCTATCATGACTGTTCCATGATTTCTTCCGAGTATGAGTGTGTTGATATGCTTGAAAAACTCTACTGCCTCAAGGTTCTTATTGCCTCCGAACTTGTTTGGCACCCACTGTCCGTCGTTCTTTCCGTAGTCGAGATAGAGCATTGACGCAACCGCATCCACTCTCAGTCCGTCTACGTGGTAATTTTCTATCCACATAAGTGCACTTCCGATAAGGAAGTTCTTTACCTCATTCTTACCGTAGTCGAATATCTTTGTGCCCCAGTCTGGATGCTCTCCCTTTCTCGGGTCTGCATACTCATATGTGGCTGTTCCGTCGAAATTGGCGAGTCCATGCGCATCCTTTGGAAAATGTGCAGGAACCCAGTCGAGGATTACTCCGATATTATTTTTATGGCACTGATCAACAAAGTATGCAAAATCCTCAGGCTCTCCATACCTCGATGTAGGTGCATAGTAGCCTGTGACCTGATAGCCCCATGAGCCGTCAAACGGATACTCTGAAATACCCATCAGCTCAATATGTGTATATCCCATAGTTTTCACATAGGATATAAGCGATTTTGCAAGCTCCCTGTATGTATAAAAGCCCTCATCCTCTCTGCCCGGATGTCTCATCCATGAGCCCGGATGACACTCATATATAGCCATAGGTGAAGAATATACATCAGCATCTGACTTTGCTTTTCTCTTATCCATCCATTCTTTGTCAGTCCAAGTGAAATGCTCGATATCTGTGATGATAGAAGCTGTTCCCGGACGAAGCTCTGCGTAGTTTGCGTATGGATCTGCCTTGTACAGCTTGTCACCCTGTTCAGTGACTATGATAAACTTATACATCTGACCCTTTTGCGCTCCCGGTACAAAAAGCTCATACACGCCCATGGTTTCAGGCTCTACACGCTTCATCTCATGGCTGGTCTCATTCCAGTCATTGAACTCACCAAACACATATACTTCCTTTGCATGTGGCGCCCAAACGTCAAAGCACACTCCTTTTTTTCCTTTGCGCTCAGCTAAGTGAGCACCCATCTTTTTGTAGATATCATAGTGTGTTGCCTGACCAAACAGGTAACAATCCATTGCTGTAAAATTACACATATATATACCCCCATAAGTATTTATTTTTCTCTGAAATGATCCTCTTTGAGTACAATTCGGTCATCATCTGTATATCTCTTGGCTGTCAGAATACTTATAGCCTTCTTCAGTCCGCTGTGAGCCTCCCTGTCTATGGCCTCATCAATTATGTCCTTGACCTCTGTCAGAGTGGTAGCCTGGTCTATTCTCTCAATATTGCTGATTCTGTTGTGCAATGCCAGAATAGCCATCTCGTCTATCTTGTACCCAAGCTCTGCAGAGTATGATTTAGCAAACAATACCAGCTCATCATTTGTAAAAATAGGAACCGATATCTTTTCCGTGAACTTGGCTGCAAAGCCTTCATCCATTGAGAGTGCCTTTTTTATACCCTTTGATGTATCCTCAAGTATATAGAGTGTTCCAGTAATATCATGCTCCATCAAAAATGATAGCTGTGCCGCTATGCTGCGGTCTATATCGCCGGCTCTTTCTATTATAAGACAGCCTCCTGTTATCTTTCTGACTACCTGCTGCACATCCTTTTTATTGAGCGCGGCAGCATCTATCTTGCCCATCTTGCCTGTGAGCTGTTCACCGTCTTTTTGTAATACTTTTATGAAGCTTGTAGCAAGCATTGTCTTTCCACAGCCCTGTTCTCCCTGTATAATCAGGTTGCCTGTGGATGCATTTTCCTTCCTGTTGAAATGATCAAGCACTGCATTGTATGCCTTGCAAATCTGATCCTCCATACCCTTTACCGGTATAAAATATGAAAATATAGCCTTCTGTTCGCTTGTAAGCTCTTTTATATGTTTTGTTTCTTTCAATTTCGAGTCATCTTCTTCGCTGTCTAAATCCTCCGGCAATGAAATATCCGGCATTTTTCTTGTCTTAGCCATATCCAGCTTCTTCTCCAGTCCCGGATTCTTTGCTGTCATCTTGGCTATTTCCTGCTCGATAAATGATGTCACATGATCAAAATCCCTCTTCTCAGAAGTGTTTTCTTCCTCCTGTGAAGCCTCTTCGTCTGCTGTATCATCATCGGCATTTAACATATCATCTGTTATTTCAGGCATCATGGTAGTCGGCTGCATGAGTATCTCATCTGTCTCAGACTCCTCTGCCACAATTATATCCTCCGGCTCTCCAACCGGTTCCTTGACTTCATCTGTAGTCTCATCCGGAGCTTCCTGTGGCTCCTGTACCTCGTCTACAGCCTCATCCTCTGCTTCCTGCGGCTCCTGCACTTCGTCTACAGCCTCATCCGCTGCTTCCTGTGACTCCTGCACCTCGTCTGCAACCTCATCCTCTGCTTCCTGCAGCTCCTGCATATCCGGTTTCTGCTCAGCTTCAGGCTCCTCCACTGCAGCCTCCTGCTCTGTGATATCGACCGGCACCTTAAGATACTCCTCCTCAAGAAGCTCCTTCGGTGTCACGCCCGCATCCAGCTTTGGAATGACATCATTTAATCTCTCCATGATGTCTCCTGCCTCCTGAAGCGCTCTGGCCTTAGCCGACTCAAGCTTCTGCTGCTCGGCCTCCCTTAGCGCAATTTCAGCTGCATGTCTGGTCTTTTCCCACTCTTCAAGCACATCCTGTATAGACATCTGTCCCGTAATCTGATGCTCAAGCTGAGTCTTTTCACTCATGACCATAGACATCTGTCCGTCAGCGTCCTCACCCAAAAGCTCCTTGAAATTCAGCTTAAGTGAGCCATCTATCTCTTCATCTGTAGCGATATGCTCTGTCTCTTCAGGCTGCTTGACATCCTCATCCTCCTGCTCCTTTTCGAGCTTGAGATAAGGAATATCCTCAACTATCTTCTTGATGGTATCCATGGTATCAGCAACCTCATTCTTGCCCTTGGCCTCCATGATCTGCTGCATACCCTTGGCAATCTCCTGCTGTAGATTTACAGTATTGAATTTCTCCTGATTTACGGTAATCTGCGGAATGGTTACATCATCATGCACTATCTCTCCGCCCTTTACCATCTCCATGGCACCTATCTCAGTGACCTCAGCTGTATCCTTTGTCTTCGCAGGCTTTTCCCTCTCTGCCTTGAATCGTCTGTACTTTTCCTCCTGAGCCTTGGTAAGTGGCTGATAGAGCATCTTAAGCTCCAGCGCACGCTCCACATATGGTCCGTCTCCGAACCACAGAATAAGCTCATCGCAGGCCTCTATACACTTGTCGGCTTTTCCTGCCTTGTGGTACAGGTATGCAAGCTCATACGCCCACTCCTCAGTGTATTCTTCGTCCTTGTACTCTTCCAGAATAGTGATGAGCTCATCAAATGAAGCTCCCTGCCCTTTTTTGATGGCATATCTTAGCACATACTTCATATCATCATGAGGCGCTATCTCAACAAACTCATCATAATACTCGGTAGCTGCATCATAATCACCCATCTTGATGGCTACCTCAGCCAGTCTGTATATGATCATCCTGCCGATTGGAGAACGGTCATAGGCCATTAAAAGTATGTCCCTTGCATCCTGGTATCTCTCGGCCTTCTCGTAGATTTCGCCGATTTTAACGAGTGTATTTACATTTTTAATTTTATTCCAGTTTATGCTATCTGCAATCTCCGCCGCACTCATATAGCCCTCCTCGGCGCTCAGGGCTTTTATCTGATCCAGCTTGAGATTGTATTCGTATTTATCCACTTATTTCACCTACTCGTATTTAAGCTTATTATTTTTTGTATCTACACCTGTTGTCTTTGTATAATCCCTTGTGTCCTCAGGAAGCTTCTTTTTCCTGAGAGCATAATTAACAACTCTTCTCACAATATAGTATATCACAGCAAAGGTCGGAACACCAAGTAACATTCCAAGAAAACCAAACATTCCTCCGCCGATTAGTATGGCAAACATAACCCAGAAGGTCGAAAGCCCTGTAGATGAGCCAAGTATCTTAGGCCCTATGATATTGCCATCCACCTGCTGCAGCACAACAATAAATATCAAAAGATAAAGTGCGTGCCACGGACTCTGAATTACTACTATGAGTAACGATGGAATTGCACCGATAAACGGTCCGAATACCGGAATCACATTTGTGACACCGATAATCACTGCAAC
The DNA here is from genome assembly GCA_900546625.1 of uncultured Lachnobacterium sp. Classification (GTDB taxonomy): domain Bacteria; phylum Bacillota; class Clostridia; order Lachnospirales; family Lachnospiraceae; genus Roseburia. Next base: position 14,037 of record URDU01000017.1, on the reverse strand, counting down.
GAGCACCGATGACGGAATCCTTAAAATCAGACATCCGAAATATGCAATCACACCGATAATCAGTGAATCTATTATCTTACCGCTTATGAAGCCTCCAAAAATCTCATTTGTCTTTCTGAGTGTCTCAATAATGATATTGCCTGTCTTTGGCTTACAGACAGCGTATATTATCTTTTTGCTCTGTCCTGCGAGAGTCTCCTGGATACTCATCACATAGACCATCACGATTATTCCGATAATGAAATTGAGTAAGCCCTTCACCACCGAAATCACACCGGTCGTAATCTGAGCAACATACTTCTGTGCCTCGGGAATGAGCTTTTCTGTGGCATAATTCTCAATGTAGTCGGTTGCATCCTGTAAACCTGTGCTCGCAAGCTCCGCTAATTTGCTGTCCCCGAAGTTACCATGCTTTATCATATTGATAAAAGAGGCAACATCATTTGGCAGTGTCTTCATAAGCCCTGATACACTGGCTATGACAGAAGGCACAATAGCCGCAATGAGGAGCGAAATAATTGCTACCAGAATAATCACCGAGCCTGTGATTGCAAGAGCTCTTGAGGCCTTTCTCAGCTTTCTTTCGCTCTTTATCTTTTTGGCAAAAAGCTTTTTAAAGCCTCTTTCCAGCCATAGCATAACCGGATTCATCAGGTATGCAAGCACAAGTCCCATTATAATAGGCATCGCTGCAGCAAACAGCTTGTTCCATATGCCTGCAAAGCCCTCAAATCTGTACAGTGCAAAGAAAAACAGTATACAGACGGCAAACGTGACAAATACCATGACACCTATTCTGATCAGGTGTGGCCATTCCTCACGCCCCGGGTGCGAATTTTGCTTCGCACCCTTATCTGCATTTATCTCAATGTTTGATTTTTTACCAGCTTTTCCGGTCTCTTCCATCGGATTAAACTCTCCTTATTTACGGTTATAGTTGATGAGACATCCCTTTAATATTATCTCTCTCTCATCATCTGTGAGCTCTCCCATCTTCAGTGTAAATGGCTTTAACTCTCCATCCTTGACAACATATGCCTCAAACTCAGTCTTTGCATCCTCGATTTCTTTCCTGATTCCCGGAAGGAAGATGTAGTCGAGATTGTGGAATGGAAGCTCTCCCTCATCGATAATAAATGGAAGCATTCCCCAGTTGATAAGGTTTGAACGGTATCTCTTTGTGGCATACTCGTTTGCGATGTTTGCCCAGCCTCCAAGCACCTTCTGGCAGCTTGCAGCCTGCTCTCTTGCAGAGCCATCACCCGGCTTAACAGCAAAGATTGTGCTTCCGAAGCCCATATTCTCATGGCTTGCCTCAGGGAATTTTTTCTTTACCACTCCCATGATTTCAGCAACCTCAGGAACAGCCTTGCCTGCGCACTCACCGCTTTCTATAGCCTTCTGTGCCTTTTGAATTTCCTTTGCTCTTCCTACATACTCAGGATCCTTTCTTGAAAGTGCAAACTCTGCAAGTCCAAGAGGATTTGAACGGTATGAAGATGTCTCTCCTGAAGGGATAAGCTCATCTGTTGTAGTAACAGGATCATGAATCTCTGAAACCACCTTGAGAAGCATATTCTCAGGAAGTGCGCTCATTGCAGGCCAGTCCTTGATGTTTGGTCCGAGTTGGATCTCAACTGAAGGATCTGCCACTCCATGGCTGTCAAATACACGGTTCTCATATATAGTCTTGTCAAAGAAATATTTAGGCTTTGTAAAGTTGACATCAATATCCGCTGCTGATGTAAGGAAGCCCTTGTTTGCTGCTGTTGCAGCGATTGAACGGGCATCCATGAGTGCAACCGAGCTGATCTGTCCGTTCTGTACCTTAGAACCCTCTCTGTTAGGGAAGTTTCTTGTTGAATGACGGATAGAGAATGCGTTGTTGGCAGGTGTATCTCCGGCACCAAAGCAAGGTCCGCAGAAAGCAGTCTTTACGATTGCACCTGTCTCAAGCAGCTTCGCTACAGCTCCGTTTTTCACAAGCTCCATGTATATTGGAGTAGATGCAGGGTAAACACTCAGTGTAAACTCGTCTGCTCCGATTGAATGTCCGTTTAATATATCAGCCGCATCGCAGATATTCTCGAATCCACCGCCTGCACAGCCTGCGATGATTCCCTGATCTACATACAGTCTTCCGTCTCTTACCTTGCTCTTTAAATCAAGCTTCACCTTGCCGTCAAAGCTTACCTCAGCTCTCTTCTCGCAGTCATCGAGGATATCCATGAGGTTTGCATTGAGCTCATCGATAGTATAGGTATTGCTTGGGTGGAAAGGCATAGCTATCATAGGGCGGATCTGGCTTAAGTCAATCTCGATAAATCTGTCATAGTAAGCCACCTCACCCGGATTAAGCTCCTTGTGATCCTCAGCTCTGTCGTGAATCTCAAAGAACTCCTTAACCTTGTCATCTGTTCTCCAGATTGAAGAAAGACATGTGGTCTCTGTTGTCATAACATCGACACCGATACGGAAGTCAACGCTCAGATTAGATACACCAGGTCCTACGAACTCCATAACCTTGTTCTTTACGAAGCCGTTTCCGAATACCTCTCCGATGATTGCAAGTGCCACATCCTGTGGTCCAACGCCCTTGATTGGCTCTCCTGTAAGGTAGATACCTACCACCTCAGGCATATCAATATCATATGTCTGCTCGAGAAGCTGCTTAACAAGCTCAGGTCCACCCTCACCAACTGCCATAGTACCAAGTGCACCATAGCGTGTATGTGAATCAGAGCCAAGTATCATTTTTCCGCCGCCTGCGAGCATCTCTCGTGCGAACTGATGGATAACTGCCTGATGAGGTGGTACATAGATTCCACCATACTTCTTGGCACATGTAAGACCAAACATGTGGTCGTCCTCATTGATTGTTCCACCTACTGCACAAAGGCTGTTATGGCAGTTTGTAAGTACATACGGGATAGGAAATTTCTCAAGTCCTGAAGCTCGTGCTGTCTGGATGATACCTACAAATGTGATATCATGCGATGTGAGCTTATCAAACTTAATCTGAAGCTTGTCCATATTGCCGGATGTATTGTGCTCCTTTAAAATACCGTAAGCAATTGTCTCCTGCTTAGCTGTCTGTTTGTCGATGTCCCTGCCGGTCTTGCTTTTAACTGCAGCCAGTGCCTCCGGTCCATCAATTACTACTTCCTTACCGTTTAAAAGGTAAGCACCATTTTCATATAATTTCACTTATTCTACCTCCGTATGTGTATTTCAAAATTCTTTTATTTACTATTATATAATATTATAGGTAATTGTGGCAATAAATAAATCACCATCTACCTTAATTTCGAATTTTCCTCCCATCAAATGGGTCAGATTCTTTGCAATCGAAAGTCCCAGACCACTTCCTTCTGTGGTTCTCGACCTCTCTCCCCTCACAAAACGCTCTGTCAGGTCCACATTTCCGTCGCTTACTATGTCAAGCTCATTCTTTGACACATTCTTTATTGTAAAAACTGCCTTTTTGTCTGCCTTTTCAAGCTCCACATACACTCTGGTGTTTTCCAGTGCATATTTTGCGGCATTCGTATACAGATTTTCGATAGAGCGGTAAAGCTGACGCCCATCCGCATAGATAAATATCTGTTCCGACGGAATTTTTGTAACTATCGTCAGATTTCTCGCCTCAAAGCGCTCATTGAATTCGCCTCCGGTCTGGTATAAAAGCTCAACCAGGTCAAGCTTCTGCATATTGAGCTTCACATTTCCCGATGTAATCTTTGATGTCTCAACCAGATCCTCTGTCAGCTGCTTTAAGCGCTGTGATTTATCCTCCAGCACATGTATATAGTATTTGGCATTTTCATTGTCCAGATTTTCCCTCTTAAGTAAATCAACATAGTTGACTATTGATGTCAGAGGTGTCTTTATATCATGCGATACGTTTGTTATTAAATCTGCCTTTAGCTTTTCATTCTTAAGACTCTCATTCACCGAGCTCATAAGACCCTGACGAATATGGTTGACAGCCTCCGCCACCTTTTTCTGCTGCCCATGAAACTCATTGACATTGAGTGTCGTGTCAAGCGCACCCTCAGAGATTGCTTCAAGTGCCTCCTGTATACGCATTATCTCTTTATTTTTCTGTGTGTGGATATCCTTTTTTTCAATAACCCTTTTCAAAAGCTCATAGCCCTTATATAACAGGCTGTGTGTACAAAGTATATTGCCTTTTATCTTCCTTACGATGCTCTGGTAAAAAATAATAAACGCCAGATCAAACAAGAAAGTAAATGTGCCTGCCGTCATAATAAGTGATGCATAGTCAAAGTGCTGGTTTTTTACGCCTGAAATCACTTTTCCCATAAATACCATGAGCAGTGTAAATATCACTAGCATCACATCAGAGTATACCTTATCAATCGGTAAATAGTATATTGTGTAATCATCCTCTGATTTTCTGCCGGCCACGTTTGCCATGTATGCAAGGCTTACAAAGCTGCCTACCAGACCTGCAAGTGATATGAGTGTATATATGTCAATATTTCCATGTGCTTCGTGCCTGAACGCATAGCCTGTGGCATACACTCCTGTCACCATAAGTACCATGCAAAGCTGATGCACAACTATGACCGCTGCTTTTTTTCCTATCGTATACTGCTTCATTTGTTATCCTCTATCTTGTAGCCAACTCCCCAGACCACCTTCAGATAGCGTGGTTCCTTAGGATTTATCTCTATTTTTTCCCTGATATGTCTGATGTGCACTGCAACTGTATTGTCAGCGCCTATCGCTTCCTCATTCCATATGCTCTCATATATTTCGTTTATTGAGTAGACCTTGCCCTTGTTTTTAAGAAGCAGAAGCAGGATATTGTACTCAATCGGTGTGAGCTTTACCTCCTCGCCATCCACAGTCACCTTTTTTAGATCATCATTTACCAAAAGGCCTCCAGCTTCATAAACCTTATCTCCTGCTGCATCATTGCTTGAAAGGGTGGTATATCTGCGAAGCTGCGACTTTACCCTTGCCACAAGCTCAAGCGGATTAAAAGGCTTTGTGACATAATCATCCGCTCCCACATTGAGTCCTAAAATCTTGTCTGCATCCTCTGTCTTTGCAGAGAGAATGATTATCGGCACCCTGCTTTCCTTTCGTATCTGCAGTGTGGCTCTTATTCCATCGAGCTTTGGCATCATGACATCTATTATCATGAGGTCTATTTTTTTATTCTTCATAATCTCAACTGCCTGTATGCCGTCGTAAGCCTTCTCCACATCATAGCCCTCCTGCATCAGGTAAATCTCAATTGCCTCAACTATTTCCTTGTCGTCATCACAAACTAATATTGTCATATTATCCTCCTTCTATGAATTTTGAACAGAAACCTTCTCCTGCCGTTAGTCAGCTATATTTTATCAGATTATCCACATTGTTTTTCTTAAAATCTGCTTAATATTGACCATTTTTCAATATAAGCCAAAAGCAGCCGTTCTACTTTGAACTGCTGCTTTATATTTTTAATCAGATTTGCTAATTATTTCTATTGCCGGTGATGCTCTGCCACATCTTGTGTATTCCGTCTGTGAGCTCCTTGCCCTCCTTAGTGTTGATGACAGGTGGCTTTGCGGCCTTGGCTTCATCCTTATCATTGCTCTGATTTGTTCCGGCATCAGATATATCGTCTGCAAGCTTCACCTCACCTACTACACCATCTCCCAGGTCCTCGCCCTCAGCAAGTCCCAGTTTTCTGATATAATCCATATTTACCTTGATTTCAGTCTGCCTGTTTGCATAGATAGACTTCTCTTCCTTGTCAATAGTGCGCTCCTCTGCAGGCTTACCTGCATTTTTCTGGCGTTCTATCTCCTTATTTCTGTCATCGATAATCTTAAGATACTTCTCCGTATCGGACAAATCCTGAAGCTGCCCCTTGAGCTCATACTGGTTAGTCTTAACTATCTTCTCCTGTTCTGCAATCTTATCCCTCATGTCCTTGCACAGCTTCTCAAGCGACTCATTTGTATCATTGATGATATCACGCACCCTCGAAAGTGCCTCATCCGTATAGATAACCGATGCTGCATACACATCCTCAGCCTTTCTGCTTGCATCCCAGACTATCTGGTCGCCCTTCTTTCTAAACTCTCTCTCTGCATGATTGCGGCTCTGCTCAGTAAGCTCATATTCATCCTGCATTGCATATATACACTTATTCAGTTCAGCAAGTAAATCTATCATCTGCTGCTTGTTTATAATTACCCTGCTCGGCTCCGGCTTATATGGCTCCGCCTTTGAGAGCATGATATGGATTTCTCTTAGTACCTTTTCTGTTTTATCGTTCGCATTCATTTTCTATTTCCTCGGATTTAAATTAGCATTATAACTATTCAGGGTGGTTGTGAATACTCACCACTTACCCATATTTTATATGAAAATCCTCTTCTCGTAAATAGCCAAATGAATAATAATAGTTACTGATTACAGCCCTTTATAATTAAATCAATCCCGCTGCCGCATTTCTCAGCTCGTCTGCCGCATGCTTTATCTCGGCAGCCTGCTCTTCGCTCACATTTCCGGGCTTTGTCCTTGAAATAAGCTTCTTCACATATGAAAGCGATGATTTCACACTCTTTTTCTGTGCGCTGTCCATAGCCTTTCTTTTTTCCTTGTCAACCATGACGTTTTCCACCTGTCGCACAAGCGTATCAGCCTCACTTCTTGCATCAATGTAGGCCTTTCTCTGTCCGTCTGTTGCCTCATACTCCTGCGCCTCGCGGATAGCCTGCTCAATCTCAGAATCAGACAAATTTGAGCTTGCGGTAATCGTAATCTCCTGATGCTTTCCTGTGCCCAGATCCTTTGCAGAAACCTGCACAATGCCGTTTGCATCTATATCAAACGTAACCTCTATCTGAGGCACTCCCGCCGGTGCTGGCTTGATGCCCTTTAACCTGAAGTTTCCAATCAGCTTATTGTCCCTTGCGAACTGTCTCTCACCCTGTAAAACCTTTATATCCACGGATGTCTGGAAGCTTCCTGCAGTTGTAAAAATCTGGCTGTATCTGGTAGGAATTGTCGTATTTCTGTCAATAATTTTGGTTGAGACACCACCGACTGTCTCAATTCCGAGCGAAAGCGGTGTGACATCCATCAGTATAATCTCTGCCGCACTGCTGCCTGCGACAATTGCTCCACCGAGCTTGCCACCCTGTACTGCTGCACCGAGTGCCACGCACTCGTCAGGGTTTAAGTTGTGTGAAGGTTCTTTCCCTGTAATTCTTCTGACCTCCTCAACCACAGCCGGCACACGCGTCGAGCCTCCTACCAACAGCACCATACCAAGCTCTGCTGCGGAAATACCCGCATCTGAAAGTGCCTGATTTACAGGAATAGCAGTTCTCTCCACCAGATCCTTTGTTATCTCATCAAACTCAGCCCTTGTGAGGTTCATCTCCATGTGAACCGGCTGTCCCTTTACAGTGGTGATAAATGGCAGATTGATAGTGGTGGATGATGAGGATGAAAGCACCTTTTTAGCCTTCTCAGCCTCCTCCCTGACACGCTGCATAGCAGTATTGTCCTTTCTCAAATCCACATTCTGCTGTCTGTAAAACTCTGTGACCAGATAATTGGTGATTCTCTCATCAAAATCATCTCCACCCAGATGATTGTCACCTGCTGTGGCAAGCACCTCTATCAGATTGTCGCCTATTTCGATAACAGACACATCGAAGGTGCCTCCTCCGAGGTCGTAAACAAGAATTTTCTGCTGCTGTCCGTGGTCCAGTCCGTATGCGAGTGCCGCAGAGGTCGGCTCATTTATGATTCGAAGCACATTAAGCCCCGCAATCCTTCCTGCATCCTTAGTTGCCTGCCTCTGTGCATCCGAAAAATATGCAGGAACGGTGATTACAGCATCGGTCACCGCCTCACCAATATAGTCCTCTGCATCCTTTTTCAGCTTTCTGAGAATCATAGAAGAAATCTCAGGAGCTGAATACAGCTTTCCGTCCACCTTTGCCCTGAAATCGCTTCCCATCTGTCTCTTTATTGAGAAAAATGTCCTGTCCACATTGACCGCTGCCTGCCTCTTTGCAGCCTCTCCCACCAGTCGCTCTCCATTTTTTGTAAAAGCCACTACAGACGGAGTGGTTCTCTGTCCCTCGCTGTTAGTTATGACTACCGGCTGATTGTTCTCCAGTACTGCCACACAGCTGTTTGTTGTTCCTAAATCTATACCTATAACCTTGCCCATTTTCTGCCTCACTGTTTTTTATTTAAGTCTCATAAATAATTGATTTTTATGACTTACTATTTCATCCTAATACTACTTTAAGCTTCGAAAATTCACTCGTCAAGGCATGCGGCTGTTATTTCAGAGAATGTTTATACTTTTAATTTTTAATACACAACATAACAACAAAGACACCGCCGAAGCAGTGCCTTTGTTGATTAGTTTATAGATTGGATTAAATGATAATTGAGGATTGCTTATTCACTTACTTTTTTCTTGAGTAATCCGAGTAATCCACATGCAATGAAGGCTCCGATTACTAATGCTACAAGATACATTAACGGATTTCCGATTGTAGGAACTACGAAGATTCCTCCGTGAGGTGCCATGAGTGTACATCCAAATGCCATTGAAAGTCCACCTGCCACTGCTGAACCAACTGCACATGCCGGAAGGACATGAAGCGGATCAGATGCTGCGAATGGGATTGCACCCTCTGTGATAAATGATAATCCCATGATAAAGTTCGTAGGTCCTGCCTTTCTCTCCTCTGCTGTGAACTTGTTCTTGAAGAAGATTGTTGCAAGAGCGATTGCGAGTGGTGGAACCATACCACCAATCATAACTGCTGCCATGATATTGTAGTTTCCGGCAGCGATTGAAGCTGTACCAAATACATAAGCGGCTTTGTTTACAGGGCCACCCATATCTATTGCCATCATTCCTCCGAGAAGTACTCCGAGAACTACTGCGCTTGCACCGTTAAGTCCATTAAGACCGTTGTTGATAGCTGTATTTAAAGCTCCGATTGGAGGCTCAACTACAAACTGCATTATAACGCCTATGAGGAATATACCAAGCAGCGGATAAAGAAGAACCGGCTTCACACCATCAAGACTCTCAGGAAGCTTAGAGAATATCTTCTTTAAGAGATTTACAATATATCCTGCAACGAAACCTGCAACCAGTGCTCCAAGGAAGCCTGATGTACCGTTTGCTGCGATTGAACCGCCTACGAAACCAACTGCAAGACCCGGACGGTCAGCAATACTCATAGCGATAAAGCCTGCAAGGATAGGAAGCATAAATCCAAATGCTGTTCCACCGATTCCCTTAAACAATGCTGCGCCCTGTGTAATAGTACCGAAATTTGCTCTCTGGTCAGCCGGCAGTGAATTAAGGTCAACACTGAATCCATCGATAAGGAACGCGATTGCGATAAGGATACCACCACCAACTACGAACGGAAGCATATGTGAAACACCGTTCATCAGATGCTTGTAAATCTGATGTCCAATGCTCTCCTTTCCACCAACAGATGAATGTGAAGCCTCTTTTTTACCTGATGCCTTAAATACAGGAGCATCACCGGCAGCAATTCTCTTTACGAGCTCCTCTGTCTTATTTATTCCGTCAGAAACCTGACACTCAATAACCTTCTTTCCGTCAAAACGGTCTGTAGGCACATTTGTATCACATGCAACGATAACACCGGCAGCCTTTGCAATCTCATCATCTGTGAGCACATTTTTAGCTCCGGCTGAGCCTCTTGTCTCAACCTTTACCTGATATCCAAGCTCCTTGGCCTTTTTCTCAATAGCCTCAGCAGCCATATAAGTATGGGCAATTCCTGTAGGACAGGCTGTAACTGCAACGATAAATACATCGTCCTTCTTCACCTCAACAGGTTCCTTTGCCTCCTTTGCAGCCTCTTTCTCATCCTTTGCCTTTTCAGCACTGTCGATGATATTTAAGAACTCATCTACTGATCCGGCATTGATAAGAGAATTTGCAAACTGCTCGTCCATCAGCATAACAGAGAGCTTGCTGAGCACCTGAAGATGCACATTATCCTCTGTGTTTGGTGCAGCGATAAGGAAAATAATCTTTGCAGGTGTACCGTCGAGTGATTCAAAATCAACCCCATCCTTTACAACCATTGCTGCAAGACCTGCTTTAGTAACGGCATCGGACTTACAATGAGGAATTGCTATACCCATTCCAATTCCTGTTGTGCCTTCTTCCTCTCTTGCAAAAACGCCCTTGCGATACGTTTCAACATCGGCAATTTTGCCACTTTTTGCCATCAAATCAATACACTGATTCAATGCTTCGGTTTTTCCGGCAGGCGTACCATTTAAATTGATACTCTCAGCTGCCAATAAATCCCTGATTGTCATACATCATTCCTCCTGATAGAATATATTAATTATTTATATCAACCTTTTGATACCGTTTGTTTAATTGGAAGCACTCTTCCATTTATCAATAAGCGCCTCAACCTCAGGCTTTGTAGCAAGCTCCTCAGAAAATGCGCTTGCACTTCCTGTACATACACCATAAATAAATGCCTGCTTATAATCATTTGATTTGAGGTATCCGTAAACAAATCCGGCTACCATCGAATCTCCTGCCCCTACAGAGTTTTTAAGTTTTCCTTTAGGTGCATTTGCCTTAAACTCCTGTCCATCCTCAGTCACAAGTACTGCTCCGTCACCTGCCATTGAAACAAGCACGTTTCTTGCGCCCTGCTCCTGAAGCTTCTTTGCATATTTTATTACATCGTCCTTGTCTGTAATCTCAACCCCGAATATCTCACCGAGCTCATGATTGTTTGGCTTGATGAGGAACGGCTTATAAGGAAGCACGTTTGTGAGCAGATTTCTTGTCGCATCAACCACAATATTTATTCCGCGGCCCTCAAGATGCTTCATGATATCCATATACATTGATGAAGGCATCACATCAGGAATACTTCCTGCGAGAACAAGCACATCAGACTCCTTTAAGCAGTCAAGCTTCTCATAAAGCTTTTTAATGTTGTCCTCAGTGATTGCAGGACCCTGACCATTAATCTCAGATTCCTCATTTGAGCGAAGCTTCACGTTGATACGTGAAATACCATCCTCAACCTCTATAAAATCAGTATCGACACCTTTTTCTCCTAAAAGTCTTTTAATCTCATTACCTGTAAAACCCGCTGTAAAACCAAGTGAAGTATTGCTCATTCCAAGATTTTTAAGAACCATGGAAACATTGATTCCCTTGCCACCTGCAAAAATCTTCTCTCCTGTAGTTCTATTGACTACCCCTGTCTTAAAATCTGTTACATCAACTATATAATCTAATGATGGATTAAAAGTAACTGTGTAAATCATGTTAGACCTCCTTAATATTTTGGTATTTCTTATATTTATCATTGTTCAATGCATTTGTAATAATTACAGCATCTTCAAAATCAGCAAACTTGATACTTGATACCTGTGAAAACTTACTGTCATCCGCAAGAATATATTTCTCCTTGCTGTTTTCCATGGATTTCTTTTTAACCATGGCCTCCTTTATCTCCGGAGTCGTAAATCCATTCTTCACCGTAATGCCGTTGACACCCCAGAAGCCCTTCGTAAAATTGTATTTATCGAGCGTCACAACCGCCTCGTCTCCTACAATAGCCTCCGTAGTGGACTTGAACTCGCCACCAAGAATATACACTGTATATCCCCTATCGGAAATTCTCTTGGCATTAGTCAGAGAGTTTGTAACAAAAACCACATTCTTTGCAGTAATATAATCAATCATGACCGCCGTTGTAGTACCGGCATCAATGTAAACAAAATCATTATCCACAATAAGTGATGCCGCATATCTGGCAATCTGTTCCTTTTCGCTGCGATTCTGCTTAAGCCTGCTTATGACCTTCTCATCCTGAGTATGGATATTGGTGTTATTTGCAATCGCACCACCATGTACCTTGGTGAGATAGCCCTTCTTGTCCATTGCAACCAGATCACGTCTGATCGTCGACTCCGATATATTAAGCTCGTCCATAAGCTGCTGAACGGTCACACTCCCCATTGTATCCAATATATCAAGTATTTTTTTGCATCTATCCTCCGCCAGCATCTAATCACCTCTGTTTTCAAATTGCTCAAAGACTATTATTAAATCACTTTACTATTAAATCACTCTGCTATTAAATAAATTCCGATAACATTTAACTTGTAGTATAATTATATTTTCAAAATCATTCATTGTCAATCATAATCCGTCATTTATATTCACAAATAATCACATTAAAAATTGTTAAAAATATATAAAGCCAACTTTTAAATTATGTAATATATACAAAGGCAATATTCTAATTTTGTGCAGAATATACTATACAAATCATTATTACTTGCCTAATTGCCAATTTTAGTATCTTTTTTATTACTAATTTATAATTAAAAAATATAGTTCAAATTGACTAATTTTGATTTGACCACTATCCAACTTTGACTGTTTTTGACTGTTTTGAATCTAAATGTATTGTAATTCATAATTCATCATGCTAGAATATGTTCATTCTGGTACATATTTTATTATTTAAATATATTTATAATTTGAATATATTTTATGTACCATCACAGCTACAATACTTTAAGTTAAAAAGGAGGATTTCACATGAAACAGCTTAATTGGGCCACACTCGGCTGCGGCGTAATAGCTAATGAGCTCGCACAGGCTCTTTCCAAGGAAGGACGCACTCTTTATTCAGTTGCTAACAGGACTCATGAAAAGGCCGAAGTTTTTGCACAAAAATATGGCATTTCAAAGGTATATGACAACATTGATGACGTCTTTTATGATCCTGATGTGGATATTATTTACATCTCCACTCCACACAATACTCACATTAATTATCTAAGAAAAGCCCTTTCTAATGGAAAGCATGTACTCTGTGAGAAATCTATTACTTTAAATATAGCAGAGCTCGATGAAGCCGTCTCATTGGCCAGGGAAAATAACGTTATTCTTGCGGAGGCCATGACTATCTATCATATGCCTGTTTATAAAAAGCTAAACGAAATAATTGCAAGTGGACAACTCGGCAGGCTCAATTTAATTCAGGTCAATTTTGGAAGCTACAAGGATTACAATATGACAAACAGGTTTTTCAGCCGTAAGCTTGCAGGAGGAGCGCTGCTTGACATTGGTGTTTACTCACTTTCTCTCATCCGCTGGTTCTTCAAGGAAACACCAACACAGGTATTGTCGCAGGTTAAATATGCACCAACCGGTGTTGATGAACAGGCAGGCATTCTGCTTATGAATGATGCAGCCGAAATGGCAACCGTCACATTATCTCTTCATTCAAAGCAGCCAAAACGCGCTACACTCTCTTTTGACAAGGCATATGTGGAAATCTTTGAGTATCCAAGAGGAATGCAGGCAACTATTACATACACAGAGGATGGTCATAAAGAAGTAATTGATGCCGGTGATACATTAGATGCACTGTATTACGAAGTATGTGATATGGAAAAAGCCGTAACCTCAGCATCATCAGATGAAATAGAAACCCTCATGCACTGTCAATATACATATGACGTTATGAAAATCATGTCAGATATAAGAGCTGAATGGGGTATGAAATATCCGGAAGAGGAATAATAATAATACGACAACTATTCAAAAAGGATAAGTGCTGTTGAAAAAGAGCAATATAATTCTGTTTATCAGGTTTATATTGCTCTTTATATATTATCTGCAACTTATTGTATACAAAAGAAAGACCACATCATAAACTGATGCAGTCCTTTTAAGAGAGGTGACAGCCGGATTTGAACCGGCGATGACGGTGTTGCAGACCGGGGCCTTACCACTTGGCTATGTCACCATATATTATACTAAAAAACTCCCCGAGTAGGGCTCGAACCTACAACAACTCGGTTAACAGCCGAGTGCTCTACCATTGAGCTATCGAGGATTATTTCATTACTCAGGCTCATCCTTATTCTCTTTTGGATGTACCTTCAAAACCGAACAAACACTACTCACTCTCTCTGATCTTCTCTCTC